>CAIQTY010000023.1 GCA_903874955.1 uncultured Alphaproteobacteria bacterium | reverse complement strand
TTGCAATAGAGCCCTGCGTTTCACAAGGTTCTATTGCAACAGCGGCCTTTGTGCCTAAGGCTTTATGCCTTTGCTCTTCGAAGCATTTGTAGTTGATTGTACGGCACCACTAAAGCGAGAACGAAACGAAAAGAAACGAAGTAAAAATGAAAAAGAGAGAGAAGGATATGACCTGGTGAGATGGAGAATGAAGCTGATTAAAAACTAGCTTCTTTTTTGAAAAAAAAGCTAGTTTTTTCGTTAATATTGATAATGGATTTAAAGTTTTACATCATCAATATTTTTTATTTTATAAAGATTTGAATGGCGTATTTTTTGTACTTAAAAATTTCTCAGCAAAAGACTAATGCCATACAAAATTGGTAGCAAAACCAGGCATGACCAAATGATATAGCCAACAAAGCTTGGCATCTCAACCCCACTCTGTTTTGCAATGCTGCGCACCATAAAGTTTGGCGCATTACCAATATAGCTCATTGCACCCATGTAAACTGACCCCAACGATATTGCTAATAGAGTTGATGGAAGCTGATACATTAAGTGGTGCGCATCACCCCCTGCCATTTTGAAAAACAGCAGGTACGTTGGGGCATTATCTAAAAAAGCAGAAAGACTGCCCGATAGCCAAAAGTAGCGCACATCAATGGGTAATCCTTGGCTGTTATTAACGAAATTAAATAATCCAGAAAATGGACCATCTGTCCCCATTTTTAACATGGCAGATAGGGGAATAAGGCTAAGGAAAATCACCAAAAACACGCGAGCAACTTCCTTAAATGGTCCGAAATTAAAGTCTTGAATCTGGTGAATCTGTTTGGGTGTCAAACGAAGCGATAATAGCCCAATCAGAATGTAGCTTGCATCTCTTAGGATATCTTGCCAGGAAATGCCTACACCCATCAGTTTGAAAGCCGCCTCGGTACTGATCTTTGTGGAAAAAAGCGTCACAAGAACAATAGCCACCATCAACGCAATGTTAATGCCGCCTTCTACAGGAATAGCAAAATCTTTTCGCTGTGATCTACTATGCTTGTTTTTAAAGCGGTCAATACAGGCAAAAATTCCCAAACAAAAAGCTACAGCCACTATAAACGGCAGCCAACCGTGAACGACCGTCCAGCTAAAATTAACCCCGGCGAGATATCCCATAAATAAGGGGGGATCTCCCAAAGGGGTTAAACTCCCGCCTATATTGGCAACGATAAAAATAAAAAAAACCCCCAAATGGGTTTTGTAAGGACGGTTATGGTTTAATTTCAAGAACGGACGAATTAGTACCATCGAAGCGCCGGTTGTACCAATAAAGTTGGCCAAAACGGCACCCCCTAAAAGGATAAGGATATTATTTTTCAAACTATCAGCGATATTAAACTGCACATAAATACCACCAGCCACCGCAAACAGAGCGAACAAAATTGCCAAAAAAGCGATATATTCATGCACCAGCATATGGCACAGGGAATGGGCCGCCTCAACACTTCCCTCAGTTTTAAACATGAGGAATAAGGTCCAAAAACCGATAGCCCCTAGGATTAGTTTTTCAAATTTGTGCCAAATCTTTGGTAGTAATAATGGGCACAATGCCAGTGCCAACATCAAGGCTATGTATGGAAAAGCGTCAGGCAGTGAATACAATGATTTTTACCTAATTTGTGAGTCCGGCGTGCCGGATGAACCATTCTAAGATGGAGTATAGATATGCCATGTAAGAAACTCAACACCAACTAGCTGAAACCGGTTTATGATGAGATATAAACGACCTTAATTAATTTTCCTCAAAGATCAATTTAGGTCTTTAGGGTATTTATGCTTTTTGCAAACTTTAAAATAAGAAATAGCTTAAAATTCTAAAACTAGTTAAGGCTTCTCAACAGCTTTCCAACTTTGAGAATATTCCTCCCATTCGATAGAAGAGCAACTATTCCCAATTTCTAGAGAATCTCGGGTATCGACCATCACAGCAACCTCATCAGTTTCTTTGCGGGAAAAATTGGTGGCTGTCGCAAACGCCCCAGGGTGGGGTCCATGGGTAAATCCGCAAGGGTGAAGTGTGCTCATGCCTGGGTGAATGTTATCACGGCTGAAGAATTGTCCGCGGTGGTAAAAAATGAATTCATCATAATCATCATTATTGTGGTAGAATGGCACTTTTAGCGCTCCTGGATCACTCTCGATTGGCCGAGGCGCAAACGTGCATACTACAAAACGATTCGCCACAAAAGTCGTGTGCGCGGAAGGTGGTAGGTGGTAGCGATGGCTCATCAAAGGCCTAATATCATCCACATTAATGCGCACAGGGCTAAGGTTGCCGTGCCATCCCATCGCATCAAGCGGGTTAAATGGATAGGTCACCACACTGATTTTTCCAAGTCTTTTGATGTGAACTTGCCATTCATGATTTGCATCAACTTGTTGATCCTTAAACTGATCATTTATTTTTGGGGTATCAAGCATCGCTGGATCAAAAATCGCATGGGGCCCCACAATCCCCTTATCAGGTAGCATATAGGAACTGTCAGTTGCCTCAATCATGAGTATGTTCAACGGTTCAATAACATCAAGTCGCCACATCGTAGAACGCGGTAGTACAACGTAATCCCCAGTTTTAATAGCTAAATGCCCATAATCACAAAACAGGTCAGCACGCCCTTGATGAATGAATAATAACTGGTCTCCATCGCCGTTTCTGGCCAGATGAGTCATCGATTGATTCAGTTGCCACCACCTCAGTTCGGTATGGCGATTATGCAAAAATAGATCTGTCTTAAATGGGCAATCATGGTTTTGATTCCATTTGTTTAAATCAAAGGCTCTGGGACGAAGTGGTCCTTCCCAACTTGTCCATGCGGTCGGTGCGTGGCGATGAATCATATGGGTACAGGGCCCAAAGAATCCCTCCTTACCAAGTTCTCGTTCATAGGTTTTTGAACCATCCTCTTGGGCTGGAAAATCCGCATGAGCTTGCCTAGTGCAAACCCCTTCAACGATAGGAAAATCAATCCATTTGCGCATACATATTAAGTCTTAGACTAATATCCTGATCTAAGGTGAAATTTGGATAAAGATCAAGTGAAAATCATCTTATGAATATTAGCGTAGTAAAAATTACATAAAAATATTATCGAATTAACAAATTATTAAACGCAATCATATAAAAATAATACTATAAAATATTATTAAAAAAGCAAGGAATAAATTATGAAAAAAATGAAATTAATGCTGCGCCTTTCGATTGCTTCATGTTTGTTAATCAGCGTTCTTGGTGCGCCATCGCTAGAAGCATCTGCGGTTATATCACCCTTAAAACAATACGTTATGACAGAAGATGGTTACAGAAATATGCGGTTGAGTGTTGACAAGCCAATAGCTGGTGCTTTGAATAATGTTCCTGAGAATGCAATTATTGAATTTTACATAAATGAAATCTGTGTTGGAACTCTAACTCTCAGTCAACTTAAAAATTCCCAAGAATCACGAATAGCTATTAATGATTCGATACCTATAGGCATTTATGAAGAAGACATTTATGAAAAAACCATTGATGAAACAAACATTAGGGTCGCCTATCAAATAATTGATAAAAAAAACAATAAAACATACAAAGGCGATTCTTATCTATTGAATGAAGATAAAGATGATTATGAGGAAATGAAATTTATTACTGAATACAAATCTAAAAAAACATTTATTGAGGCAATACGTCTTAATATATCAAAAGCAAGCAGAGAAGAAGGAGGTATTCTGATTGCAATAGCGTCATACAAAAGAAACTCCTTCTCTGCCGTAACCCCAACAAAAATAAATGATGCTTCCATTGTTTCTATCGAACCAGAAGGAAGCGCTTTTCACAGAACGGACATAATGAAGACAATTGTAAAGGAGTATGAAAAGGAAACTGGAATTAATCGGAAACCTCAAATTATTAAAAATATGGATGTTGTTAACCAAGCACGCATATGGTATCCAGATTCATATGAAAATCCTGCTGCACCCTACATTTTACGAAATTATATATTCGGCCTAAGACGTGGCGGCATGGACAAGGAAACCATAAAGCAAGGATTGCAAAAAATCATCGACTCAATGCATCATGAAAATATTATTATAGAAGATGAACTGTCAGGTCTTTTAAAACAGGGAATGGAAGCTGTAAGTTGCCCATTACCAAAAGGTGAATTATCCTTTGGTGCAATAGGGTCATCAGCGCCATCATCACCTTCTGCATTAGCGGAAAGAAGAATAGTAGAAGAAGACGATGCACAACCAGGGTCATCAGCGCCATCATCACCTTCTGCATTAGCGGAAAGAAGAATAGTAGAAGACGATGCACAACCAGGGTCATCAGCGCCATCATCACCTTCTGCATTAGCGGAAAGAAGAATAGTAGAAGAAGACGATGCACAACCAGGGGCACCACCAAGCCCAGTCTCAGGAGCACGAGCAACTGCCACCCCATCAAAATAGTGGCAGTCTAAAACGCTTTATCTGAATCTTGACACCCTAACTTTCTAAAAGTTGGGGTGTCAGCCTCCAAAAAAAACCACCTAATCCAAGCTAAATATTAGCGTAGTATTTATTTTTATCTAAAAGCCCTTCGGAATGATCAACACACAATGCAACGGTTGCATCACCGGTAATGCTAATGGTTGTGCGCATCATATCAACAATTCGGTCAATTCCAGCAATCAGGGCAATTCCTTCAATAGGAAGGCCAACCGCACCAAGCACCATAGGTAGCATCACGATCGTTCCACCAGGTATGCCCGCGCCACCGATTGAACCTAAAGTTCCCAGTAATATAATGCTTCCATAATCAGCAATACCGAGAACTTTTCCGGTGGCTTGAGCAAAAAACAAAACACACAGGCTGATATAAATAGCGATTCCATCCATATTTATTGATGCGCCAAGGGGCAACACAAACGATGAACTAAGGGACGAAACTCCCAGGCGATTTTCACAAACTTTAATCGTTGTAGGTAGAGCTGCTTTCGTGCTGCTCGTTGAAAAAGCAAGGGTTTGGTATTCGACACTTTTCTTGAAAAATGGCAGGGGTGATAGTCTTGTCCACCCGTAAATAATTAGGCCAAATACAAGGTACTGTATACCGAACGCAAGGTAGGCACAGCCAATCAACTTTAAAAGCTTTTCTAAAACAACAATGCCCTGGGTCCCAACCACCCAAGCAGTTAAGGCACAAGCTGCAACTGGAGAAAGCTGAACGATTAAATGAACCATTCGAAAAACCATTAGGGATACCAAATTAAAAATATCGCTTAACCGTTTAGAAGCCCGATTATCCATACTATTGAGCGTAATACCTGTGAACAGAGCAAAAAACACAACCTGTAAAATTGTTCCTTGGGCCATTGCATCTATAGCATTTTCTGGAACGATATTAAGGAAAATTTCAAGTATCTTAATGGCACTCGCTTCGGGAACTTCTTTTAGGGCATCAGTGCTAAAATTTAAAACAGTTCCACTTCCCGGTTCAAATAAGGTTCCCACTCCTAAACCAATGATAATCGCAAATACTGTAGTCAGAAGATAGGCAACCGCAGATTTTATGCCGACTCTGCCGAGTGCTTTAGGATTTTTAGTATTTGAAATACCGCTGACAATTGCAAAAAAGATGAGTGGCACAATGATCATCTTGATAAGGCGAATAAAAATATCGCCAAAAGGTTTTATGTAAATAACTTTTTCTTTTAAAACCAATCCTAAAATAAGCCCCAGAACGAGACCGATAAGAACTTTTTTCCATAATTTCATTGAACACCAAACCTTACAAAACAATTCATTATAATTTTACGTATAAACACCAATTTTTTTCTGGGATTCGTATGATCATGCGCATACAATTAAAAGAGATTTCTAAATATTTATCCAAAAATTGAGCCCTCCCTGGTATCCCTCATCATTAAACGTTGCAAACAGCTTACTTAAAAAGTTTGCAAAAAACATTATCCATACAGACTATCATGATTTGCATGAATGGTCGATCAATCACATTCCTGAATTCTGGGATAGAGTGTGGGATTTTTGCGGTGTGGTTGGTAATAAAGGTGAAACAATATTAGAAAATGCAAAAGATCTAGAAAAAGCAGTTTTTTTCCCAAATGCAACATTGAATTTTGCGCAAAACCTATTACGACAACGCAATGACCATATCGCGATAAGTTTCATCGCAGAAGATAAAGTTAAGCGACAACTAACTCACGAAGAACTTTATTGGGTTGCAGCCAAAGTCGCTGATCATTTCAAACAGTGGGGAATTACCAAAGGCGATCGTGTTGCAGGATATTTACCCAACATGCCAGAAACTGTTGCTGCCATGTTAGCAGCAGCTTCCCTTGGGGGCGTTTGGACTGCTTGCTCTCCTGATTTTGGCACCCAAGGAGTCATTGATCGGTTTTCCCAAATTGAACCAAAGGTTCTCATTACCGTAGATGGTTACTATTACAATGGGAAAACTTTTTCTTGCCTTGATAGGCTTCCAGAAATTTTAGAAAAGTTACCAAGCGTTGAGCGAGTCGTTGTTGTTTCCTATCTGGGGCTTGAACATAACTACCCTAGGTGGGATCAGCTTCTATCAACAAGCAATGCAACTGAGATTACATTCACGGCTGTTAACTTTAATGATCCTTTGTATATATTGTATTCATCAGGCACAACAGGTATTCCAAAATGCATCGTACATGGGGTTGGCGGCACGCTTTTAAAGCATTTAAGTGAACATCAACTACAATGCGACATCAAACCAGAAGATAGGGTTTTTTACTTCACCACCTGTAGTTGGATGATGTGGCATTGGTTAGTATCGGCCCTAGCATCCGGTGCCCATATTGTTCTTTTTGATGGGTCCCCAACCTACCCCACACCAACCTTTTTGTGGGATCTTGCCGAAGAACTTCAAATTAATTTTTTTGGAACATCTGCTAAGTACCTTAGTAGTTTAAATAAATCTGAGGTTGATATCACTAAAACCCATAAACTTTCGCACCTTAGAACGATTGGATCAACTGGCTCTCCCCTGCTTCCAGAAACGTTTGATTACGTTTACAAATCGATTAAGCAAGATGTGCAAATTAGTAGCCTTTCTGGTGGAACTGATATTGTTTCCTGTTTTGTCATGGGCAATCCTATTAGTCCAGTTCACCGAGGAGAAATACAAGGATCAAGCCTTGGACTTGCGATGGATGTTTTTAATGAGCACGGCATACCAGTTAAAGAAGGGGCTGGGGAATTGGTGTGCACGAAACCTTTTCCATCAAGACCAATCGGTTTTTGGAAAGATAATGATAGGCAAAAATACCATAATGCTTATTATGCTCGCTTCAAAAATACCTGGCATCACGGGGATTTTTGTGAATGGACGCCCCACCATGGTCTTATTATTCACGGAAGATCAGATGCAACTCTTAATCCTGGTGGGGTGCGTATAGGCACTGCTGAAATTTACCGACAACTAGAAAATATTTCCGAAATTAAGGAATGTATGGCGATTGGGCAAAAATGGCAAGATGATGAACGCGTTGTTCTTTTTGTAGTGTTAAAGCAAGGGGTGGAATTGACTGCCGATTTAATTAACCATATCAAAAAAAATATTCGCGAAAACACGACGCCACGTCATGTGCCAGCAAAAATAATTTCCGTGCATGATTTACCGCGTACTAAAAATAATAAACTATCAGAAGTAGTTGTAAGAGACGTTGTGCATGCTAGGGAAATTAAGAATAAGCAATCTTTGCTAAATCCTGAATGTCTGAAAGATTTTATAAACATACAAGAATTACAAAATTAAAAATTCAGATGGATGATTTTAATAAAATTTGAATAGAAAAAAATTCTTAATCAGGTAAAGTGTTTCACAAGCAAGTTTAAACAATGGAAACATGCCTGTTAGAAAAAATATTGCCATTATTGGCTCTGGCATTTCGGGATTAAGTGCCGCCTATTTTTTAAGAAATAAGCACAATATAACCATCTTTGAAAAAGACAAACGCCTTGGCGGACATAGCCGCACAATTACCATCCTCAATCAACAGAATCAAGAAATATCTGTAGATACTGGCTTCATTGTTTTAAACGATCGCAATTACCCAAATTTAAATAAATTTTTTGAGCATCTAAAAATTGATATTACGAAAACAGAAATGACTTTTTCTGTTTCTGCTAATGACGGACAACTTGAATGGTCTGGCACATCGATTGATAGCTTTTTTGCTCAACGAAAAAATCTCTTGAATCTTCCTATGCTAAAAGGAATTACTGATATTTTTAAATTTAACAAAAATGCCTTAACATCACTTCAAAATTCACCAAATCAAACTTTGGGTGAATTTATTAGCATTATGAAACTTGGCGCTTGGTTTCGTGATTATTACATTTTACCTATGGGCGGTGCTATTTGGAGTTGCCCACCTGAAAAAATTCTAGATTTCCCAGCATCAACTTTTATCAATTTTTTTAACAACCATGGTTTGCTAACCATCAATAACAGGCCGCAGTGGTACACTCTTAAAAACAAAAGTATTAGTTACGTTCAGGCAATTGAACAAGCATTAGAATCAGATGTGAAAATCGTTAAAAATGCCTCTATCGATTTTATCGATCGAACTGAAGAGGGCGTTGAGGTTGTAGCCAATGGTGAAGAACCTGAAACCTTTGACGAAATCATCTTTAGTTGTCACCCCACAGAAATTTTAAAAATATTAAAAAACCCATCAGTTAAAGAACAAGGTATCCTTTCAAATTTTCTTGCTCAAAAAAATATCGTTTATACCCACTGCGATGAAAAGCAAATGCCACGCCTTCGAAAATGTTGGAGTAGCTGGAATTATTTGTTAGATAAAAATTCTGAAAATAGTTCAGTTTCTGTTACCTATTGGATGAACACATTGCAGCACATCGATAAATCCTCCCCTGTATTTGTAACCCTTAATCCCAATAAGCCTATTGATGAAAATAAAATATATGACGTCCATGAATTTAATCATCCGATTTTTGATTCAGCAGCAATTGGGGCCCAAAGCCAGATAGATGAAATTCAAGGCGAACATAACCTTTGGTTTTGCGGTGCCTACTTAAAATACGGATTTCACGAAGATGGCATTTGGAGTGCCATTAATATGCTCAATAAAATGGGTAAAGAAACACCATGGTAACTGATTCTGGTGTTTTGGATACAACTGTTTACCATAAAAGGCATACGCCTGCCGTGCATGATTTTTCCCATAAGGTGCTTTACATAGCCCTTAATTTAAAAGACATCGAATGTCTTAAATCAAAATTATTTTCAATTAATCGCTTTAATATTTTTAGTTTGTTTTGGAAAAATTACGGATTTGAATTATTCGAAGATCCTAAGACTTACGTCAAAAAAACCTTAGAAAAATTCGAAATAAATCCTCAAAGCATTGAAGAGATTGTTTTTTTAACCATGCCAAAAATTTTGGGATATGCTTTTAATCCGGTAAGTTTTTGGTTGTGCTTTAACAAAACAGGTGATCTTTTTTCTGTGTTGGTTGAGGTTAATAACACGTTTGGTGAACGGCATGCATATGTGTGTTTTCAAAAAAATCTAGAACCAATAAAAAAAAATACTCGGATATCAAAAGATAAAATTTTTCATGTTTCTCCGTTTTGCGAAGTTGAAGGGTATTACGAATTTCGGTTTAATATAGAATCTCAAAAAATTGATATAGATATTAATTACTACAAAGATGATTCTATTTTAATTTCCACTTCAATCAGGGCCAATAAAAATGCCCTAATAGACAAGTACTTAGCAAAGTACATTATCAAGCTACCAATAATGTTATTTAAGGTTATAATCCTTATACATTACCATGCATTCCGATTGTGGATTAAAAAAGTTCAGTACTTCAAAAAACCAGCTAAACCAACCCAAGATCTAACCTAAGAGATTAAAATCATGAAAAATCAACGCGATATTTTAAAAAAAACTTTTGAAAAAGCTGATATAGGTCAAATGGTAGTTCATACACCGGAAGGAGATGATTTACTTTTTAAGGGATCAAAAGGCGGCATATGCTGTGATTTTATTATTAAGGATTGGCTTACAGTTGATCTCATTGCTAAACGGGGAGATATTGGCCTTGGTGAAGCCTACCATATGGGTTTATGGGAGAGCACAAATTTAGCTGATTTCCTGACTTATTGTAGTTTGAATTTGGATTTCATTAGAAATTCAGGGAACGCTAATTTTTTTAATAAAATGGTCTTTTATTTTTACAACCAATTTGTACGTATCAATACAAAATATGGTAGCCGCAAAAATATTTTTGCCCATTATGACATCGGTAATGATTTTTATAGTTTGTGGCTTGATCCTTCAATGACCTATTCATCTGCAATTAGAAAGGATGATAGTGATAATTTAGAACAAGCTCAGCTCAATAAGTACAATCGCATCATTGAAGCGCTCTCTTTAGAAGGTAAAAGCGTTCTAGAAATTGGTTGTGGATGGGGTGGATTTGCTGATCAGGCATCCAAAGTAGGCGCAAAGATCACTGGTATTACAATTTCTGATAGTCAGTATAATTTTGCAAAGCAACGATTAAGTGATAAAGCCGAAATCCTTATTAAAGACTACCGAGAAGTAGATTCAAAATACGATAGGGTTGTTTCAATTGAAATGTTTGAAGCAGTCGGTGAAAAATACTGGTCTACATATTTTGAGACAGTGAAAAAATCTCTAGTAAAAGGTGGAAAAGCCATTGTTCAAACGATCATGATTGCCGATGATGTTTTTAGCCAATACAGAAAAAGCAGTGATTATATCAGACACCACATTTTTCCAGGTGGCATGCTTCCATCGAAGGGTATTTTTTGCTCTGGTGTAAACAAAGCTAAAATGGACGTGGGAACTATATTTGAATTTGGCCATGATTATGCTTGGACTTTAAGACAGTGGAGAGAGAATTTTATGGCTGCCAAAGAGAGCCTTATGGCAATGAATTATCCTATTACGTTTTTAAGGGCATGGGATTTTTATTTGAGCATTTGCATTGCAGGTTTTGACTCAAAAAGAACAAATGTGGCGCAGATAGAAATTATCAATAACTAGCAAATCACAGTGAACCAAAATAAGCTTAATTCAGGTCTGGCTTCATATGGTATGTTCGCCTTTCCTTTGGCTTTTTTGGGGCTGCCTTTATACATACATTTGCCCAAATTCTACCACGATTATTTTGGAATATCGCTTTCCTCAATAGGTATTATTCTGTTTGCATCAAGAATGTTTGATGCATTTTTAGATCCTCTATTGGGCATCGCTTCCGACAAATTCGGCTTAACCCGCAAAAAATTCTTTATCATTTTCAGCATTGGACTTGTTATATTTTTTAATGGGTATTTTTATGTGCCTAAAGTTGAATCAGAAACCATCACTCTGTGCTGGTTCGCCATCTGCACGTTCTTTGTGTATATATTTTTTAGTCTGTTATACATAAATTTCTATAGCTTAGGTTTGGGGCTTGCTCATTCTAATTCACTAAGAATAAAAATTTCTTCTTTTAGAGAATTTTTTTCTTTTCTCGGCATGATAACCGCTGCAGTATTACCATCAATTTTTATCATGTTTTTAAACTCGGAAATAACTGCATTTATGCTTTATGGGATTTGTTTTGGAGTATTTGTTTTCGTAGCACTTTTCTTTTTACCGACATTCTCTATAAACAAAAAACCGGTTTTAGAAAATCATACCGTTAAAAATTATATCGATAATTTGAAGTATGTTTTTAAAAACAAATCGATGACCAGCCTAATTGTTTTGTTTTTCATTAACTCTCTGCCAGTGGGCATAACCTCTAACCTGTTTAGTTTTTATGTCGATGAAACTCTAAAAGCTAAACCATCGACCTCATTTTTTTTGATCCTTTATCTTCTTTGTGCATCGATCAGCGCGGTCTTGTTTTCAGTATTTTTTAAAAATGTTAATAAGCTATATGCGCTCTTTGGAATGATGAGTATTTCAGCTATAGGTTTTTCTTTTACGTATTTTCTGAATGCTGAAAACAGTTATTTTTTTTATGGAATTTGTGTTTTATCGGGCATTGGTTTGGGGGGCGAAGTTGTTATACTTCCCGCTCTTGCTGCAGAAGCACTCGAAGACCACTCTGCTTTTGCTAATACTTTTTTCGGTCTTTGGGCAAGTTGTACAAAAATTAGTCTAGCTGTAGCCGCAGGAATATTTTTGCCTTTAGTATCAAACAGTGAGAAGTATTTACATACAATTCCTTTAGGTTTTAAAATTTCTTTTTTTTATGCAATCATTCCTTTAATCATTAAATGCATTTCTATAGCTATCGTTTTTTCAATACGTTCAAAAATTTTAAAAGGAGCTACCCCATGAAAAAAATCAAAACATTTATCATTGGAATTTTTTGTATTCTAATCCCTGGATGCACAAACAATACAATAGAAGCCTACGGTGATCGAAAAACTAAGGTTGATCTTCGTAATTTTTTCAAAGGAGATATCGAAGGTTGGGGAGCCGTTTTTGATTACAAAGGACAGCAAACAAGAAGCTTCTCAGTAAAAATTATTGGGACTTGGCAAACTCCTGATAAAGGTGTTTTACAAGAATGGTTCGAATTTGATGACGGAGAAAAAACCGAGCGTATCTGGGACATTGTTTTCTCTAATGAACAGTTATTTATTGGTAAAGCAAAGGACGTTATCGGCGATGCTGATGGCACTCAAAATGGTAATGCGGTTAATTTACACTACACCCTGCGAATTCCTTATAAGGATTCAACACTCGATTTGAACATGGATGATTGGATGTACCTAATAGAGGAAAATCTCATCTTAAATAGAACCACAATGAAAAAATTTGGATTCAAAGTTGGTGAAATTGTGCTATTCATGAAAAAGAAATCATGAAAACAATTTGGCTAGTTGGTGCAAGCGAGGGAATAGGAAGGGCACTTGCTATAGAGCTTGGAAAAGATGAAAATAATTTTCTGATTCTCTCCGCCCGAAGTGAAGAACGCCTTGCCGAATTGTCCACCCAAATTCAATCAAAAAACCAAAGCATTGTTCTTGATGTTAGTGATAATTCATCTGTTGCAAAAGCTTGGGAGTCTATAAAAAGTACTGGCAACGCAGTTGATACAATCATTTACTGCGCCGGTTACTACAAACCGATGTCTTCTAAAAATATTGATATCCAAGAAATTGAAAAGATGATCGATGTCAATTTGAGTGGTGCTATAAGAGTACTGAAAAAACCCATCCCAGAATTTATCAATAAAAAAGCTGGACATATTGTTCTAATTGGTAGCATTGCTGGCTATAGAGGTTTGCCTAACAGTATAGGTTATGGGGCTAGCAAATCTGGCTTAATTCACTTTGGGGAAAATTTGCGTTGTGAATTAGCTCAATATGGGATTAAAGTCCAGGTTATAAATCCGGGATTTGTAAAAACACGCCTTACTGATTTAAATAATTTTTCGATGCCATCGATCATAAGCGCAGAAGATGCTGCAAAATATATTCTAAAGGCCATGAACCGCAATTCCTTTGAATCTAGATTTCCCTTTGCGTTTGCAAATACGTTAAAGCTGATTAGTAAGTTACCTTATCAACTCTATTTTAAAATGCTCGGCAGTCTTCTACGAGATAGACTTTAAGCAACGATCAACCCACATGCGAGAAACCTTTTCCATGAGGCTATTTTGTTTTGATCTGCCTAATAAATCATCAAACGGCATAGAATCAATGGACCAATCTTGAACTTTACAACAAAATTGTGGGCCTTGTTCACTGGCAATGACACATTGTCCGCAAATACCCTGCATCATGCATTGCATAGGGATGTTGATATTTGCGATTGATCTGATATCAAGTTTTAGCAAATTTTTGAGATTTCCCCTAAGCTCATTGGCAATAGATTTTTGCATAGGCGTTGATCCCATGACGAATAACCAGTCGATGGTTTGAAGAATGTTTTGGTCACCCAAGTGCTTTAATCCATCTATTGTATTGCCTTGTAATCCAGACGAAATATCATCTGTATAATACCAATAAACTTTATGGGCGGCGGATTCAATTTCTTCAATATAGGTTCTGTCACAAGGGGTACGATAGCCTGCAATCCAATGAACTGTATTTCCTTGTTCTTTCAAAGCAAGGCCGAGATGAACAAGCGCCAGGTTAAAGTGACCGCCACCGATGAGGAGTACGTTTTGATTTTTGGGTAAATCAGCGGGTGTTCCGGTCGGTCCCATCAGGCTAACAATCTCACCTTGCTGTAAATGCTGCACCAGCATTGACGATGCGCCGATTTCAACAATTACGAATGTAATGATTTCGGTTTGCTTATCAACTATAACCGGCGTAAGGGCTATAGCCTCCATGCATAGGCGTGTCCCGTTTTTGTAAGGAGCAGTGGTTTCAAAATTTTGCAATCGGTAAAACTGACCCGGCTGAAATGCGTCAGCTGCGAGGGGAGCATGGATTTTAAGTTCTATAAGGTTTGGGGTTAACCTTAGAGTTGATAGAACTGTCGCAGTTAATTGCAGTTTTTGTGGTTTGACCTCAATTTGAGCTTGAGTCTTCAAAAATTCACTAATCGCTTTGTAGCCATATTTTGCACTTGCTATGGCTTTAACCACGCTGCCTGCATAAGCAGGATTTGCATCACCAAACATGAAATATTTATCATTCAGTGGTTCATGGTGCGTTCCAACAGCCATGATGATGGTGCGTGCTGGTATGAATTCTTCTCTGCCACTTCGATCCACCCATAGGCCTTTTACATAAACTGCATCATCCTTTTCAACGCGAAGGGGTATGCAATTGTGCTGGAAAATAATACCCTCTTCTAAGGCTTTTTCAATTTCTTCGTGGTTTAGGGTATAACTTGGAGCGTCAGCGATATCGCTACGGTATATAATTTTCACATCGGCTTCATCATTACTCAGGAGCTGATCAAAATCATTGTGATCTTGGGCCGTCCACCACTTTTTGATCTCTTCCTCCGGGTATATTTTAAGAAGTTCATCATAGCGAGTTCTAAATTTTTGCCGCTGAATTTTGTAATAAGCTTTAGCTTCGGTAGCGGTGTCGATAGCCGTGAGCCCTCCACCAATAACAAGGATCGGACCCAAGATTTGCAGATTTGCCAACGAATCTTCTTTTGACGCTCCTGTTAACTGAAGCGCCATCAGAAAGTCGCTTGCAAGCCTAACACCCGGCGTTAAAACGCCTTTGATATTAGGCAATTTTGGTGCGCCGGCACCAGTGCACATAGCAACAGCATCAATGCCAAGTTGTTGGTAATTCCCCTGATGAATTTGACTGCCAAATCTTGTAGATCCAAAAAGCTTAATGGTAGGTCTTCTTTCTAAAATAAGCCTTATAATTTTTAAATAATTTTTATTCCATCGCACCGTAATACCGTATTCGGCAACGCCTCCGAAACCACTTTGAATACGTTCATCAAGTTCTTCATAAAGGGTGTTAACATCTTTAATAAGTTTTGGTTTAAGAAGTTCAGCTGGTAACGGTTCGAGCTTTGCACCATCAATACCAATGACATTATGGCCATCACGACTAAGATAATGGGCTAAGCTAAACCCAGCTGGGCCAAGCCCTACGACCAACACCATTCGATTTGTATTCTCTCGAGGTAAAGGTTGGTCAAAATTGAGGGGATTCCATCGGGTAAATAGACTATAAATTTCAAAACCAAATGGAAGGTTAAGCACAGAATTTAAAATATTGCTTTCAACACCAGGGGTATTCACCGGCGTTTGTTTTTGAAAAATACAAGCCTTCATGCAATCATTACAAATACGGTGACCTGTTGCTGCAACCATAGGGTTATCAATCATGATGACGGCAAGGGCTGCGATGTTTAATTCCAGGCGTTTGAGATCATGCATTTGGGAAATTTTTTGATCCAAAGGGCAACCTGATTTTTTGGATTCTTTCGCTATTCCTCTTCGGCAGCTATCTTTGCCTTGATTGTGGCACAAAATGCAGTAGTGCGCATGATCAGATGCCTTTGCATTTGAAAACCCATGGTCAGTTAGAGCAAACCCCTCGCGCTTACGCGGGTTTGTTGTAACAAAACTATCGTCAATTTTCTTAACGCGTTGAAGCACAAAAGTAGGATCAGTTTTTCGAGGGGGCTGAAACAAATCATCCGCTTTGTGCTTTTCCTGACCCTGTGGTGTAAGCACAGCCCATGTAGCATATTTTGCTAAATTATCTAATCCGGGCTTTGAATATTCTAGAGCGTCTATAGCGCTCCGAGCAAAAGCTGTGGAGCTTTCAAAATTGTGTAGGTCTTCCCATTCATTTTCAGGTTTAGGAAAAATTTTTAACGCATAGCGCTGAACAAACTGGCGTTTAGCATAGGCGATCAGACTTTGATCAGAAACATTTTGATACAACAGGGATAGAGAAGTTTGAAGATTAAATTCTATTTTCAAAAATTCTTCAAGGTATTCTGCCGCCTTGATAAGGACCTTATCACAAGAGCTTTTTAAGGTAATGGCTTGATACAATTCAATGTCTTCACTTTTTACAAACTGTAAAAATCGTTCATGTAAACTGCTTAGCCCGTGATGGGAATATAAATCGTCGTAATCTAATTTCATAAAAAAAGGGGTGCATTAGCACCCCCTATAGTAGCTAAATAATAATATTTTAACAGCTATGAAACTGCAATAGATTCTTGCTCTAGCTTTTTCTTAGCTGTGGCAGCAGTAACTTTAACCGAAAGTGCTTTTACTGCATATAGCCAAGCTACAGCGATAACAGCAAATACTACGAATGTAACTGGTGCAATAGATACAACATCTTTCGTAGCAAAAGCAATTAACAGCCAGCTTTGAACTAGTGCTCCTCCAGCTTTACCAGCTCGTCCACCGATAACGTCAACCGCTGCCTTACCTTTGGTTTTTAGTTCGTCATCTAAAGGAATGTAGGCCATTTCTTTTGTTGGGTCGAACAAGATATATTTAATAGCTTTTGAAATCACCACAATTCCCAAACCAATAAACATCGCTGCTGCAACCGCATGGGTGCTAAAGATTTGAAGAATTGGTTCCATTAAACCTTCCGCAAGGATTAAACAGAAGAATGCTCCGCCAGCTACTAAAATCACTAAAGGTGTGATCATCGCAGCTTTCGCCCAACTTACTTTGCGCAAAATGTTAGAACCAACAGTTAAGCCAAAAAGAATGGTGAAAATACCGGTGGAAGTCGATAGGATACCCATATAGTAGTTAAAGAGTCCCTTGTCACCTGAACAAAATAGCTTCAATTGATTTTTCCATTGAACTTCAACCAGGTTGATAGTGACTCCATAAGCCATAATCAATAGGGCAATCAAACCAAGTTCTGGTGACTTAAGAATAATCTTAAAGCTTTCAGCAAGGCCAGGTTTTTCTTTTTTCTTTTTCTTTGGTCCGCCTTCTTCTTCTGGATTGAAGTACACTTTATTCGTTAAAACTTCTGTATGCATCCAACGATAAACGTACATAGCAATCAATCCCATTACTACAACTGCGGACATCAGAAGGTATAGCGTGATTTGCCATGCATCAGTACCCGGAGAAACCATGTGTTTGATGTTTTCAGAACAGAACATAACGGTTGGACCTGAAACAACAAGTGCAGCATTACCAATAACGGCAAATAATCCATAAAAACGCTTTGATTCACGCAGTCGAACCACATGGTTGGCGAATTGCCAGAACATGAGTGCGATCATCGCGCTTCCCCAAATTTCGGAGAGAACATAGAATAAAGAGAATGCCCAATAAGCATAGATGTCAATAAATCCACCTAGAGCAGGGTACGCAGCGTGCAATGCTTGTACAGCTTCTTGTGAAGGGTGTAATAAATGCAAGTTTGGATAAATTAAGAATCCAAAAGCCGCAAAGAAAACGATGAAAGGCGTTACAACTGCATAAAATACATTTTCCCGACTCAATGCATTTGTTAATTTTGCATACAAAATAACAAATAAAACCGCAGCAGGGGTAACACAATAAGATTTTAAAAAGGTAATAGCGCCCGCTCCTGCGGAATTCACTACTAACGAATCTTTTGTGTCACGAAGGACGGTATAGTTGAACAGTAGGCAAAACATGATAATGCCTAGTGGGATGAATTTTTTTAGCTCGTAGTTATGTATTGGCCAAAGCTGGGCACGTAGTCCCGTAAACTCTGGCGTTGGATTGTCTGACTTACTCATTTCCTCTTACCTTAAATATTGTTAAAAATAGAATCTACTCCCCCGAAAATATAACTCTTCCGGAAAGCATACTATGTGGATTTCAAGTGAAAAACACTCGAAATAGTTTTTAGTTTACAACAGAACCTACTAAATATTTTGTGTTAAGTCAATATTTTCGCTTTATTTTACGATATATGTGATAGCCAAAATGACTAACTGACCATATACTTTTGAAAGATTATTCAACATTCTTTTTAATTATTGGTATAAATATATGAGCATCCTGAAAAAACTTATGCATAAAAGTCACTATCGCGGCACAAAAGAGGGTGATTTTATTTTGTCTGCTTTCGCAAAGAATGAATTGCCAAAATGTTCTGATGATGAAATCACAGTGTATGAAAATTTGCTTGAATATACTGATAACGAAATTAAAGAATGGCTGACAGATCCTGAAACAGCCCCAAGCAATTTAAAGAATATTGTCTTTAAAATAAGGAATTTTCATAATTTTGATTGTTGATTTTCGAGCTAAGGATTAGAACAACAACTTGTTTTAAGCATTGATGGAAAGCAAAAAAGAACAGTTTCGAATCATATTTGAAATATTTTCAGCGCTATTTTCTGAAACCACACTTTCTTCAATTTTGCGTAACTCTTTTATGGTTGTTTCTTTATCGGAAGATTTTGCTATTATTTCTGGAATATAGTGAATGAAAGAAACAATTTTTGCTTTTTCTGTTAAGCTACCCTTTTTCTTTAAATCTAGAATAGCAATGGCTAGATTTTTGAGTAATGGTTCCCCAATAGCATCTAAAGAATACCATAATTGAGCAATCATTATTACTTCTGGTTTTCCGAAAAAAAAAGCAGTTGGATCAATTGCTTTTATGTTCCTGCGTGCTTTTTCTCTCATAGATTCATCGTTAATTAGATTAACTAGGCTTAAGGCTTTATTTGATGATTCTTGAGAAAGATCAACTTTAGAGGAAAATGTACGGTTAAAAAAATAAGACATAATGCTACTTAATACAGATAGATTTTTAGGCAGTGGATTATCAGAAGGGGACTCAGAAGCAGGTAAAAACATTTGATCATGATCTTTTGTTGTTTTCGCGCTAAAAATCTGAGACTTTCCTCGAGGAAGCCCTTTGGGGGCTTGTAGTGTTCTCTGTTGACCTGCCGCCTGATGCGCTAACTTTTGCTCCTGATATGCTTCGATAACTTCTAGCATTTTTTCAGAATCTGGAGCATTCAAAATAGATGAGCCTATATACTCACAGTCCTTTATTGTTAAAGTACCATAGAGAGCTTTTGTTGGATCAGAAGAATCTAGCATAGCAATAATTTTTGCTTTTGCTTTTATATTTCCATCTTTCTCGAGAGCCATCTTTGCATATTTTTTTAACTCTTGTCTTTTCATGTCATTAACAAATTGCCACAAATTAGCTAGACAAAGCTTTGCTTCAAGGTTTGCGTTATGGGAATACCCATCCGCATATTTTTCAGACATAGGACCTTGGTGAAAAAGAAGAGGCTTATGGGCTTCAATGTGCTGTTTCCCATCACGAACTTTAAGCAAACTCTCTAAGGCTGATATTTTTAAAGAATCATCGATTTTCGCAATAATTCCCCATGCATAAATAATTTGTCTTGGATCAGAATACAAATCATCATATTTATTATCACGGTATATTATGTATAGTTTTTCGGCATTGTTTGATTCTGCAGATATTTTTTGTTTGGCGTTTTCTAATGCTTCATTTTCTTTTTTAGAATTGTTTCCATCCTTAAAGTTTTCGGCTTTCCATCTTATTCCCTCCTGCACAATTGATTCAGAAAGATTTTGTTCTATGGGCGCTATCGATGAACAGGTTGCTACAGTCAATTGATTAGAAAGCTGAAATGACTGATCACCCTCACTTGCCCATAATGTGGTAAGGACCGCTAAACAAATACTAAACAAAATTTTTATGGTTTCGTTATTCATGGGCAAATCTCATATTGCTAAAATTTAAAATTTGGAATTGTAAAAATAAGTTTATTCCTGTTTTACTAATTCATTCTTAAATATACACAGATAAGAAAAAATTTTACGGTTTGCGCGTTTGATAGATTCTTTCATTTCCTCATAAGCATTAGTGTTTTCTGTATGAACGCTTGAAGACTGATAATTATTCAACCTATCAAGAGCTTCCTGCAAAATAAGATTTTGATTTAATGATTTCAATGATGATGAGCTATAAATGCTATTCATCCCTGATTGAGAAATTCTTAAAGAATTGAAATCACTCAATAGATTTCGATTTTGCTGCGAAACAGGATCTTGAGTAAATTGACCCAACAAAGCCTCGTTAAACAAAGGTGAATTGAAGATGCTTCGTCTCCCCGAAAAACTAGATTCTGTTAATGGATGATCTGAACTCGAAGAGCCGTTAGCATCAATTGCAAAACTAAAGCATAAAATCGTGAAATATATCTGCATTCTTTGCATAAAAAATTTTATTTTTTCTTTCATGATATATTTTTATTTATATAACACTAAAAATCAATAAATAATTTTTAAAATGCTCAATGCAAAAAAATCTTAACCCTGATAATTTTTATGGTAGGGTACAGCAGAAGCCAAACATGGTCTCTTTGTGATAGCAAAATTAACAGGTATTTTAGACCGGATTTATGACGATGCAGTCCTTATTGATGTAATGGGTGTAGCCTACCGAGTGCTCGTATCCAAGAGAACCTTACAGCAGTTGCCAGATTTAAGCAGTCCTTTATTGTTGTGGACAGAAACAGTATTGCGCAATGAGCAACCGCATTTATGTGGTTTTTTAGAAGAACAAGAGGTTGATTGGTTTCGAATTCTTACCCAAGTTCAAGGTGTAGGCGCAAAAGTTGCACTCTCAATTTTATCGAGTTTAACAGCTCGTGAAATTGGCGATGCTATTGCCAGCCAAAAAAGTCAAATTCTATCCAAAGCGGATGGAGTCGGCCCAAAGCTTGCAAGTCGCATTGTATTGGAACTTAAAGGCAAGAAAGATCTTCCAATATTTTCTGGTATTACTTCTTCAGAAATAAACGTTCATACACCAGTATCAAGTGAAATTGATGATGCTATTTCTGCATTAACAAACCTTGGGTATGGCAAACAGGAAGCTGAAACGGCTGTTTCAAAAGCCAGCCAAAAAATGTCGCCACCCATTACGCTTGAAACATTAGTCAGATTGTCTTTACAAGAATTCCAGGCTCGCTATGGCTGAGCGTTTAATTGACCCCGAATTATCATTTGAAGATGACTGGGAAACCACCATCAGGCCAACGATTCTTAATGATTTTATTGGTCAACAGCCTATACGTGAAAATTTAACAGTTTATATCAATGCTGCAAAAAAACGGGAAGAGGCACTTGATCATGTTCTACTTCACGGTCCACCTGGTCTTGGTAAAACAACCCTAGCCCAAATTATAGCCCGTGAAATGGGCGTTGGGTTTAAAACAACATCTGGACCAATTATTGCAAAAGCAGGAGATTTAGCCGCAATCCTAACCAACTTGCAAGCAAATGATGTTTTGTTTATCGACGAAATCCACAGGCTTAACCCTGCGGTTGAAGAAGTTCTTTATTCAGCAATTGAAGATTTTAAACTTGATGTCATGATAGGCGAGGGGCCTGCAGCACGATCAATAAGGCTAGATTTGCCAAAATTTACTTTAATTGGAGCCACAACTCGGTCGGGATTGCTTACACAACCCCTTAGAGAAAGATTTGGTATTCCGCTAAGGCTGCAATTTTACAGCCATGAAGAGTTGGCTGAAATTGTAATAAGGGCCGCTAAAATATTGAATGTAGGAATTGATAGTGATGCTGCTTTAGAAATCTCATCGAGATGCAGAGGAACCCCTAGAATATCGGGAAGACTATTAAGGCGGGTCCGAGATTTTGCCATGATATATGCAAACAACCATATAAATATAGAAACGGCAAGGCAAACTCTTACTCGCTTAGAAGTCGATAAAATGGGCTTAGACCAACAAGATTTAAGGTACCTACAAGCAATGGCGCAGCATTACAATGGAGGACCCGTTGGTGTTGAAACCTTGGCGGCTTATCTTGCTGAGCAAACTGAAACAATCGAAGAAGTTTTAGAACCATATTTAATACAGCTTGGGCTTATACAGCGCACAAGTAGAGGGAGAGTATTAACCCCCACAGGTTACCAACACCTAGGGTTAGCCTGCGGATGAATTCTCGGGCATTTGTTCACCCCCAACTCACTATTGAAGGTATCAGCCTTAACATGGGCATTGCCCATGGTTATAGCTTTATATATGACCCAGATTATAAAGATGATAGGGATTTAACAGTTATACAAAAGCAGGCACGTTTTCTAAACGCAGTAAAAAAAGCTGTAGAATTATGTAGTGAGAATTCTCAAATTCAAAAAGAGCAAAATTGGGAATTAATTCAAGTACAAAAAACATTGCTGCAAGATCCTTCATGGCAGCAACGTGTTATTGATGAAATAAATGATAACAGCATCTCAGATGCTCTTGAAAAAGTTTTAAAAAAACTTGATTTAGCATTTGCCGGTGACGATTTTTGGCATGCACGTTTTCAAGAAGTACGTGGTATTACTCAGCTAGTACGACAATGCTTAGGGGAAACAAAGTTGGATTTCGACAAAAACAAACCTTTTGTTTTGTGCGCAAAAACGATTTCTCCGATAGAAATGATGCAATTTGACAATGCAAATTTAGTAGCACTAGTAGTCGAGGATAATAGTTTCTTGTCGCATGGAATGATTATCGCAAGATCTAGAGGCGTTCCTGTTGTAGGCGGTGTTATTGATATAAGAGGTATTATTAACGACAATGACGAACTATTAGTTGACGGTGACCTAGGTCGCATTTATGTTCGCCCTCTGAGTAACACCATCGCAAACTATGACACATCAAAAAAACCAAAATTCACCAAGCCAACTGATATAAATAACAAAGGGGCTGTTATTTCACGAGATGGAATTCCCGTTAATCTCTTGATCAATGCAAATTTAAATGAAGATTTAGATTGTCTTGATCGTTCATCAATTAAGGGTGTTGGGCTTTATAGAACTGAAATTCCTTTTATGATGAGCGAAAAATGGCCAGACGTGGACACACAAATACAGCTTTATATGCAAATCATGAATAAAGCAAAAGAAAAATCCGTTGTATTTCGTGCTATGGATATTGGAGGTGATAAAACTTTTCAATCTCTTCAAGGCAGCTTTAAAGAAAAGAAGCAAGCAGCCAAATATTCCAGATTCACGCTTGAAAGACATTCGCTAATAAGACTTCAACTCAGAGCGATGATTAGAGCCCGTATAAATTCTGATTATCCAAACGTTCCCTTGCATATAATGTTTCCAATGGTTAGCGAAGCAGAAGAGATTCGTTTTTTAAAAGCGCTTGTGGAAAAAGAAATCACTCGAGAAAAAAAATTAGGTCATCAAATCCCCAAAAGTGTTTTAGTCGGAGCTATGGTTGAAGTGCCATCGGTTTTATTTCAGTTGAATCGATTTTTAGATTTAGTAGATTTTATTTCTATAGGAAGTAACGATTTATTTCAGTTTTTTTTTGCTATTGATCGCATGGATGCTGTGATGAGCAGGCGTTACGATTTTCTTTCCAGGGCATTTATGCAAATGTTAAAAAATATTATAGACTCTGCGAATTCTAAGGGAGTAAGTGTTAGCCTTTGCGGAGAAATGGCAAGTCGTCCGCTTGAGGCGATGGCCTTATTAGGAATTGGTCTGCGGCATTTGTCCATCAATCCCAATTCCGTCGAGAAAATTGAAAATATGATTCAAAGTCTTGATGTATGGTCTATTCAAGACTGCATGAACGATTGTTTGAGTGATAGACCATTTGCTTATAGAGCTGCTCACTTAAGTATTAGAGAACGGGTTTTAGAACTTGCTCAAATTCAATCCACTCAACTTTCTTGAAAAACTTTTTCGGTATTATTGTTAGCCATCGCTTTTGAACGTTACATCGTTTTTTGCCGTTTTGGGGCTTGTTCAGATTCAGAGGTGTTTGTTCTCTTAAAGCCTCTTCTTGTTTGATCTTCATCTGTTATTGCCACACGCGCAGTTGCTATAATCTTATTAAGCAATCTTGCCGCTTGCCTTGAAAACTCCCTCTGTTCAAGAGATTCTTTAATTTGTTCTCTTGTAGGCAACGATTCTTTTTCCGGATTTTCAACTGAACAAACCATATACATGTTTATAATTTGTCCATCTTGAATTGGACCTGCTGCTTGGTTTACCCCAACTTTATCTAAAACAACTTGTAATGGTTCAGGTAAGCTTGCTAAGGGTTGTTTCTCGACTATTCGAGTTTGGCCATTTGCTTCTCTTCCAATTCTTTGAAAATCTTTACAGCCATTGGCTTTTTTCAAATGGGTGACAATTAAATCCAAAATCATAGCATTATCGTTAGTCATTTCTTCAGGAAGTTGAATCGCGACCTGCGCTAAGGAGACTTTCCTGCTCCGGAAAGATCCTTGACCAGCTAATTTTTTATCTTGAAGTTTGATAATTTTATATGAATTTTGAGTTTCTATTGGTTTTGAAACATCTCCTACCGCAGCATTTTTGACAAATTTACTGACTTCGTCATCCATCTGACGTTCACTTTTCCAACCAACATAACCACTCTGCGCACCAAACTGCTGGGCTACTAAAGCAAAATTGGTCATAGATTTGGTTACTTCTCTATGCAAGCGATCAGCATCTTGTTTGATCTTTGCTTTATCTTTTTCATTGATAGGAAGAACGATTTCGACCAATTCAAACTGATCTGTCTCAACAGTACGTTTAACCTTATCTAGTTCTTTTTCAACATCACTATCACTGATTCGCACCTGATTTCCGTATAAAGCACGAATAAATCTAGTCCACAGAACTTGGGCTCGCATTCTGCTCCTGAGAGTTTCTATTTTAACGCCCATGGCTTTAAATCGCTCTTGCATCTGTTCTGTAGTCATGCCGTTTTCTCTAGCGATATTTTCTATCGATTTATCGATATCTTTATCAGAAACCTTGATATCAGCTTCAGTAGCAGAGGATTCTTGCAATTTCTCTATGATTAAATTCTGCAAAATT
This sequence comes from uncultured Alphaproteobacteria bacterium, assembly GCA_903874955.1. Classification (GTDB taxonomy): domain Bacteria; phylum Pseudomonadota; class Alphaproteobacteria; order Paracaedibacterales; family CAITNM01; genus CAITNM01. The sequence continues at coordinate 8,737 of CAIQTY010000023.1, read as the reverse complement.
TGTCGCCGCATAGAATCTTTTGATTCTTTCGTCTTTGGCATATTCAACGTTGCCACGGCAAAATCTAAGCGAATTTCAAGCTCTCGCTCAGTGATGGCGTGTTGATTAACAACTGCTGCAATCAGGGCTTGATCAGATTTTACCTGATTAGCTGATAAAAAAAGCGAATTAAAAATTACGAGAAGAGTGATAAATGCTAACATGCCTAGGAAAAGCCAAAAAATAATTGTACATATAGATATATGTTTATCACGTCGCTGTACATTTTAAAACGTCTTTGCGCTTTAATTGGTTTTTTAGCAGCAATTTTGGTTTTATTACTTTGGCTGACTCAATCTCTTCGGTTTATTGAAGTCATCGTCCACCACAATATCTCTTTGCATGGTTACCTTTCATTAATTGTCTACTTACTTCCTGATATGTTTGTAAAGGTTGTGCCTATTTGTACATTGGTTGGCGCAATCATTTGTTTTGGAAAATTGACCTTAGATAACGAGCTTCAAGTTTTGCAGGCATTAGGCAAAAGCCCTTGGCAAATCCTGAGACCCGGGTTAAGCCTTGCTTGCATTTTAACAGCAGCATTGTTTTTATTAAATATTTATAGCATCCCAAATGCTTACAGAGCCTTTCGTTCACAAGAGTTTCAACTCCGTAATCAATTCTCTTCGTCTATCGTGAGAGAGGGAGCCTTCAATGTAATCAAAGGCTTAACAATTTTTGTTGAAAAGCGAAAATCCGCAAAAGAATTCGAGGGCGTTTTTATTCATGATATTGGTGAACATGCCGGCAAAAAAAACAAAAAACCATATACTTTACTAGCCAAAAAAGGAATATTAAAAAAAATAAACAACAAGTATGTTTTAGTGCTGAATAATGGAATTAGGCAAGAAAAAGATAATAAAAACGCAATACAATCGTTTGAATTCGATGAGCTGATATATAATCTTGATGATTTCACAAAGATTGTAAATTCCAGAAGCCTCAAACCGTATGAACGAGATTTGAAAGAACTTTTTCAGGTCAATAGCGAAAATGTTGAAGATGTTAAGCTACGAAAGCGTATGGAAGCAGAAGGTCACCAGAGAATTTTGTTACCCTTTTTGTGCTTAATTAATATGTTTATCGCGGGATTAATCATGGTAGTTAATCGGCCATCGAGAAGGCTTCGACGTAAACGAATGGTATGGCTTATCTTAACAGGTGTGCTCTTTCAGTGGGCTATACTTAACCTGCTTCAATTACAAATTCGATATCAGTTTTCGGTAGCGCTGGCCTATTCACTAGTACTTTTTGTCTTGCTGTTTTCTTTTATAGTTTTAAAGTATGGAAGATTTCATCACCCCTTACAGAGGCTACTTGAGCGATGTGGTATTTGATTTCAACTATTAACAGATATTTCAGCCAGAATTTTTTATTTTGGTTTGCATCTATTTTTTTGATCGTAGGCTTAATCATCAGCCTTTTTGAGATGATCGAACTCACGAAACATACAATGCGACATGACGTTGCACTTTCAGTTTTGTTACAAATGGCCTTTTTAAAGCTACCTAAAATTTTAGATAATCTTGTGCCCTCCATTACTTTTTTTGCAGCTCTTTCTTGTTTTATCAGATTATCTCAATCGCAAAATTTTGTAATAATGTCGAGTTTTGGCGTCTCTAGAGCGCAGTTCCTTGGAGGTATATCTTTAGTAGTGATTGCTTTAGGAATATTGAATATTTCTGTCCTTGATCCTGTTCGGTCAGCTCTTTTTGGTCGCCTTGTTATATTAGAAGAGAAAATTTTCCAAAAAAAGCCTTATAGCGTTTCATTTACTGATACTGGGCTGTGGCTCAGGGAAAATTTTCCAGAACATCAGAATATTATTCATGCAAGGCACTTTAATGTGGTCAAAAAAGAATTTAAAAATTTGATGATTTTTCAATTTAGTAAAACCGGAGAGTTTTTACGCAGAGTTGATGCGGAGGTTGCAAAATTAGATGGTCAAAATTGGATTATGCAAAACGTAAATATTGTCTCTAATTACAAACAAACAAATTATAAAGATCATGTGGAATCCACAACAATTACAATGGAACAAATTCAGCAATCAACTGCTCCTCCTGAAACGATATCATTTTTTCAAATGCCTGAGTTCATCGAAATGCTTGAAGCTGCAGGATTAAATGCAAGCTCATACTCCATGTTATGGCATCAGCAAATTGCTAAAATTGGAATGATGGTAGGCTTTATATTTCTGGCGGCAAGCTTTTGTTTAGTGCCAACAAGAAACCGTTCTTTTAGCATTACGATTGGATTAAGTGTATTTTTTGCTTTTATCATGCATTTTTTTGAGCAGATTATTCATGCATATGGAATTGCCCAGAAAATCCCCTTAATAGCAGCCGCATGGATTCCTCCGCTTGTAACTTTTATAAGCGCATATTGGTTAAGTATATTATTAGATGATCGATAATGGTTTAAGCTTTTTTTAAACCAAAAATGTAGAAATTTCTTCTCTCTTGCGACGAAGGAATTTTTAAAATTTTACGATACTTAGATACCGTTCTTCTCGCCACGATCATTCCTAGCCCGCCAAGCTTTGAAACCAATTGTTCGTCCGATAGTGGAAAAGTCTGCGGTTCATTGCTAATAAGCTCTAAAATAGCATTTTGAACAGATTTAGCGGAAACAGCGTCTTGTCCTTCTGAAATTGAGGTTATTGATTGACTAAAGAAAAACTTTAATTCGAAAGTGCCTCTTGGAGTGCTGATATATTTTGATGTCGTGATACGACTTACAGTGCTTTCATGAATATCAAGTTGATCTGCAATAGTTTTTAAAGTTAAAGATTTCAGGCCATGCATACCTTCTGAAAAAAATGCTTGCTGATACTGGGTAATTGCATCTGCCACTCTTTTTAATGTGGTAATTCGCTGATTTAAAGCCTGCATTAACCAGTTGGCATGCGCATATTTTGCCTGCAAAAACTGTTTCTCATCAGGTTTTTTTAATTTTGCGCGCAGTTCAGTATAGTATGGGCTATTCAAAAAAACCTGGGGAAGCATATCCGTATTTAATTCAAACACAAAAACGCCTTCAGGGTTTCTTTGAACAAACCCGTCAGGAATTATATTGTCATTGTAAACATTCATCAAAAAGCCTGATGAAGGCCTGGGATTTAATTGCCTTAGTTGCAATAAATTTCTCTGTAAACTATCAATATTAAGTTTACATTTTTTAGCTAATGCTGTCGGGTTGTCGTGAAGCAGACCTTCAAGGTTTTCAAGTAGTAGCTCCATTTCTGGAGTTAGTAAATTCTTTTCTCGAAGCTGAATTCTCAAACATTCTTCTATACTTCTTGAAAAAATTCCTACAGGGTCAAAGCCTTTCATCATATTAATCATTTTTTCAACAAGCCTTGAATCAACATTGAGCTGCGCAGAAATTTCGGAAACGTCTGCTTCCAGATACCCATAAGCATTTAAGCAATTAATAAGTACTAAGCCGATGCGATATTCATCCTCGCAAGAAGCCACTACCGATAATTGCAGCTGTAAATAATCTTGGAGTGTTTGTTCACTTCGTAAACGTGGATTTTGAGTGCTGGCTTCCTGAATTGGCTCTCTTTCTTCGTAATGAGCGTAATCGTTAGGACTTTCGTCATCACAGTCAGGTGAAAATTCTTGAGGGCGCTCTTGCAAGGAAAGTGAGGGGTGTTCAATATTTTCTAATAACAACAGTGGATTTTCTGAAACCTGTTCATTTACATACGCATCAAGCTCCGTAACCGAAAGCTGAAGCATACGAATAGCTTGCTGTAGCCTCGGTGTCATGGATAGGGTCGTTGACGCCCTAGATTCTATATTTGATCCTATTGTCATAGAATCAATGATACCTATCAAATCTTACTGATAAGTAAACAGAAGGCTATCTAGAAAACAATTTCCAAGAAAAGAAATAAATAATATTAATTCCATGAAAAAATATCGTTTTCTCTCTAAATATGGGGGGTTTTTCTTTACTAACTTAGATGAAAAATTAAAGTGAAAAATTTTCACCTAAATAAACTCTTCTAACATCAGGGTGGTTAATGATATGGGCTGAGTCACCCTCGGTTAGAACTCTTCCCTCAGCGATAATATAGGCCCTATCAACGACCCCTAAGGTTTCACGAACGTTATGATCAGTGATTAAGATGCCGATATTATGGTTTTTTAGTCGCATAATGATATCTTTAACGTCTTGCACAGCAATTGGATCAATACCCGCTAATGGTTCATCTAAAAACAAAAAATCAGGCTTTATCGCAAGGGATCGAGCAATTTCAACCCTGCGTCTTTCTCCTCCAGAAAGTGCTACTGAAGGTGCTTCTCTCAAATGGGTAATGCCAAACTCGTCCAAAAGCTCTTCCAAACGTTCTTGCTGTTGATCAGGATCCAAACCAACTCGCTCTAGCGCCGCAAGGATATTATCTTCAACATTCAGCCCTCTGAAAATGGATGCATCTTGAGGCAGATAACTAATACCCATACGTGCTCTTAAATACATTGGCGCATTTGTAATATCATCATCGTCAAGAGTAATACGGCCTGAATCAGCCATAACAAGACCCGTTATGATAGAGAAACATGTTGTCTTACCTGCACCATTTGGACCTAATAATCCAACAGCTTCACCTGTACTAATCGAAAGATCAATACCTTTAAGAACCATACGTTTTTGAAAGGTTTTTGTAAGTTTGTAAGCCTTAAGGGTTCTTATGATTTTTTTCCTTTTGCTTTGGGTAGACTACGCAGCTAATTTGCTCCTGACCAGTGCTATGCATTTTAAAAACCTGAGCGGGAAAGTCAAGGGTGGCTTCTTTACCTAGCATTTCATTATTCTGTCCGTCGTTACGTTGAATAAGTTTGACTTCTTCTCCCGTGCAAATAGCTTTGTTTTTATTAAAATCATGTTCACACTTTGTGGCATGTAAGATAGTTTTATCATAATCAATTTCAACGTTACCTTCAGCAAAGGCGTGTAGAAGCTTTCCATGTTCATCAAATTGCGCTTGCAAAGCATCTGCTTTCAATTTAATTGGTAAATCCTTTAGCTTGTAGGATAACGTTACGTTGCCCTTAGCTTGAGCATGCTTTTGTGATGTATCGTAATCCATACTATCCGCATTAATCTGAATATCATCAGCAGGAGCATTTTTTGTCGGTTTTTGCGGATCTTCACAAAAACAGAATTTGACAGATAATATTAGAATGATGATGCTTTTCATTAAAACGTAGATTGAAATATTGCATATCAAGTGTAGCTGGAAACTGTTAGTTTTCAACTCTTGATAATCGAAAATATTATTCTCACCAAAAGTCTCTCTTGTTTGTGGAGTTTTTTTTTAAAGTATTTGTTATCTTCTTAGTCAGGGTGACTCAATTCAAATGAAACTGGAATTTCAAAGGAAAGTTGTTTATGGCTAGGATTGAATTTCCAAGTTTTGATTGTTTTAAGTAATTCTTCTTCAAAAATTTGCAGGTTTCCTTTTATGGTTTTAATTTCAACACCCTCAACATTCCCAGCTATCCCTACAAAAATCTTCACAGAAAAAACGCCTTCTTGGCCGCTGGCTCTTGCAGAATCAGGATAATGAGGTACAGGACTATAAATAACTGTTGGCGTTAATAAGTTGTTATTTTTGATTGATTTATGAGCTTCGGGATTCACTTTTTTCTTTTTGAAGCGGGCAGATGAAATTTTTGTCGGTACAAGTTCGACTTTTTCCACCGTTTCTTTAGAAGTGCTCAATAAAGCTAACGAAAAAGTCTGTTGGATCTGACTAAAAGATTTGGGTGTTTGAACCATGGAGAACGCAAGTAATCCATGAATACAAAGAGAAACTATAAAAACGTAACGCATTTTCACCATGTAATGCTTACTCCTGTTTGGATTTGAAATCCTGGATTGCGATAGCCAGGAAGGCTCTCAACATTGCGATTTAATGCATTTTCAATAGCTGTATTCCAAGTCGTATTTTCCATAAATTTATAACTAAAATCAGCAAAAACCACCAGATACCCTCCTCGGTTGATAGATAAATTAGTATTTTCAAAATCTGGTTGAGTTTGGTGACCCGTGTAACGACACCCCAAACTTGTTACGATTTGATTTTTTTGATAAAAAACTCTGGCATTAGCGGAAAACCTGGGGATATTAGAAAGAGATCGTCTTGGTTTTAGAGCGACAGATTCTACATACGTAGATGAGATTTGTGTTCCCCAAGCACTTATTTTATGCTTCCACCCAAATTCAACACCATTTTGAGATGCTTTATTAAGATTTATATACCTTCCATTGTTGTAAGTTATTTGAGACTTATACTCGGTCTTAAAAATAAGAATATTAAAAGTACCTATGGGCGTTCTTTGGGCAACACCAATGTTTCCTCCATAGGCTGTTTCATTTTTTAATTTAGAATTTCCGTGATTTATATCATTTAAAATGTACAAATCTGGTAAACGAAATCCAGAACCAATATGTACTGAAAATTCTGTGTCGTTATAGCTTGATAGTAAACTTGAACTCAAAGCGTATACGGACCTTAAGCTAGAAGCTTTTTGAATTCGAGCCCAATTTTTCCAAAGGACGGAACCATGATTTAAATGAATTCCTTGAATAAATGCATACTGGGAATTTTTTTTCGGTTTGTTAGTTGGTGCGTTTAACGCGCTATGATGATGTTCAGCAATAGGTTCAAAAATTAAGTGATTTTTTTTAATTTTTATGCCGAGTCTTGCTTTTGTATTTGTAAACCCACGAGCATATTCCGCGTTTTGGTAAGGTGAACAATCTCTACTAATAATTTTTGTGTTTAAAAATTTAAAGTGCGGCTGGATATTTTCCTGCGTCCCTTCCATATCAAGAGCATAAATTTGTAAACTTCTTTTTGAACGTGAATCGCAAGGTTTCACAAAATTTATGTTACTTCCCGTAGAATTTGATTTTAATAACCCTAATTGTAATTTAGCTTTGCCATGATGACTTGCAAATGCAAATTGATTTAAGAAATATTGCTTTTCTGTTCTGGGACTTTTAGAGGTGGGGTATTTATTTTGATAGGGTTTTGAGATTGAATTTTTACCATGGAATGAATCCGATTCTAAATGCTGTTGCATAGAAAATCCGTTGGTTTCTTTCGTCCACCAAAAGTGACCGTGCTGTACAGTGTTTCCAATGTTAAAAGCTGCTCCACCATTTTGATTATGAGGCATCGCAAAAGGAATGACATTAACTATACCGCCAATTGCTCCGTTGCCATATTCAGCGCAGTGTATGCCCTTTATTACTTCAACTTTTCCTGCAGAAAAGGGGACTAAGGCAGCATCTGTTTCAGTTTCGTTAATACTTAATCCTGCCCAAAGAATTTTTGTATATCTTGATGCAGCCCCTTGAATGCTAACCGTGGTTAGCTGTCCTGGGTTTCCATTCGTGGTGATCGTCAAGCCTGGCACATTTTTAAATGATTGTTCTTCGAAACCAGGTGTGGTTTGGCGATCATTAGCCAGTGCCTCAATGAACTGCCATTTAGGCTGCAGATTCCTTTTTGCTTTTACAACAATAGGAGATAGCAAAATAGATGATGCGGACAACGAACCCGCAAAAACAACAACACAAACAAAGCGCAACAAAAATCCTCCCAGAGGTTTGCAAACATACAATCGCATCACCAATGGGCTACCCTTCTAATCTATTTCCCCGAGAAAAGAAAAAGTGACACTCTTTTTGCCGGTCTCCTGACTCGTTTATCATCGCTAACATTTTCGCCTTCCCAGATCGCTCCAGTGGCACAAACAAAATGCGCTCCTAACTTACAGTTGCGGGGGCAGCTTCGGATTTTAACCGAATTCCCGAACACAAAAAGTTTTCCAAGTATATAGACGCAATAGGCAATCGTCAAACTCGGTAGTTTTGAAAAGTTAATTACCCTAGGGTTATAGCCTACAATTTCAGAAAAGTTATTAAAACATTTTGTTAAATTTCATTAAGAAAGATAGTGAATTCGCCAATTGGTATTAGATGCTGTTATTTTATTATTTTGGGGATTTTGTATAGTCATCGGTTTTTTTAAGCACGTCATCTAATAGGCTCTTTTTCTTTTTTTTATGCTCAAATGTCTTATAAGAAGGCTCTGGTTTTTTTGTTGATCTATCCGAAGAACTCGTGCTGTCGTCTTTATTTGCTGAATCATCATCTTGGGTTGTTTGGTCATCATCTTCATCTGAGTTATCGTTTGAATCATCTGAAGAACTCGTGCTGTCGTCTTTATTTACTGAATCATCACTACTTGCAGGAGAATCAGCTGAACCCGATGATGAACCATTCTCGCCTGAAGCAGAATCAGATGGGCTTGATGTGGAGCCATCCCCTCCTGAAGCAGACTCCGGGGGACTCGATGATGAATCATCCCTATCTGGAGCAGCATCTGATGGATTTGATGGTGAATCATCCCTATCTGGAGCAGCATCTGATGGATTTGATGGTGAATCATCACTATCTGAAGTAGCATTTGGTGAGCTCGATGGTGAATCATCCCCACCAGGAGCAGAATTTGATGGATTTGATGGTGAATCATCCCTATCTGAAGCAGCATTCGGTGAGCTCGACGGGAAATCATCCCTATCTGAAGTAGCATTTGGTGAGCTCGATGGTGAATCATCACTATCTGGAGCAGCATCTGGTGGACTCGACGGGGAATCATCCCTATCTGGAG
>CAIQTY010000022.1 GCA_903874955.1 uncultured Alphaproteobacteria bacterium | reverse complement strand
CTTCATGCCAACGATTAGTATGTTTTATGGAATTCTTATTCAAATGTTTTGTGGTGATCATGCACCACCTCATTTTCATGCGTTGTATGCTGAATATGAAATTATCATCGATATTAGAACACTTGCGATTATAAAAGGATCTATGCCGAGAAGGGCTCTTGCACTTGTTTTAGAATGGGCATCAATGCATAGAGAAGAATTAATGGAGGATTGGAAATTATGCGAAAAGAAACAACTCCCAACGAAGATAGCACCACTAGAATAGTGCCGTCCGTTCCTTGGAGACTACGTGAAGTACGACCACTAGAGTCCTATAGGCTTTATGTTAAATTTATAGATGGGCTGGAAGGTTTTGTTGATCTCTCTAAACTGATCGCTAGTGACAATGCTGGTGTTTTTATAGTTCTTCGTGATCCTCAACTTTTTAGGAGTGTTTATCTTAATTATGGGTCCGTTGCTTGGCCTGGAGATTTAGATTTAGCTCCGGATGCCATGTATAACGAAATAAAAAATAACGGCGAATGGATTATTTATTAAGATGTTGATCGGTTATGCACGTGTTTCAACAGTAGATCAAAATTTAGATTTGCAGAAAGAAGCTTTAAAACAAGCTGGATGCGCAAAAATATATGAAGATACCATGAGCGGTCTTCGAGCGAATAGGCCAGGCCTTGACCAAGCCGTTGAACAACTCCGAGAAGGGGATATTTTTGTGGTGTGGAAGCTCGATCGTTTAGGAAGAAGCGTTAAAAATTTGATAGAGTTTGTTAATAGTCTTGAAAAAAATAAGGTACATTTTAAAAGTCTAACCGATCAAATTGATACCAGTTCTACCATGGGGAGGTTTTTCTTTCATGTTATGGCAAGCCTTGCTCAGATGGAAAGAGAATTAATTGTTGAGAGGACACGTGCTGGTTTAAATACGGCCAGGCTGCAAGGCAGAATTGGAGGAAGGAAAAGGCGGATGACGGTGAGTAAAGTTGAATCGGCAAAAAGACTTTTAGCAAATGGAATACCTCCTAGAGAAGTTGCCAATAATTTAGGGGTTTCAGTCCCAACTCTTTATAGGTGGGTGCCAGCAACACAAAATTCATAGAAAAAATAAAAGCACATATATTCCTGCAAGCCGCAGAAAACAATATACTTCAAGAGATTTTTAATTCCTTATGTCTCTTTATCACACAGATCCTGGCATGATACCTTGAGGTTCTGGTTTTTGTATGACCAAAACATAACACAGCAAAAAGATTATTACCCCAGATAGCGCAGAAGCTAACACAGAAAATCCCAAACATTTCCAGGTCAATCCATTAAAATCGTTGATTGTTTTTGAGGCCGAACGCTGAAGGTTTTGCATAGACGTAAACTGGTCATCCAAAAAATGAGAATTCTTTTCGTTAAATTTTTTTGAAATTTCATTGGCTATAGCAGGAACTGCCTTATTTATACTGTTTTGTACAGACCGATGCAGCTCTTCTTTAAGATTTTCACGAATAGCCCGTAATTCTTCGGCTTCAAGAATAAATGTTTTTGTATGCTCTTCTAAGCTATTAACCAAAGTCACCAGATCAGGAATTTTTTTATCAAGAACAGTTTCAAAACGAACTACTTTGGCTGCAAGAGTTGAATTATTATCGTTAGATTGCTGTACCATTCTTTGTTTCCTTTCTTTGTATTAGTGAAGAGTAGGGGCTTTTGAACTATCTTTCAAAGTCCCGCTGCTTTTCTAACTTATGACCATCCAAAAACTGTTGTACATTTCGGGTTAAATCATTGCGAGCAATAGCCTGCTGAAACTTTTCATCCGTTGCATAAGTTTTGGATAGCTCTTTAAGCTGCGTGGTAATCTCATTTATTTTCTTTTCTTGGTTGCCTGTATTATGCATGATTGAGCACTCTTTTGATAGATCTGCATATTTTACAATGTCTGTGTTCCGCTGCTTATCGATAATTTTATTGAAAATATTGATCACGGCTTGCGGGTTGGTTTGCATTTCTTCAACAAGTTTATAGTAGTTATTTTCTGGGATATGTAGCTTACTTTGTTCAAGCATGGAATTAGCTTGTGCGGCTTTTTGCTGCATTTCGGCAAAATTCATTGGCATAAAGCTAAGATCATTGTTCACACTGCGCCAAAACACTAGGGCTTGCAGAGGATCTTTTCCTAGTTGCTCTTTTACATACGTAGTAATTTCAGCATTGACCCAGTCTTGGGATTTCAGTTGGGCATTTAGATAATTGGCAATACTTAGATGGCGTTGTTCTTGCTCAGATAAATCATGATGAGCAAGGACAGGAGATGCCAAGGAGGCTTCTTGCGATGGTTCTTTCTCTTTTTGCTGACGGCAATTTTTGGAGATTTCTACAACATCTAACCCATCTGGGACTTTATCGGCTAAATCCCACTTGTGGGGCAGGGTAGAGGGCAGGTCGACGATGGAAACTTTTTCATTACCTTGGTCTTCTAGGATAGAACTTATCTTTTGAGCAGCATTAGTACCGGCTTTGTCATTATCAGGCCAGATGATAACTGATCGATCTTTTAGCACGCTCCAATCGGATTTCTGCACCGCACCTGCACCACCTGACCAAGTAACTACTGCGTGATCTGGGAACAATGTTCTGGCTGTTTCACAGGTTTTTTCGCCCTCCACGACGAGAACTGGTGCATTTGACTTTTCCTTTAGCTGATCAAGCCCATACAGTGGCCGAGCATTTCCAAATCCTTTCCAACGCCATTGTTTTTCTCCCTTGTCATTTTGGCAGAAGGTGAGGGTAGGGGTAATCTTGTGACCATTTTTATCCTCTAAGCGCACCACAAAGCCTAAGATATTTTTCTCTGCATCCGTATAAGCATATCGAGCAATTTCCTGGCGTCCTTTGAGCATATAGGCCATCTGTGGTTGGGATTTTAAATCAACCGGTATTGAAGAAGGGGTAGGGGCAGGGAATATTGGCGTCCATTCTTGTTTTTGCTGAGGCAAGGGTTGAGCGACAGTTACAGGCTTTGCTTGAAGAGATGAACGCGTAATACCCTCCCCTAACCACTGTGCTCCCCATTTAAAGGCTTGTTTATGGTCACATTCTAGTTGGTCCTGAATGAACTTCAGAGCATTACCGGATTCACCTGTTTCAAAGTTGCTGTATAGCCCTTGCTTTGTTCCTGCGACATGAATGCTGATTGACCTTTTGTTGCCATAACGCCATTCGGTAGCTTTTTGGCTTTGGGGTTTTCCGAGGAACTGATAAGCTAAATCTTTGATACGGCTGTTGAGTTCCTGTTTGATTAACGCAGGATCGATGCTTTTTGTCTGGTATTGCTGGTTTATATGGTTTGTGTAGTTCGGTTGATCTGATTTGCCTTGTTGGTCTTGAGATCCGCTGTATTGTTGAGTATAATTATAAATATTACTTTCGTATTTTCCATAATGTTTATTATACAATTCTTTATCATAGTCTATTTTATCTCTATTTTCAAGGGGTTTTTGGATTGTATTTAAGGGTGTATTTAGGGGGGTAGTGACTAAAGATTGATGCTGATTTTTCTCATGTTGTTGCGCGATGAACTGCTTACTCTGAGCTTCAACAGTTCGCTTGTTAATGCCGTAGAGTCGGCTGAATTCATTTAGAAATTCTCGGTGCAAGCCAAAGTTTTCATGAATGGTGTGCGCCAAAGAGTTTCTCTCTGATCGCATCTCAATAAATTGCTTGTATTGAAGATGTTGATAACATTGATTCCCAGGATGGGTCTTGCGGATATCGCGCCAGAGGTACCTGGCAACTTGCGCCGTTTCCCCATAAAGTTCCACGGTAAGCTTGGCTTTTTCTTCTGCATTCGATAACGCTCTGGCTTTTTGTCCGGTAGTAATTTGCAGCATCTCCTGGGTCAGCCCGGCTTGGTTCACGTAGAGTTTGTGCTTATCAAAGTCCCCCAAGATTTCTTTGCCTAGGTTAATTTGGTCTTGTTTAATCTGGTGATAATCTCCCCAAACAGAGGAATCTCTTGTTTTTGAAGCCTGCTTCCGAGCAGCTGCGGCATCTAGTACAGATAATCGGTATTCCTGCACACGCTGCCAAGCGTCTTCATGTTCGGGCCGAATCGTATAGTCCTTAACCAAATCCTTATGCTCAAAGCGACTCATATGGGATGATAACGCTTTAAATGTCGAGAAATCTTCTTTGGCATAGAACAATTGCACATCATCCCGGTGCCGCGTCATCGCCACATAGAGACCCTTAGCATCCATATTTTTTGATGCCGCGACAAATACCTGGTCCACTGTTTGTCCCTGGGCTTTATGGGTAGTCACCGCATAGCCGTGGGCGATGTTGGTATAATTGTAGGTTCTGGTGGGTTCAGGTTCGGGTTGTCCAATTGCTACTTTGGGCGTTGTTGAAGAAATGCATTTAATCGAAGTCATCAGGTTATCTGCACCGCTGCCACTATTCGTAAGCGCAACCTGAATATCCCCCTGTTGATTGATGCCGGTAATTTTTCCTTGGGTGCCGTTTTTAATGGTGATTCCCTCTTTGATAACCCCATCACTATCAGTGATTGTTAAACGGGTTTTATCGTTCTCTAAAAAGACAATCCGATCGCCTATCGCAAAAGGTTTGTTGTTAATCAGGATTTTGTCCTCTCTGTCGAGTAGTCCTTTTTGTTTAAGTTGTTCTCGAATAGCTTGGTTAATCTCACTCGTTTGCGCATTGGTAAACGCCAACACAAGGCAAGTTGGTGGTGTTGTTTGTGTTGACGATATTGATGGTGCTTGACTACATTTTATGGGGTCATCTGAGGGCTGTTGCTCCGTCCCTTGACGACTCAACGTCTTAAGGTAAGAGTCTGTATAAGCGGTAGCAATTTCCTCAGCAAGCATTGCTCTGGAGGTTTGGTGAACATGTCCCCGCTGTTCATAAGTACTTAATGCCTGGTTTATCTCCAGGTTCGCCAAGTTCACGCTGGCGTCTTTCATCCAAGGCTCTTTTTGACGGTAAATCGTGCCTAGTTCAAATAATAACGTCCCTGCCTCTGTCGTCTGATTATTAGCTTGTTCTTGTGATTCTTGTTGAATTTGTTTTTGGTCTTGTTTTTGATCTTGATCTTGATCTTGATCTTGGTTTTGCGTTTGTGTTTTGGCTTGGTTTTGTTTTTCAGCTTGGGTTTTCATCTCCCTGAAGAAATCTCCCGCCTCAATCGCTTTAAATTGATGATCATCACCAACTGCAATCAGTTTTGCTCCCGATTGATTCACACTCACTAACAATTCATTCCAAAGCCGAGTACCTACCATCCCTGCCTCATCAACGATTAATACCGTATTGTTAGTAAGAGCCGATCCCTCAAAGCGTTTTAAATCTTGATACCAATCAAGTTGTTTCAATATCCCCTCATCGATAATGCTATTGAAAGATAAAAACTTATCTTGCGCCGTCTGGTACCGTTCCCATTGATAGATCAAACTATGAATGGTTGCTGCCGGGATACCGGCTTCTTTTCCAAGGTTGTCAGCTGCCATCGCAGCGAGTGAAGTGCCAAGTACCTTATGGCCAGCATTTTTATACAGTTCACTCACAGCGCGTAGCGTCGTCGTCTTACCCGCTCCCGCTCTGCCCACCAACACGCTAAAACGATGCTCTTGAGTAAGTCCAAGGACTGCTTGTTTTTGTTCTGGTGAAAGACTTGGAAATTGCTTGGATAGATGGCTTTCTATGCTATGATTAGCATGATTAGCATGATCAACATGAGCAGCACCAGTTTTAGTAAGTTGAGGCTGTGCAAATGTGGCTGAGGCCAATTCTGTCACTAAACCAATCGCTTGTTCTTCCATTGCCTTATAGCTCGGTGAAGTATACCGTATTTGCCCATCGATCCCCTCTCCCACGACAATGGATTCTTGCAAAGCTCTTTCAAAGACCTGGGCTACAAGAGGGGCATCATCCCCTACCCGCTTTTGTACAGTTTTTAATAGCTGGAGCTGCGTAAACGTTGCATTGTTTTGTGTCAGTTCCGGTAAAATTGTTCCAGGGATATCAATTAGAATCTCTCTGTTGTTTTCAAAGGCTTGAGTATTCTCCTCAACAATCCGTGACGATATGCCCATTTCCCCTAATTTATCAGCAATCCAGCCTCGATGTTGTGTAGGGTGAAGTTGTATTCCCAAATCTGCAAAGCTTTTTTCAGTAATTCGGGTCTCAAAGCCTTCTCTCTCTAGATACTGATTGGTTAGATTTGCCCAAAGGTTTCGAGTAGCATGGACTTCAAGTCTACTACAAATCGCCCGATCCTTTGCCCATGAGAGTTCGCTATTTTCATTAACAGCCCGACGCGAAATCTGTAAATGGGCGTGAGGGTTTCCTTCGTCATCATGCATTGCAAGCGTCACAACCAAGCCACGACTTACAAACCGTTCTTTAGCAAATTGGGTGAGTAGCTCCTTACAAACATCGACGGATAATTCTCGAGGCAAGGCCACCACAATTGTTTGCGCTGTTTGGGCTGAATTTAGATAAGTTTCTCTCGTCTGATCCGTCTTATACCGCTTAAAGCCATATTCATCTTCAAAGTTTTCAAAATGATCCCAGACCTTTACACTGTGAAACAACTCTGGTGCATACTCCGGTGCGAGGGTTGTCGTAAAAGCAATATCACTATGCCGATTTTGATAATTTACATTGAGATCTCGGCGTGATTCATGAAGCTTTTCTCCGGTGATATACGCCGCACTCTGCACCGAACTCCGTCCAGTACTTCGACTCACCATGCCATGACTTAAATGGTAGATAGCCATGGAGTTCAGTCCCTAACAAAAACGGACTTATTTATTTTTCTTTTCAAAAATTGCCAATAGCCAATCAGTTCTTTTGATTGGCTATATACTGCATTCAAAGCCGTTATCAGTTTTTCTTGATTATTAGGATATTCATGAGCCAATGTATTACGAGTTTTTCTTAGTTTAAGCCAAAAATTGCTATCATCGATAAAACCAAATTTTTCAAATAAGTTCAAAATATCTATAAAAGTTTTATCTCTCACGTCCTCACCTTGGCAAATAAGCACCAGTGAGAAAATTTTTTGCCCACATGTATCTTGCAATTTAGCAAAACGACCAATAACAACTTCTATAAAAGCATTATCTAGTTCATTTAGATTTTCCACATTATAAATTGTAAAAGGCAGAAGATGTTGTGTCTTTGCAAGAGCAGCTTGTAATTTATTGCTGTGTTTGTCACAAATTTGTATGTAAGACATTAAAATATTTTTTACATCATCATCTATAGTATCCATATTCATATCAATTGCACTCCCGTTTTTTTTGCAATAGCATAAATTAATTTTTTACCCGAACCACTATTAATAACTAAATCAATTTTTTGATCACCAAGTTTTCGAATCAAACCACAGAAAAATTTATTTTCTGCTTCATATATTTCATCTGCTGACCTTAGCTTAGTCTCAACATAAAGATCGATATCTCCCCCTCGTTTGGATAAATCAGCTCTTGAACCGAATATCCATAATTGATCTTCTTGTAAAAAACATTCCTTAAAGACCGAACGAATAATCGTAATTTGATCGTCGCTTAAACGGATACCTTTCATTTTTTATCACCTTTAAAAGTTTTATATGGGTTTTACTGATTTGTGATTTTACCCCAACCCTTTAATTGAAGGGCGTGCTGTTTCAATCTACATAACCAAAATAGTGAGTGACTTCCTATGCAATCAGTATTTAATGGACTATTAGCAAGCGCAGTTATCGACAATAGCTCTACTTGTGATTTCGCTTGATTCTTAAAGCCTGAATTTTCACAGACCAGAACTTGATTCATAGGTATTGAGGTCATAAAAATTCTCCATAGGTCAATTTAAGAGCGATAAAAATTACTTTTTAGTATCAAAAGGGTCTTGGAAAATACTGGCGTATATGTTTTTATGCGCTCATAAATTTGATTCGCAAGGTCTTCATCATAGGTATGAGTGGTCTGATTCCTATCATTCATCATCTTAAGCCATACTTGTTCGTCATCAATTAAGTTGCCAGCGTATGCTTGTTGTAAAACATCCCGAGGATATTGGGTTGATACTCCTTTAGAAAATAAAAGCTTTTTTAATAGTTTCCAAAAAAGCTCGATGGTAAATTCAAACCTTTGGATCGTAGCATCGATGTTTCTGCGATCTTCGTCCATAGGTTTTTGCACAACAACTTCTAGCGCTTTTAGTGCCTTTTCAACTTTTTGAAAAAATTCCTGAATACTTGGATCTAGCACTGGATCTATCATCACATCTCCTTTTGTGTATAAAATTACCCCATCTTTGATAATGTTTTGGCGCAAAGAATTTTCCTCCTGAAGGTTATCAAAACGTACACAATCTATTTTTATAAGCGTCGATGCGGATTCAACCAATTGAAGAATAGAATTCCAGACGGTATCATTAGCACCTGGACATACAATTGCTATATCAATATCCGATCTTTCTTCGAAATGACCTCGCGCTCTCGAGCCATATAAATAGATGCTTTGAATGGTCTCTATGCTTGATAAGTCTTTTATTAACGAAGACAACCCTGTTATTCCATGAAATGCGGTCTGTTCTATCTGTTCTTTCTGTTCCATTTTTTTCATTATCTCATTCCCTTCCACATTTTATTTCTTTCTGCTTTATTCATAGATTTCGATAATTAACCCTCATACGATATGATGCTGGAAGTTTTTCCCCTGTGATATACGCAGCACGCTGAATCAATTTCGTTTGCTACTTCAACTCACCAATTGCATGGCTCACATGGGCCAATTGATAAAGCAAATAATAGATGGTCATTATTATTGCATAATAATCTTCTCAATTTTTTGCCCTAATTTTTGCCAATACGCTAAAAGTTCTTTGGCAAGCCTAATGATGTTTTCGAGGTTTTTAACCATAACAGCTGGGCTATCCGAATACTCATGTGCTGCCGCATTTCTTGCATCCCGATAATCAAACCAGTGTTGTGCGTCATCAATATAACCAAGTTTTTCAAGTAAGTTTAAACGATCAATAAAGCTCATACCTTGTGTATCTTCACCAATCGCAATTAAAATCAACGGAAAGATTTTTTTACCAAGAGTATCTTGCAATTTAGCAAATCTCCCCGTAAGCAACTCAGTAATTGCTAATTCATGTGTATTCATGTTTGCTATTTTTATCTGAGATAATGGGGTAATTTTTTCAATTTCATTGAGTGCTTTCTTAATTCTATCGGCATGGAGGCTGCACGATTCATGCTGTTTCTTTAAAAGTTCTTTTGCATTAGTACTAGTATTAACGTTCATAGCAATTGTATCCCCTCTTTTTTGGCTATCTCATAAATTAACAAATTTGTATCGTCAAATTTTACCACCAGATCAATTTTTTGCTCACCAATAGTCATATATAATTTTTTGAAAAATTTTGATTTAGATTTTATAATTTGCTCAGGATCTTTTATTGAGGATTCAGCATAAAGATCTATATCTCCACCACGTTTTGACAAATCCGCCCGAGAACCAAATAATCATAAATGGTCTTCTTCTAAAAAACTCTCTTTAAATGCAGTACAAATTGCCCTAATTGTGGGTTGTGGTAAGCGCACACCTTTCATTTTTTTCCTTTTATTATATTTTTTGGTTACTTACTATTCTAACGCCGTTAGGCATTAAACGCAATATCGCATCAGTGCGCATTTAGCTAAAATTGCAAAATGATACTTGATGTAACTTTTAGATTGTGGTTTAGTATAGGTGGACAGCGATCCTATTAAAAGATGGAATGATAAGGAATAGAAATGAAGCTTGGTTTCGTCTTTAAATCTCATCCCTTCCCATCCTTTAATAGGGTGTTGTTCCATTGTTGTCGTTGTCCCTTAGTCTGTAACCTGAATAAAAAAAATAGTTTGGATATTTTTAAAAGGAACTCTCTGCATGACGCTTCAAAAAAAAGTTGATGATATCTCTCGTAAAATCGAAGAACTCAAATCCCAACAGCAAAAAATTGAAAACGATATTGCTCACCAAATCCTTGAGGTGATTAAAACTCAATCCGGATTCACCCTACCCTTTAATGCTCTAGTTGGTGGATTAGTATCAGTGATTGAAACTTGTAAAACTGATCCCAACAAATTGGAGGCATGGCAATACGCTGGTGAGAAATTTCTCAAATCCTTCAAACCAAAATACAACACCAACAGCAACTCAAATAAAAACAAAAAAAAGACGAAAAATCTTAATTGATCAGTGGAAAAAGGAGCATGAGATCATGACCAAATTAAACCGATTACAATCTCTCAAATCACAGCTAACTACCCATCAAAAAAATTCCGATCATACCGCTGGTATCATCGATCGTCGTGCCCGAGTTCGCTTACTAATCCAAATGGGTGGGTTGCTCAATATGATTGGCTTGCCGCAACTTTGTGGCATCGGTGATGGCGACAATTTACAGCAAGATCTTGAGGGCAAGGATAAAGCCGCTACTCTTCTTGGTATGCTTGTTCATCTCAATGAAACCCTATCGGTTACTCCATTAGCGCTTGACCCTAATGCCCTTGAAGATTTTAAACAACGCGGCGTCCGTTTGATGAAAAATCATGAAACAAAAAAATTACGCCCGTCATCCGCGCAGAAAAATGAGCAAAATTGATCTACATTTTGCAAATTCTATAAAGTTGTGACCATGGGTAGCCCTAATTTGTTTAAAAATATGAACGTAAAAAGCCTAAAACTGGAATATGCAGCAATTGAAATGATAAAATGGATGAAAAATAATAAAACTGATAAAAATACCATGTAAAAAGTAAAATTAGGAGCAAACGATGACCATTAAAAACCAAAAACTACCTCCCTGCCCTATCTTATTCAAAGCCCAAGACAAAAGTTCGACGCAGGAAGTCTACTTTGAAGATCCTCATGAGGCCTATCAGTGGATGCTTGCTCATCAGGACTGGACTTTAAAAAAACGTGAAATTGTCAATTGGAATTTTCCTCTCGAAAAAACAATTTCACAAGAGTGTTGGGTAAAATTAGGCGAGCTGCCGCATCTGTAAAAACTCAAATTCTAGAGGCTTATCTGTTAATAAGTTGCAAAGATTAGGTGATACCTTCGTGCGATAGTATATTGAGGTGTCTTACTCAGCCAATTACTCCCACTAGAAGTGGGAGTTTGTATATGAACCGCTCAAAGCGGATTGATGTTACCTTTTTACCTGTCAAACAGGTTTAGTTGATCTGTTCTTTTGTCGTCCAACTCTTGATTTTGGATGTAGCTTCTGATGACTTTTTCATCTGCACCTACTGTACTGACAAAATACCCCCTAGCCCAAAATTTTTGACCTACAAAATTCTTTTGTCGATTATTTACAGTTTGCGCTACCCATATCGAACTCT
>CAIQTY010000021.1 GCA_903874955.1 uncultured Alphaproteobacteria bacterium | reverse complement strand
TACGCTTTAATTTACGATGAACCACTGCCCAATCCACTAATTGGTCTATGTCGCTCAAAATACTTGATTTAGGTGAACGGCGAATCAGGTCTAAAAATGAAGTCATAAAAGAGTTTCAATACTTGAAATAGCTATGTCTTATACCATTTATCAAAAATAACCACTAAATTTTAAATAAATATCTTATATATAGAAGCAGATCAATTTTTATTATGAGATGGACTTGAAAGTTAATTGGACAGATGACTTTAAAAAACTTTATCAACAACGTGGTCAACAAAAGCACGGAATACGCCTTTTAGCACTATGGAAAATCCAATCTGGTATAACTGAAACAGCCGTTTGTGATCTCTTGAACAAAACCCATAAAACCATTAGAGCATGGCGTAAGCTCTATGAAGTTGGCGGTCTTGATGCCCTATTAAGTATTGGATCTGGACGAGGATGCAAAGCCAAAGTTGATTTAAGCGAAACACTCTTTTCAGATATTAACGCCTTGAGCACAGAACGCAAAGGTGGCCGTATTCGTTGCCAAGACATCGTTGATTTGGTGCATTCTAAGTATGGCGTTAAGTACAGCAAACCAGGAATGTATCATCTGATACACAAGCTGGGCTTTTCATGGATCACATCACGTTCCCGACATCCAAAAAGCAACCCAGAAGCCATGGAGACTTTTAAAAAAACTTTAAAAACTTAGTACAAGCGGCAATTCCAAAAACGATACAATTAAAAGATGTCGATGTTTGGTTTCAAGACGAGTCTCGTGTAGGTCAACAGGGCAGTAGAACAAGGATTTGGGCTAAAAAAGGGACTCGCCCACGCGCAGTTAAACAACAACAATTTTTGTACCAATATATTTTTGGGGCTGTTTGCCCAGCTCATAAAAAATGCGCTGCGATAGTTACACCAAATGCAAATGCTGAGAGCTTAAGGGAGCACCTAAATGAAATCGCTTATCATGTTCCAGAAGGACGGCATGGCGTGGTTGTTTTAGATCAGGCTGGTTGGCACCATAAAAAGGATCTAGACATACCAAGCAACATCTCAATCCTTTACCTTCCACCTTATTCTCCAGAGCTAAATTCCCAAGAACAAGTGTGGCAACATTTAAAGGATACATACCTCGCTAATCGTGTTTTTAAAGATAGCAATGATATCATTAATGCTTGTTGCAAGGCTTGGAATGCATTCGCGCAAATGCCAGATTTTATACAGTCATTAACCAGCAGGGATTGGGCCGTTATTTACTCATAACTATTTCTGATAAATGGTATTACTACAAACCACAGCACGTTTACCCCATTAATAATCCTTCATCTAGTGGATATTTCGTTAGTGATGGAGGCACCAGCTTGAGCGACCCTGCCCTTGCAGGCATTGAATTAATTCATAAGCACTATAACGCTACCATTGACCAGATTCATGTTTTTTCCCTTGGAACAGGTATGTCCAACATAAAATTAACAAACAGCGCATTACGAAGGGGAGCCGGGCTAAGCTGGATGTGGGAATTAACAAATTTATTCATGTACGGCCAACAAAGCGCTGACATTAACACAGCAAGGTTTTTTTGTGGAAGCAGATACCACAGACTTAACCCACCATTGCCACTAGCAAATTTAGTATTCGATGACTTATCTGACGCAAATAAAACTGCC
>CAIQTY010000020.1 GCA_903874955.1 uncultured Alphaproteobacteria bacterium | reverse complement strand
TGTACTAAGAGCCGCTACTGGTGCCAATCCAACTCCTCCTGAATCTTTAGCTGTAACAGTTTTATCATCAGTTTCTTTTTTATCAGAATCTTTTGGTTCAGAATTATTGCCAGGGTTTTCAATTACTCTTAATGTTTCACTGCCATATGCACTAAGGGTAGCAGTTGGTGCCAATGCATGTCCTCCTGAATCTTTATCTTTGTTCGTAGAATCTTCATCTGCGTTAGTTTTATCTTCAGCTTCTTTTGCATCAGATTTTTTCTCAATTGCAGAAGAAGGTGTAGAAGAAATTATCGCCGCTTCTACTGAGGTGGATCTCTTTCTTAAAATTTCATTTTCTGAGCTAAAATCCTCTGGTTCCGGTTGGAATATATCATCTAAATCGGCCGCTTGTGCATTTTTAAGGCGTTCTGCTTCTTTATAGCCTTCCCACGCTGACCTAGCATTGTTACTGATTGCTACGAGAGTTTCTATATATTTATTACAAAATTCTGAAATAAAGGACGAACGGGCATCGTCAAAGTCATCAGCGTTTTTTTGTTTTTCTATATTTTTTGGTTTTTCTATGCTTGGTAGACTCATGAGTAAACAAATTTCATCTCTATGATCCTCTTCTTTTTGAGTAATTTTGCCGCCATTAATAAGCGCATTAACTGATCTAAGTTTCGCAAAAGAATGCTGTAACTTTTCAAATTGCTGCTGCTCATCATCACAATCACAATCATCGATTGTGTAATCTTTAATAATATCCTCTACCTTAGCCTCGCCAACTTTACTCTCTTCAAGCAAATCCATATGATAACCAGTTTTTGAAAATTCTATCTCTTCTGCAACTTGTTCTTTTGCAGTCAAGGTTAACTTGAAAAGTTCTCGAGGGGTTTCGTAGGACGTTTGATGTTGTATTAGCACTGCATTTTCTGCTTTTTGTTTTTCTCTTACCTGACTGATAGCGTAATGAAGTGGAATAATCCCATCGAATAAAAACGCAAATCGATCCTCTTCAACGGCAGCCAGACCCATTGCGAATCGGCTTTTGAAGAATATTTCTCTTGTTGCATTGGAAAGGTTACCTGCCAAATCCTGAAATAGCGTGTTAAAGCTAAAGTAAGCACCGACATAAAAAGGGGTGATGATATTTTCAAATTGATTCAGTAACCAACCATATAACAAACTCACGCCGAACGCGGTTTTGTAAAATTCTTGGTTCGATTCGACATGTTTTCTGAGTTGAGGAAAATCAAAGCCTATGACTTCTTGTCTAAAGTTGCGAACGTAAGCCTCTTCTTCAAGATTTATATCAAAGCTGAAGGCTGATGGGGTAGCATCATTTTTTGTTCGCTCTTGCCATTCTTGCCACTGTTTCCTTTCGGTTTGTTTTTTTTCCCAATTTCCTTGGTACTTAGTGATTTTATCCTCAGTGAGATCACTTGATTCCAATACTGATGCAGATTGCAAAATGCTACCGAAGCAAGAAGCAATCAAAATCGCAACAAATATTTTAAATTTCATAAATTTCCTCGTACGTTGCACACAGGGAAGAATTAACAAAAAACACAAAATAAAGCAATTCAAGTATTGTTAATAGCAATATTATTCCATTAAAATTTAATAAAAATTACTTAAATTAGGTTTATTCGAGATATCTAAAAATTTAGTACGGTGGTAATTGCTTAAATTTTTTGCAGCATCAAAACCCCAATTTTGGATTTGATTCTCCCAAAAATCTTAAAAATACAGAAAAATGCTGACCACTATTAGAGTTTTCTTGGGACTTGATCGGAATATTTGCTATATAGATTCTATAGTTTTCCTAGGGCTCCGACCCTAGGATAAACATATGTAAAATTAATTATTTGCATCAAGTTCAGAGGACATTGTTCGGGAATGCTAAGCCCGAGTTCAAAGATTATGAATAATAGGTTACATAATAGTGCAGCAAGGGCAGCAATTTTCTTTGCTGTGATCATAATCTTCGTTTATTTCTATGAAATTGTCTGTTTCGCCCGCCATGGTAACTAGTATCTGCTGACCAATAAACTGTTTTTTTAATTTGCTTGACTTCAGGTTTTTCTTAAGATCCTCCATAAGCTTTGTTGCTTCAGGGGGGGGGGTGGTGCTCTTTAGCAGTGGTACCGTTGCATCACTAACTAGTGCGCCATTATTTGGTGCATTAAACCTTATAGTGATTTTTGTAAGAGGAAGATCCTCTGTCGATTCGACTGATCCATATCCTCTAGAGTTTTGATTAATTGATTCTATTGCAAAAGTAGCCCCCGTTTTCAATGTGTTCAGCCATGTTTTAATTTCTTCTCCAAGAGGGCCTGTATGAAGTGATTCTGCAATCACAATAGGAGATACTAAAATTGGATTAGAACTAGAATTAAGTGATCCTCTAGACCCAAGATAATGACCTTCATCTTCTAATGTTAATACAGAAGAATTTTTGGCACTAAATGAAGAACCATGACTTGAACCACTACCTGTTGATTCATGTGCCGAAGTAGTAATAGTGAAGCTGGCACCTTTGCCTGAGGCTCTTAAACCAGCAATTTGATGTATTTCATCATGTTCAGATGGAGCAACCGATGAAATAGGTAATTTTACCGGCGAATACAGGGTTTCTCTGAAGAGTTCCTGTGGCGTGTTGTATGGCGCATCAAGTTTTTCTTCGATTTCTCCTTCACTTTCGCCTTGCTTTGGCTTCATTCTGGCTTGCTCAATTGCATAATGAAGCGGAATGATTCCATCAAAAAGGAAGTCAAATTTAGTTCTTTGTTTTTCTTCGTCTGATAAATCTTCAAGTTTTTTTACCCAAGCTTCAAATATGGGGCTGAGTAATGTCTTAGCATTTTCCTCTAATTTATCTAAATACGCACCAAACATCGATCCAAAATTAAAGTATTTTCCGACATAAAAAGGTGTTACAGTTTCGCCTTTGAACTGATTCAGCATCCAACCGTAGAGGAAGCTGATCCCAATACTTGTATTATACAACACTGAATTTTGGGTAATTTCAGTATCGAGATCTTTATCATTCATGGAAATAATATGGATTCTTAATTCTCGAAGTGCAGCTTCTTCCTGTAATACTTCAGTTGTATATTTTTCTAGTGCATTACTGCGTTCTTCATCTGATTTTGCATTCTTATATCTGGTCCTCTCTTCAGACTTTGCTGTCCAGCGATCCTGTGCTATCTGGTATTTTGTTTTTTCTTCAACTCTGCTAGCTGAATGGCTCCGTTTTCTCTCTCTATCTTCGCTAGGGCTACCAGGTTCAATATCGCTCGCAAAAATCGTTCCCAAATTTAGGGAAACTAAAAGTGTTATTACATACTTACATTTCATAAAAACCTCAAAAATTAATTTTTTAAATAAATTTAATTGCAATCTGAACAATCAGTTAGCATAATATTTTCCAAATATCAATGATGGAAACATAAATTAATATTAAAAAATCATTTTATTTATTTTAAATGTTATAATGTTAATGAATATGAAATATATTAGAATTATAATTACTGATGAGGTGTAAAAACCAAGCTTGAGGAATTTTTTAAGAATTCTAGAAAATCAATTCTTTTTTTGAGATTTGTTTTGCTATTGAAATTGATCGTCATCGTTTTGTGAAAAAAAATGGCAAAACTTCAAAAGCCTTGCCATTACGCAGATTAGATTAGGATAATTAAGTGACGTCTATTTTAGCTATATCTTCATTGAGTTTTTGTTGTAATTCTGTTAATTTTCTTGTTAATACATAAAGTGCAGCTTGTAATGCAGCTTGTCGTACCTTACATGGTTCTCCGTTTTTTATTTTGTTCTCTATTGTTTCTGTTGTTCTAGGGCTATATACAATTATTTTATTTTTATCTTTATCTTTCATTTTATATAGTTCGTCCCAAACTTTAAGTCGCTGGGTTTTATCGGTATAAACTGTTTTCTTTTTAATTTTTTTAATCTCTGTTATGTTTACTTCAATAATTCTGGGATCTTCTTTTTTGAACAAAGCTAAATAGGTCTTGATCAATGCATGAATCCTTGGATCTTCTGTCATTGGGAAAGAGTCAATAAAATCGAAAGTGCCATCAGTCTTGAGTAATGTCCCTACTTGTTCAATAGCAGCGATAAGATCTTTATGTTCATCTTTAAATTTTTGAACAAGTGTTTGTTTTTTCTTTTCCTTTTCCTCTTCAAGAGTTGAACTAGGGTCAACAGCGCTCGCAGTAGGTGATAAGGATGTTCCATCATCTAAAATTGCATCAGCGGTTGAAGGCGCTGGTGAATATAAGGTTTCTCTGAAGAGCTCTTGCGGTGTTTCATAAGGTGCTTCTACTTTTGCTGCACTACTATGAGCTGCATTTTTCTGTGCTTGCTCAATAGCATAATGGAGCGGAATAATTCCATCGAAAAGGAAGTCGAATTTGGTTTTTTGTTTTTCCTCATCAGGTTGGCTTTCAAGATTCTTTACCCAAGTTTCAAATATGGGGCTAAGCTGATCTTTAGCATTTTCGTTGTCTAAATTACCTAAATACGCACCAAACATCGATCCAAAACTAAAGTATTTACCGACATAAAAAGGGGTTACAATTTCTTTTTTAGCAGTATCAGTATCAGAATCATTTAATTTGAACTGATTCAGTATCCAACCATATAGGAAGCTGATTCCAATATCGGTTTTATAGAATTCTGAATTGTCATTAATTTCTGTCTTAAGCGCTGCATAATCCATGGAAATAACATTGATTCTTAATTCTCGAAGAGCAGCTTCTTCTTGTAATACATCAGTTGTATATTTTTCTAGTGCATTACTGCGTTCTTCATCTGATTTTGCTATCCCATAAGCAAATCTCTCATTAGCCTTTGCTGCCCAGCGCTTCTGAGCTATTTGGTATCTTCGTTCATCAGTGCTAACAGTTTCAGTAAAGTCACCAATGATGGTAGCGCTAAAAATAGTTCCCAAATTTAGGGAAACTATAAGAGCCATTGCATACTTATATTTCATAACCACCTCTAAAAAATTAAATAAGTTAAAGTTTTTAACGAGCTGATGAAAGCAATAGCACAATAGTTTATGGGGTACAATTAGTTTAGATACAAAATAACCTTAAATTGCATTATATGTAAACGTATTGATTATTTGTTGCTTGCGAACTGATAACTTTAATTTTTAAGAAATTAATTTTGAGTCCTAGTGGGGATGACACACCAGGATCTTTCCAAAGACCTAAGTGTGCCAAAACAATCTAGGCTTTGTTTTTTCTAAGCAAAAATATAAAGCCAAACGCAGCGATAACCAGACAAATTGGAATAATACTGAGCCCATTGATGTATTGATCATGGGTGAAGTTTCCATCGGCTTGATGAGTTCCCATCATTGCGCCAATGCAACTGTGGAAAAAATATCCAAAGGTCATAATAATCATGTTTGCAACTGCTGTGGTAAGCCCAACGTGCCGTTCACGCACATACGTACTTGCTGTATAGATCGCAATGATCTGGTAAGCGCAGCAAACTCCTACGGCGACGAAAAGTACTGAAAGTAGTTGAGTTGTGCCAAGTCCAATTAAAATAAATGTAAACACAAGTGCTTTAAATAATCCGGCGAAAATAATAACGTTTATATGTTTGCCTAATTTATCTGCAAGGTATGTAAGTCCTGGCGCGCCCACGCACATACCAAGGAATATTAACGATGTAATCCCCGCAGCATTTGCCGGAGAGAGATGATAAACACATTGGACGAAACCAGCGCCCCAGACATCAGCGAATCCTTCTAGGGGACCGACCATTAAGCCAGCACAGAAGCAAACGATCAAAACATTTTTATTCTTAAATACCTGGGTAATATCTTCAAAAATATTATTGGGGGCTATGACAGGTTTATGCTGAGACGGGATAGAAAAATAAGCAAAAGCAGCAAGTGCTATACCAAACCAACAAAAATATAAAATAACTGTTTGCCAGTGCGTTGATTCTAGTAAGTGTCGGACAGGCATACCGCCGTATAAAGCCCCAAGGAGTCCAACGGTTACGCATATACCTAACATTCTGTTGAAATGAGATTCTGGAAATCCTAGGCGAATCACTTTGAATGCGCCTAATATTGCCCCAGAGGAGCCGATGCCCATAATGAACCTACCTATGTTTGCAGCAGCAATGGTGTTACTAAGGACTAAGGGTAAAATGCCAGCGACAGTTAATAGAATGCAGATAGGAATTACTATTTTGGGGCTTTTTCTGTCGATCCAAAGTCCCAACGGAATATGCGCGCCTGCATAACCTACGTAATACAGTCCTGCAAATTGGCCAAATTCCATCGCACTTGCATTAAAGTGCGTGAGTAGATCTGGCATGATAATATTAGGTAAGACTCTTAAAACATATTGATAAGCGTAAAACAACGAGGCAACTGCCCACATCGACCACGCTTGGTAAGGTGATAAAGATAACATAACTTGCTCCTGGTACTTGGAGTTTAAACTAATTCATAAATGGGAAAATTGGAATAGACAAATAGCACAGCACTAGCTGCGCAGATTCAGACCGAGTAAGAGTACATAAAATTTAATCATGTTATTAGTATACTATAAAAACATATTTTGTCAATAATTTATAAGCTTTCGCTAATATTATTGATTTTATCTTTTAGCCAGTCTTGTTCTGGTTTATTTAATGTTGGTGATATTTTATCCAAAATTGCTTGGCAGTAGCCCTTTAGCCAGGTGATTTCGCTGTTGATCAGCAAGGATGTGTCAGTTAATAAAGGCTCATAAGGTACCAAGGTAAGCGGTTCAAAACATAAAAAACCATTGCATGTTGATTTTGTAACAATCTGAAGATTTTCAATACGAATGCCGTATTCGCCTTCAAGGTAGAGTCCGGGTTCATTTGACACCACCATACCCGGTTCTAAAACAGTACCGCGGGCCTTACTTATACCTTGGGGGCCCTCATGCACATTCAAAAAGCTTCCAACCCCATGACCAGTGCCATGGCTATAATCAAGCCCCTGATTCCATAGATATTGCCGGGCGAGGGCGTCGAGCTGTGCGCCGGTTGTCCCAACGGGAAAGGTAATATTAGAAAGAGCAATATGCCCCTTAAGCACCAGGGTGTAATGTTCTTTTTGCTGCTGGGTGGGCGTCCCAATTGCAAAAGTTCGGGTAATATCGGTTGTGCCATCGAGATATTGGCCGCCAGAATCAAGCAGATATAATCCCTTTCCAAGGGGAATGTTACTCTCAGGTGTTGCCCGGTAATGCACGATCGCCCCGTGGGGGCCAAAGCCTGATATGGTTGCGAAACTATCTCCCTGGTACAGATCGATTTGGGATCTGAAAACTCCAAGCTGGTCTTGCGCTTCTACCTCGGTAATATTTTTTTGTGCCTCTAGCCACTTCCAAAAACGGATTACTGCAGCAGCATCACGAATGTGACACTGGCGCATGCCTTCTTGTTCGGTTACATTCTTTTTGGCTTTAGGTAATTCGCAGGGATCAGGCTGCCAATTAAAAATAATATTTCGTTGAAATTGAAGGTGATTACCCTTTTTTAGCAAGGCCGATGGGGTGGTAGTGCTATCAGCTACAATGGTTGTACGCAGAGACTGTATGGTTGAGAGCATTCTTTCAAAGGGCACGACTTTAATGTTTAATTTTTTTGCCAGATCCTGCGTGATTTTTTGCGGGTCACAAAACAGGGTTATATCTTCTTTTGTAATTAGTGCCATACAGTGCAGCAAGGGCACATGGGGCAAGTCAGCCCCGCGTATATTAAGCAACCAACAAACCGATTCTGCGTTGCTAAGGAAAATGGCCTCCTTTTCTGTTAAAGGATCGCGAATATATTCTAACTTCTCCTCCCGGCTTTTACCTGCATATTCCATTGGGTAATCATAGGCTGGCTTAGAATCAGGGGTTGGGCGATCAGTCCAAAGTATATCGATTGAATTTTCCTTAAGAGGCTTTAGGTTTATTGATTCGTTCCAGTTTTTAAGCTGTTTCACGGGCATTAGCCAGGGATCGTAGTGGAGTGTTGCAGGTTTAAGAGAGTCCCAAACCTTGATAATCTCTGAATGCGAAAGAGCATGAATTTCAAAATCACTTGCCTGCGCTTTAGCTTGCAGGGTGTAGCGTCCATCGACAAACAAATGGGCTTCATCAATGGTGATAATTGCAAGGCCAGCGCTACCGGTAAATCCGCTTACCCAAGCCAGGCGTTCATCTGATGCTGTTACGTATTCGCCGCCAAACATGTCTTCTCGGGGTACGTGAATTGCTTCTACATTATTGGTAGCCATCCATGTGCGGAGTTTTTCTAAATTCGTTTCTGCTAAATTTGTTCCTGATTGCATATTTCGGCCATTGCTAAAAATGTCTTGGCATCCAGCTGCTCTGGACGATGGGTTTCATCGATATTAAGTGTATCACATATTTTTTGCCACAAGGTTAATGGCAGCGATTTTCCTAAACTTGCCCGCAGCATTTTTCGCCGTTGGCAAAACGCGCTATTGGTTAATTTCCCTAGCGTTTTGATTACTTTTGGATCGGGCAATTGCTCAAGTGGCTTTAAATAAGCAACGCTTGACCACACTTTTGGTGGAGGGATAAAGGCCTCAGGTGGAATTTGGAAAACTTCTTCCACCATAAAGCACGATTGCATCACAATTGCCAAACGGCCATAATCTTTGGTGCCAACCTCAGCGCGCATGCGATCAACCACTTCCCGTTGCAGCATCACCGTGATCGATTCAATATTGTTTATGTCATCAATCCAGCGGATTAAAAGCTCGGTACCAATATTATAAGGAAGATTTGCGACGATACGGCATGGCTTGTTGACTTGATGGTCCTTTAAAATTTGTGATATCGATACTTTTAAGGCATCAGCCTGAAGAATATTAAATATCGTATCAGCCGGAATTTCAAATTCATTTAAAATATTGATAAACCGTTGATCTTTTTCAATGGCAAACAGCAGAGCTGGTCGCTCTTTTAACAAAATATCAGTCAAACTGCCAGGACCAGGGCCAACTTCGATTACAGTTTCACCTTTTAAACTCAAATGCTGCACCATTCTTTGGCAGACACTTTCATCACTTAAAAAATGCTGCCCCAGCGATTTTTTTGCCCAAAGTTGGTGTTTTTCTAATATAGTTTTTAGGTGTGTAAATTTCATTATGAAGAGAACTTTTGTATCAATTATACCTTGCCACAAAGTCACGAAAAATTATAGCCAGCGTTTTGTTACTTTTGGCTTTGAGTCTGTTTTTGCCGGTTGATCTTACAAAATACAATCAAGAATCTAGAGCGATGTATGACCGAAATGGAGAGCTGCTGCATATTGAACGTAATCGCCACGATTCTTGGATGCTAAAAGCCCAAACCATTGATAAGCAATTTGAAGATTTATTATTAAATTTTGAAGATAAATGGTTTTATGTGCACCCGGGTATTAATCCATTTGCTCTGGTAAGGGCACTTTGGCAAGCGGTCGTGCATCGCAAAATTATTTCAGGCGGGTCAACTCTTACAATGCAGGTGGCAAGATTATTAGATCCAGGGCCTAGAACGTTTTGGAAAAAAATCTTAGAAATGCATTGTGCCCTTAGGTTAACGGCGCAGTTTAGTAAAAAAGAAATTTTGAAAATTTACCTAAGCCTTGCGCCCTATGGGGGAAATATTCATGGAATCAGGGCAGCAAGCCTATATTATTTCAGCAAAGAACCTCAATTTTTGCCATTAAGTTATAAGGCGATGCTTGTGGCCATTCCTCAATCACCAAGTTGCTTAAGACCAGATAGAGCTATTAAAAGAGCTAACCTTGCCAAAAATAAGGTCTTGCGGAGAATTCAACAGAAGCAAGGAGAGGTGATAGAGGCTTTAGGAGAAACTTGTAAAATTAATGTCACTCCTTTTGTTAAATTAGCCCCTCATGCCTTTAGATTATATCAATCGCCAAAGGCTATTTTGACTTTAGACAAAGCCTACCAAAGCTCAGTCACTGACTTACTGCTTACCTATGTGCAAAAATTGCCAGCGCCAATGAGCGCCGCCTGCATTGTCTATAATTTTAAAACAAATCAGATTATAGCTTACGTAGGTGGGGTAGGTGGGGTAGGTGGATGTCACCGCCTGGATGGGAATGATATGTGTCAAGCGATTAGGTCTCCCGGGTCTTTGCTGAAGCCTTTTATTTTTGGTTTAGCCTTTGATCGAGGCTACATCAACCCAAACACGTTGATCACCGATAAGCCAATAAATTTAAAAGGCTACATGCCAGAAAATTTTGATATGCAATTTTGTGGTGATTTAACCATTGAAGAAGCACTTCAACAATCATTAAATACGCCGGTTGTTCAAGTGCTTGATCAAATCGGTCCTGGCTATTTTTTCGATTGGCTAAAATCAACTAAGCTTGAAATGCGTTTCAATTCCAGCGCTAACAAAAGACCTGGTCTCGCGATTGGTTTAGGGGGAGTCGGTATGAGCCTCTTGGGTCTTGTCAATCTCTATGCAGCTATGGCCAAAGGCGATCTTCTTAAACCATCAACCCATTTTTGGCTTAGTGATACTTTAGCGCAAACCCCCATGCCAGATCAGCGTTTGAAAAATCCTGGAATTGCCTATAAAACTGGCACCAGCTATGGTTTCCGCGACGCTTGGAGTATTGGTTACGATAGCCAGCACGTGGTCGGTATCTGGGTCGGCAGGGCCGATGGAAGCCCTTGTCCCGGTTATCATGGGCGGCAAATCGCAGCTCCTTTGATGATACAGGTTTTTAATCATATCGGTATTGATCCAATTCTTATCAGCCAGCAAAACCAGCAACCGAATTTGATTAAACAGTCTTTGCGTTTTAAAAGCCAGGAAAAGAAAGCATTTAGCATTCGTATGCCAAAAAATAATACGATCCTTTGTGTTCCTGAAGGGGAGGGGTTTTTTTTGCAAAGCTCTAGCGCTGATGCTGTGCTGTGGTACATCAATGGTACTTTTGTAGGCGAATCAAAAGTAGCCTATAAATGGCAACCAAAAAACGAGGGGTATTACCAAATCACGGCGCTAGGTGCCAACAATGAGGTTGATACCTGCCTGGTTGAAGTCAAGCGAGAAGCCTTAAAATAACTCAACGATCTGCACCAGTTACTTTTTCCCTGGTAACGGCTTTAACCCAATCAACTAGGGTTCGAGGTGTTGTTGTTCTTGGCACCAGAACACTTGCATGGATGTGATCATGGTGCTGGTGTGAATATTTGAAAAATAATTCATTTTTAAACTGTTCATCATATTCAAAAGTCGTAGAAAGAGAAGAAAATCCCCCCCAGTTTAAACGATTTCTCTCAGGCCTTAAGAAAGGACGCGCTACAAGTGCTGGAGGTTGTAAATATATTGTTTCACCCAACGATTTTCTTAGTAAATCAATATAGTATTCCATAATTTGTCTCAGACATTCGGAGCTTACAGTAAATAGTTCTCTATATTCGCTCTCAGGTAATCTATATTTTAGTTCTTTTTGTGAAATTAAAGAATTTAGTATTTTTTCTTCTTTCAATGAATGTTTCTTTTTAAGCATCTCTTGAAAGTATTCTTTTTCATTTTTCGGTCTTTCTTTTTCATCAATGCATACATAAAAGAAAAGACTTAGAATATTATCGATTAATATTTCCCTAAATTCTTCATTTTCACCTTCAATTAAATTATCTTGTATCAATTCAAGAATATCAGAAGGTAGCTCGTAGCCGTAAATGGTGTGATTTACATACCAATAACATGCACCATCTCTTGGTACGTAATATAAATCTAATTTTTCATCAACAGTTATTTCTGATTTGCTGACTATTTTTATTTTTAAGTTAGAATAGGATCGTCTCTTGTTGTTATCAGTTTCCTTTAAAGTAACAAGAGTCTGCACAATTCCTAATTGTGGACTTTCAAAGTCTATTAATGTCCAAGGATTTGGTAAAATTTTTGTATCTTGAAGTATCACCCTAAAGCTGGATGATTGCCATATATCTTGTTTATAGATCTCGCGCATGAAATTTGGTAAGTGACGGCTATTAATGGTCATTCTTACAAAGTATGGAATTTCTTGATTTTTAACGTCTTGGTTTTCAATGCGTAATTGTGTCGCCCGAGCAATAGCATATACCGTTGTAATATGTGCTTGCTCTTCTGGTTTTAGAACGTTATTCGCTGCCATCCGATTAAGCGTTTCGGCATTTTCGGTTCGATAGGCTCCTGCATTCTTTTTGATATAGCTTTTAGGTTTTGATGGAGTGCGAGAACAAAAATGAAAGGAAAAATTTCCATCAACCAGTGATGCTATTGTTTCAATTGTACCGATAGCGCTTATAAGGATTGCTCTTTCGGCTTCGTTAGCTAGATATTTATCACCATGGGTTTGCCTGGTTCTAATTCCGCCCACGCCTGTGCCAGAACTAATTAAGTGCCGCAGTGTTGCAGCACGTTTCCCAGCTATATCAACATCAGTTTCTTTTTTTAATTCTGTGATTAGGTGTTCGACAACAAGTACAGCAGGCGCAACATTCCTTCTTATCGTTTCATTATTGCTTTTATAGTGCAGGAATAATCTTTCAACATCCGCGCGGGAGGCGGCATTAACAATTTCAAAAAATGAAACCAATAGCAAAAATTTAAACATGATATTCTATAAAATAGTTAAACAACTATTCTATAATCATACTCTCAATTTTTTGCAACTAAAAAACATAAATTTTATATATAAAGCAATATATTATCACAATCTTATCTTTACTGGATCAGTATTAGAACCCGTTAACCAACTGTTCCAACCAAGGCCGTATTTTTTATTTAAGATAGTGCCTTTATTTTGGTTGGGTTCTAGGGAAAGTTTTAAAAATACTTTAGGAAGGATTCCCATGTAACTGATTAAAAGTTGCTTTAAGCGACTATAATTTTCTCCGCCTAAGCTAGCGTCGGTAAAAGGCAAAAATTGCTGAGTTGTTTCCCAGTCAAGAAGATAGATAGCTATTGTAAAACCTGCTGTGTGATCCCAGCATCTAAGGCCTAGAATTGCGTTCTTTCCTAAAATTTGAAATTGACCTTTTATGCCAATTTTACTTCCTTCACTAATATCAACCGTTCGCCACGTTCCTTCAAAAGGTTGAATTGATGTTTTTATATTGAAAAACCGTTCAATCATCTGAATGAGGCTCACAAGTGACCTAGAGCGACGCCAGAAATGATCAAAAAATAATTGATGGGGGATGTTACCCTGCTGTTTGAATCCGCTCAGATCTTCTTGAAGTTTTCCAAGGGGAGTAGTTGTAGGAGGGCTTTTATATAAGTGAGGGTAGGTGCGTTTGCGTAATCTATGCCACATACTGACAAGACGATGGTGAAAAATATCAAGAAAATGATACCCGGAAAAATCTTTCTGCTTGGCTTGATCAAGAAGTATTTCAGTAAATGGTATTGGCAAAGGACCATTTAAACCACCAATACAGACGGTATTAATCGTAACTTCAGGTAATCTCGATGGAGTGTTGCCAACAGTAATGTGATCTACTTCTGTACCTTCTTGGTGCATGGTAAATTTAGATCTGATTCTTATAGCTTCACGGCTTGGATCTGAATCTTCCCCCAACGCGATAGCGTTAGTGCGAATTGATTCAACAATATATATTAATTGATCCAGGTCAAACGCCTCAGGCGTTTCGAGGATTTGTTCTGGTAATGTTTTTTTTGTTGAATCTATAATTGCACTTGTGCGCCTGGCTGGGGCTGCCATTGCATCCATTCTCCTTTATTTTGTCCATCATTCAAACTGCACTCAACAAAGCTATTCCAGTTCACCAGTGCGGTAAAATATTCTTTTAGTATGGTGCCCAAAACTAGGTTATTAGTTCCTAGATGATTAGTTTTTGGCATTTCCATTTGAACTTTGTACCCTTGAACGAATCCTCGCCATGCATCATTACCAAAGCGTCTGGTAATTTGCGAAATTTGTAGCATTTTCAAATCATCAATTGCGGTGGTTGGCTTGTCAGGGTACCTACTTGCAAAAAGGTGAAGAAAATCTTTAATAATTTTAGTGCCCTGCAAGGGGTCCAAAACACCTAGGTAGTTTGTTGAAAGCTGTGAAATTAGCATCCATAAACTTTCTCCATCAGCTAAAATATAGTTTTGGGGCATTGGTTTATTCAAAAGGGTAATTTTAGTAACTGGCGCTTTTTCTTCTGGCTGAAGTAAACAATTAGACGGTAGCTGGTCAGCCAAATAGCGGTTAGTACAGGTAATTTTTGCTGTAACAATAATATCCTTTGCTTTTACTGGCTGAAAATTACGATCAATAAATGACAAATAAACATCTGTTCCCGGTGTTCCTCTTAGATTTGCTGGCATTCTTTGTGAAAGCCAGAAACCACTTTTACTATTCTGATGACCTTCAAGGCTATAGTAGGGGTCATAGTGAATGATTTTCTGGGTTTTTTCTTCCATGCCTTCAACACGTTGAATGCTATAAACTTCTGTTGTGCGTTCACGGCGTATATCTGGGATAAGTCTGTATCTTAGATGTCTATGGTGAATGCGTATAGGGTCAGATGGCCGATCAAACAAATTAACCACAGGAACGCAATTTAAGGAAAAACAAGAAGCATCAATGAGCGTTTGTTGAAATGCACTAGCATCTTTTAAAGGGATAAGAAGATGCATTTCATTTTCAGGGCTAAGCTTCTCAATAGCTTCTTGAAGATGATTAAACCGTATAAAAAGAAATTTTTCACTAAAATGAAAATATTCTTGAAACAAAGCGTAGTGATGTAAACTGTAGTCAGGTACTGGCAGTGCGAGTTCATCTCGTTTGAATCCAACAGGTTCTAAGGTTCCTCCCCCTTGAACTTTTTTTGGGGAATCGGTTGCTAGATAAATTTGGTCGGTATATTCACTAAACAGCGATTCATAAATATGGTTCGCTTTAGCCCAATCGCAGTTTATGTGAACCAAGAGGTCATTCATTAGCATAGTGCTAAAGGGTGCAGTTTTTGACGTTAGGGTGATTTTTAAAAACCAGTGATTTTTAGGAGGAGTGGGAAATGTAAAACTATCGTTTGGTACTAGCGTTACTGAGTCAATTGTAATCGGCCAAAGGTGCATGTCATAAACGGTGCGAAAACGACATTGAACGTCTTCAATAGATCTGGCTAGAAGTTTAGTTCCTTTTACCATAGGCATTCCCTTGTCAGGAGGAATTTGACTTTCATCAAGTTGCAGTTTAGCAATCACCATTGCAGGCACAGGATTAATTAAATGGGGGTATAATACGCTAAGTAAAGCCTGGGCCGTTTGGGGGAAACGATCATCAATTGCTTTAGATAATCTTGCTGTTAAAAATGCAAATGATTCAAGCAGTCTTTCAACATGGGGATCCGGTGACTCTTTGTCAGAAAAATCAAGGCGCCTGGCCATTTTGGGATATTGCTTTGAAAATTCTCTGCCACTTAAGCGTAGATAGTCCAGCTCATCCTGGTAATAACGAACTAAGCTATCGTCAACTTTTGCCATACAATTAGATGTTTAGTCCACTGCATTAATCGTAAGGGTAATGCTGCATAGTATGCAATCCTATTGTTATAAGATCATTTTATGTCTTATGGATATGCTGCGTATCTATTCTGATCACTTTGCCAATTATTGTGTCTAATGGCGCGCGCCATTGCTGCGTAATCACCTGGTTGAATAAATTTATCATAATGAATTGGCTTTTTATTCAAAAATACATTTTTGGCAGTCGGTGAGGTTAAAATTACCGTCGAGAGATGTTTTTCATGTGTATGCACACTACTATCGTAAGGATGTTGTTCAGCGCTGTATGGTTCATTTTTTAATACGTAATTTATATCGCATTTTGGTCTTGCACTAACTCCTTCCAGTCCTTCGCTCCCTCCAGAAAATACAAACACATTTAAATTATGCAAGATAGCCCAGAGCTTTGTTGACTCAGCGGCACTATCCATCCATTGCGATAGCGTATCGTTTGATTCTCGAAGGAAGTCATCTGGGTCATTACTTCTTGGAAGCAGTTCAGCAGTCATGTTTGCAGGTAAAAGCATAATCATTTCTAGTCTTTGATTCTTAAACTGGCTATCTTTTCTAAGAATATTTTTTGCTCTTGTATTTTGATCAAATAAATTCTGTATATTCACATTGAGAGTTTCATAACCCAAGAAAATAGCGATATCTCTGCACACCTCAAAAAATGTGTTTAATAAAACATGATTTAATAGAAGATCATCTTTATTAAACTTTCTATAGATACTTCGTCCAATAAAGCCGTATATTGCCTGGAAAACTAATTTTAATTTTTCATCAAGTTTGGATTCTCGATCATTATTATTTAAAACATACTGATTTTTATGATTTTTTTCATTAATTTCACTATCTAGTTGATCAAGTACATTATCTATTGAAGTCAAAAGATTATTTAACTCTGGGAAAATAGCTCTCAAACTTATTAAATTGAGAATGATATTGCGAAACATTCTCCGCCTGTCACCAGATACGTCCAATTTATTTTCATAATCTGCTATTTGTTCTGCAATTGTATTTAGTGCGTTTTGTAAGTCTGGTAATGATATAAATTTATCATATAATGCTGGATTAAGTCTGCTATTTATAGCTTCGAGTGCTGCCGCTGAATTACTGTTGGCGTAAGCAATTTGATATTTATTTACTTTTTCTCTTAAATTCTGTGACAAAGACGGATTTTTGGTTCCAATAGCTGTGATTTTTTCTTCCATAAAACTAACAAAGTCATCATGTTCTACAATTCCAGAGTTAAATAGATATAATTTTTTTGCTTCGGCATTGTCCTCATTATCAACGATAGCGCGAAACATTTTGTAGCGTGGGTTACCCTCCAAATCGCAATTGCCTAAGGCCCCATCAGTGGGTATAAACAGGCTGTGTTGACCGCACATGCCATCACCTTCTGATTTCATAGGTACTAGCTGCATTGGGTTAGCGACACGAAATCTTGCTAGTGTCATGGAGGCAAGAAAATCCATCGGTAGTGATACCCCACCTCCGAACTTTTCATCCAAGGTTGTTTTTATGACCTGGTAAGTTGACCCAAGAGCATTGATTTTGAATTGGTTTATTAATATTTTCATTTTATTAATTAAGTCGGGAGTTATCCATTTATCAACGATTGGACCTAATTTAGATTCATCAAGAAATAGTACATGAGAAACATTAAGTTTATTATTCTCTTTTTTAAATAATCCGTAGCGTAATTCGCAGCGTATGCGGTCTTTCAAATCATTAAGAGTAGATATTTCGTTCCAAAAATACTCTTGGGCAGCAAGAGAAATCACAGTCACAATAGTGATGTGTTCTTTATCTCGGTCTGGTTTCCGACTATTTTTGCTAATCTTACTTAGAAAATCGTAAACAATTCGATGATCGCGAGAAATTGAATAATTCAGGGCATAATATAATTCTGTTTTTAAAAGAGAGTCGATTATTCCTTCTATTTCTTGTGGAGTGGCAGATCTATCAAGTGGATTTAGAATTTGGTTGGTGTTTTGTTGGGCTACCCCAAGGGCTCCCTTAACGTCGCCTATATTTGATAATGTTTGAGTCCTAGTAATTAGTCTAGCTACGTGGTCGTCTGCGGCTGCGATAAGATTCAAAAATCCTATGCTAAATGCTATAAATACCCCTAATAAATAATTCATTTAATCATGATTTATAAATACAATTAAATAAATAATATATAGAAACATTTAAATAAAAGTTAAATTTAATTTTTGTTGATTTAAAATGATGTGCTATAAATTAAGAGATGATTAACAATTCCTTAACCAACCCTGATTATAATCATACCTGAAATCTATAATATGCATATGTCATGCGATTACTGACTACGGGCGGTTGCGGCTTTATTGGATCAAATTTCGTTCTTGATTGGATAAATGAGAAACGCGGACAATTAGTAAATATTGATTGCCTTAATTATGCTGGCCAGATCGCAAATCTCAGAGATATTGAAGATAATCCTTTATATACCTTTGTGCATGGCAATATTAATAACCGTTCTTTGGTTTCACGAACATTAGCATTCAACTCTCCAGAGTGTTTGATTCATTTTGCTGCGGAATCTAATTCTATTGATCGAACAGTTAAGTCTGAGAATCTATTAATTAATAACGTTATTGGAACCTTTAACTTGTTAGAGGAATGCCTTGTCTACTGGAAGAGTCTTCCACCTGAAAACCAGGAAAAATTTAGATTTGTCCATATTTCAACGGCTGATGTTTATGGAACTTCACCTCAGGAAACGTCAGGTGAGATAAATACCTATGAGCCAAGCGACGTTTATGCGGCAAGCAAAGCAAGTGCTGATCATTTTGTAAGAGCTTATTACCACACTTATGGATTACCGACGATTATTATTCATGCTGGTAATATTTATGGCCCACGGCAATACAGCGAAAAATTAATCCCCGTTATATTGCAGCACGCTATATCAGGAGAACAGTTAGCGGTTTATGGAAATGGTGAAAATATTCGTGACTGGTTATACGTTGGTGATGCTGTTGCTGCAATTCAACTTATTGCCGAGCATGGTATTCCAGGAGAGGTATATCACATAGGCGGAGAACAGGAACGTACAAACCTCAATATGATTAAAACTTTATGTCAAATTTTAGAACAGAAAATTTCTCATCCAGGAATTTCCTCTTTTGAATCTCTGATTAAGCTTGTAAAAGAGGGCGAAAAAAATGATATTTCCTACACAACTGATAACGAAAAAATTCGTAAAGAACTAGGTTGGAATCCTAATACCTCATTAAATGAAGGATTAGATGTAACTATAAGTTGGTATCTGCAGCAGTGGTCTAAAGATAGTGATATAGTAAAATTGGGAAATAAATTTTAAAAAATTCACATACTGAATTTCTTGAGATATTAACATTAATAAGCTAACAATATCATCATTGTTAATAAAATCTATTTTTAATGCATCAATCATATAAAACTTATTGCGGTAAGCAGGTTTTGATTTATCGTAAGCCTAGTATTAAGAAGCTTGTCCTTAGTTTTTCTAAAAAACAAAAAAATTTTGTTGTGTCAGCACCATATTTTGTACCATTTTCATCTATTGTTGATTTTATTAATAATGCTAGGGATTGGTTTGCAAAAATAGAATTAATGCAGAGCCAAGAACCTTCCTTTAATCCTGTTGAACCAGGCCAATGTCTATCAATTTTAGGGGATAAATTTGCAGTTGTTTTTATCGAAAACTGCCAGGAAAAAGTTGTATTCAATGGAACAACTCTGGAGGTTCACGGTATTCGTTCAAAATTTCAAAAAATTTTATTGAAACACTTGAAAACTCTAGCATTTGAAAAATTTTCTTATTACAGCCGCATGTATGCACAAATATTGAGCGTTAAATA
Organism: uncultured Alphaproteobacteria bacterium; assembly: GCA_903874955.1. Classification (GTDB taxonomy): domain Bacteria; phylum Pseudomonadota; class Alphaproteobacteria; order Paracaedibacterales; family CAITNM01; genus CAITNM01. The sequence continues at coordinate 27,684 of CAIQTY010000020.1, read as the reverse complement.
TGCAAGAATTGCTATAAAAGATACAAAGACCCGTTTTGGAAGTTGTTCTTCGTTAGGTCAGCTGAATTATTGCTGGAGGGTTGTTATGGCCCCAGAGCAAGTGCTTGCTTATCTTTGTGCTCATGAGGTTTCTCACCTAAAAGAAATGAATCACAGCAAAGCTTTTTGGTTGAATGTTGAAAAGCTTTGTCCAAACTACCGGTCATTGCAAAATTGGCTAAAACAAAACGGTAAAGAGTTACTTTCTGTTAATATTTAGCCTGCATTAGTTTTCTCTGAGTTTTGATCTGCTTCTTTTTCATCGTTTGATTGTTCTTCTTTTAATTTCAGGTCAAATATTGCGATAGAATGAAAGGTATTTGTTGAAGTTCTGATCGTCTTATCTTTTCCATTTGATACTGTATCACATGCTTGTGCAGGCGGTGGCGGGGGAGGAGTAGTGTACGCACGTGCAGAGTTTTCTTCGTTGTCTTGGAAATACTCATCAACTTCACCAACAAAAGTAATATCAGTGTCACAAAATAGATTAGGTAACATTAAAAAAATTAGAGCTAAACGAATAAACATAAATTTTTTCATCAGTGGTTATGAGTTATGTATAGGGATTTTTTATAGATTTTTCTAATTATTTTTCAATAAATATTAAGGTCTCATTCTAAGTCGCCTGATCCGCCTCGGATCAGCTTCTAAAACTTCAAATTCTCCCCCCTCAGGATGGCGAATAATTTCACCCCTCACGGGTACACGTCCAGCTAAGAAAACTACTAGACCACCTATGGTATCGATATCTTCATCTTCGACACTTAGCATAGGGAATTTCCCTAAAACTTCTTGGAGCTCGTCTAGGGGCACACGTCCGTCTGTAATTACAGTTCCATCGGCTTTTATTTCAATTTGTTTTGTATCTTGTCTTTCTGTTGCATCTTGTATGTCACCGATCACTTCGCTAATGACATTTGAAAAAGTGACGAGCCCGTCTATACCACCATATTCATCAACGACAAAAGCTATGCGTGAAGCCGATTCACGCATTTGTACTAATAAATCCAACGTTCGCATTGAAGGCGCAATGAATAAAACATCCTTAACGATATGTTTTATGGGCATTTGACGGCCATTTTGCAGCCATGCAAGAACATCCTTTATATGTATGACGCCGACAATATGGTCTAAACTATCACTGCAAATAGGAAGAAATGTAAGCCCATTTTTTACCATCATCAGAATCATTTCATCAGGATCGCTAGTAATTGATGCCGAAATAATATCCGCTCTTGGAATCATAACATCTTGTGCTGTTAAGTCGCGCAGATTCAGCACATTTTCTAAAAGAGCACGTTCTCCTGATTCTATAGAAGGTTCTGCTTCTTCACTTTCTTCTATAAGCTCTTCTAAGGTGCCACGAAGAGTTTCTTGTTCAGGCTTTCTTAATAGTTTTAATAAGTTCTTAAACAGTGCCATGATTATTGATAAGGGTTGTTAATACATAGGGTTTTCAAGATCGATATCTCTTTCTCTTGCATATATTCCGCATCATCGTCAGATTCATGATCATAGCCCAATAAATGCAACATACCATGAACTACCAAGTGGTTAAAGTGATCAAGAAACGGTTTTTTTTCAGAATTTGATTCTTCTAATAATGTTTCAAAAGATAAGACTAAATCTCCCAACATTGAAGGGTAGGGGGCATTTTTGGGTAATAATTTTAGTTCATTTTGTGTCAGATTTGGAAAAGATAAAACGTTTGTAGGCTTATCTTTTCCGCGGTACTCCAAATTGAGCGCATTAATCTCTTTGTCATTTGTCAGTAAAATACTGACCTCTACCTTGCTGGTTATTTTTACACTATCAATTACTTGCAAAATGTTTCTATGAATCAATGTGTGCCACTGGTCTTCAGTGTGCCATGCTAACCACCTATCATCATCAATGTCTATCAAAATATCGAGGTTACAACTATCGTCGAGCATTATTAAGCTTCGCTTGTTCATCATAGGCTATAACAATCTTTGACACGATAGGGTGACGTACAATATCCTTTTCATCAAATACAGTGAAATTAATTTCTGGAATATTTTTCAAAAACTCCATCGCTTGTTTTAGACCCGATTCGATTCCATTTGGCAAATCAATTTGGCTAATATCACCAGTAATCACCATTCGTGCATTTGTTCCAAGGCGTGTTAAAAACATTTTCATTTGAACAGGTGTGGTGTTTTGCGCTTCGTCAAGAATGACAAAGGCATTAGAAAGGGTTCGCCCGCGCATAAATGCCAGAGGCGCCACTTCAATTTCACCATTAATTAACCTTCGTTCAACTTGTTCTGCTGGAAGCATATCGTGCATAGCATCATAAAGTGGGCGCAAGTAAGGATCAACTTTTTCTCGCATGTCACCTGGCAAAAAACCAAGTTTTTCGCCTGCTTCAACTGCAGGGCGGGTTAATATAATTTTATCAATTTTTCCAGCAATTAGCATTGATACGCCAACTGCAACCGCAAGGTACGTTTTGCCAGTTCCAGCAGGACCAATTCCAAAAATCATGTCTTTATGCTGCATCGCATGGAGGTAGTCACCTTGAGTCTTAGATCTTGGAAATATCATTTTTCTTTTTGTAGAGATACTGATTTTGCTTCCAACCCTGTTGGTTACATCAGGTTGCAAGCTTAAAGAATTACTGACTGTTCTAATTGCGTTTTCTAGATCTTCAGAATCAATATTACCCTCTTTGCTAAGGTGGGCGTAAAGGTATTGAAGGGTATTCTTTGCGTACCCTACGTCTGCTTCGATTCCGCTTATCGATAAATGATTGCCCCTTGCAGCAATAGTAACTCCAAATCGATTTTCAATTTGGTTTATATTTGCATCCCCAGGGCCTATTAGTTGAGAAAGTAGTAAATTATCTGAAAATTCTAAATGTTGTGTCGTTTTTTCGTCGTTCAAACAATCTCTCCGGCTAAGCTGTTTCCATAGGCATTATTTATTTTAACCTTGAAAATGTTACCAAATAGTGAAGAACACCCATCAAGTGTTACAGATTGCATGTATGCAGTTTTTCCAACAATTTGACCAGCCAACTTTCCTGATCGATCAAACAGAACATCTAATGTTTTCCCAACCATCGATTCATTAAATGATAACTGCTGATGATTAAGTTGCTCTTGAAGTTCAGTAAGACGCTGCGATTTTATGTCATCTGGTACTTGAGTTTGTAGAATGCTCGCTGGTGTTCCAGGCCTTGGGCTGTATTTAAAAGAGTAAGCTTGCGCATAAGCAACTTTTTTAACGAGCTCGAGTGTTTCTTGATGGTCCTTTTGGGTTTCACCAGGATATCCAACAATAAAGTCAGAAGAGAATGCTATATCAGCTCTAGCTGTTATTAGTTTATCAATAATTTTTAAGTAATCATCTACATTATGTTTGCGATTCATTGAATCAAGTATAGAATTGCTTCCAGATTGAACAGGTAAATGCAAAAAAGGCATGAGCTGCTTGATTTCGCCATGTGCATTGTATAGTTCTTCATGCATATCTAATGGATGAGAGGTGGTGTAGCGTATTCTTTGTAATCCATCTAATTCCGCAAGGGCAAAAAGTAATCGCCCAAGGGACCATTCTTTTCCATCAAGTCCTTCACCATGGTAGCCGTTAACATTTTGTCCAAGGAGTGTGATTTCCTTTGCACCCAGAGATAATAAGCGCTTTGCTTCTTTGATCACAGCATCTGCAGGTCTGGAATACTCAGCACCCCGTGTGTACGGTACCACGCAAAAGTGGCAAAATTTATCGCACCCTTCTTGTACCGATAAAAATGCACTCACAGGAGTTTCATCAGGAGTGGGCAAAAAATCAAATTTGCTTTCTGTTGGAAATTCTGTGTCGATGATCGTTCTGCGCTTACCTTTAACTTTTTGTTGAAGTTGAGCAAGCATTTCGGGAAGACGATGATAACTCTGAGGACCAAACACCATGTTAACGTATGGTGCCTGACGTGTGATTTCTTCTCCTTCAGCCTGACCAACACATCCGCCTACGGCAATAATCATGTTTTTATTATTATTTCCCTCGGTTAGGCGATTCTTTCGAACAACATTAAGCCTGCCTAAATCAGAAAACACTTTATGTTCTGCTTTTTCACGGATATGACAGGTATTAAGAATAGCGACATCAGCATCCTCAGGTGTTTCGGTTATTGCATATCCATGCGGTTTAAGAAGATCGGCCATCTTCTGTCCGTCATAGACGTTCATCTGACAGCCGTAACTTTTTATATAAACCTTTTGCGAAAAAGGAGCCATGCCTTATTTTGAAACAGCAGCGACTTGACTAATTCCGCCTTTAGTTTGGTCAACAAACTGTACGCGTTTACGACGTCCTGTTTGACCAAGGCCTGTGTTTTTTGCAATTTGGCTGCGACGCCTTGCATAGTTAGGAGCAACCACAGGATAATCAGGAGCAAGGCCCCAACGCTCTCTGTACTCATCGATACTCATTTTATAAACAGTGTTTAAATGCCTTTTAAGCATTTGAAGTTTTTTACCATCTTCTAAACAGACGATATAATCGTCTTTTATTGAATCTTCAATTGGAACAGCTGGTACAAGGGGGCCCGATTTACGGAAACCATGACCATGACGTGCTAAGTCTTGGACGGCTGTATGCACTTTTTGCATAACGCCTTGTATGTCGGCGAGTTCTACTTGGTTGTTGCTAATGTAAGCGCACACTATATCAGCAGTAATGTTAAGAATGTCGAGTTGTGTTGTTGAATCAGTCATACATAACCTATTTATTTAAACATGTTATACTTATAATTACCTTCTATTAAAATTGCAATAGGCCAAATAATATATTTTTTCAAAAATTTCAATTAATTGGATTAATCCACAATTATTCCAATGTTAATACCAGCTATTTAAAAGTTTTTAATTGTCTATTTTATTTATTATTATAATTTATTTTTAATAAATTTTGATATTTTGAATTTATTATTTTATATACGTTAACTTATTGTAGATAGTCTTATTAGCATTATTTTATCAATAATCTTGCATGATAGCTTAGCCAGGGTGTAGCATTTCCCAATTAGTTTATGAAGTTATTAATCATGCCTCTTCTTGTACCATCGGTTTTGTGTTGTGCAGGGCTTTTACAAAAGCCAGATAAAAGTGTGCTGTTGGTGCAGCGCCCATTGCATAAATCAATGGGAGGCATGTGGGAATTCCCAGGCGGTAAAGTTGATCCGGGAGAAACGCCACAAGAAACTATTGTTCGGGAACTATTCGAAGAAATTGGAATTGAGACAAGCTTAGAGGAGGTTATTCCTTATACTTTTGTTTCACATACCTATGATCATTTTCATCTCAATATGTTTGTATTTTTGGTGACCACCTGGAAAGGTGAAGTTGTTTTGAAAGAAGGGCAACCTGCCTGTGCCTGGGTATTTCCTAGTGAGCTTGAAAATTATCTCGTGCCATCAGCAGACGAGCCTATAATTAAGAGATTGCAAAATAGGTAATCACCAATTAAATAGGCGGAAAGGCCACTAATGGTGGCAATGGTACTGGATTCACAACAGGTACATCCTCGGCGCCACTTTGTAGCGTAACCACATAAGTTGGCAGAGGCGCGTGGCATCCATATAGCGTAAGTGTTTTATCTTCAGCAACAATATAATTCACCGGTATTGCACCAGGATTTGGATCAACTAGATCAGAATTTTGGTTGAAAGTTGCCACATAAGGACCTGTTAGGCTCATTCCATTGATTGCTGCTTGGAATATTATATTTGCCCCAATAGTTAGCAAGGCCCGACTATATGCGCTGGTTACCGGAATTTTAGGATGCCTCTGGATATTGCACGAAACAAAGGTATTTGTGCCAAGACTAATAGAACTGCCAGCGATTAGACGATTGCTTCTATCAAGGGTTTGTAAAAGACCACAAATCATTGGATCTACGCAATTTGGCTCCACGTAAACATGACAGTTAGACGGGGTTCCTTGAAACCATTTACAAGTCGAAGCAGGGCCTGCTTTGAGGTCAAAGCGAACATCGCAATTTTTAGGCGGAGTAGGCAGCTGCAGGCCTAACCCTGAAGCGCATGCTACGTCAAATCCTGTTGCATCGCCCGTAATCCATAATTCTCTAATGGTATTTGGAAAAGCCGCAACGGTCATTATCGTAGAATTTGCACCAAATGTAGCGCCAGCTATGGGTTGCAAAGATAAAACAATTTTGGATGTCTTAGGCAATGGAGCAACATAACCGCTAAAACCGCCTGAAGTTCCTATACGTATTGTATCGTACCTTGGTATAGAAGGATCATTTTGGTCAGGGCCTGGAATATACGCCGTTTGAAATTGAGATATTGGTGTAACAGCAGGAGTAACTGGTGTGGGTATATTTCCCAGTGTTAGTTCGCGAATAACATTATTTAGAGTATCTGCTATATAAATGTTTCCGGTGCCGTTGACACAAATTCCACTAGGGGCCTTCATTTTAGCGTTTAAGGCTAGCCCTCCATCTCCTGCATATCCTGGGGTTGATCCAGCAAGAATGCTCATTAGACCAAGTGATGTATTAATTTTTCGCACCAGGTTATTTCCTGTATCGGCGATATAAAGATTGTTTGAGCTATCAAGGCAGATTGCTGCAGGACTACTCAAACCCGATCCTACAAAAGTATTTATAATGCCTGTGCTGTAAACGATACGAATCACGTTATTGCCTGTATCAGCGATATACAGGTTGTTTGAACTATCTATACATATTCCTACTGGCGCTTGTAATTTTGCAGCGACAGCTTGTTCATTGTCTCCCGAATAACCTGCTGTGCCAGTGCCGGCATAGGTGGTAATTTTAGGTGGAAAACTTGTATCCACTTTTCTAATGACATTATTTCCTGTATCAGCGATATAAATATTGCCTGAACTATCTAAACAAATAGATTGAGGTGTGTTTAATTGCGCTGCAGTTGCAATACCGGTAACCGTAGCACTAACATTCCCTGAATAACCAGCAATCCCATTGCCTGCAACAGTGCTAATTATTCCTGAATTAATCATACGAATAACGTGATTTGCACTATCAGCTACGTAAATATTTCCATTGCTTGCTGCAAAAATTCCTGTGGGAGTATCAAATTTTGCGAGTGTTGCGGCTCCCCCATTTCCTGAATAGCCAGCAGTACCAGTGCCAGCAATGGTTAAAATACAATTCGTTGTCATATTGATCATGCGCACTACATTATTGGCCGTGTCTGCGATGTAAATTGAACCATTTTGGACAATTCCCTGCGGACTTCTAAAAGTACAAGATGATGCCAATCCAGTATCGCCTGTGTAACCTGCAATACCTGTTCCAGCGATGGTATTGATCAGTTCGCTAGCAAAAAGTCCAAAAGATCCAGCAATAAATGAGGTAATAAACTTTAAAATATAATTTTTCTTAAAAATCATATTTTTCACCTTATTATTCAATGCAATTACGTTATTTAGGTGGGATTAAAAAATCCCTTCGTTCGCAAAATTTGTAAACGAAGGGGAGGTTTTTTAGTGAACGTAGTTTAATACTGGTGATAATGCAGCCAAAGTGAGCGGCGTTGTCGTAGTCGTTATTTTTGTTGTTGTCGTTGTGCTAGTGGTTGTATCAAGTGTTGCTGTGATTGTTGGAAGTGCTGCATGAGATCCGACAACAGTCAGCGTTGTTCCTGCTGTTAGACTGGTGCTGTTGACAGTTATTGTTCCAAGATTTGTAACATCAGGATCAATAATGTCAGACGTAGCTACAAATGCTAAGGTGAAAGCGTTAGGTCCACCTGCGGAGCTGCCAGCAATGCTAATACCGTTTACCGCAGAACTAAAAGTTGTATTTGCGCTAACTGTTAATTGAGCTTTGTTGTAAGCATTTGCGGCAGCGATTTTAGGATGCCTTTGGACCTTGCATGCTATAGTTGTGTTACCTGATGAAGGCAAGGCTATAGGCGCGCCAATGATTAGGGTATTTGATGAATCTAAGTTAGCCAAAATGCTACCAATACCTGGGTCAGCAGATTGTGGTTCAATAATTACTCTGGCCCCCGTAGGAAGGTTTCCTGTAAACCATGCAAATGGAGCAGTAGCAGGTGCATGAGAAAGCAAAAAGTGTACGTTGACAGGTGGGGTGCCTGTGTTTGTACAAGCCACTGGCGTAGGTAAAGCAAATGTTGCGTTCGTTGTACCTACGGCCGTATCAAACCCTCTAGCATCACCGGTAATCCAAATATCAGTCAACGTAGATGGATATGCCGTTGGAGAAGTGGCCTGCGTATTCGCAACAGGAGTTAGTCCTGACTGAACAAACTCAAGGTTCCAAGTGGTGGTTGTACTGCTAGTTTGCCCTGAAGGTACTGTCATTCCTGTGAATCCTCCAGTTCCAGAAGACAATAATATTGCATCATCTCTAACGGTGTTTGGTGAGCCATAGTCTTCATCGATACCATTTATGTATGTTGTGTTACTGGCTGATGCATAACATGAGCCAAGGGTGGTGGCAAATGCCAGTATGTACTTGAATTTTTTGATCATCATGATTATCTCCATATCAAAGTTGTCACCATGCTCAACAAGAGTCCCATGGTTAGCCATCTGGTTTTTCTTGCGGCAAAGCATAACGCAACAATGGATCCCCATAGTCAGAAATGCTTAAATACAAATTGTAAAGAAATAGTATTAATAAATATTTAAAAAGAAATACTGCCTAATAAAAATATATATTTTTATATTTTTTAAATAAAGTTGGCGGTTTTTGTTATTTGAGGCAGTTACATGGGAAAAACATAACGCAACGACTTATTCTCATAGGCAAAAACGGCTAAATACTGAAACAGCTAAATACAAATCCTATAGAAAAATTATTAATAAATAATTAAAATTAAAAAATACAATAAAATAAATTTTAATTTTTTATATATTTAAGTTTTATATTTTTAGTTGATATTTTATTATTTTTGGGGATTTGAGGAATTATTCGGGTGGCCCCCTCAGGGCACTGTGTATGGGAAGTAATGAGCTATTTTGATGCTATGCACTGGCCCCCCAATTTCGGATCTCTGATCACAAAGGGTTTTTAGGTTCTTATATCGTTATAGGCTTAAGGTAGCCGCTTTTGCCATAAAATAAGAGGCGTTGATACTTTAGTCCAAGAGGAGTCGGCTTTTAACTTTTTCAACACCAATCAAAGGAAGCAGGGCCTTCATCTCAGGCCCATGGTCCATAGCGGTTAATGCTTGACGCAGAGGCATAAAGAGTTCTTTGCCTTTTCTGCCAGTTGTCTCTTTTATGGTTTGCGTCCAGGTGCCCCAGGTGGTTTCGTTCCAGGGGGTAGGGGGTAATAAACTCAAGGCTGTCTTTAAAAACTCATGGTCTTGGCAAGTGCCTTGAATTTCGCCAAAGAAGATATCATGCCATGGTTTTAGGTCTTTAAGCCTTTCAATATTATCATGCACTGCGTGCCAGTGATTTTGGGTAAAATCCCCAAAGCCTGCAATGCTCAAGCGCTGCTGCATTTGAGAAAATGGCATCAGGTGGTACAACTTGTGATTAAGAGCCCACAAATCTTTTTCGCTAAATCTAGGGGGGGTGCGGCTGAAAATTGACAAATCAAAAGAGCTTCCTAAATCTTCTAAACTTAAAAGCGGTTCAACAGGAAGAGATGTACCAAGACGCGCCAATAAGCATGCAATAGCCATTGGCTCAACACCAAAATCACGCATTTGTCCCAAACTCAGACTTCCCAAACGCTTTGAAAGTCCTTTACCATCTTCATCCATCAATAATGTTGTATGGGCAAAAGTGACGGGAAAATCTTTTTCGCCGTTTACCGCTTTGAATAGTTGGATTTGGGTTGCTGTATTAGTGACATGGTCTTCGCCGCGAATAATATGAGTGATTGCATAATCAATATCATCGACAACGGAACAAATACTATAAAGAAATACCCCATCGGCGCGGATCAGGACTGGATCGCTTAGTTGAGCACCGTCAAACCGGACTTCACCGCGTACCATGTCATTCCAAATGATCGGCTCATGATCTAGCTTAAAGCGCCAATGGGGTTTTCTCCCCTCGGCTTCGAAAGCTGCTTTTTCTGAATTTGTTAGGCTTAGAGCTGCACGATCATATATCGGTGGCTGACCTTTTGCCATTTGGCGTTTGCGTTTAAAATCAAGTTCTTCCGGCGTTTCATAACAGGGGTACAAGCGACCAGATGCAATTAAAGCATCGCGAACCAGATTGTAGCGGTCGAATCTCTCTGACTGCCTAAAAGATTTTGAATAGCTAATACCTAGCCATTCAAAATCTTTATAAATAGATTCTTCGTATTCAGGTTTTGACCGCTCAAGATCTGTATCATCAATGCGCAAAATAAATTCGCCACCTTGACGCAGGGCATACAGATAATTAATCAGGGCAGCCCTAGCATTGCCAATATGCAAATAACCAGTGGGAGAGGGAGCAAAACGAACACGAACCATAAAAGACTAACCTAAATAATTTTTCAAAATGTAATAATACCTAATAACGACAATAATAGCTACTTGCTGCAATGTCGAAGTATTTTCTTGAATGACTTAAAGCAGCCATTGAGGTAGGAATTAGTAGTATTTCCCCAACTGTTTTTCCTGATTTTCTTAACTGCTGAATCTGGTTAAAACAGTACCTGGTGGTGCGAAGCCAGTTTCGAATAGGGGTATACGCAACTGTCCAATAATACTCGGACCAAAAAGCATACTATCTCCATGACTGAAAGTACCAAAAGTTTTATCCCCAGCGATAAGTTTTTTGTGTGAGCTGCCTGTGTCTTCATGGACGCTGTTATCACCATGAATATATTCCCATAGATTCTTAAACTCTAAAAAGCTAACGGTGTTGGGTGCTTTTGGATCAAATATTTTATCAATAATTGCCTGTTTGCTGCCTTTGAGTGAATCATAGCTGGTAGGAGCCATTTTTTGCTGAGTAGCTTGCTTTGGTTCTTTTTTCGTTCCCGCATGGAAAAGTTTAGTGGTCTCTGGCGATGAAGAGCAGGATGATGATGAAAATGATTTTAGCGCCTCTGAAGCATTTGTTTTGTTTATAAGATAGTTATTGTATTTTGCTGGTTTAGCATTTTTCATAATCTCTTCATAAGCATTCACAATGTAGCGCAAACAAGTTTTTTTATTTTCTATGGAACTCTCCTTTGTGAATTCTATTTGAAAAATTTCAATTGCTTCCTCAAAGCTTTTATTACAGATCAGGTTTGGTTGGGGCATAAATTATAGAGGTAGTATCTTTTTTCTGTATATTTTCTCTGGTTATTTTTATTATGTCTCTTCTTGAACTTAAAAAGCTGAATCTTGCTTCAAAAAGTTTCTTTAACAGATTCTCTTTTGTTATCTCTCCGATTATACAATTGGTGATATATCCTTCTATTATTTTTGTACTGTCAATAGTTGATTGTGCAGCATCTTTCCGGTCTTGAGGTGCTTTTTCTGCTTGGTCGTAAATATTTTGTCGAAAATTCCTAAAATTTTGACAATATTCACGAGCCACAAATAGATGAATGTTCGAACTGTTAATAATGATAATGTGTTCTTCGTGAGCTTTTAAACCCGCATCAGAGGCGACTGTTATAGGATTACTTGCAAGCAAGGCAATCAGGATGATTTTTTTAGCATGATTAAAACAAAAATATTTTTATAAAGGTAATATAGTTACCAGAAAATTATTTATCAATGCTAAAAAGTGTTTTTACAAATTTTATTCTTAAATATATTAGTTATTTAAAAAGAAAAAACTTACCGATAATTTGGGTTGTTTGCAGCAATTTGATTTTCAACATATTGAGATGGCCGTCTTGAATTTTGATCAATCTTAACCCCACCTTGGTATTGGTAAGCTTTGGGTGCTGCGTATCCAACCCCTGTGGTCATATTAACAATCCGCTCAGGGCGCCCCTGAAGCATTGCTGTCTCGGTTGGCTCATGGGTTTTGCTGCGTTCTTGCGTAGTTTCGTGGGTTTGGTAAATCTTTGTTGCTGCAAAAAAACCACTAAGAAAGAAAATACATCCCAAAAACATGAAGGAGAAGATTAGGGTAAAAAGTGTTGATTTACTCATAGTGAAGGCTATTACCTCTGTGATATAAACACGTTTGAATTGTTGCCAAAGAGTTTCTTTTCGTCTTGCAGTTTTTTTAGGAAACCGAGCTGTTTTGGTTTGTAATGGTGTAAAAACCGGTTGGAATTGCGATTGGTTAAGTGGGGGGCTTGGCTGATAGGATTGATACCGCGGAGCAAACTGCTCTGCATAATTAAACTCATGCTTTTGGTTGGTAGCGGGATAAACTGGACCAGTCCAGAAAGACTGCTGTTGGTTACCCGTAAAACTTGAAGGAGCGGGTAAATTTTCAGCAGCGTCAGCTGTTTTCCACATGAAAAATGGCTGAGAAGCCATGCTTGTGGGATCTTTAAATTGCTCAAAAAAATTATTATTTGAACGGATCAAAGAATTTAACTCGCTACATTTTCTTAATGTTAACACAATTTTAACCAAATTGCGAAATGAATGTATGGAATCTTTTTAGTGTTTTTTACCTGCTGATTTGGCAATATTACCGATGATCCTATCAATCCTATCAGCCTGGTCAAAGTGATCATCCAGGAAAAAATGCAGGTCTGGTGCGACTCTGGTTTTTAGCTGTTTTGATAGAATGGTTTTTAAATGCCACGCGTTTGCTTTCATGAATTTAACAACTGTTTCTTGCCCAATGCCACCAAGGGGCATAACACCTACTTGAGCATGACGCAGGTCAGGAGAAATAGAAATGTGCGTAATTGTAATGGGTGCCCCAGGTTTGAGTAAATTGTCTTCTTCATCGCGCTCAATGGGCAGACTATCTCGCTGTAAATGTTGGCTGAGTAGAAATTTCACCTCTTCTGCAACTCTTGCTTGGCGGTGGCTTGGTGCTTTCGATGGAACAAAAAGTTTTAACATAAATTCTCCTTCATTATTTTAAGATGGGAACTTTTTCATAATTTCCAAGAGCACACCCTCAAAAAAATAAATAATAAAAATTAAGGCAATTGGTGATAGGTCCCACCCGCTTATCGGAGGGATTACTCTTCTTATGGGACCTAATACGGGTTCAATGATGCTTTGAAGAAAATTATGAGCATTATAAACAAACGTATTATACCTATTAATAATATTAAAAGCCTCAAGCCAGCCTAAGACTATATAAATAGTGAGCGCCATTTTGTAGAGGCCAAGAGCGAAGGATACAACGTTTAGAAGTGGCCCTAAAATTATCATTTGAAAACTCTAGTTTATTTTTTTTCACTTTACCCTAGAAATCATGCGGATTCAAAAGCTAATCTATTATGGCGAAATTTGTTTTTTTAGTGACAAATGAATTCAATAATATCTGTTAAACATATAACTTATTTAGTTTACAAACTTTGTTGATTTAGCTCTAATGATCTTTTTTGAACGAAATCTCGAGAATAAAATTCACTTTTAATAAAAATTTAACTATTTCTTTTTTAAGTTATAGATGTAACTCCTTATTTTAAAGTATATATTTATGCGGTGTAATGTTTCTGAAGGTGAATGGAAAGCTCGACTCGAGCTGACAGCAGCATATCATTTAGCTGGTATGTTCGGTTGGACAGATCTAATTTATACGCACTTTACAGCAAGAGTGCCAGAACAGCCAGGATGTTTTTTAATTAATCCGTTTGGGCTTCATTTTCATGAAGTAACACCAGATAACCTTATAAAGGTTAGTTTTGAAGGTGAAATACTAAGTGATACAAAGCATGCAATTAACCCAGCCGGTGCCGTAATCCATGGTGCAACTCATGCAGCAAGACCCGATGTTAGTTGCGTGCTTCATCTCCACACCGTTAATGGCGTTGCAGTGAGTTCCGTAAAAGATGGGCTCTTACCGATTTCTCAGCACGCGCTTCATTTGTTTGGTGATGTCGCTTACCACGACTATGAGGGCATTGCCATGCGTGAAGATGAAAAAGTTACCATCGCACGTGACCTTGGTGACAAAAAGGTAATGCTTTTGCGTAATCATGGTTCACTAACAGCAGGGGCGACTATTCCTGAAGCTTTTATGTTGATGTATATGCTGGAAAAAGCAGCCGAAATTCAAGTTAAAACCTTGGGGCAAGGGCTGCCAATATGCACAATTCCAACCGAAGTGTGTGTTAGGGCTCATGAGCAAGCTCTATCAAAGCGTGAAAACCATCTTAATCTTGAATGGATGGCCTTACTAAGGTTACTAGACACCCCTTATGTTAGACCGCTTTTAAATGCTGCATAAGTTATGGATTTGCCCCAGATATATTGCATTTAGACGTTGCTGCTAAGAAAGTCAGTGGCAAACTGTCATACGCTCCCGAACTATTTACGGTCAGCGTAACGTTGGGTCCAATGATAAGTTTACTGATTTTATTTGTTCCGGTTAAAGTTGGAGCATAAATATCAGAAGTTTTATTAAAAGTAGCTGTATAATGCCCGGATAAACTTACACCATGTACAGCATTAGCAAAAATTGTATTAGCATTCAGCGTTAATATTGGGTGGGCACTTGAATTTTTTACACTAATAATAGAGTTCACGGTACTGATTGCTGCTGGAATACTTATTCCTCCATTCACTCCATTGTTTAAACCACCGCTCGTGCTTGAGAGCGCGTTTCCAATGTTAAGGTTGCACGGCACATCTAATATCCCGGTTGTGAGCATCGGATCAGCCGATCCAGGCTGAATATAAACGCAACAACTAGCTGGTATTGCGCTTTGAAACCAGCTACACGGGTTAGTTGGTCCGGTTGTAAGCATAAAGCGAATATTACAATTAGCCGGTGGCGTTGGAAGCCCTGACCCGGTTCCGCATACTAAATCGAAATAGGTTGCATCTCCACATAAACGAAGCTCCTTAAGAGTATTGGGAAATGTAGCGGCGCTGCATGCAATACTATTTGAAATTCCAGGGATACCTGTTTGGGTCAGTGTTATAGAAAGGGTTCTGGTGTTTGCCAAAGGTGCAGCATAGGCAGAAAAACCTCCAGACCCTCCAATACTTATAACATCCTGCCTGGGGATCGCTGAATTATTTTCATCAGTACCAGGTATATAGGTGGTGCCAGGGCTGATAAGCTTGCGAATTACATTGTTCAGAGTATCTGCGACATACACATTACTTGTCTTATCAACAAAAATTCCTCTGGGACCGTTGAATTGAGCTAGTGAAATAGTGCTACTATCAAGGTAACCAGCTGTTCCTGTGCCAGAAAAAGCAGTAATAGTTGTAAATGAGCTATTGATCTTTCTGATGCGATTATTAGCTGTATCAGCAATGTAGATATTGCCAAGACTATCAAGACTTATTCCACTTGGGCTATTTAATAAGGCGCTTGTTGGCGATCCTCCATCACCAGTATTCCCTCCAGCTACACTTATTGTGGATCCCATATAAGCTGTTTGTTGACCAGCAATTGTATATATATTTCCAGTTGTATACGTTGAGCTGGCTACATTGCTTTGATAGACAAAACGCACAACATTGTTACCAGTATCAGCGATATAAAGATTACCTGAGGCATCCAAGCAAATTGCACTAGGGGTATTTAATAATGCACTTGTTGCAGGGCCTGGATCGACGGAATAACCGGAGGATCCCCCAGTTCCTGCTACTGTTGTAATAGTTTGGGGTGAAACGTTCAGGTTGATCATTCGGATAGCGTGATTCCCTGAATCAGCGATATAAAGGTACTTTTTTGTGTTATCCAAACATAATCCACAGGGAGAATTTAAAGATGCAGAAGTAGCTGCGCCTCCATCACCTGAAAACCCTCCTGCTTGTGGAGTGCCTCCGGGAGAATATGTTATTTGTGTACCCGCAACAGTATCAATTAATGGTGAAAGAATAAACCGGATAACATTATTTAAAGTATCAGCTATGTAGACAAAACCTGCATTATCAACGCAAATTCCTTGCGGATTGTTGAGATATGCAGCAGTAGCAAAATGACCGTCTCCTCCGTAGCCACCCGTGACAACGGGAGAGCCTGATGTGTATGTTGTTTGGTTTCCTGCAATAGTAGATATAAAATTATTGGCGTTAACTTTTCGCGCAACATTATTTACCGTATCTACGATATATATATTCCCGGTGGCATCTTGGCAAATTGCGTTTGGTTGATTCAAAAGAGTAGGCGTTGAAGTTGATGTGGCAAGGCTGCCATCCCCTGAAAATCCTGGGATTCCGCCATTATAATTGCCTGCAAATGTTGAAGATGTATAACTAGCTTGAATGTCGAATGGTGCAATAAATCCTAGGATTAGTATTAATAATTGGGGAATATTCTGTTTTTGAAACCACACCATTCAAACGCTCCCTTTTTAGATACCCAAAAAGTTTTAAATATTGCGTAGGAAAATCTTATCAAAATGGTCTTAATATTTTATAAAGAATGGATTTTTTGGAAAATTATTCTGTTGTGGAGTGATTGTCTTGGGCTAATTCTATAGCACTGATCTGCTTATAGGTTTCTATTTTAATTTGATAATGATCTTCTTTTATTGTTATTTCAGTTTTTTCTGCAGGCTTTAAATCAATAATCCTATTTGTGTTCTTTATCTATGCTGAAATGCTTGGCTAACCTTACAAAGTGACAAAATCTAAAAACGGTAATTTGAAAAATTGAAATCAGAGAATACATGTGTTTACGTTACATTGTACGACATGTTAAGAGTACTCAACATATTAAATATCAATCAAGCGAGATCGATGAAATAAATCCATTCATAACAATGTCTTAAATCTTTGACATAGCCAGCGTTACAGATTGATAACCTAGAAGATAGGTAAATTTTTACTAATATAATAAAAAAAGTTGGCAGAAATTACCTGATTATGTTTTTTTCTAGAGAGTGAGAAAGCAAAAAGGTAATATAAAATCTTTAAAATAGTGATATTTAGGCAACTAAAATTTGAATATGTGCCTTTTTTGATAAAAATTCTTAAATCTGATGTGTCAAAAAAATTAGCTAAAAACCTGCACGAATATTAGAAAAAAACCAATCTTATTTGTTTTTTTAAAAATATTTTATTAAATTTTTTGATTAATTTTCTTTTGTGCCAACCAACTTGGTATGTTGGTTGCAGTAAGCCAGGAAAGAGAATTATTTAGGGATTTTTTACCATGACTATGTCAATTCGAGCCAATTCAGCGTCTTTGGTGGCGGCCAGAAGCTTAAATGATAATAGCGCTTCTTTGGCTTTAGTTTCCCAGCGACTAGCAAGTGGATTAAGAATTAATAATGCATCAGACGACCCTGCAGGGCTTGCCATTTCAAGCTTAATGAGCAGTAAAGTAAGTGGATTAATGCAAGATCAGCAAAATATTGGTCAGGGTATCTCCCTTGCACAGATCATCGATGGAACCCTTGAACAACAGAACCAAATTCTTCAGCGATTAGCAACTCTTGCTGCAGAAAGCGCTAACGGTGTTTTGACCAATGCTCAGCGTGCTTCAACCATTCAACCTGAAGTTACTAGTTTGTTATCACAGTTCGATAAAATTGGGTATAGCGCAGCATTCAATGGACTAGCAGTTTTATCAGGTGGAACAACAGGGGCTATTGCAACAGTTAATCCAGGTGCAACCCAAGATAGTAATCTTGTAACACAGGCTACAACTACACCAAACGGATCAGCTATAATAGCTTTGCAATCAAACCTTATAACCTCAACAGATACTGTGACAATGACTCTTGATGCTCAGGGTCAGACAGTTCTTACCTGGACTAGCTCAGCAGGGTTGATCACAACGGCTAAAGGAAGCGCTAATCTATATAGTGGTTCAGCAACTGGTGGTACGGCCACTTTACAAACTATTACCTATAGCAATGCGAGTGGTGATGTAATTGCTACTCTTACAGTACAACCTGGTGTATCAGGTCTGGTACCAACTGACACTAGTAGTGCCCCTGGATATTTTAGTTTTAATAGCACTAATAGTGGCAGTACTACTCCGTTAGCTGCAGGCACAGTCAATCAGTTTATCATTCAATATGGTACAGAAAATAATGCGAATAGCGAATTGGTTATAACAGTCCCCGAATCCCTCAAAAGAGACTATGGTTTAACGGGACTTAGTATGGTAACCCAATCACTTGCGCAAGTCGCAATAACCACAGTTTCTACTGCAATCTCATCTATTGCAACGGTTAGAGCAAGTATAGGTGCAACGATTTCTCAGTTAAACCAAGCAGAGGAATTCGTTGCAGGTAGTCTAATCAATGCTCAAACAGCCTTGTGCCAAATTACAGACCTTGATATAGCATCAGCTTCGGCAGATTTAGCAGCACAAAGTGTTTTGGTTAAAGCCGCTACAGCGATGCTTGAGCAAGCTAACAAGCAGAGTGAAATCATATTGACTCTGCTTCGTTAAGGCGAAAGTAAAAACATTATTTTTTGTATGGATCTTTTTGCCTAGTTTAGGTTCGGCAAAAAATATTGCAGCTTTTTTATTATGATTTTTATGCAACGGTTAAATGATTTTATTTTAAAATCTATAACAAGAAATATAAATATAATTTTTGTAAAATTAATATTTAATATAAGAAAAATCCAATAAATCAGGCATTTGTAGTTGATTTTTATGAGCAGAACTTGCTGGGTGCTTTATGCACCCAGATACTGTCTCTTTTAGTGTGATATATATATCAACAATATTGGTATGCATGTTGCACTAACTTTATTATAACAAAACCGTCAAAGGGACTAAACTAACATGACTTTATCAATTCGAACTAACCAATCATCTATAGTTGCTGCTAGGAGTTTGAATTCCAATAGCGCGGCATTAAATCAAACATCACAGGAACTAGCGAGTGGACTAAGAATCAATGGAGCAGCAGATGATCCAGCAGGATTGGCTATAGCCAGTTTAATGAGCAGCCAAATCGCAGCAATGCTCCAAGACCAGCAGAATATTGGTCAGGGAATTTCCATGTTGCAAACAGTTGACGGCGCGTTAGCCCAGCAAAACCAAATTCTTGGGCGCTTGTCAGTGTTAGCTGCAGAAAGCGCCAACGGTGTGCTTACAGACGCCCAGCGCGTTGCGACAATTCAGCCAGAAGTTACAAGTTTACTGACGCTTTTTGACAAAATTGGTAATAGCGCTTCTTTTAATGGGCTTTTCCTATTGTCAGGCGGAACTACAGGTATGCTAGCATCGATTGCCTCAGGCTCTACAGCCAATACTAACTTATTAAATGGTAGTGCTATAAATTTTCAATCAAATTCTATTCACTATTCCTCTACTCCAGCCCAATGCGACACAGTAGACCTAACAATGGATAACGCCGGTCTAATGACCATGACATGGACAACAGCTACTACTGCATCAAACGGTACTGCCAAAACTGCCGTGACAACAACAGCAACTGCCAATGCTGCTATAAAAACTGCAGCGAATACCCCAGTTCAATACATAGATTTTTATGATTCAAGCGGTAATTCTATTGCTACAGTGACAATTCCAGCTATTGGTAATTCACCAATAACTCTGGTCCCGACTACTACTCAAACAGGAGTTAATCTTACGTTGGGTTCTGGCACAAGCAATGTATTTGTTATTCAATCCGGCACCAACAATGATGTTAACAGCAAACTTAATGTTACTGTTCCTCAATCTCTGCAGGGCCAATATGCGCTGAACACAATCAGCATGACAACTCAAACCACTTCTCAAACTGCAATTACAACAGTAAATGTTGCTATTTCTAGCCTTGCAACTGTTCGTGCAGGTATAGGCGCAACAATTTCACAACTAACGCAGGCAGAGGAATTTACGGCAAATAATTTAATTAGTGCGCAGAGTGCACTTGGTGAAATAGTTGATGCAGATATAGCAAGCGCGTCATCGAACTTATCAGCCCAGAGTGTTTTAGTTCAAGCTGCAATGTCCATGCTCGCTCAAGCAAACAAACAGCCAGAAGTAGCGCTAACGCTGCTTCGTTAACTCTTTAAAAATCTAGACCTAGAACTAAGGCCGCCTAGTCCCGCGGCCTTAATTATGTAATGAGGCAATTTTTGCCTTGTTGTTTGTCAAAATCAGGTAAAAATTGCCTATCTAAAATTCACTTTCCAATCAAAATTTCAAATCATTAAACGAATTAAATTGCTCGCTATGTTAAGTTAGTAGCGGATTTTGAGCTTTTTTGAATAGCCCATGGTTTTCTATTGGCACGCATGTTGCATATATATCACGTAGCTTATATACCACATGGTATTTATGTCACATAACTTAGGTAGGAAACAATTTTCACAGGAAGTGAGTTTATTATGAGTATATCTATCAGAACAAATGCAGCATCGCTGTATGCGACGAGAAGCGTTAACGAAAACAGCCGAGCTGTATCACAAACATCGCAACAGCTTGCAAGTGGTCTTAGAATCAATGGCGCAGCTGATGATCCGGCAGGTTTGGCAATTGCAAGCGGAATGCGCGGCCAAATTTTAAACATGATGCAAGACCAACAAAATATTGCCCAAGCAATTGCAATGGCTCAAACTATTGACGGAGCGCTTGCTCAACAAAATTCTATTTTGCAACGTTTTGCAACACTTGCTGCTCAAGGCGCTAACGGTTCATTGACCGATGCTCAAAGAGCAGCAACAATTCAACCTGAAGTCACCGCTCTAGCTGCAGAATTTGACAAAATCGGTAATAGCGCCGCATTTAATGGAATTTCGCTTTTGGCTGGTGGTAGAACGGGCGTAACGTCAAATGCTACGGCAGGAACACTTGCTACCGGTGCTGCGATTGCCTTTCAATCGAACGTTATTGGTTCAGGAGATACTGTAACAGTATCTGAGGCAAGCGGTGTAATGACCATGACCTGGACAACAGCAGGTGGATTGCAAACTCAGGCTACAGCAAATTCAGCTATAACCGTAGCTGGCGGTGGAACAACAGCAAGCCAATCAATTAATTTTGTTGATGCAGCCGGTTCGACTATTGCAACAGCGACTGTTGCTGCTGGTGCAACAGCCCAAGTAGCTGTAGCATCGGGAACTCCAGTTTCGCTTACCTTAACCGCTGGTACAGCTAATGCATTTGTCTTTCAGATTGGTCCATCAAATAATACCGATAGTGAAATAACAATGACTGTTTCAAAATCATTAGCCGTTGACTACTCGATTAATAACTTGAACATGTCAACACAAGCGAATTCGCAAACTGCAATTACAACGGTTGCGAATGCAATTACAAAACTTGGTACAGCAAGGGCAAATATTGGTGGTTCAATTTCACAGCTTACCCAGGCAGAAGAATTCATCTCAAGCAGTTTAATTAATGCTCAAACAGCTATGGGTGCAATTACTGACGTTGACGTAGCAACCGCAGCTGCTGATTTGGCCGGACAAAATGTGTTGGTTCAAGCCGCAACAGCGATGTTAGCACAGACAAACCAATCGCCTAACGTTGTATTAAGTTTACTTCGTTAACACTTAAAGCAAAAGGTCACTGAAGATAATTCAGTGACTTTTTTTTATTAAATTCCGCTATTTTTTCCTTATTTGTGCTATGTTAATTTCACTTTAAATTCATTAGGGAATTATGGCGTTATCTAAGTATGCGAATGCAAACCAAGTCATCACACTTGGCTGTCGCTTAAATACCTACGAATCCCAAGTAATTTCTGATCTTGCTGCGCAAGCCGGGTTGGTTAACACCGTATTTGTAAATACGTGCGCTGTTACAGCTGAAGCAGAACGTCAGGCTCGCCAAACCATTCGCAAAATTAGCCGAGAAAATCCAGGCGCCCAAATTGTTGTGACTGGCTGTAGTGCTCAGATAAATCCGTCTCAATACCAAGAAATGAGTGAAGTTTCTAAGGTTATTGGCAACGAAGAAAAAATGCAGATCAACACCTACATGACCATGCAAAGTGCGGATAAGGTTGTGGTTAGTGATATTATGCAAATTAAAGAAACAGCCGCTCACTTGGTATCGGGCTTTGATGGTAAAGCCAGAGCCTTTGTACAGGTTCAAAATGGCTGTGATCATCGTTGTACCTTTTGTACTATTCCTTTTGGTAGGGGGAACTCCAGAAGTGTTGCAATAGGTGAAATTGTTGCTCAAATTCGCACATTACTAGAAAATGGCACTCAGGAAATTGTCTTTACTGGCGTTGATATCACCGCCTATGGAGCTGATCTGCCTGGCCAGCCAACCCTGGGGCAAATGATTCGAAGGGTCCTAGCCCTTGTGCCTGACCTAAAGCGATTAAGACTATCATCTCTTGATCCGGTTGAAATCGATGAAGATCTCTGGCGTTTGATAGGGGAAGAGCAAAAATTAATGCCCCACCTGCACCTAAGCTTACAGGCGGGTGATAACATGATTTTAAAGCGCATGAAGCGGCGGCATTTGCGTGAAGATGCCATAGGTTTTAGTAAAAGGGCCAAAGCGCTAAGACCAGACGTGGTTTTTGGAGCAGATCTCATCGCTGGTTTTCCAACCGAAACTGATGAGATGTTTGAAAATTCAAAGCGTATTGTGAATGAGTGTGATCTTACCTATTTACATGTATTTCCATATTCGCCGCGGCCTGGAACCCCTGCTGCTAGAATGCCGCAACTGCATGGAGGCATTATTAAAGAGCGAGCCCGTCAACTTAGGGCTCTTGGTGAATCAGCCTTGCGGCAAACTTTTTCTAAATTTGTGGGCACAACAGTGAATGTACTTGTTGAAGAAGCTGATCAGGGAATTATTAAAGGAAAAACCGATCACTTTGCGCCAATTCAGCTTTTAGGTAATGCCGAAGTAGGCTCTATTATTTTGGCTAAGGTTATGCAGAGCAACGCGCATTGCTTAGAGGGTCAGTCGTTGTGAGCTTTTGGAAAAAACTAAAAACTGGCCTGTCGAAGACTTCGCAGAATCTTACCCAGGGTATAACTTCGGTTTTTACCCACAGAAAGCTCGATGAACAAACTCTTGATGCCTTTGAGGAGCTGTTGATCCAGGCGGATATGGGAATAAAAACCGCGGCCGAGCTTCGCGATTTGCTCAAAAAACAGCGAATGCATCAAGAAATCTCGGAGCAAGAAATCAAAGAATGGCTAGCATTAGAAATTCAAAAAATTCTTGAACCTGTTGCACTACCCCTTGAAATTTCCCATAAGCCCCATGTGATCCTGATGATTGGGGTTAACGGTGTCGGAAAAACCACAACCATCGCTAAGCTTTCCAAAAATTGGCTTGCAGAAGGTCGAAAGGTGCTTTGGGCAGCCGGCGATACCTTTCGCGCTGCAGCCGTTGAGCAGCTTCAAACCTGGGGGGCTCGTTTGAATGTTGAGGTTTGCACAACTAAACCAGGCGGTGATGCTGCAGGTCTTGCTTTTGATGCCTTAAAAAAAGCTCAGGACACAAACGTTGATGTATTGTGCATCGATACCGCAGGGCGCCTACAAAACAAAACCTACCTGATGGATGAGCTTGAAAAAATTGTCAGGGTTCTCAAAAAAGCCGATGCTAAAGCGCCGCACACTGTGCTGTTAGTTCTCGATGCAACTACTGGTCAAAACGCTGTTGATCAGGTGAAAATTTTCAATGACATCATCGGTATTAACGGACTCGTGATTACTAAGCTAGATGGCACGGCCAAAGGCGGCGTTGTAGTAAGTTTATCAAAGCAATTCTCTATTCCGATTATTGCCCTTGGAGTAGGAGAGGGCGCTGATGACCTCAAGCCCTTCAGGGCAGACGATTTTGCTAGAGCCCTTGTTGGGACCGATTAAGAACTTGATTCTTTAAAGTACAGATTTAAAAAATACCAAGTGACTTTTAAGTGCAAAATAGAGGTTATTCACAAAATAAATAATATTAATTATTTGATTGTTAAATTAACTATTAATTAACTTTAATTCTGTATAAATTAAATTGTACACATTTTATTTATTTTAACCAGGAGGAAACTATGAAGAAAGTAACTTTAGCACTTGCAGTATTAGCAGTAACTGCCGCATACAGTGATGCAAACGCAGCTACATCTGCGTATAACAGTGCAAAAAATATGGCATCAGGCGCATATAAAGCCGCAGGAAGTGCTGCATCAAGTGTTGCATCAGGTGCAGCAAACGTAGCAGGAAAAGTTGGGGGTGCTGCATTAAATGCCGCTCCTACAGTGCTTAATGGCATGGCAGCAATGGCCGGCGTCAGATAATACAAGGCCTATGATAATCTAGGCTAGAGACTAAAAATAAAAAATCAGCTTGAATTTAATGAGATATTCTTATTCAAATTTAAGCTGATTTTTTATTTAATAAATTTAAAAATAAGTCGTTTCTCTATTTTATCTAATAAATTAACATCTATTTAACACTGATCTGCTAAACAAGTAAGATGGGGTACTTGTTTAATCTAAAACCAAATGTGGAATATTTTTACAATACTTATTTGTATTGGTTTTAGTTACGGATCTCCATTAACAGGTCCTGAGCGCATTAATCCAAGTATTGAAGAAATTAATCGTTGTGTTCCTGAAACCATGCAAGAACCGATCCATCAAGCTATTATGAAATTGCCAGAGGTTGGCAAAATTGTAAAAGAATTACACGAGTTGATTTTAGGGAAATTTGCCCAAAATGCCAGAATGCTTGCAATGCACCTTGAAGCGCTGAATGCAGAAGAGTTACTCAACCAAGAAAATATCATTACGCTGTTTTCCGATGAGGACGCCCTAACCATATCAATCATGTTAAAAGATAAAAACATTGGCCTAAGGCATTTTCTAAATATTCTCAAAAACCTGGACTTACATCTTGCAGGTTATGTTAGTGGTTTGCACGGCATGCTTAACATGGGGCTTAAATTAGATATTATTGATTTGGTGCACTCAATTGATCTCATCCAGCGCGGCGCTTTAGAGCTACAAGAATATTTTCAATTAATTTCCTACCTTCAGGTAGCCTATGATCAAATCGAAGGATATGAAACTATCTTAAAAGGTATGCGCCATCTGCTTTCGTTTAAAATTATTTCCATGATCAATAGTTTAACAACAATGACTGAAGATCTTCGATCAACTTTCTTAAGCCTTTTAGACAAAGGCGACTGTAACAATGATCAAATTGCACTAGCATTAGGACTAAAACAGAAAAAAATTCAGGCAATAAAGAGTGAAGATTCTGTTGAATCCCCGTCAGGATAAAATAAAAAAATTGACCTTCAATAATAGCAATTATTGCAATGTTCAGCTAAAGTTTGAATTGGTTATTCAAAATTATTGATTTGTATGAGTTTTTCAAAAATTTCAAGTATTAAATTAATTTTGGTTTTAAACTTAGTTTTGACGTTATTAATCGGCTTTTGGGTTTACAAACAAGATGGTAATTCTATAAAAACCGAAGAACTTGAGACTTTGCTTCAAGATATTGCCGAAAACGATCCCCAGTTTTTTGTATCTCTATTAAATGAATCAGCAAATGATAATGCAGAGGATAATCAGGAAGACTTAGAAAAAAGTATCTTTTCTAGAAAAGATAATATTTTAAAGGCAGGATTTACTATAAAAGCCAGTAAAGAGAAAATACATAAAACCCTAGTAGTATTTGCAGATATGACCTCTGCAGACTGCCTTACCTATTTAAAAAATATTGAATTGGCATTACCAAAATTAGAATGTTCGGTTCGCATCATTCCCATTTCCATATTTGGTGGAAAAGCAAATGGACAAGCCAGATTAATTAAAGCCGCATCATTGCAAAATATTGAAAAGGCTTTTCAGCTTGCTCTCCTTTATAACCCCATAGAAGGTGCAGAAAATAACGTTCTTGTTGATGCCGAAAAATTAGGGTTCGACACTAAAAAATTGCAAACTGATCAGGAAAGCAAGGAAGT
Source organism: uncultured Alphaproteobacteria bacterium (assembly GCA_903874955.1). Classification (GTDB taxonomy): domain Bacteria; phylum Pseudomonadota; class Alphaproteobacteria; order Paracaedibacterales; family CAITNM01; genus CAITNM01. The sequence continues at coordinate 1,726 of CAIQTY010000020.1, read as the reverse complement.
TCAGGAAGACGTATCCGAGCATACAAAAATGACTGAGGATCTTGAAATCAATATACCAGGAATTTTTTTACTTACGTCTGATAGTGCCTATGCCATTGCCCCTGCAGAAGCAATTGATATCCCAAAACAAGTTGAGGATCCTTTAACCGGAATATCAAATTCTTCTGACGAATAAAAGTTCAGTTTTTAAGCTGTAAACTTAAATCACAAGGTAGATGTAACCTAGTTTTGGATTAGATACTCCAAAAAAGCTTGAAAAATTGAGGAAAATGCTCACCACCACTAGAGTTTCCCTACGACTTGATCGTAGGGTCCAGTAAAATTAGCTATAGATCTTATAAAACTGGACCCCACATACTAAGTCTCGCAACGCGCTTACGCGCTGCTTATCTAAGTTCTGGGGAAACTTTGCAGGCAATGGTAATCCCAAACTGAGATTATAACCTAATCTTTAATAAAACTTTTAGGTAAATAAAAACTAGTTTCTTGCTATCATAAAAAAATCATCCTTATAATAAATATATCAATTTTATTTAAAATTGATTGTTTAAGAGCAATATTTCACTTAAGGAGAATATTATGTTAAAGACATTGGCAATGCTCGGACTAGTTTTGGCAGAAAATATTTTTGCTTCAGCGCAATCAGAATTTGTAACAACTGGTGATGAATCTAACAATCCTAGAATAGCTACAAAAACAAATTCAGGGACAGTTGATCAACTTACAGCCGATCTTAGCGCGACTACAATTACAGATACGTCAACAAGCACTTCAGTAACTGCAGCGTCACCATTAACCACACCAACAATTACCTTAGGTGCAGCGTTATTAAGTACACAAAGTACAGCGTCATCATTAACCACACCAACAACTACCCCTAGGGATGATTGGGATAATAGTTCAGCATCCTTGGGTGTTTCTGATAGAACTACTGCATTAAGAGCAGCTAGTGATTGGTACGAACTTGTAATACAGCTTGAAAAATTAGCGGATCAAGGTCTTAGAGCAAAAACGAATGAAGAAAGAGACAATCTGCAAAGAGAATTTGTCCCCCTTTTGGAAAAGGCTGGCTATACAGCTGATAGCTATTCACTCTTAACCCATGAAGGTGCTCAAAAAGCCTACGACGTCTTTCACCAACTTCCAAGCAAAGCAGTTTATGCAATGGTTCAGGCCCAAAATTCCACAAGTTCAACTCAGAATGAACGCCCTCAAACAACAACAACTGACGAAAAAAAAGACTAAATTCATTTGTATGATCATTTCTGGCAAAATCTTTTATAAGGTTTTGCCCTTTTATATTTGATAAATCGAAATTTAAGGGTATATAAAATTCAAAGATAAATTTTTAAAATTCCATATGAATACTTCCCAAAAAAATGATCAAGCCGTCCACTATTTGCAAAGTACCGCGTACCCAGCAGGCAAAATTGCTATTCGATATAAGTTTCCAAAAGGACCAACTAATAAGGTAGTACTTATTTTACACGGAGCAACCTTACCGAGTTTTATTTTTGACCTGCCGCCATCTCCAACCCAACCGAGCATGATGTCTTATCTAGCAGATAAAGGATATGCTGTTTATGTGCGATGTGAAAGTTTCTTATGTGAATGTTTACCTTTGAAAGGGGGATTAAACCTATTGTTCTGCCAATAGAACCTACGAATCCATGCGAAGCTGGCAACGGCTTGGTGTGAAGCGATTCGGACAACGACTTCTCCCTCA
>CAIQTY010000019.1 GCA_903874955.1 uncultured Alphaproteobacteria bacterium | reverse complement strand
GCATATTCTAATATTTTCTTTTCCAGATCTAAGAGAGCTTTACTAGAAAATTGGTCGTTATGCCTGATTAGTATGCCATTTTGCTCTTGGGTTTGATGTTCGCTAACAATTTCTTTTATGCAAAAATTACCTATAGCAAATTTAAGAGTTTTTTTATATAAATTTTCTTTAGAAAACACGCTATTATGATGGCTTATATCTTCGATACATAAATTTGCTAGATCCTTTAGTTTGAGCGGAGCTGATGATAAAGTGCCTTGCGATTGTGATGCTTCATTTGCATCCACATCCACATCCATATTTACTTTATTTCTAGATCTTCCTTTATTTAAACGCCTTTTCAAATAGCAAATGCAACACTTTGATACTTTTGTAGATCTAATTTTTATAGAGAATGATCTAGATATTATTGCAAGAGCCAAATGCTTTAGATAAACTCAGCGTTTCTGACAACAAATGAGGTATCTATGTTTAAAAAACACAAGCATCTGACTCAAGATGAAAGATGGCATATTTTTATGCTAAAGGGAAATGGAATTTCGCTACGGAGTATTGCACGAAGCTTAAATCGCGATCCAAGCGTTATTTCTAGAGAGCTAAAGCGTAACTCCACGAATGGCTCTTATCGGCCTACAAGAGCGCATGCTCAATATTGTGAACGCAAAATAAGTGCCGCTTCCGTGCCTAAAGTAATGACACCTGCGCTTCAAGCTATCATTCGATTAAAATTAGAATTAGCGTGGAGCCCTGAGCAAATATCAGGTCGATTGAAAGCAGATGGTATTGCTTATGTGAGTCATGAGAGTATTTACAAGATGATTTGGAGAGCGAAAAAGAATGGTGACGAGCTCTATAAATTTCTTCGCCATAGTGGCAAGAAGTACAATAAGCGTAGTGGTAAAAATTCTGGCAGAGGGTTGATACCAAACCGCATTGATATTGAGTTACGAGATAAAGTAGTAGAAACAAAATCAAGAATTGGCGACTGGGAAGCTGATACCGTAATCGGCGCTAATCATAAGGGAGCCATAGTAACTTTAGTTGATAGGATGTCAAAATTCTCTCTCTTCACATTAGTTTTGGATAAAACTAAAGAGTCGGTAACGCAAGCAATCAAGCATTCCCTAGAGAAAATAAAGCAGAATGTAGAAACTATAACCTTTGATAATGGTAAAGAATTTGCTGGGCATCAAGAGCTATCAAGAAGCCTAGATGCTTTATGTTTTTTTGCCAAACCCTACCATTCATGGGAAAGAGGATTAAACGAGCATACTAATGGATTGTTGAGGCAGTTTGTTCCCAAAAAATCGGACTTTAGTCAATTTTCTCAGGAAGATATTGACTTCGCTCAAAACTCACTGAATAATAGACCTCGAAAGGTGTTAAATTACAAAACACCTGCTGAGATATTTTTTAAGCATGGCAGTGTTGCATTTGCTGCTTGAATGGGCCAAAAAATATCGCTGGCAAAAGAATCCGGCGGCAGTCTAAGCAAAGTCGTCATGGGCTTAGGTTGGGATGCCAAAAAATCCCCCAGCAAAGGCGGGATGCTGGGCGGCCTGTTCGGCGGGGGCG
>CAIQTY010000018.1 GCA_903874955.1 uncultured Alphaproteobacteria bacterium | reverse complement strand
TTCACTGGACCCTCTGGAAGGGCCAGAGGGAGACTAAGGGGGAGATGCCCATTAGGCCGTTAGGATCTCATGTGGGTGTGGTCGCCTACGTCGCTAACGCTTCCCTTGGGTGACAAGGGGGGGGCATCCTGATGCTCAGCATGGGCGTATGGATCCCATCCTGCCAAGTTTTCCTAGGCCTTGAGCCTAGGATCCACTGGGTAATGTTGCTAGGTTTCACTGGACCCTCTGGAAGGGCCAGAGGGAGACTAAGGGGGAGATGCCCATTAGGCCGTTAGGATCTCATGTGGGTGTGGTCGCCTACGTCGCTAACGCTTCCCTTGGGTGACAAGGGGGGGCATCCTGATGCTCAGCATGGGCGTATGGATCCCATCCTGCCAAGTTTTCCTAGGCCTTGAGCCTAGGATCCACTGGGTAATATCGATTTATCTGGAATTTTTAGAAAATGTATTAATAATTAACAAATAGCCTAACCGCCACGACGCAAAAATGCTGGAATATCAATAAGATCATCCTTCTTTTCTTGAGGCTGTTGGTGAAAATTTGTTTCAATAATCGGATTTTGCTGAGAGGCTTTACGACTTACACCGGTAAAACGTTCAAAAAGACTAGGTCCTCTCTTTTTTTCTGCAACTTGATGTTGTTGCTCAGCATGAGGCATAAATTCTTTGCCCGTCATATCATGATGAGAAGATTCCTGAGAAGACTGAGGATAACCTTCTTGTGCCCCCTCATAATTCTCAAACATATCTTCTGATGGATAAGGATGCTGAGTTTTATCTTCTCCAAAGGCTTCATTATTAGAATCTTGATAATGATGAGCAGTTGCTGCCTGAGTAGACGCTTGATTAAACCCTGAAAAAGCTGAAAAAACATTACCACTTGTAACGGGCCTTGTTACTCCGAATCCATCGTTATTTCCAACTGATTGATTGGGCACAGAAATAGTAGCACGGCTGTGAAGCTGAGAAGTTGGCGCTATTCCACCAATACCTGTAGCAACTACAGAAACACGCATTCTACCATTCAAACGTTCATCAAATGTTGAACCAAAAATAATGTTTGCATCAGAATCAACATCTTCACGTATACGATTTGCGGCTTCATCAACCTCATATAAGGTCATATCATAACCGCCCGTAATATTGATCAGTACGCCGCGTGCGCCCTTCATTGATACGTCATCTAATAAAGGATTCGAAATTGCAGCTTCTGAAGCATCAAGGGCACGTCGTTCACCTTCTGCTTCACCTGTTCCCATCATCGCCTTACCCATTTCAGCCATCACTGAACGAATATCTGCAAAGTCTAGGTTAATCAGCCCAGGCATAATCATCAGATCAGTTACACCGCGAACACCTGAATAAAGAACATCATCTGCCATTTTGAAAGCGTCAGCAAAGGTTGTGCGCTCATTAGCCAGACGGAATAAGTTTTGATTAGGAATTATGATTAGAGTATCAACATATTGTTGAAGTTCATCGATTGCCCCTTCAGCTGTACGTGAACGGTGTGAACCTTCAAAATTAAATGGACGTGTAACAACACCAACGGTTAATATGCCCATTTCTCTTGCAGCGCGCGCAATAACAGGAGCAGCTCCACTACCAGTACCACCCCCCATTCCAGCGGTGATAAACAGCATATTACTACCGCTAATGATTTCCAGTACCTCTTCGATTGATTCCTCGGCGGAAGCTTTTCCAACATCAGGCTTGGATCCTGCCCCAAGTCCCTGGGTAACGTGTAAACCGAGCTGAATACGCCTTTCTTTTGGCACCAAAGACTGGGTAAGAGCCTGAGCATCAGTGTTTGCAATTAAAAATTCTACCCCTTCAAGCTTAGCCCTAATCATATTGTTAACAGCGTTTCCACCAGCACCGCCAACACCTATAACACTAATACGTGGACGAAGTTCTAACTCATCATGGACCAAGTTTGTTTTGGGCATATTTAATCAATTCTTTTTTTAACTATCTTTACTGTAACGTGTCTTACTAATTCTACCAAGTGACTTTTTTATGAAATCGCATTTTTTTTGAAAAACTAATCGCGTTTGTGGATATTTTTTAGTATTTTTTAACAAGATAATTACCAAGATACGTTAAGACTGAGTTAAAATCTTTAGATTTCTGAGACGTTCAATGCAAAAGAATCTATCTTAATATTTTCAAATTATTTTCCAGCAAAAAACTAGAGAATGATAAAAGCAGGCCTTTTTGCATTTGGTTCCTCGACAAACTCTATAAAAATACCTTAAAAATAAAGAGTAGTTAAGGAGATTTTTTATGCGTTTAAGCCAATATTTTCTACCCACTCTGAAAGAAACGCCTGCCGAGGCCCAAATAGCCTCCCATCGCCTTATGCTGAGAGCAGGTTTAATTAATCAAACGACATCAGGTATATATTCGTGGCTGCCAATTGGTGAGAGAGTTCTTAAACGCATTGAACAAATTGTAGCCCAGGAACAAGATAGGATTGGCTGCCACCGTGTTACAATGCCAACTATCCAACCAGCTCATTTGTGGCAAGAAAGCGGACGCTACGAAGACTACGGCAAAGAAATGCTCCGTATAAAAGACCGCCACGATCGGGAAATGCTATACGGCCCCACCCATGAAGAAATCATTACTGATTTAGTGAGGCAATACCTAAGCAGTTATCGCCAATTGCCTTTGTGCCTATATCAAATTCATTGGAAATTCCGCGATGAAATTCGTCCGCGCTTTGGTGTAATGCGAGGGCGTGAATTTTACATGAAGGATGCCTACTCTTTTGATATTGATGTTGAAAGTGCGCGTGCAGCCTATCAAAAAATGTATAATGCTTATTTGCGCACTTTTGCAAGAATGGGCCTTAAAGCTATCCCCATGCGTGCTGACAGCGGCGCGATTGGTGGTGATCTTAGCCATGAATTTCATGTGGTAGCAGATACGGGCGAAAGCGCTATCTATTACGACAAAGCTTTTGATAGCATTACTGAGAGCGATTATTCCATGGAAAAACTTGGCAAACTCTATGCAGTTGCCGATGAAAAACACGACCCTGCCAGCTGCCCTATTTCTGACGATCAGTTAGTTTCAAGGCGTGGCATTGAAGTGGGTCATATTTTTTATTTTGGCACCAAGTACTCAAAGTCAATGAATTTAAAAGTTTCTGGACCAGACGGTAAGTCAATTTATCCAGAAATGGGATCCTATGGAATTGGAGTCTCAAGACTTGTTGCGGCAATTATAGAGGCAAACCACGATGAGCATGGCATTATTTGGCCAGAGCAAGTAGCACCCTTTCAAGTAGGCCTGGTTGACGCCAAAAATGACCAACAAACCCAAGAGATTAGCGAACAATTACACTCGCGCCTGGAGAATGCTTGCATCAGTGTTTTATACGACGATCGTAGTGAACGCGCAGGCGTTAAGTTCTCTAATATGGATTTAATTGGCCTACCTTGGCAATTGATTGTCGGTGCAAAAACATTAACTAATCAAACCGTTGAGATAAAAAATAGAAAAACCGGCCAAAGAGAAGATTTAAGCATTGATGCTGCTATCAATATGATAGAGTCTCGCCAGTTTTAAAGGGTGACTGATTAGGTAAGTGGGATTAATTAGCTTTTTTTTGAAGCGAATATTTGTTAAAATGTTTGATATTATCTTTGGTTTTCATATAAAATGTACACTTTAAAATTCAGATCAATCCTGTTTGGAACCCTATTAGCCTTCATCACTCAATCCTCGATTTATGCAAAAAAGCATAGTTCAATAGAACGAGCAGGAGACGTCATTCAAATCACCATTCCAGTTACAGCACTACTCATCGCTTTTGGGAAAGACGACACTCAAGGGATGAAAGAGCTTTTTTACACCGTTGCTGCTTCAACGGCGGCCACTTGGGCTTTAAAGTTTGCAGTTAACTCAAAAAGACCAAAAGGTGGTAAATACTCTTTTCCGTCAGGTCATACAAGCCTTGCCTTTAGTGGTGCTTCTTTCCTTGGAATGCGCTATGGAATGGCCTACGGAGCACCAGCTGTCGGCTCTGCATCTTTTGTTGGGTATTCTCGCGTATACGCTAAAAGACATTATTGGTCGGATATACTAGGGGGTGCTTTAATCGGAGGATTATCGGGTTTCTTCTTCACAACCTCACAAGCAGAAAAAACCTCATTAAAACACCAACCATCTGATCCCTATGACCCTGCAAAACCACCTGAAAAAACTAACGAAATTGATAAGAAAGACACGCTAGAACCTCTACCAGACGTTCCTCAAAGTAGAAATAGCAATGAAATAAGGCAAAATCAAAAAAGTTAACAAAAACAGGTAAAACAAATACAATATTTTGCTTGTTTTTTAAGCACTTTTAACGTATTTTCAAGGTCATGACTTCGCAAATAAATATTGGCCCCGTTAGCCTCGACATGAACGTTTTCCTTGCTCCTATGACGGGTGTTAGTGATATGGCGTTTAGAAGTCTTGTGAAACGCATGGGGGCTGGACTGGTCGTATCTGAGATGATTGCAAGTCAAGCGATGATAAGACAAACAAGGCAAAGCCTGCGGATGATTAAAGCCCATGGTGAAGAGCCTATGGTTGTACAACTTGCTGGCTGCGAACCTGATGTAATGGCAGAAGCTGCAAAGCTCAATGAAGATCTAGGAGCACAAGTTATAGACATCAATATGGGCTGCCCAGTTAAAAAAGTCGTCAATGGTCATGCAGGTTCTGCCCTAATGCGCGATGAACTGCTAGCGGCCAAAATCATTGAAGCAACTGTTAAAGCTGTAAAAATTCCTGTAACCCTTAAAATGCGGACCGGCTGGGACGACAGCAACCGCAATGCACCAAAGCTTGCTAAAATAGCGGAAGATCTTGGCATTAAAATGATCACTGTGCATGGTCGCACACGATGTCAACTTTATAATGGAAAGTCTGATTGGAGATTTATTCGCACTGTCAAAAATGCTGTAAAAGTTCCGGTGATTGGAAATGGAGATGTTGTAACTCCCCAAGATGCACAAAATCTTTTAGAGCAAAGTGGCGCTGATGGCGTGATGATTGGGCGAGGAGCATACGGCAGGCCTTGGTTTATAAAGCAAGCATACGATTACATCAGCTCAGGAATACTCCAGAAAGATCCAACATTAAACAATCAATTAAATATTGTTCTTGAGCACTTTGAAGATATTTTAAATCTTTATGGTACAGAAGGCGGCGTTAAGATTGCGCGGAAACATCTGGGTTGGTACAGTAAAAGTCTGAAAGATTCTGCTGATTATCGTGTGCGCGTAAATCAAACTGACTGCCCTTCGAAAATGCGAGACATCGTTCAAGATTTTTATCATCTACAAATAGAGTCTACATAAATTATGAATGGTATAGCAACTCTTATAGAAAAAATGGTTAAAGAGTATTTTAATACTCAAGGGGATAATATTACTGACTCTAGTCTTTACAATACCGTTCTGCATGAAGTTGAGCGACCTCTTTTTCAACAGACATTGCACGCTGTTAAAGGAAATAAAGCAAAGGCTGCGAGAATTTTAGGAATCAATCGCAACACCTTGCATAAAAAGCTTAATGAACATGGGCTATAAATGCTGCGCATTTGTGCTGGCCGCTTTAAGGGTAAACGGTTGTGTTTACCACCTAATGAAATAACAAGACCCACCTCTGACCGCCTGCGTCAAGCCGTATTTAATATTCTTACCAATATTTTATCTTTTGAAGAACTCAATGTTCTAGATGGCTTTGCAGGCTCAGGAGCACTAGGGCTTGAGGCATTGTCCAGAGGGGCAAATAAGGCTACTTTCTGCGAGATTAACCCCTTAGCTGGAGCTAACCTAAATAAAAATATCACCAGTATTTTAAATGTATCGACTTACACGGTGTCAGTTGTTAAAAATTTTTTTCAATTACGCTCAAGCACACCTTTTGATTTGGTGTTTCTTGACCCACCTTATGGTGAAAGTTTAGAATACAAAGCACTGCAGTATTTGAGCGATAATAAGCTCCTTGCGAAAGATGCTACTATTATTATTGAACAAAAAAAGGGTATGGAAGTTTTAGTGCAAGAAAATTTAAAAGTACACGATCAACGCATTTACGGAAATTGTCAAATAACCATTGTAAAAAGCCAATAAATAGTTTCCGCTTTAAAAAACTGGATTGACCGGTCGGTACACTATGTTTAACATGCTTTTGCAGGTTCAGTTAGCAAATCATTGGCTTGCTGGCGCGTCACTCACTAAACGATTCACTGTCCATTCGTGGCTTTTATCATCAAAACGGAACTCCTCAGCAATTCCATCCTGCTCAAAGAGGCTAATATCTTCGAGAAGACTACCCTGATTAAAAATAATCACAGAATCGTAGCCAATTTTTATGCCGTAGTTCCTAAAAGTGATGGTGAAACGACCGGTTTTCATTAGAGTTGGGATAGCTTTAATAACATCGTCTAATGTGTTTATTTCGCTTTTACCTAGCTTCTCAACGCATATTAGCGCATGGTTTGAACCTGGAAACATAGGAAGCTTTTCGATGAATCCGCTACCAACGCGAGCATTTGTTATGAGCACACGATTTTTACCTTTTAGGCCTGAGCGACGAATCATCACATCATCAGCTTCAAAGAAAGTGGCGCCACCAAAAACAACCATCCGCTTGACCTGACGTTGGGTCATGCTGTATGGAGTCAATGTTAGCTTCATTTTTTCACCATAACGTACAATCAAAAGCTCAGCTTTTTGATTTGCTTCACCAAGTTCGTTCACGGTTTTATCAAATAAGTATAAGTTAGGTCCTATTTCCTTACCGTTAATTTGCAAAATGCAGTCGCCCGCTTGAAGAACGCCTTCTGCAGAACTTTCCGGCAGGATCGTCTTAATTTTGAGTGCCCTATGGAAAGATTCTGGATATTTTTTAGCGTATTTAATCGCATCGCTTTCAGGGAAGCTGTAGAATTTGATTAAATCATCCAATGAACTGTATTCAAAAATTATCCCCAAAGAAAAACGCTTAGGGCTTTTATTTGCTGCTAGCGTATTAATAATATCGGTGCCATAGGAAATGGGAATAGCAAAGGCGCTAGTTGCCATGTTAGATGCAAAAATAACCCCAATCACCTCACCAGCAGCAATGTCATAAACCATCGAACCGCTTCCACCGCCTTGCATGTTTAAGCTAATACGCATAGCGTGCTGGGACATATGCCCTTCGATTTCATTTGGATTAGCAACAACGCCTGTTTGGGTAGAAAAATGATGGTTTTCATTTTTGCCAATAATGAGAACGTTCGTTCCAATTGAAGCTGGTTTATCACTTATGGCTAGGTCAGAAGAAACGCCAAGTTCATCAGGATTAGCCTGGAAAACTGCTAAATCCACTGAAGGATCGCTGTAAAGAAGCTTTAGGGTAATTTCTTTTCCAGAAGACAAAATTGCGAGGTATTCCGGAATAACCTTATGACCAGAAGCAACATGGGCATTCGATATAATGTAACCTTTTTTGGCATTAAAAATAAAACCTGTTCCTGCAGAGGGTGAAACATCACCATAAGCAGCAACAATACTGCGCGATTTAATGCTCACTACATAGGGCTGAAGTTTCGCCAAAAGCTTAGGATCAGCGCTTCCAAATAAGGAGCTAAAAAAAACCAGGGTAACGACAAAACACTTAGCTACCATGGGGAATAAAAAAAGGGGTTTCATCAAACTATTTTATTTTTGCTTCACGAAACACAACATGCTTACGCACAACTGGATCGTATTTTTTAAGCTCAAGCTTTTCTGGCTTTTTGCGAGGATTTTTTTTTGTGACATAAAAAAAGCCCGTATCTGCGGTGCTTAGAAGCTTAATATTTAAGGTTGCTGATTTCTTTGCCATAACTTGTTTTCACATGATTCAATTAACTATATCTAACAAAACCTATAGGTCAATGCAAGCAATTAATGGTAAAAATGGACAGTGGGCAATGTTATAGTCCACGGATAATTCCCGAATTTTCATTTTTTGTTGCCTTCCCCATCTTTTAAAAAAACTGCATACTGCTAACAATAAATTTTAGAAAAATTAAAAATGAGCGACCATACAAAAGTCTTAATTATAGGAGCTGGACCAGCTGGTTACACTGCCGCTATCTATGCTGCGCGTGCTAACTTAAAGCCCATTCAACTACTTGGCCCTCAACCTGGAGGGCAATTAACCATCACAACCGATGTAGAAAACTATCCTGGTTTTAAGGATGTTATTCAAGGTCCCTGGTTGATGGAACAAATGCATGCTCAAGCAGCGCATGTAGGAACGGACATGCGTTATGAGTCTGTTATAAACGTCGATTTTTCAAAGCGTCCATTTTCTGTAACTAGCGACACCCCGACAAGCTACACAGCTGACACTGTAATCATTGCTACCGGTGCACAAGCGAAATGGCTAGGTTTAGAGAGTGAAACCTATTTTCGTGGGTATGGTGTTTCAGGCTGCGCAACTTGCGATGGCTTTTTTTTCAAAGACAAAAATGTTGCCGTTATTGGGGGGGGGAATTCAGCTGTTGAAGAAGCAATTTACCTAACAAATCACTGTGCACATGTTACCTTGATTCACCGTCGCGATAGCCTTAGGGCAGAAAAAATTGCTCAAGATCGCCTTTTCAAAAACCCCAAAGTTTCTGTCATCTGGGATACAGCTGTTGAAGAATTTTTAGGCGTTGATAAGCCTTTTCGAAGTTTAACTGGGCTAAAATTAAAAAATCTTAAAACTAACGCGATTTCAGAACATAAATTTGATGGGGCATTTGTTGCGATTGGCCATTCCCCTATGAATGAACCTTTCAAGGACTGCCTAGCTTGCGACACAGAAGGATACATTATCACTACAGCTGGAAGCACTGCCACCTCAGTCAGCGGTGTTTTTGCAGCCGGTGATGTACAAGACAAAATCTTTAGGCAGGCAGTCACTGCAGCAGGTCAAGGCTGTATGGCAGCACTTGAAGCGGAGAAGTTATTATCTCACTAAAATGCAATAAAAATGGCAAGGCCACTAAAAGCCTTGCCACGAGAATACAGCTACTTATCAAGGTGACTCAATAAAGCTAGCCTAGCTGCATGTGCAGCTTGTTTTATCCTAGGATCACTCAATAAATCATCCAAAGTAATATCATCTTTCATAGCTTTCAAAACGTTAAAATGGCCAAGTAAAATAACATCACTAAAATTACCTTCGTGTGCTTTTACAAGCTTTTTCAAGAAATGATGATGATTTCTTGATGATAACTTTGTAGCATCCATGAAATCATCATTTAAGATGTCCCAGTTTCGTTGATTATTAATTTTTTGTGCAACGATTTGAACATGATCAGCGAGCGCTTTACCTTTAAAAACATAATTGCGGTCAACATGTGCATGTAGGCTGAGTAGGACATCTTTCACTTCTTGTGGAATGTTTCTAGCTAAGTCTGGCCTTGCAATCATATATTTTTGCAATCCTTCAAAGGTACCCGAAAGCCAATAACCATTTAATTCAGCAATAGCTGATGGCGTATAATTATCAAAACGATGCATGCCCCATAAATGTTCAGCAAATCCTGTTTTTGACTCTATCTCTTCTAAATGAGCCCTATCGCTTGAGCGAAGCGTTTTGTAAAAAAGTTCTCGAGATAATTTAGCAACGATTGGGTCCAAAGTCACAGCTGGTGTGGCTGAAGGAGTCGCTGCAGGCGTTACAATCATTGATGTTGATGTTCCTGTAGCTACAGGAGCCGTAGGAACCGGTGCAGAGTTTACATTCGTTGATGTTCCAGCCGCTACTGGAGCTGCAACCACAGGCTTTACGCTTGCTGAAACTACAGATGTACCTGCAGGCGTTGTTGCAGAGATTTTAACATCTAGCGCACTTACTGTTAATCCCGCTGGTGACATAACGGGAGCCACAACTTTTTGTACAGGGGGATTCGCTGGCACAACCAAAGGAATAACTGCTGGTACAGGAGCGGGAACTGTTGTTACTGAAGGAATCGTCGCGGCACCAGGGTTTACTGCCGCAACGAAGTCAACTTTTTGATCTGCCGCCCTAACCTGATCAATTGCATAATGCAGCGGAATAATTCCATCAAATAAAAACCTGAATCGATCTTCCTCTATAGCGCGCAGACCGAGGGTAAACCGACTTTTTAAAAATATTTTTATATTATTATCATCGGTTTTTAATCGTGCGACTAAATCTTCGAACAGCGTGATAAAACTGAAATATTTTCCAACATAAAAAGGCGTTATAATTTCTTTTTCGTACGATTGGTTAAGCGCCCAACCATAAATGAAGCTTACTCCCATGGCAGATTTATAAAATTCATGGTCTTTTTCAACTTCTTTTTGAAGATCTTCAGCCCCTAAACCAATAACTTTTTGGCGGTAATTGCGAAGCATGGCTTCTTGTCTTAGGGTTTCCATGTCATAAACTATCGATTGCAGCGGTAACCGTTTATTTAAATAGGATTTGACATTATCTATTTCTCTAGTGTTTTCAAAGACTACCTGAGTATCTTCAGGCGTTTCCCGACTAAAAACACTTCCCAAATTCAGGGCAACCATTAACCCCACTATATATTTATATTTCATAAAAACCTCACAAAGTTATATATTTATAGGGTATAGATTATATGTTAAAAATAACTTAATAATAAAAAACAGTTATTAAATGAGAGCCTTTTAATAAAAAAAAATGACAAGACTGAAAGGTCTTGCCATAGAGGGATTATTGAGAAATAAACTGTTGACGATTTATTATTTTTTCATTTGATTAAGTTTTTCTAACACTGCTGCATATGCTTCTTTCAGTGCTTCGCGACGTTTTTTATATCTCGTATTATCCTTTTTGAAGTTAACAAGAGTACCTTTATGCGTAATATTGTTGAAAGGATTACCTCGATCTCTTCCGCTTATCATCTCATTTAAAACTGTTGTAAAAGTAGTTTCTGGAAAATGTATATTCGCCAAACAAATGATTATTTCCACCCTTATATCTTTTTTATCTTTTGGATAATTTTCGTCTGTATAATCTTTAGGAAGAAAATCAGGTAATTTAATTGCCCTTTTTGCCAAAGGATAAAAAGAAGATTTTTCTTTACCAATTTGTATATCACATATAGCAGTATTTCTTTTGTCGCGTATTTCCTTAAAAGCCCATAGCATACGATCAAGTTTTCTTTGCTCTGGCGATAAAGGAGATAAGGTTTTTCCGAAAAGATCTTTTACATCTTTAAAAGGCGATGACAGCCTTCCAGTGTTGGCCGCTTGCTGAATTGCATAATGAAGCGGAATAAGTCCATTAAACAAGAATAGGAATGGATCATCATTAAAAACATCAGCCCAATCGTCTAATTTAGAATTGATTAGTTGTTTCACTGGATTATCTTCAGGTAGCTTATCGCACATAAGTCTCAACATTTCTTCAAAATCAAAATATTTACCGACATAAAAAGGCGTAATGGGTTCTCCTTTAAATTGATTGAGCAGCCAACCATAAATGAGGCTTATACCCATGGATGAATTGAAAAAGTCTTGGTTAGCAGAATCGTTAACTACATCCCTAAGTTCCTCAGGAGTAAGGCAAATTATTTCTTGCCTAAGTTCACGGACGTTAGCTTCTTTTTTAAGAGTTTCCATATCAAAACCTGCTAATGGAGAAGCACTCGCTTTAGTAGCAAGATAAATTTTAACCGCAGCAATTTTACCATTAAGTTCAGCTGCATTACCTGCAAAGCCACTCGCAAAATCAAGCGCTAATAACAATACCAGTATATATTTCATTTAACACCATAAAATAAACCGAATATTTTTATTTTATATTTTTATAATTAAAAAATTATTAATAACAGGCACTAAATAATATTATAAAAAATGGCAAGACTGAAAGGTCTTGCCATTTGGGGGAAGTGGGTTTTGGGATATCAAGAATTAATTTGCTTAATAAGTTCTTCAAGTCGTGTCTTTAAAACTTCGACCACATCACGAATTTCAGTTTGTTTTTTTTCATAATCTCCTTTATCTTTTCTACCTGTTACTAAATTACTAGGCCCAAAAATAATCCCTTTTTGAGTGCGCAAACCAAGAACAGTTTTCACTGATGAGTTGTCCCTATCTTGAATAAGGTTTTCTACTAAATCTTTGATAAAAATAATCCTATTATCGCTAGCATCACGTATTGGGGTATTCAAATCAAGAGTATCAGTATTTGCAGATTTTTTTTGAGGAGATAGAAGAAGACTAATTACAGATGATGATCGCTTTCTAGGCGATGGTGATGAAAAGCTAGCTGAGGATGATCCCGCTAATAAAGATTTAGTAGGAGATGTTGTAGCATCCACATTACTTAATTGTGCACTTGCGTCTAATGAATTACTCACTTGAGCATCTGCGGATCCAAAATTAATAAAGCCAGGTTGGCTAATTATGTTAAGTGCATCCGTTAAATATGTGTAACTTCCGTCTTTTATATCCGTTATAACGTTATTAAAATGTTTAATACTAGTTAGTTTTTCCGGTTCAATTTTTAAATTTCCACCAAACGGATCTCCTAAGTCAGATACATTTCTTGTGGCTGAATTAACGGACTCTGGTGAATACAACGTCTCCTTGAAAAGTTTTTGCGGTGTTTCAAAAGGTGCTTTTGTTGTTGGATCATCTTTCCCTGCTCTTACCTGCTCAATTGCGTAATGCAGCGGGATGATTCCATCAAATAAGAAGGCAAATTTATCTTCTTGCTTTTCGTCTTCTTTCTTTACTTCAAGCTTTTCCACCCATTCGTTAAATATAGGACTGAGGAAATCTCTGGCGCGGGCGGATACTTCATCTAAATGTTTATCAAACATCGCTTTAAAACTGAAATACTTACCCACGTAAAATGGAGTAACAACTTCTTTAAATTGATTCAATAACCATCCGTAAAGAAAGCTGACACCAACAGATGTTTTATAAAAATTCTCTGCTATTGACTTCACTTTTAAGAGCTTCAAAGTTCATGCTAATAACCGCTTGCCTTAAGTTTCGAACCCTAGCTTCTTGCTCGAGTTTTTCTGGAGTAAATGGAGCTATTGTTCCGTCACGATTATATCGTTTACGCTCAGCCGAACGATCTGTCCAGCTTTGCTTTGCATCATCATAAACATCCGCAAAAACACTGCCCAAATTTAATGCTACGATTACGCATAATATATATCTGTTTTTCATTAATTAATTCCTTGTTAACCAATTTGTGATAGCAAAGCATATAACAATAATAATCCAAAATAAAACTATATATTCAACTATACACAAGAAAAATACAAAAAAATTTATTTTAAAAAAAACATGAATATTTAGTTCAATGAAATAACCATGGTGCTAATTTAATTTTTATTTAAAAAAGAAGATTTAATTAAATTCAAATAAAAGTAATCCACATAAAATATGGGCCCAGTGAACTTAAAATTTCCCCGTCATGTCCGTGCTTTTATCTTGACTGCATCGGTTAGATTTCGTATAAAGTATGCAAGATCTAAATAAGTTTTATATATGGCAAATCATAAAAATTCTAAAAAAGCTATTCGTCAAACAGAGCGTCGTACAGGTGTTAATCGTAGCCGCATGACACGCATGCGCACATCTGTTAAGACTGCTGAAAAAGCATTAGGCATGCATAATACACCTGCTGTTTCGTTTGAAGAAGCAAAAGTAGCCGTAGTCGCCGCTGAAAGTGCCATGATGAAAGTTGCTAAAACAGGCATTATTCACAAAAATTTTGTTTCACGCAAAGTTTCTAGGTTAGTTGCACATTTGAAAAAAATTGCCTCCTAACGAATAGTAAAGCTTCTACAAGAAACCCGCTGTAAAGCGGGTTTTTTATATAGCCGCTAATGGCATATTTTTTTTAATATTAATTTTAAATTAACCAATAAAATAATAAAATAATGATGGAGCTAAAGCATCGTCAACCTTTTGAGGGTGTTTTATTGTTTCTAGGTACCATTGATTAGTACCCAAATGAGTACCTAAGTTAGATTGGGGTTGGAACCACAAAAGACGTTATTGATACTGGTTTCGAAATCATTAGCCATCGGTTTCACCCCCTCCAAAAAAAATGAAGAAGCTGTTAGCCTAGAAACAACTATTAAGACTGCACTCCTTCGTTTGAAAAATTATACCATTTTCTATAAATTTTGGGGCTATCTGTGGTGTCTGTATCGCAAAAATATAGCTACGTTTTTCTGGATCCTAGGCTCTAGCCTTGGAAAACTGCTCGGTTTATTCCCTCTAGTTTCTCTATGGCTTGACCATAGAGGCAAGTGAGTAAGATCATTAATCTGAAATTTTTAGAAATTGGTATTGTGTTATTTGGCCTTTGAAAACTTTTTAGCAAATAGTTTATTGGCAATTAGCGCCAGCGCGCCATTTCCTGCAACGTTGCTTGCTGTCATTAGGGAATCTTGCAAAATATAAAGAGTCGCAACCAGACTGCACAAATCTGGGGAAAGCCCCAGGTGTTTTTCAACAACCGGAAGTAAAATAATCATCCCCCCGCCGGGAACGCCACTTCCTGAAAATTTAGTAACTACGTAAGCTGCTACATAGGGTAAAAATGCTATAAAACTTGGTAAAGGTATACCCGACATACCAAGTAGGGCAAGGGAAGTCAGCGTGATGTTAATTCCATCGCCAATCATGTGCACATTAGCAGTTGCCGGCACGACAAAATTTGTAAGGGTTGGATTATTGGTGTTTTTTTCAACGCATTGAAGTGTTACCGGAAGCGCCGCCGCACTCGACATTGTGCTAAAACCAGTAAGCCATGCAGGAAACATATTGCGTATAGCAATGAGCGTATCTTTTATACGGCCATTACACCCAACCGCATACCAAAAGAATAGGTAAACTTGAATCGTTATAAAACTTAGAAAAAAAACCGGTGCATAGGCTGTAGCCAAGGTTCCAAGAGATCCTTCAAAACCAATCTTAAGCACAAACCCAAAAACATAGAGGGGCAAAAACGGAATGAACAAAATGTTTAAGGCAAGCGTTGTCCAATTTTTAAGGGAAGTAATTGCCTTTACGATAAAACGTGACCCTGTAAAATTTCCAATGAAGCCAACAAGAAGCCCCAAAAGCATAGCTTTATCCGCGGTTAAAATCGCTGAAAAAGGAAAGCGCCATAGGGCTTCGATGCTACTTTGATTGCTGATAGCCGCTAAGTTAACTGGTTTTAAAAAACTAAATAAAGCCCAAGCCGTGCCGTAGGCTGTGAAGACATTAACGATATTAGAGATAATGACTAAACCAAAAACGCCAAAAATCAGAACCGTCGCCTGCCCTTGCAGACTTAATACCGCTGAACATAAATAGCTAAACACCACAAAGGGAATCAATAGCATCAGTAAATCTTTAAGAAGAAGGCTGACTGTATAAAAAATACTCACTGTACTTGAGTCAATTTGACTTGATAAAATAAAAGCCAAAGCAACCGCCAAAAAAAGGCGCACAGGAAGACTAAACATCAAAAACAATCCAACAAAAAAATGAACCTAATACTATCAAAATTATCTAAATAATTCCAGCGCGTAGACAGTCATGGATATGCAAAATTCCTATAGGTTTTTCTTTTGAGCCAACAAATAAACTGGTAATTGACTTATCTTGCATAATTGCTAGAGCCTCCGCCATTAGAATATCTGGAGCGATAATTTTAGGCGATGGATTCATAATCGCCTCTACTTTATCTTGCAGCAAGCCTTCGTGCATATGGCGGCGCAAGTCTCCATCAGTAATAATCCCAACCATACTGCCGCTTTCATCGACAATGGCAACGCAACCAAAGCCATAGTAGCTCATTCTAATCAGGCATTCCTGCATGAGGGTACCTTGTTGAACAAGGGGAAGCCGATCATCAGTATGCATAAAGTCACGCACTCTGGATAACTGTTTGCCTAAATTTCCACCCGGGTGAAAGGTGCGAAAATCCGTTGCATTAAAGCTTCTGGTGTGCAGGGTTGCAATTGCTAGGGCATCACCAAGGGCGAGCATCATGGTGGTAGAGGTAGTCGGCGCCAGCCCCATGGGACAAGCTTCTGGCACAGTTGGATAACAGAGCGTAATATCCGCAACACTTGCTAAATTGCTATTTTCCCTAGAGGTAATCGCAACCAGCGGAATATGAAAACGCCTGCTATAGTCAAGCATTGGCCTGAGTTCACTAGTTTCACCACTATGGGATAACAATAAAAGCCGATCGTCTGGGGTGATCATCCCCAGATCCCCGTGGCTAGCTTCGGCCGGGTGCACAAAAAATGCCGGCTGACCAACGCTTGCAAAAGTTGAAGAAATTTTTTTTGCAACTTGGCCACTTTTACCAATGCCGCTTACGATAACGCGGCTCTTTTTTTCAGATAATAATTCAACAGCTTTTGTAAAGTTTTCATCAAGACTCGCTGCTAAATCAACAAGAGCTGTTGATTCTTGAATAATCACTTGCCGTCCTGCTTCTAGGATTTTCATTGAATGAATTGATACTGGATTAGTCATCATATCGCCCTACTCTTCCAATTTATAGGCCATAATATCGCCCTTTTGCCCGTACAACAAATCGAGCTGCGCCCGGATGGGAAGATATTCAAAAGTTGCCTCAGCTAAATGCTGGCGGTTTTCCCGGGTCAACATAGCATCAAGCTTAAGTTTAAGGCTATGCAAGTTCGCCACATCGGTTGCTGCATAGCGCATTTGGTCTTTACTGAGAACCTTTGCGCCCCAATCACTGGTTTGCTCCTGCTTTGAAACCTCAATGCCAAGTAACTCTCTGCACAAGTCTTTTAGGCCATGTTTATTTGTATAGGTGCGAACCAAATGGGAAGCAACTTTTGTGCAATAAATATTTTTAATTAGTAGGTCAAAGGAATACTGCAAAATCGCCAGATCAAAACGCGCAAAATGAAAAATTTTTTGGCAATCGCTAACAAGCAAACGTTTTAGGTTCGGCGACTCGGAAAAATCAGCCTCAGGAAATTGCACAAGGTGCACATTAATACCATCAAACGTTAACTGCACCAAACACAGTCTGTCGCGGTGTTGATTAAGGCCCATTGCCTCTGTATCAATCGCGACCGTTTGACCAAAAGTTATATCATCAGGGAGATCGTATTCATGGAGGTAGGTTTTCACGAGTTTTGCAGTCTTTCTAAGAAGTTTTAAATTTTTCAGCAGTGTAGCATAAAAAATCAGCAAAGGGCGATAGCTGCGTTTTGTTGGATTCTAGGTTCAAGGCCCAGGAAAACTGCCAGGTTGCTCCTCCTCTAGCGTTTCCATGACTTGATCATGGAACCCAGTGAATAACGTTAATTTATCTGGAATTTTAGAAATTAGCATTTCTTACGGAAATCCGTCATCACTTGCTAACAATCACCTTCTGCATCTTCTCTGAACTTTTCTGCACAAGTTAACCATACTTTTGCGGTATCACCCAATCTAGGAGCAATATTTTTAAAACTTTCCAAATGCCATGAGAGCAATTCACTGAATACTCTTTTTTGATCATCTGGACTTTGTTTTTTGTTTGCTATTATTACCTCTTTAAGTCGACACCGCCAACCACCATTAACAAATGAAATAGGATGAGACGTCCTTGGAAAACAGAGATCTTTATTTTTTTCCTGTTCAGGCAATTTATTAAAAAGCATGTTCAAGCAAAAGTTTATATTTTTTATATTTTCAGGAGAGCCAATAAGAAATTTATTTATAGCTCGCTCAACAACTTCATATTCATAATAGGTAGGTACGTTCACTGGCAAATTTTCGTTTACTTTGTTTTCAAGAAGAGGATCTTCAGTATCAAAAGACGATGATGAAGATGAAGCACTCAAAATAAAGTTACCTAGAACTAAAACAACAATTATTAAAAATCTCATACACTTCACCTTTTAATGTTATGTGTATACTGTCTTACATGATTTTAAAATACAATGAAATTTTTCAGTGCAATGAAAAAGTAAAGACTGGGGATTCCACTTTATTTGGCATCAACGGTCCACCAATGCCAACTTTTACAGAATGGAGCTTTCCTTCGATTTCTTTTAGCCAAAAAGCCAAGAATTCTTGCAGGCGCGGATATTGGGGAGGGCGATCAAATTCCTGCCAGATGTAGGTTTGCAATAATAGGGGATGATCGGGGAGGTGATAAATAATTTCAGCAGTCGTTAGACGAAAACCTTCCCAGGCGTCTTCAAAATCAGCCATGAAAACCTTTACAGCATAATCCCTATACTATAAGGATACGCCGTAAAGGTTAATGAAGTGTTTAGTTTAGATTATTTCCAAATTCTGAAATTAATTGAGGAAAAGCATCTCTAAAATAGTTAACACTTTCTTCATACCTAACATCGTAAGGTGGCTGCTTTGTGCACCACTGCCTTCCACCATCTTTTATCTCTATATCTTTTTTCTTACTTAAAAATTCAGATTTAACTTTTGTTGCTTCGCTATTAAACTGACTAAACAGATATCGGACAGAAACCTCTAATTTTACGTCGCAATTATTCCAACAATTTTTTTGATTTCTTTTTCCATGGTTAGTGGTACGATGAAAAACCTTACGAAAAACTTGTGTTTCCCACCATAAAACATTTGATAAATCTCCTGCTGGTTTACTTTCCAAATGAGGAAGAGTCTTTTCAGTTGAAGCTATAACATACTTATCACCTGTGTCAGTTTCAAAATATTCTTCTAATGTAGCTCTAGATGATTTTTCTCCATGGAACAGATCGCCAATAATGCGAGTTTGTATCTCATGTAGTTTACTTTTATACATGATCACAAATTTATGTCCCAATTCCATTTTTTGATACAAGCTTGGATCTAAAAATCCTTCAGTGCTTGAACTACTTGATGTTACAGAAGCTCTTGATGAGCTATTTTTATCACCAAATTCACCAAAACCAGGACCACCAGGTGCTCCTGACGCCATCAGTGCACAAAAACCACCTATCAATAGGGTCATCAATATTTTTTTCATCTTAAATTCCTTTCATACTACATGTTTTGCAAAAAGTGGCTGCGGCTCATCAATTTTTTGGCCTGGGCTCAAAGCCACTTCTAACGCGGAAAAATCTTTATTTCCTGCTTGTAATATAGTGAGAATTTTAGAACTTGCAAGCGGTAAAATCGGTTGTGTTAGAATCGCAACATTCTTAATTAGTGAACATAAGTTATATAGAACCGTATTCATCCGCAACGAATCGTCTTTCTTTAATGCCCAGGGTTTTTGCGCATCAACATAACGATTCCCCTCTCCTATTACCTGCCATATTGCTTCTGCATAGCGATTAAGATGGAAATTATCTATATGTGTGCGCAATGTTGGCAGCAGCTGCGCTGGAAGGTTAACCAAAGCATGGTCTTCAGCTGTTAACTCACCCGGGGTTGGGATTGTTGCCTCGCCATTTTTATAAATAAATGACAATACGCGCTGACACAAGTTTCCATAGGCATTTGCTAAATCTGTATTCAACCTATTGATAAAAGCGGTTTTGGAAAAATCCCCGTCTTGCCCAAAGGAAAGATCACGCATTAAAAAATACCGAAAAGCATCGGAACCAAAACTATCTACCATCTCAACCGGATCAACCACATTACCAAGGGATTTTGACATTTTCTCCCCTTCAACCGTCCACCACCCATGAGCGAAGACTGTCTTAGGTGGTGTAATACCCGCTGCCATTAAGAATGCTGGCCAGTACACGGCATGAAAACGAAGAATATCTTTGCCGACAACATGAATAGATTGCTGCCAATGGAATTGATACCCGTCATCCGGATAGCCTAAAGCCGATAAATAATTGGTTAGGGCATCGAGCCAAACATACATAACATGATCAGGGTCACCTGGCACGGGAATGCCCCATTTTAGAGTCCGCCTTGAAATTGAAAGATCTCTCAAGCCCCCTTCGATAAAACGAAGTACTTCATTACGGCGAGATTCAGGCTGAATAGCTTCAGGGTGCTTTGCATAATATTCAAGCAATGGCTCAGCCCATGCTGATAGTTTAAAGAAATAACTTGATTCTTTGACCCATTCAACTTCGGCTCCTGTTGGGGCTTTACCTTCGACAAGTTCGTCTTCTTGGTAAAATGCTTCATCGCGTACCGCATACCAACCAGCATATTCTCCCAAATAGATGCTGCCGCTTTCAAAAAGCCTTTTCCAAAGGTGCTGTACGGCGGTGACATGGCGGGGTTCTGTTGTTCTAATGAAATCATCATTAGTAAGATCAAGTAGGTCTGAAAGACTGCGAAAAGATTGTGAAACTTCATCAACAAAAGCTTGAGGTGCAATTCCTTTGACCGCAGCAGCTTTTTCAATTTTTTGGCCATGTTCATCGGCACCGGTTAAAAATTTCGCATCGAACCCATCGAGACGTTTAAAACGGGCAATAACATCGCATGCTAAGCTTGTGTAGGCATGTCCAATGTGAGGCTTATCGTTAACATAATAAATTGGTGTTGTAATATAAAAAGGCTTCATAATCGATGATGGTATTTTTTTTAACCATAGGCTACCAACAGTTTAGACAGCAAGCAGTAATTTTATAAAAATTTTTGCTTTAATATAGTTGCTTGAGATACATAGGCCTTAGCCGCATAATATTGCGCTCTCTTTTCAAAGCCTTTTTTCCTTAGCAACCTGCATTACGACAATATACTGATTGCCTTTGGTATCTTTGCAAAGAACATCAACTATACTGGTTTTCTGAGAAGCTATCTCTGGGTCTTGTACCGTCTTTAAAAAGGTCACATCTTCTATAGATGCAGATTCCTTAAAGACCACCATATCATTGAGAAAATGAATTAGAATATCTTTGTTGCGCTCAGAACCAAAGATTCTCCTAAAGGCAAATCATTCTTTGGATCAAGGAATTTAGAAAGCATATTACTTAATTGTTCTTATAAAAATTCAATTATAGGATATGCTTTTTTAAGGGATATTTCAATATTTTATGAAAAAAGGAGCCCATAAGGCTCCTCAGACACTATTCTTGTTATATTTTATGCAGCTTGAGCTTGTACTTCAACAACCTTTGTAGGATCGAAATCAACAAACTCGATGATCGCCATCGGCGCATTATCACCGTAACGGAACCCAGCTTTCACAATACGTGTATACCCACCAGCACGTGTTAAAAATCGAGTACCTAGTTGACTCATTAGTTTTTTAACAAGGTCTTTATCCTGCAACTGTGAAATTGCCTGACGATGACTGTGTAAACCGCCACGCTTAGCAAGGGTGATTAATTTCTCAACAACAGGGCGAAGGTCTTTCGCTTTTGGTAGAGTTGTTTTAATTTGTTCGTTCTTAATTAAAGCTTGGGCAAGATTTTTGAACATAGCTTTTCTATGCTCTTTTGTCCTATTAAACTTACGCCCTGACATACCATGTCTCATGACTTATTCTCTCACTTCTTAATTAAATGGATCTTCTAAGGATTTTGCTAATTCATCTATATTCTCTGGCGGCCAATTTGGAACACTCATACCAAAACCAAGACCCATTAAAGAAAGTACTTTTTTGATTTCATTCAAAGATTTTCTACCAAAGTTTGGAGTCCGGAGCATTTCGCCTTCAGAACGCTGAACCAGATCACCAATATAATAAATATTTTCGTTTTTCAAACAATTCGCTGAACGAACAGACAATTCGAGCTCATCAACTTTCTTAAGCATGTTCCTATTAAATGGAAGAGGATCCCCCCTTCGTTCACTAGCACCAGCTGCTTTAGGCTCTTCAAAATTAATGAACTGTTGCAATTGGTCTTGTAGAATTCTTGAAGCATAGGCAATTGCATCATCAGGTTTTATAGAACCGTCTGTTGTAAGAGTCAATGTTAACTTGTCATAGTCAGTACGCTGACCTACACGGGTTTGATCGACTTTATAAACAACACGCTTAATTGGACTAAAAATTGCATCAATAGGAATTAGTCCAATTGCTTTATCTTCAATTTGCTGAGTCGATGCAGGAACATAGCCTTTACCGCATTGAACTGTCATTTCCATAACAACGTGGCCGCCTTCGTCTACGTGGCAGATCACAAGCTCTGGGTCTAAAATTTCTATATCTGATGCGTGCTGAATGTCTTTAGCTTTTACTACGCATGGCCCTTTTGCATCTAAACGAATACGCTTTGGCATATCTGAGTTTATTCTTATGCCTAGAGTTTTTAGGTTTAAAATAATATCTGCAACATCTTCACGAACACCTGGTATTGCTGAAAACTCATGCAAAACACCATCGATTTTAATTGAAGTAACTGCAGAACCTTGCAGTGAAGATAATAAAACGCGACGCAATGCGTTCCCTAGCGTAAGCCCGAAGCCTCTTTCTAGAGGCTCTGCCACTATGCTAGCTTCCCTGAGATTAGATGACAAATACTGCACCTGAATCTTTGAGGGTTTAATCATCGATTGCCAATTTCTCTCAATCACAACTGTTCTCTTTCGCTATTTATTTATTCTTTATAACCAACGTGTTATACACGACGGCGCTTACGAGGACGTACTCCGTTATGGGGTACCGGTGTTACATCTCGAACTGATGTTATCGTAAAACCAACGGATTGCAAAGAACGTAATGCGGTTTCTCTACCTGATCCAGGTCCTTTTACGATCACTCTTACGGTTTTCATACCGTGTTCTTGGGCTTTTTTTGCAGCATCTTCTGCTGCAATTTGAGCAGCATAGGGAGTTGACTTACGTGATCCCTTGAACCCCATCATTCCTGATGTCGACCAGGATAAAACATTACCTGCTTCATCTGTTACGCTGACAAGAGTGTTATTGAAAGTTGCATTTACATAAACGATACCGTTTACGATATTCTTTCTTTCTCTACGACGGACACGTGCAACTGTTTTCTGAGCCATAATTTAATACCTTAATTTCTATTTACCAACCATTTTTTTACCGGCAATTGGAATCGCCTTACCTTTACGTGTACGAGCATTAGTATGCGTACGTTGACCACGAACAGGTAATCCTTTACGGTGCCTTAGCCCACGGTAACAACCTAAATCCATCAGTCTTTTTATATTCATGCTCACATCACGACGCAAATCACCCTCTACTTTGTGGTCAGCGTCAATAATTTCTCTTATTTTCAAAACCTCTTGATCAGTTAGGGAATGAACTCTTTTTTCCCCATCAACTCCGGCTTTTTCAATAATTAGTTTGGATTGGTGTCTACCAATACCATAGATATAGGTCAAAGCAATCCAAGCTTTTTTTTGGGTTGGAATGTTTACACCTGCAATACGTGCCACGGCTAGCTCCTTATAATGCGTTTAATATTTGTTTTGTTACTATTTCCACCGGCGCACGCGCATCTACCACCGTCAGAATTCCACGCTCAAGATAAAAATCCTTAAGCGGGTTTGTCTCTTCATAAAACGACTGAATACGATTTTTTAGGATCTCTTCATTATCGTCACCACGTCGCATCAACTCTTTGCTACCGCAGTTATCACAAACTCCTTCTTCTTTCGGAGGGTTAGTTTGCAAATTGTATACTGAGCCACAGGCTCTACAGTTAATTCTGTTAAGAATTCTTTGTAATAACTCACTGGGTTCTACATCGAAATAAAAAACATTTTTTAGCTTACCAACACTATTTTCAAGTGCTGACTCCAAGAATATAGCTTGATCTATTTTCCTTGGATAACCATCAAACAGTATACTCATTTGTTTGTGATTTTCAATGTCTTTTTTTACCAGTTCGTTAACTATTTCAGAAGGACACAAAATACCTTTGTTCAAGGTCTGATTTATCCTCTCTCCCAAAATAGATCCACTATTAACCTCTTTACGCATGAGGTCTCCAGTTGAGAGGTGATAATAATTAAATTTATCTCCCAAAATCTTTGACTGAGTTCCCTTCCCACATGCTGGTGGGCCCAAGAAAACCAAGTGCATTACATCCTACCTTTTGCCTTTGCCTTTTTTATAAGACCCTCGTATTGGTGAGCAAGCAAATGTGATTGAATTTGTGTTATGGTTTCCATTGTTACGCTTACCACAATAAGTATTGTTGTACCACCGAAATAGAAAGGAAGAGTCCACCTACTCAAAATTAATTCAGGTATCAAACAGATTGAAGCCAAGTAAAGTGCCCCAACAACTGTCAACCTTGTCAAAACATAATCTAAATAATTTGCAGTAGCTGTGCCTGGGCGTACGCCAGGTATGTAATTACCAGCTTTTCTTAGATTTTCTGCTGTTTCATTTGGATTAAACATTAAAGCAGTATAGAAAAATGCAAAGAAAATAATTAGTGCTGCAAAACAGGTCATGTAAACAGGATGTCCGTGCGCAAAAATAGTACCTATGTAACCCAAAACACTATCTTGGGAACCTGCACCACCAAAACCTGATATAGTAGCAGGAAGCAATAATAATGAAGAAGCAAAAATTGGGGGTATTACGCCAGCGCTGTTTAGCTTTAAAGGCAAATGGGTAGTTTGAGCTACTGCAGGCATATTTACTGCAACTTGTCTCTTGGGGTATTGAATAAGGATTTTTCTTTGAGCTCTTTCCATGAAAACAACATAACCAATAACAACTGCAATCATGATCAAAATGCCTAGTATAACTCCAGCAGACAAAGCACCCTGTCGGCCAAGTTCAAACGTACTAATTACTGCATGAGGAAGGTTTGCTACGATACCTGCATAAATAACCAAGGATATACCATTACCAATTCCCCTTGAAGTTATTTGCTCTCCAAGCCACATAATAAATAGCGTTCCACCTGTTAGTGTTACAACTGTGCATAGACGAAACATAAAGCCTGGATCGAGAACAGCCATTCCTGTTGCTCCTTGGATCTTTTCCAGCCCTGCAGAAATACCATAGGACTGAACCATTGCAAGCAGAACCGTTCCATACCTTGTATATTGATTAAGTTTCCTTCTTCCAACTTCACCTTCTTTTTTTAATGATTCCAGGTGAGGAGAAATTGAAGTCATAAGTTGAACGATAATACTAGAGGAAATATATGGCATGATATTTAATGCAAAAATCGTCATACGACCGATTGATCCACCAGAAAACATATCGAGTATTCCAAGAATGCCACCAGCATTGCTGGAAACAAATTCTTGGATGATCTGTGGGTTAATACCAGGCAATGGGATATAGGTACCTACTCGGTAGACCACAAGAGCTGCCAGAGTAAACAATATTCTTTTTTTTAAATCTTCTGCTTTTTTAAAGGTAGAAAAGTTAATGTTAGAGGCCAGCTGTTCAATAGCAGACGACATATTTTTTCCTTTATTCGATTATAAGTTCGCCGCCGCTTTCACTTACCAATGACTGAGCTGTCTTTGTAGCTTTTGTTACTGCATATGTGAACTTTGCTTTTGGTTTACCATTAGCAAGCAACGTAATTTCTTCCAGATATTTTGGCATGTAACCAACCTTTACCAAAAGGTCTCTATCTACTTTTTCCCCGGCTTGAATCAAACCATTATCAAGTAATAGGTTAACTTTATCAAAATCTAGCTCATACTTTTTTGTTGCATGAATGTTTTTAAAACCACGCTTAGGCAAACGACGATAGATTGGATTTTGTCCACCTTCGAAACCATTCAAAGAAACACCTGATCTTGCTGTTTGACCTTTTCCACCTTTACCAGATGTCTTTCCAAGACCTGATGCAATACCACGACCAAGTAATTTAGGTTTTGTTCTCGCGCCTAGATTATCACGGATTTCATTAAGAGTAAAAGACATGACCATCACCTATTCACTTACAAGTTGCACCATGTGGCGCACTTTTCGAATTAAACCTTGCACTTCCGGAGTATCTTGCAACTCACGGATAGCATTCAACTTTCCTAATCCCAGACCTTTTAAATGGAGTCTCTGCTTAGAATCTCTGCGTATTGGGCTTCCAATTTGCTTTACTTTAATTACTGCTGTTTTTTTCTTCGTCATCTCATTCACCTACTGATTTGAAGCTGCTGTTGCTTGACCATCTCGGCGAACCAACACATCTGAAATTTTCTTTCCGAGTTTTGCAGCAATGACTTTTGGAGAAGAAACACTTTGAAGAGCCATAAAAGTAGCCCTTACCATATTATGATAGTTGTTTGTACCATTTGATTTACTAACAACATCGTGAACACCTAGAGCTTCAAATACCGCACGCATTGGACCACCAGCAATGACACCAGTACCTGCTGGAGCGGATCTCAATACAACAATTCCTGCCCCGCATCTTGCTTTAACATCATGATGCAATGTCCTACCTTCACGAAGTGGCACACGGATCATTGAACGCTTTGCTTTATCAACTGCTTTCTTGACTGCATCAGGAACTTCTCGTGCTTTTCCAGTTGCATAACCAACACGGCCCTTGCCGTCTCCAACTACTACTAGCGCTGAAAAGCGCATTGTCTTACCACCTTTAACAACTTTTGTTACACGGCGAACGTTTACTAGTTTTTCAACAATTTGATCATCACGATCACGTTCACGTTGTTCGCTGTTATTTTTTCCTTGCTTAGCCATATGTATATCCTTAAAACTTCAGACCAGCTTCACGAGCTGCGTCTGCCAATGCTTTTATGCGCCCATGGTATAAATAACCTGAACGATCAAAAACTACTTTTTCAATTCCCTTAGCTTTCGCAAGTTCTGCTACTGTTTTTCCAACGAATTTCGCTGCCTCAATATTTGAACCATTTTTTAGAGATGTTCCAGATTTTCCTGTTGTACCAACAAGAACTATACTTTTTTGTCCCTTTACATCAACAATCTGTGCGTAGGTGTGCATATTTGTACGATGAACACACAAACGCGGCAGGTCAACAGCAATCTTCTTTATTTTTGTTCTAATGCGTTGTTTGCGTCGCTGGTGTAGCTGAGCAGAATTTAACATGGCTACTTCTTCTTTCCTTCTTTACGAATGATAAACTCGGTTTCCCTAAGAACACCCTTGCCTTTGTATGGCTCGGGCTTCCTATACTTGCGCAAATGCGCTCCAACAGAACCTACTAGCTGCTTATCAAAGCCAGTTATAGCAATTGCCGTTGGTTTTTCACATTTAATCTCTATTCCCTTGGGAATGTCATAAACAATATCATGACTAAAGCCAAGTTGCATAGTTAATTTAGTACCAGCAACTGAAGCACGGTAACCTACACCCACTAAATTTATGTTAAGTGTAAAACCTTTATCTAGACCATTTACTATGTTTGATAAGTTTCTTTGTGTAGTACCCCACAAGGAACGTCCTCTTTGTGACTTTTCTTTTGGAGAAACCAAAAAGCCTGTCTCTGTTTTCTCAAAGTTTATGCACTCTGGAATTTCATAGTCTTTTGAACCAGTTTTTCCCTTTAGGGAAATAACATTTCCTGTTTGAGTCAATACCACCCCTGTAGGTAGTTTAACTTCATGTTTACCGACGCGTGACATGATCTAATCCTCTTAAAAGACGCGACACAAAACTTCGCCGCCAACGGAAAGTTCGCGTGCTTTTGCATCTGATATAATACCCTTATTGGTTGACAAAATCGTAATACCAAGACCATTTGCTACTTTATTCAAAGCAGAAATTGGTGAATACACACGACGTCCCGGCTTTGAAATACGATCTATAGTTTGTATTACCGGTTTATTTTCATGATACTTTAACTCAATTTTTAATTCTTTGTGTCCCAATAGGTCATTTTCAACCAAACATGTTCTCACATATCCCTCTTCTTGTAAAACTTTTACAAGATTTTCTTTTTCTTTTGAATGAGGACATTTAACTGATTGCTTGCGAGCCCTTTGGCCGTTACGAATGCGCGTCAATAAATCTGCAATAGGATCTGTCATTGTCATAATTTTTTACCAACTTGATTTTGTTAATCCAGGAATCATTCCCTGGTTACCGAGCTCACGTAATGCGATACGCGATACTTGGAATTTACGATAATATCCTCTAGGACGTCCAGAAATCTCACAACGATTTCTAATACGTGTAGGGGATGAATTTCTAGGGCTTTGCGCAAGTTTCATCGTTGCTCTAATTCTATCTTCTAAAGGAAGGTTCTTATTGTAAATAATTTCCTTAAGAGCAACTCTTCCAGCTCGCTTATTTTTTACAAGCTGTTTGCGATTATTATTTTTTTCGACAGAACTACTTTTTGCCATCGTTTTATCCTTGGATTGGAAAGTTAAGTGCCTTTAATAAGGCAAGAGCATCTTTGCTATTTTTCGCTGTCGAACAAACAGTTATATCCATACCTCTAACCTTGTCAACTTTGTCATAGTTGATTTCAGGAAATATAAGCTGCTCTTTCAAACCTAAAGAATAGTTCCCGTTACCATCGAAGCTTTTTTTAGACAAACCTCTAAAATCTCGTACACGTGGTAATGCTATGTTAACAAGGCGGTCAATGAATTCATACATGCGATCTTTACGCAATGTCACCTTTACGCCGATGTTCATACCTTCGCGAAGCTTGAAGCTTGCGATTGATTTCTTCGCTTTTGTAATTACTGGCTTTTGCCCTGCTATAGACATTAGATCTTCGTAAGCAGCTTGGATCTTTTTGCTGTCTTGTGTTGCCTCTGGCACACACATGTTGATAACAATTTTCTCAAGTTTTGGTACTTGCATTACATTTTTATAGCCAAGCTCTTTTTGAATAGCTTCTCTTATTTGTGTTTCGTATAATTTCTTAGCTGCACTCATGACTATACTTTCAAAATTGCGTTGCCGGTTTTTTTAAAAAAGCGCTCACGCTTTCCTTCAGCATTCACCCGAACGCCGACTTTTTCTATTTTATCTGCTGCAGGATTTACAATCGCTACATTTGATACGTGTATTGGAAGAATCTTATCAACTTTTCCTCCTTCTGGATTAGCAGCTGATGGCTTAACATTACGAGAAACCTTATTGATTCC
Source organism: uncultured Alphaproteobacteria bacterium (assembly GCA_903874955.1). Taxonomy (GTDB): domain Bacteria; phylum Pseudomonadota; class Alphaproteobacteria; order Paracaedibacterales; family CAITNM01; genus CAITNM01. The sequence goes on along the minus strand of CAIQTY010000018.1, from coordinate 5,601 downwards.
TTCTACAAGTACTTTTGAATCTTCCAAAAGCACTTTTTGCACAACACCACGTTTGCCCTTGTCACGACCAGTAGTTACTTGTACTAAATCGCCTTTTTTTACTTTTAAACGTAACTGAGTCATTACAGCACCTCTGGAGCTAAAGAAATAATCTTCATATACCCTGCAGAACGCAATTCACGAGTCACTGGGCCAAATATACGGCTTCCTACTGGTTCACCTTGCTTATTAATCAATACAGCAGCATTTTTGTCGAACGAAATAAGTGATCCATCTACTCTTCGAACTGATTGTTTTGTTCTAACAATAACAGCCTTATAAATTTCGCCCTTCTTAACCTTGCCCCTTGGAACAGCATCTTTGACCGTAACAACGATAATATCGCCAACGGATGCGTACCTTCTTTTTGAGCCACCGAGAACTTTGATACAAAGAACTTCTTTTGCACCAGAATTGTCAGCTACTTCTAATCTACTTTCGGACTGAATCATGACACTACCTTATTTCGCTACTTTTTCTTGAGCAACCCAAGCTTTTGTTTTAGAGATTGGGCTGGACTCTATGATACGCACAACGTCACCCACGTTAAAAGAATTATTCTCATCATGAGCCGCATACTTCTTATGGCTCTTAACATATTTACGGTAAACAGGATGCATTACATCTCTCTCAACCTTAACTATAACTGTCTTCGCAGCTTTATTACTGACGACAACACCCTGTAGTACACGACGCGGCATATTAACTCTTCCTTACGCTGACTTCAATTGAGTCAGCTTTGTTTTCACACGAGCATAATCCCTACGGCATTCACGCACACGGGACGATTTCTCTAATTTTCCTTCAGCTTTTTGCATACGCAAGTTAAAAAGCTCTTTTTTTATAGAAACTAAAGACTGAACTAAAGTCTTTGTGTCTTTATCTTTTAATTCGTTAAATTTCATATTTACCACTGCAAATTAATATAGGTTTAAACCAAGCGTTTTACAAATTTTGTTTCGATAGGTAATTTTTCTGCAGCTAATTTAAATGCGATTTCTGCAATATCTTCAGAAACACCATCTAGCTCAAACATAATTTTACCTGGCTTCACTCTGCAAGCCCAAAATTCTACAGAACCTTTACCACTTCCCATACGAACTTCAGCTGGTTTTCTTGAAACAGGCACATCAGGAAATACACGAATCCAAACTTTTCCAACACGACGAATATGACGCGTGATTGCTCTTCTTGCAGATTCTATTTGTCTCGCAGTAATTCTTGCTGGCTCCAAAGCCTTCAAACCGTAAGATCCATAGCTTATAGTAAAACCGGCTTTTGCAACACCATTAATTTTACCTTTAAACGCTTTTCGAAACTTTGTTTTTTTAGGGGACAACATAGCCTATTTCCTTATATTGCAGCTGCACGTTTATCGTGGATCATTGGGTCATGCTCTTTAATTTCCCCTTTGTAGATCCAAACTTTAATACCAATAGCGCCGTAAGTTGTCTTAGCGGTAGCTATACCATAATCTACATCAGAACGCAAGGTGTGCAATGGCACTCTTCCTTCGCGGTACCACTCCATACGTGCAATTTCTGAACCAGAAAGCCTTCCTGCTGAATTAACACGAATACCAAGTGCTCCCATACGCATCGCTGTTTGCATACCACGCTTCATTGCTCTTCTAAAAGAAACACGGCGCTCTATTTGCTGCGCGATGCCTTCTGCAACTAATTTTGCGTCTAGCTCTGGTTTACGAACTTCTACGATGTTTATGGCTGCTTCGGCATTAGCTAATGTACCAATTTTTTTCTTAAGCTTTTCGATGTCTGCACCTTTTTTACCGATAAGTATACCGGGTCGGGCAGCATGAATAGTAACACGAGCTTTCTTAGAAGGTCTTTCAATTACAACACGAGAAATACCTGCTTGTAGAAATGTCTTTTCAACATACTCACGAATTGCGAAGTCCTGGTGAAGAAAATTTGCATAATCTTTTCCAGAAAACCAACGTGAATCCCAAGTCTTGTTTATTCCTAAGCGAAGCCCAATAGGGTTAACTTTTTGACCCATACTATTTACCTTCTTCTATTGTTTTTTCGGTCACAACTATTCTCAAATGGCTAAAGAATTTTTTAATGATTCCGCTTTTCGAGCGTCCTCTTGCTTGAAAACGCCTCATACAGAGACCTTTTCCAACATACGCTTCGTTAACGTACAAATTGTCAACATCAAGTCCATGATTTGTTTCAGCGTTTGCTACGGCAGACCTAAGCGCTTTGAGTACATCAACTGCTATTCTTTTTTGAGAAAAACGCAAAGAGTTCATTGCTTTATCAACTTTAACACCACGTATGGACTGCGCGACTAAATTTAGTTTTCTTGGGCTAACTCTTATATTTCGTAGCTCAACATGCGCTGATTTTTCATTTACTTGCATAACCTTAGCCTACCTCTTTGATTTCTTATCAGCACCATGGCCGTGATAGTTTCTCGTTGGAGAAAACTCACCAAGCTTATGCCCTACCATATTCTCTGATACCAACACAGGTATAAACTTTTGCCCGTTATAAACACCAAATGTTACCCCTACAAATTGAGGTATGATGGTCGAACGACGAGACCATGTTTTAATTACATCCTTACGGCCGGAAGTTTTTACAACTTCAACCTTCTTTAAAAGATACCCATCAAAATAAGGGCCTTTCCAAACTGACCTTGGCACAACTTCCTCCGCTACGCTTTACGACGACGTACAATCATTTTTGTTGTACGTTTATTAGTACGTGTTTTCTTACCTTTTGTCTTAATACCCCATGGTGTCACTGGATGACGTCCACCTGATGTGCGACCTTCACCACCACCGTGTGGGTGATCAATCGGGTTCATAGCAACACCGCGAACAATAGGTCTGCGACCTAACCAACGCATGCGACCAGCTTTACCGTAAGAGCGGTTTGAATGATCCTGGTTTGACATCGCACCAATGGAAGCAAAACATTCACCGTTTATAAGACGAACCTCACTTGAGGATAACTTCACGATAACGTTATGTCCATCCCTTCCCATTATTTGTGCATAACCACCAGCAGATCTTGCTAGCTGTCCGCCCTTACCAACTTTAAGCTCTATGTTATGAACTGTTGATCCAATTGGGATATTCTTAATTCTCATAGCATTGCCTGGCTTAACATCAACTTTGTCACCAGAAACAACTTGATCACCAGCCTTTAGACGTTGTGGTGCAAGAATATATCTTTGCTCACCGTCACTATATTTAATAAGCGCTATAAATCCTGTACGATTCGGGTCATACTCAACGCGCTCGACTGTAGCAACTAAATCATGCTTATCACGGCAGAAGTCAATTAATCTATAAGTTTTCTTGTGACCACCACCTCTATTCCATGAGGTAATTCTTCCGTAATTATTATGACCACTCTTATTAGATTTACCAATCGTTAGTGTTTTAAGTGGTGAACCCTTCCACAATTCAGAGCGGTCAATATTTGTAAGCTGACGCTGTGATTGTGTGGTTGGCTTATATTTCTTTAGTGCCATGTTACGCTCCTAAACCAACGGCTATTGAATCGCCTGACTTAAGTCGCACAATAGCTTTTTTTGTATCTTGTCTTTGACCTTTACGGCCACGAAAAACTTTATTTTTACCAAGTCTGTTCATTGTGTTAACTGATACGACACTTACACTAAACATTGATTCAACGGCTTGTTTAATTTGAACTTTTGTTGCGGATGGAAGCACTTCAAATGTGTATTGGTTTGCTTCCAAACCCGTCTGTGATTTCTCTGTTATCAAAGGACGCTTTATAAGATCATACAAGCTTAAAGTTAGCTGTTTCTCATTACTCATTTCAAGCGCTCCTCTAAAGCTTTAGCCGCATCGGAAGTTAACACTACCTTTTCCTTGCGAATAATATCATACACATTTGCACCAATTTGAGGCACAACATCTAAACCGACTATATTGCTAATAGATCTTGCAAAGTTCACATCGACTGCATCGTTAGCAACAAACAACATCGAACTTGAGTGAAAAGCTACTGCAATTTCTTTGTTAATCTTCGGATCAGCGCTCATCAGACTATCAACGATGATCAAATTACCAGCGTGAACTTTAGCAGATAATGCCATGCGCAAACCAAGTTTACGAACTTTTTTAGGAAGATCGTATTCATGAGAGCGAACAACTGGACCAAATATGATACCACCTTTGCGGAATTGAGCCCCACGTCTTGCTCCATGACGAGCACTACCTGTTCCTTTTTGCTTGTAAATTTTTCTCGTTGAACCACTCACTTCGCTTCTAACTTTAGTTTTATGATTACCAGAACGACGTTTTGCCAGCTGCCATGTAACAACACGAGATAAAATATCTTCACGTGGTGTCAACCCATAAACTGCATCATCTAATTCGATATCACCAACCGCCTTAGCATCCTGATTGACAATTTTTAATTTCATGACAACTACCTATCTTGCAACTTTAATTGCATCGCGAATATACACGATACCGTTTTTTGGCCCTGGCACACTTCCGCGAATAAATACTATACCGCGATCTGCATCAATTTCTTCTACAACCAGATTTAAGGTTGTAACACGATCTACACCCATATGTCCAGCCATTTTCTTGTTCTTAAAAACTTTTCCTGGATCTTGACGGTTACCAGTCGATCCATGTGCACGGTGTGTAACTGACACACCATGTGACGCTGGCATACCACCAAAACCATGACGCTTCATACCACCAGCAAAACCTTTACCGACTGTAATTCCTGCGATATCGACCAATTGGCCTTTAGCAAAATGGTCAACATTCAATTTTGTACCAGCATCGAGCATATTTTCAGAATTTACTCTAAATTCACGCAGGTAACGCTGTGGTTCAACCTCTTTCTTTTCAAAGAAAACTCTCAATGGCTTTGATAGTTTGCTTGCAGCAATTGGGTCTGTGCCTAATTGAACAGCATTATATCCATCTTTTTCTACAGTCTTCTGTGAGACTACAACACAAGGTTTTACCTGGACAACAGTAACAGCCACTTGGGCACCTTGTTCATTAAATAACTGGGTCATACCCAACTTACGTCCAATTAATCCACTACGCATAGGACCCATCACCTTACAACTTAATTTCCACATCCACACCGGATGCGAGGTCGAGCTTCATTAATGCATCAACTGTTTGAGGCATCCAATCCACGATATCTATAACACGCTTGTGTGTGCGTATTTCGAACTGCTCACGTGACTTCTTGTCGATGTGCGGTGAGCGGTTCACTGTAAATTTCTGAATGTGCGTCGGCAAAGGAATTGGACCACGAACATTGGCACCCGTACGCTTTGCTGTATTCACAATTTCTTTAACAGACTGATCTAGCAAACGATGATCATATGCCTGCAAGCGAATTCTTATACTTTGGTTTTCCATAAAAGTCGACCTTATTCCATCCCAGTTTATTTTTTAATTTTGGCAACGACACCAGCACCGACGGTACGTCCACCTTCGCGAATTGCGAAGCGTAAACCTTCATCCATAGCAATTGGTGCAATCAATTCAACTTGTACGTTCACGTTATCTCCTGGCATAACCAT
>CAIQTY010000017.1 GCA_903874955.1 uncultured Alphaproteobacteria bacterium | reverse complement strand
GCAATAATAGTTATGCGATGAGTTTGATCGAGTATTGTTCAAAAATTATAATAATGATGAAAAAGAAAAAATAATTTAGAACTACTCAGCTTTGCCTTACCAGCTTTTAAGTCTCGTAGGTCGCATTTGCCCCGGATATGTAATTCAACCCAAAGATATAGAAAAGTCTCCTTATGATGCTTTAAATGCTTGGCAGAAAGTTTCAGAAGACTATAGCTTCAAGCCTCTGACCATCGTTGATGCTCAAATAAAGGAAGTCCAAGCAAACGAGATATTAGAAAAAGCAAAAACTCAATTAATACCTGCTTTGTATGAAAGGTTGGAGAGGAATTTACCAACCCACTCTGATGGCATAATTCAAAAATGCCAAGAAGCATTACTCTCTCATGTTGAGAGACAACGTGACCTGGCTGTTCATAGGTTTAAAGGTTTATGTGAACGATATAATGAGGCTGAAACAAAAGAATCTTCAACATCGCCTCGGATGCTAAATATTGAAAAAGGTTTAAGAGAAATTCTGACTCTCTACGAAAATGATGAGAAATTTATGAAAACCATTGAACGTAGCCACGATAAAAATATCCAGAAGATTGCGGAAATTTTTAAAAGCCAAGACTTAACAATAGAGCAGCCTGAGGCATCACGAGGATTTGAACGGTAGGAATTATAGACTAGAGACTTTAGGCTTAGTTACAAGTTTTTGATAAACGCTTGAAAACCTATCAATGCTTTTGAGCATCTCTACAGCATCGTTAGACATGGCATGAATAAGCTCATGGCAAATCGTATGCGCTTCGATTATAGAAATTTTCCTATTCCATACGGGCTCATGGTGAGCGATACGGTTCCTTATTTCCTTTATTGTAAGTATCTTATTTTCAATGTAAGCCCTTTTTCTATTAACACGCGGTAAATTGGGAAAAATCATTTTCACAGCATCCTTACGATGCCAAATTGCTGGATCATATTTACGATGAAAAAATGAACACCAGAAACCGAATGTCATTTGTGCAACAATATCGTCATGAACCGGCTCCTTTTTATTTTCGCGTCTTACTTTCGAAGCAATAGACTCAATCTTTTTAATATCTTGCTCTGAAAGTATCAATTGGCGTGGATAGTTAATAAGCCAATCTGCTCCGTAATGTTTTTTTATAACCTGATCTATACGATTTCTAAGGCAAACTTCAAAATAATGAAGGGTTGGATGCATTGCCTCGCTGAGGCTGATGTTTGCATGATATTTTTCTAAAACTTGAATGGCACTGTCATCTTTTTCTAAATATGGTGATATTCTAGCTTTTGAGAAAGTCGAGTTTAGAATACTAAAAGCAACCTGATCCACAATGTTAACCTTGACAAATTAAGTTTAAAAGTTGTATTATATACATAGATACTCCGGATTTTCTTCCCCTGGGACTTGTCTCAGTGATCAGATGCCGGAGTTTTTTATACCTAAAATTAGATCACATAACAAAAAAAGTAAAATGCTCGGCTATCTTGCATTTTTGGGTCTAATTACAGAAACGAAGCAAATGCCACATGGGAAGCATAAATCTCGTTGTCTAAATTTCGAAACCCTTCAATTGCTTCTTATTTTTCATCATTTTCATAATTTTAAAACCTTAAATTGGATTTTACTTCTAATATTATTAAAACTCATCGCATAATTCGGAATAATTTGCTACTCGCAT
>CAIQTY010000016.1 GCA_903874955.1 uncultured Alphaproteobacteria bacterium | reverse complement strand
TTAAGGTTAATCAGGAAATGACCTTACTGTATTGGAACATAGGCAAGCGTATCCAGGAAGATATCTTAAAATCTGAAAGGGCTGAATATGGTGAACAGATTATCTTGACGCTGTCACGACACTTGCTAAGTGAATACGGAAAAGGATTTGAGCAGAGAAGTCTTTTTAGGGCAATTCAATTTTATACCTATTATCCTGACTCTACGATTGTGTCGACACTGTCGACAAAATTGAGTTGGAGTCATTTTATAGAACTTTTAAGTATAAAGGACTCTCTAAAGCGTGATTTTTATTCTCAAATGGCTCAGCTTGATAATTGGAGTGTGCGTACTCTAAGAGAAAAAATCGGAAAGATGTTGTTTGAAAGAACGGCTATTGCGCAAGAGCCTAAGGACGTGATTGATAATTCCATAGGTTTGGTAAATGAAGAAGGCAGGCTTAATCCAAAGTTACTTCTGCAGAATCCTTATATTTTGGACTTTCTAAATTTGCCTAGCACATACAACGAAACAGAACTAGAACAGGCAATTTTAAATGAGATACAAAAGTTTTTGTTAGAGTTGGGCGCGGGCTTTTGTTTTGTGGAAAGACAGAAACGGCTAGCTGTTGGAGATAGAGATTACTATGTTGATTTACTTTTATACAATCGGTATTTGAGAAGATTAGTTGTTATTGAATTGAAAACTACCCATTTTAAACCTTCCCATAAAGGTCAAATGGAATTCTATCTAAGATGGCTCGATAAATATGAAAAAAAGGGAGATGACAAGCCTCCTATTGGTATTATCTTATGCGCCGAAAAAGGGCAACAAGAAGTGGAAATTTTTGACCTAAATGAAAGTGGAATTCATGTAGCTGAATATTGGACGGAACTTCCTTCAAAACAAATTTTAGAGAAAAAGATTCAGCAAATTGTAGAAGAAAAAATACAGGTAGACGCTGAAAGCGGAAAATACTGGGATTTAGACGAAGAAGATGAGTGATGTGCGATGCAAACAAGAAGGGCGATTAAGATTTTCCAGACGGTGTCTGGACAATTGAAGGACGGTATAAAATATTTTGCAAACACTGTCTGCAAAATTAACCTAGAGCTATTTTTGAATTTATTACCAAAGAAAGATGATAATCATGGATATTCCAAATTCTAAAGATTATATAAGTTTCCTTAATGACATTAAGAAGGATGCAAAAGAAACACGTGTAAATGCACGCGTTGCGACAAATAAAGAAATGATCCACTTATTTTGGCGCATAGGTAATGGTTTGATAGAGAAACAAGCTGAGAATGATTGGGATAATGAATGTATTAAACAGTTATCGTTTGATTTACGGCATGATTTTCCAGAAATGAAAGCTTTTCTGCCGAAGGAATTGAAAACAATGAGAATATTTGCTTGCCACTTTTCTGAAGAAGAAATTTCTGTTCAAGATTTTTATTATCTGTCTTGGGATTATTGGATGCTACTTTTAAATACGTTTGATAGTAAAAAAATTGTTAGTTGGTATGTTCAAAAATGTCTTGAGGAAGGTTGGGGATTGGAAACACTTCTTAAAAAAATTGAAGAAGAAATCCACGTTAAAGAAATGATTTGATAGGAAAGGATCCTAGATGACGACATTTTCAGATACCTTCACGCAGTGCGACACGAAGTCGCCAAAAGAGCTGTGGCACTCTATGAGAACGCCACCACCCATGCTGCTGGGTGAACTTACGGCCCTGAATAAAGAGCGGGTCGGACAATGTAGCAAAGCACGTAAGTGCGGGGAACCAGCGCGTGAGCGTGAACCCATCTGGGAGCCGTAATCTCAGATAAGCGCTAGGTAGTGGATATGCCGAAGATAGCTGAACCTTCATAACAAAAGATCGTTAAGGATGAACCATGGTAAGCGGCTGACACCATGGAAATGGGAGCTAGTTGGAAAGGTGTGTGTGCCAATCCCGCAGCTAATAAGCTTGCCGGTCTCTAGCAGGCGGTTAAGTCCACAGGCTTGATTGGTGGAACGTGGTAAGCCTGTAGAGTTCCTAACCGAGCAATCGGCGGAAGGTGTTTTCGCAAGGAGGCACTATAGCCCTGCAGGTAGAGGATGTTCGAGAAAGCGAATGCTTTACTGTAATGGTAGGGATACGGGTTGCAACATTACCCGGCACGAAAGTGAGCCTACTTCGAACAGGTTCAAATGGTGAGAGAGTATGGAGAATCGAAGTAATAAAGGAACGCAAATGACAGCGATTAATTCGACTGGTGCCTCTTTAGCAAAACGCTCAAATAAATGGCCACAAAAGTGGACCAAGATATGGGCTCATGTCCTTCGACTCCAAATGCGTATCGCCAAGGCAGAAAGGGAAGGAAGAAAAGGTAAGGTGAAAGCTTTGCAACGACTTCTGACCAGCTCGTTTTACGCCAAATGCTTGGCAGTTAGACGAGTGACAAAAAACGCAGGTGCTAAAACACCTGGTGTTGATGGAGTAACCTGGCGAGGTAATCGCCAGAAAATGCAAGCTGTATATGACTTAAGGCGCAGAGGCTATAATCTCTCTCCGTTAAAACGAATATATATTCCTAAGAAATCAGGGAAAAAGATGCGCTCTCTTTCTATTACGACGCTGAAAGACAGAGCGATGCAAGCTTTATGGCATGCAGCGTTAATTCCGGTAGCTGAAGAACGAGCAGATCCAAACGCGTATGGGTTTAGACACAAAAGGTCGACCCATGATGCTATAGAACAGTGTTTTACAGTATTGGCACGAAAGGTGTCGCCGCATTTTGTTCTAGAGGGGGACATCCGATCCTGCTTTGATCAAATTTGTCATCATTGGCTTTTAAAGAATATTCCCATGGACAAAGTCATCCTGCGAAAATTCTTAAGGGCCGGTTTTATGGAAAGGGGTAAGCTATACCCAACACTTCTAGGAACTCCTCAAGGAGGAATTATTTCACCAACTTTAGCAGTGATGGCCCTATCAGGATTAGAACATAAGCTTCGTAGTACAAACGCAGAGCAAAGAGGTCGGGAGAAAATCAACCTGATAGCTTATGCTGATGATTTCGTAGTGACGGCAGCAAGCGAACAAATCCTGAAAGAAAAAGTAATACCTATCTTAACAGAAGCCCTAAAAGAAGTTGGACTTGAGTTTTCTCCTGATAAAACTAAGATAACGAAGATTGAAGAAGGATTTGACTTTCTTGGTTTTAACCTGCGCAAGTATGGCGGTAAGCTTTTGATAAAGCCTTCAAAGGTCAGTGTTAAAAGTTTTCTGAAGGGAATCAGAAATTGCATTAAAGCTAATCAAGCACTTTCGACAGAACAGTTGATTAACTTGTTAAACTTAAAGATAACAGGATGGTCAAACTATTATCGAAGTGCGGTCTCATCGAAGATCTTTTCAAGAGTTTATCATGAAATCTTCCAATCACTTTTCCAATGGTGCAAATTCAGGCACCCTAATAAAGGAATAAAGTGGATCCGACGTAAGTACTATACGAGCTTTGGTGGAAGAGCGTGGCAATTTCACTGTAATGTAAAAGATAAAAAGGGACTAAAAAGTCCACATTATTTAAAACATGCGTGTGATAATTCGATTAGGCGTCATATAAAGATTAAAGCTATAGCCAACCCCTTTGATCCAAGCTTTAAGGAATACTTCGAGCAACGGACCACTGCAAGGAAGGCATACTCCAGAATAAAAATGTCAAACTCTGCCGGGCTGTATGTGCAGCCTTATGCGGGCTTGAGCGGAGTGCGCGGAAACGCGCACGCTCCGTTCTTAGAGGAGCTGATATGGTAAACATATCAGCTTACTCGACAGGCGGACAGACCCAACTCCATAAGCTGCGGATGATTAAACAGGTCATAGGGGCGACAATGAAGGTAAGTCTTTGGATTTTTCTGATTAGCTTTGTTGTTTTGGTTTATCTAAATCATCCTTGGCAAGATTTCTGGTTTTTAGGCGCCTACTTGAAAGCCCATTTTCTAACGAATTGTCCAAAGCTGATTGCTGATTTATCACCATCGACGGTCATCTATAACCGTGATGGGTCAGAACACCTTGTCAGTAATTATTTCATTATGACGGATGCTAATGTGTGGCATTGGGTACAAACAATACTCTGGTCTTTCTTTAAAAAAAGTTTACAAGCGCTGTTGATAGCTAGCGGTAGTTCGGTCTTGATTTCATGGTTTTGGGTGCTGATGGGTAAGCAAAAGCAGGAAACTAAGGTGCTGAGTGGTTTTGAGTTAGTTGATCCTAAGATTCTTAAGAAAAGGATCTTAAAATTAGGTACCTCACCTTATCAGATTGCAGATGTTCCAATTCCTAAAAATACTGAGTTTCAGCATCTGATGATTACCGGAACAACAGGGTCCGGAAAATCAAACATGATTCACCAACTGTTAAGCCAAATCCGGGCTCAGGGCGATCAAGCGATTGTGGTTGATACAACAGGTGGAATATTTTCAAGGTTTTATGATTCGGATAAAAACGATATCCTCCTCAATCCCTTAGATGCCCGTTCCGATAACTGGAACATCTGGGATGAAATCATCAACGACTATGTGCTTGAAGATATTGCTGAATCGATGATTCCGGAAACCAAGTCTTTTGATACCTTTTGGGTTACAAGCGGACGCCAGCTTTTATGCGAATGCATACGCTACCTTAGGCGGCATAATCTTCGTTCCTATCACGAGCTACTGAAGATGACTTTAAAAATCTCGCTGAAAGACCTCAGTCAAAGACTGCAAGGAACATCAGTTTCGGCAATTGTTGATCCTTCTATCGATAAGACGGCTTTATCCGTAAGGGCAACTCTTGCTAGTAATTTGAGAGCACTTGAGATTTTACAAGAGGCAAACTTTTCACGCAATAAATCCTCTCTTTCATTGCTTAATTTTTTAAAAGAAGACAAGAAAACATGGCTTTTTATGAGTTGTAGGCCTGATCAACGAGAATTCGTAAAGCCCCTGTTCTCTGCTTGGATATCCCTGTGTATCAAAGGCATTATGCGACGGGCAGAGCAAAATGGGTCGAGAACCTGGATCATTATCGACGAACTTGCTTCCTTAAACCGCTTACCCTCGTTAATGCTTGGTCTTTCCGAAATTCGCAAATATGGTGGCTGCTTTGTATTAGGATTTCAGGATTTAAACCAGTTAGATGAAATCTATGGTGCAGCCGCTACAAAAACCCTATCAAACCTGACTGGCACTAAAGTCCTCTTTCGTAGTGTTGATACCGATGTTGCAAAACGGGTTGCCAGTTACATCGGTGAACAAGAGAAACAAGAAGCATCGGAAAGTATTTCTTTCGGAGCGCATCAAATGCGTGATGGTGTGAACTTAAGTCATCAAAAACAAACTAAGGCCGTTATTAATGCCAGCCAAATCATGATGCTCAAAGACTTAGAGGCATTTTTAAAGTTTCCGGGGGATTTAGCAGTTACAAAAATTACGTTTAATTATATGCAGCTAGACCATAAAGCTCCTGATTTTCTAGAGAGGATAATAAAGCCTCGTGCTTCTAATCAATCATCTTCAGAAACAATTTATCCGCCTAAGGAAGCAATAGCTACATCTGTGATTTCACCCTCCGTGGATTCGACAACATCCACGGCAAATACAGATTCAAACGTCTTGCAGCAAATTCATCAATTATAACGACTATTTAAGGAGAAAATAATGGAAAGATTAGCAAAGAATGAAAATTTGGATGCAGCTAACAGCATAAGATTTGAGAGAGTTGCAGAAACGACTTCGAAAGAGCTCCTGCAACATACTGCGGATTTGGGGATGATTGTGAAACTTCTACACCTTGAAACTGAATCGATAAGGGGTGTTAAAGAAGCTCTCAATCTAGAAATAAGAAAAACAATCCAGGAGGAAATTAGCGCACAAGCCTCCTCATTTAGTAATGAGCTGTTTGTGACATTTTCTAGCAGAGCAGGGAAATTTTTAGATGGTCAATTCTTTTCTGTTAAGATGATCAATGAAAACTTGAAAAATACAATGCAGTCTTGGTCTAATCTCTCCCTAAAATCCTTAAGTTTAGTGGGTATAATAGCTGTGCTTATAGGGGGACTATCATTTTTTGCTAGTTATTACTTTATGCCCTCTCAAAGGCTAACTCAAGATGAGATGAATTTGATGTACTATGGCCAGTCTTATGTATCAAATAGAAAAATGATCCATCCAGAAATTCAGAAACTAATCACTGAGGGTGCTAATCAATTAAGACAAACTATAGTGCATGAAACTAAATGAATTCTCACGATTTATTGTGGAATTTATTAAGTATTTGTAATTTTAAATAAGATTCTCTATTTGTTTTGAGAGTTTTACAATTTAATCATTATTTCGTCGCACATATTAACTAATTTGGTTGATTAAAAATCTGAATTTATTAGTTATGACAATTAAAGTTTCTTAAAAATCTTACCAACTAATTAATTTTACTATTGCTGTCTTCTTTTGTTCGAGGCTTTTTGGTAGGACGATCCTCAGAAGTTTTTTGCAAATATAGTTCATATATTAAGTTGTTTAACATCATGAGTCTTGTATACAAATTCTTCGCAGGGACATCACCCATTCTAGCTTTTAAACTGTCTAGATGCTGTTCGACAAACTCGATTGATGATTGTAGTTCACTATAAAATTTTTCTTTATCTTTTGTAAAATCACGAACAACTGACTGTACTAGAGGATCTGGATTTTCTTTAAGGGTTTTTTCAACGAGTGTTTTTTGCTTAATATTGAGGTGGTTTTGTTGCTGTAATAAAAATTTTGAGTTTTCATTATGTTCCCAAAATCTCCTAAGACCATTCGATGCACCTTCACAGCAATCAACCTCAGAGATTAAAAAAGTGCAAGAAAACACTTTTATGCTGGAAACTAAGAGCGTAATAATTGATATCTTTAACATATTTCTACTCCAAAATCTCACTCAGCCTATAAAACAAACATCCAGAAAAGTCAATATATATCGTTGATGGGTATTTAAAAATCTGTCTAATTTTTTTATCTTTTATAGCTAAATAACATCTTCCTTCTTCTAATAAATTTTCAGCAACACGGTTTTTTAAATCGATGGTATAAAGATTTTCATCAATTGATGTTATTGGAGAAAAAGTTCTAAAAAATTCCCCGTCCTCATATTTAATTGTTCCAGAATAATTTGTGCTAATTATTTTAGCTTCTCCATTTTTTAATGCAGCATAATTCTTGTTTTGTGATTTTCTATTTCTATCATAATAATCTTCTTGATTCGTTCCAGGTGTATATTCTCCTAGAAAAATAATTTCATTTAGAGGTGCTATCAGATCATATTTCGGTTCATTAATTACTGTCATTAGCCATTCATAGACTTTTCGATTTGGGTGCGAATACTGAATGCCATTAGCGGCTGAAATGATTGCAAGGTTAGGCTGAAATAAGTGAATCATATCTTTTGAAATATTTTCTTCACTGCCATGATGGGGTATAACCAGTATACGGGATGATCCCAGAATTTGATTTTTATCTACATTGTTTGCTTCCGATACACTTTTTATCTTGCTGAATGTTTCTTGAGTAGAATCACCCGTTAAAATGAGACTCGTGTCGGAAGATACTTTAAAACTGATAACAGAAGACTGAGTATTAGGGACTGAACCGGATATATTTATACCCCAAATAAATAATTTATCTTTTAAATCTTCAACTTTATTTAGTAACTGTTCCGTAAAAATATCTTCGCCTTTATGTTCTTGAATCTCATTACCCCTGTAAAAATTTTCTTCTTTAGCTCTTGTTATAAAGTTAAAAAAATCTCCCTGTATAATATCCGGTGCATTTTGAATAGCACTAATATGCTGCGCTGTAGTTTTACGATCCCATGAATATGGCAGAAACAGGCTTATGTTTGGTTTTGATAAGACATATGCATAGAAATTCTTTACATCCTGACTTTCAGTTAGAAAATTTCCACAAGCAAAAATAATAGTATTTAAACTATCGGGGATGATGTCATGGGCTGCACTTAACAAGCTGATATGATCTTTATCTGCGTGAGATAAGAATACAAAAAGGTGATCAAGTTCAGAAGCCGTAAGAATTTCTTTAATAGATGCAATGCTTATGCTTGTTGCATTTTTCCTATCATTACTGGTTGTGCTTATTGGGATGGAATCTGATTGACTGTGATCACTTGTATTTTCAAATGCATCGTTACTCAGTCTTTTTTTTTGTCTTGCAGGACCTTCTTCATCCTCTTCAATTCTTCGTTCTACTTTTCTTTCAAGAAAAATCTCCATTTCGCCTATTTGGGAAAATTTCACATGTTTTTGATAAGATGATGATCCTGCATCATACAAAAATCCTATTTTTTGACCCGGGTAAATCACAAGTTGTGAATTGCCTTGTCCTACATCAAATACATAAAATTGAGCGTAATAAGTACTGGGGTGCTTCTCTAAGTGTTCAGAGGCACTTAAAGATTTAAAAAAACAAACAAAAAAACAAATAAGAAAATATGAAACCATATGTATAAAAAAGATATAATTATGATTTAAAAATACATTAAAATTATTAATAGATAATTACAAACCAAACAGAAAAAAATTTATTTTTTACTTTTAAAACATTCTGCTGAAAACCCCTACTTTCTAGTAAATTATTCATAATTATTGATCAGGCTGCAAAACAGCTTTTTTGCGATTAAACATCACCGAATATGCCTACTGTGCGAGTTCATATACTTTACAAAATACGCACTATGTATTCCAAAAGTATGTTTATTTATGTTATTATAAAGTGATTGCACGAATGATTTTATTTTATGAAAATAGAAAGATCCTCAAAATTAAAGGCGCTGCTTGAAAAATGGCCAATGCATACAGTGGTAACGACATCGTGGTTGAATCGCAATGGTTTTACAAATAGCAATATCCAAAAATATGTGCAGTCAAATTGGATTGAAAGTATAGGTGCTGGTGCCTATAAACGCCCTTATGATTCGGTTGAGTGGGAAGGGGGTATATATGGGCTTCAGCAGCAACATCCTGAGATATTTCATGTTGGAGGAAAATCAGCACTCGAGAAACATGGTTTAGCTCACTACATATCTTTTGGAAAAACACCGCTATTTCTATTTACGTGTACAAAGCAAAGCGTACCTTTTTGGGTTAAGAATTTTATGGATCAACACGAAATGGTTCAGCAATATTTTTTTAGTAGGCTTTTACCCCCAGTATTAGGATTAACACTTTTTGATTGTGGCGAGTTTGAAATTAAAATTTCCTCTCGTGAACGAGCAGCGCTTGAGATGGTGGAACTTGTTGGTGAGATCCATAGTTTTGAGGAATGTCGATTAACTTTTGAAAATCTGACCACTCTGCGTCCTCAACTGGTTCAAGAACTTCTTCAAAAATGTACATCAGTAAAAGCTAAAAGAGTATTTCTTTTTTTATCAGAGAGACTAGATTTACCTTGGATGAAGCATATTAATGGTAACGAGATTAATCTTGGCATAGGTTCCAGGCAACTGACACCTCAAGGTTTTTACGATTCACGCTACAAAATTACTTATCCAAAGGATTTATTTGCAAATGATGAACTTGGTATATAAGAAGCAAGTAGAATTCTTATTAGAAACATTGCCTAGCGTCCTTAATGATTCTCGGCTAGCTCTTAAAGGTGGTACGGCTATCAATCTATTTTTCATGGATATGCCACGCTTATCAGTCGATATAGACATCACATTTGTAAACGTTACTGATCGAGAAGAATTTAAGAAAGAAGCATTTACGGTATTTGAGGGATTTCAAAAACGATTAAAACCCTTTTCAATTGAAATTTTCAAAACTAGTGACGGTATCCCCAAGCAAGCGCTAATTTCAAATGGACGTTCTCAAATTAAGATTGATTTCAATTTGATCTTACGGGGTACAGTTTATCCAACAGTTGAGAGGAATTTATGTGCAAAAGCCGTTGGTGAATTTCAGAAAAGTTTGACTATTAGCTGCGTTAGTTTTGAAGATCTTTATGCAGGTAAGTTTTGTGCAGCTTTGGATAGACAACATCCAAGAGATCTTTACGACGTTAAATTATTTTTTGAAAAATACGAATTTACGGAAAAACTGAAAAAAGCATTTTTAGTCTATTTAATAAGTGGAAATCGGCCAATTCATGAATTGGTTAAACCTCATTTGTTAGACCAACGTCAAGCTTTTCAACGAGAATTTGTTGGCATGATAGAGAATACTATTGCCTATGAAAAATTAGAAGAGTCACGCCTGTTCTTAATCAACAAAATTTCACAAACTCTTACCAATGAAGATCGTGCATTTCTGATATCGGTTAATGAAGGAGTGCCAAATTGGAATTTACTTGATTTGAGCACGGCACAACATTTGCCAGGAGTTAAATGGAAACTCATTAATATCCATAAAATGACAGATCAAAAAAGAAAATCAGATGTTGATAAACTCAAAAGAAAATTAGATAGTTGAGAGTCATTATGCGTTTCAATATTTCGTTCCTGACCATTCTTAAACACGTCAGGGCTTTCGCAGAACTTACATTGGGGCATGATTCCTTAATTAGTATTTCGTTTGTGCCTCATTATAGCAAAAACTATCTTTAGTTAAAATTCTCATATTTTTTGCCTTGAATTTCAGTAGCTTCTCATAGCATTGAGTTATACTCAGCTGAATTTGGTATAAATTTCCTTTTATGTTGGCTTATCTCAAATCTTTTAATATCGCTAAGAATACTTTTGATACGCTTTTCGTAGGTCTTCTTGTCACAGGCTCCAGAAATCCTTAGAACTTTTCCAAATTTTTCCAGGAGGTTTGTTTGCAAACGGGTTTGACCATTTATGTCGCTAGTAATTTCAGAACCATGTAAATTCTGATTAAAATGGAAATATCCATCTGTTTCTATTCTGATGACAGCACCCGTTTGAATGTTAGTGACTACAAAATCAATTTCGCTGCACAAGTTAGTATCATAAACATTATTTTCTATTTTATACCGATTACCTAATCTAGCTAACTGTTTACCTATTAATTTTTCAAAACCAGTTACTACTTTTCCAGACATTGCGTTACTCTTGAGGACACTCCGCATATCTAAAATACTTTGCCTCTGTTTTTTCAAAGTCTCTGTTGGCATTTCTTGAGCTGTATCAAAATACTTACTAGGAGATAAAACTGACTCTGTTTTGCATATAAAATCGAGCAGTAAACTTTTATATAAGTTTTTTCGGTCTGGAATAGTTTCTATAAATTTCTTTTTTTGAAACTCATCAGAAAATGAATCTAATAGGTCTGCTAGAGCAGCGATTGCGCCATCTAGAGGAAAAACTAAAGAAACTGAATGAAATTTATCTCTAATATTTAATAATTGCTCGTTACCCATCATTTTATAACCGATGATAATCTTGGTTAGGACTTGAACGATATTTTTTTTAGAATTAAAACCAAGCCATCTGTTTTGAATTTTTCTGATTTGTTTATCGACAATTTTTCCTAAATGATCATGAAAATCAAAACCAGCGTAAGATGATGGAGATGTTCCTAAACACTTTTGTTTTGGAAAATATTGAGATTGTGCCATGGCAAAGAATAATTTTGTGTAATTCCAATCATCTAGCAGATCGTGATTATAACTCCAAAGTTGATATTCAAACGCATCAAAAAGATAGTGACTCGAGAAGGAACATTCTGAGAGAGAAACACCACATTGGATTATGTCTGGAAAATCAGTTTGATTGAAAGAATCAGCAACTAAATTGCTATAAAGCCATGAAGTCATTTTCTTAAGTATTTCCTTAGATTGCGGACCTAAAGGAAGAATGTAATTCGTATGTTGTCTATAAGTGGCAATCGAGGCTTTAAAAGCGTTAATTGATGACAGTTGATCTTCTGCCGACATTGGAGCAATAGTTTGTCTAAGCCATGACGGATCCTTACTTTTTACTAATTCGTCCGTATTATTGAGAATTAAAGAGCTTCCAAAAATACTTGACGAAAAAATTCCAGTTCCTAAAAAAAATACTTTTAATAATCTTCTTTTGGAGTTCATCATACTCTTCACCTCCCTGGTTATTTTATAAGTCTTGTGTGCTCTGGGTAATTGAATTTCCATGACTAAAACTTTAAGTAGCACAAGGGCGTGTTGTCAATATCTCGCAATCTCATACGTTTAAATTACAACTTGAACCAAGTTCTGATTACTATTTATACAAGCAGCATTAGATGTTTCCTATAAGATTATTAAACATCTTACTGCTAAATCCAAAAAGAGATTTAGAAAATTTAACCCTTTTTCCAAAAGCGCTATCTTTCAATTCCCCTACTAATCTCGAAAATCTTATTTTCTTCTATTTTTTCTTGCGTGATAGATTTATGAGCAGATTTCGTGAGATCATTATCTTGAATGGCTTTGCTAAATTTTTCACTATTTAGCTGTCGATTGGAGATCTCAAGAAGTTCTTTGGTAATACCATTTTCCTCCTTTCGTGAATCTATCGGCATTTGAGCATATACCTTTGATAATTCTGTGAATTTTCTAATGTCAGAAGAACACTCAAGGTCACGTTGTGCCTGAACCATTCTAAAGTGCTGAATAACCTCTTGAGGGTTGGTTTCGATAGTCTCTTTTAGTTTATTAAAGGCATCGACTGATAAATTAAGTTTTTCTTTTTCTAATAACGTATTTGCCTCTTGGGTTTTTAGGTGCATTTCCTCAAAAGTCATCGGAATGAATGAATAGCTGTAGCTGTTCGTGATGTATTGCCATGTTTTAAGTGCTTCCTGAGGGTTTTTAGCCATGGTATTGCGTATAAGAGATTCTGTTTTGGCATTCATCCAACGGCTATTATCTTTAGAGCTTATTTGTGCCTCTAGATACTTAATAATGCTGATGTCTTTTTGTTGTGTCTCCGACAATGACGAATCAGGGTGTTGAATCGTTTCTCTAGAATTGATTTGAGAACGACTGTTTAGCAATATCTCCCCAACATTCAACCCATCCGGTACTTTATCTGCCAAATCCCACTTGTGGGGCAGGGTAGAGGGCAGATCCACGATGGCGACCTTTTCATTACCTTGGGTCTCTAGGATAGAACTAATCTTCTGGGCGGCATTGGTACCTGCGTTGTCATTATCTGGCCAAATAATAACGGACCTGTCTTTAAGCACATTCCAATCGGATTTCTGGACTGCGCCTGATCCACCTGACCAGGTAACCACGGCGAGATCTGGGAACAATGTTCGTGCTGCCTCACAGGTCTTTTCACCCTCTACGATGAGAACTGGGGCGTTTGGTTTTTCTTTGAGCTGATCAAGACCATATAATAGCCTGTCATTGCCAAAACCTTGCCAGCGCCATTGCTTTTCTCCCTTGTCATTTTGACAATAGGTAAGGGTAGGGGTGATCTTGTTACCATTTTTATCTTCTAACCGCACCACATAGCCTAGGACATTACCGTCTGCGTCTTTATAAGAGAATCTTGCCGTCTCCTGGCGTCCTTTAAGCATATAGGCCAGCTGTGGTTCGGCTTTTATATCAACTGGGTTTGCGGGGACAGGGGTAGGAAATATCGGCGTCCATTCTTGTTTCTGCTGAGGCAATGGTTGAGTCTTTGCTTGGGTCCTGGTCTGAGTTTGCGAATGGTTAAGGTCTTGACCTAACCACTCTGCACCCCACTTAAAGGCCTGTTTATGGTCACATTCTAGTTGGTCCTGAATGAACTTCAGAGCATTACCGGATTCACCTGTTTCAAAGTTGCTGTATAGTCCTTGCTTTGTTCCTGCGACGTTAATACAGATTGAACCCTTATTGCCGTAGCGCCATTCGGTAGCTTTTTGGTTTTGGGGTTTCCCGAGGAACTGATAAGCCAGGTCTTTGATGTGGCTGTTGAGTTCCTGTTTGATTAACGCAGGATCGATCCTTTTTGTCTGGTACTGCTGGTTTACATGGTTTGTGTAGTTGGGTTGATCTGATTTGCTTTGTTGGTCTTGAGATCCGCTGTATTGTTGATTATAAGTATAATTATTATGTAAAATATTGTTTGTGTATTTTCCATAAGAAGTATTATACAATTTTTTATTATACCATAATTTATCTTTTTCTGCACTATATTTATTATTGTCTCCATCTTGGGTTTTATCCAAAACCTGAGTGCCCTGTGCCTCCAAGGTGCGCTTATTAATCCCAAAGGTCTTGCCAAATTCACTGACAAATTCTCGGTGGAGGCTGTAATTATCGAGGATTGTCCGGGCTAGGTCATCACGCTCAACTCGAATTTCCTTAAATTGATCATATTTAGGATGCTGGTAACACTGATTCCCAGGATGGGTCTTTCGGATATCACGCCATAGGTCCCTGGCTACTTGAGCGGTTTCTCCGTAAAGTTCCACGGTAAGCTTGGCTTTCTCTTCTGCATTCGACAAAGCTCTGGCTTTTTGTCCGGTAGTAATTTGCAGCATTTCCTGAGTAAGACCAGCCTGATTAATATACAGCTTATGGGCATCAAAATTCTCGAGAATTTCTTTGCCGAGGCTAATCTGGTCTTGTTTGATCTGACGATACGCTTGCCAATCAACTGGTCCTGGGTTTTTGGAATCTTTACCCTGCTCCTTAAGTACTGCTGCAGCATCTAACACACAAAGCCTGTATTCCTGAACCCTCTGCCATGCGTCTTCATGTTCTGGCCTGATCGTATAGTCTTTAACCAGATCCTTATGCTCAAACCGGCTTAAGTGAGACGATAGGGCTTTAAAGCTCGGGAAATCCTCCTTGGCATAGAAAAGCTGAACATCGTCCCGGTGACGGGTCATGGCCACATAGAGACCCTTTGCATCCATGTTTTTTGATGCTGCTACAAATACCTGATCCACAGTTTGACCCTGGGATTTGTGAGTCGTCACCGCATAACCATGGGCGATATTGGTGTAATTGTAGGTTCTGGTGGGTTCTGGTTCAGGTTGGCCAATCGCTACTTTAGGTATGGTTGAAGATAGACATTTGATCGAGGTTACTAAATCCTCACTTCCATTTTGTTTTAAGGCAACTTGAATATCGCCACGCTGGTTAACACCCACAATAGTTCCTTGGGTCCCATTTTTAATGGTGATTCCCTCTTTAATAACCCCATCACCATCGGTGATTGTTAAGCGGGTTTTATCATTTTCTAAAAAGACGATTTTATCGCCAATCGCAAAGGACCTATCGTTTATGGAAATTGAATCCTTCTTATCGAGCAATCCCTGGTGTTTGAGTTGTTCTCGGATTGCTTGATTTATCTCATTTGTTTGGGCATTGGTGAACGCTAAGACCAAACAGCTTGTTTTATTCGAAGATTTTGAAGAATCCGAAGAATCCGAAGAATCTGAGAATACGGTCTTTACATACGCAGCGGCTATTTCATTGGCCAAGGTTGCTCTAGTAGCCTCAATAATGTGTTCTCTATTTTCATAAGCACTTAATGCCTGATTGACCTCTAAATTTGCTAGATTCATGCTGGCTTCTTTCATCCAGGATTCTCTTTGGCGGTAAATGGTACCTAATTCGTATAAGGTATTTGCTTGTGTAGCTTGAACCTTCAGCTCTCTGAAGAAGTCACCGGCTTCAATAGCCTTAAATTGGTTATCATCTCCAACCGCAATCAGCTTTGCTCCTGCATGTTTGACATGAGCAAGTAGTTCGTTCCAAAGCCTAGTACCCACCATCCCTGCTTCATCAACAATTAATACGGTATTGTTGGTAAGCGCTGTTCCTTCAAAACGCTTTAAATCCTGATACCAATCAAGTTGTTTAAAGACGCCCTCCTCCATGACACTATCAAAAGATAGAAACTTCTCTTGGGCAGTTTGGTAGCGCTCCCATTGATAAATTAAACTATGAATGGTTGACGCTGAGATACCGGCTTCTTTCCCCAAATTATCTGCAGCCATTGCTGCCAGTGACGTTCCCACCACCTTAAGGCCAGCATTTTTATAAACTTCACTAACAGCTCGAAGTGTAGTGGTCTTACCTGCCCCAGCTCTGCCGATCATCACGCTGAATTGGTTGTCCTGGGTGAGGCCGATAACTGCTTGTTTTTGTTCAGATGAGAGATGCGGGTAATGTTCTTCTAGATGGTGTTCTGCAAGCTTGGCGCTGAGCTGCGGTTGAGCAAACCTCGATGAAACCAGTTCCTTTGTTAAACCAATGGCCTGTTCTTCCATTGCTTGGTAGGTTGGTGAAGTATAGCGAATCTGTCCATCCAACCCCTCTCCCACTACAATCGATTCCTGAAGAGCTTTTTCAAAGACGCCTGCAACTAAGGGAGCATCATCTCCTACTCGCTTTTGCACAGTTTTTAATAGCTGTAATTGACTAAACGTTGCATTGTTTTGGGTCAGTTCCGGTAAAATCGTTCCAGGAATATCAATCAGAATCTCACGGTTGTTTTCAAAGGCTTGGGTGTTTTCTTCAACAATCCGTGAAGCTACACCCATTCCTTCTAATTTATCAGCTACCCATCCGCGGTGTTGTGTAGGGTGAAGTTGTATCCCTAAATCTGCAAAGCTTTTTTCAGTAATGCGGGCTTCAAACCCTTCCCGTTCTAGATAATGATTGGTTAAATCTGCCCAGAGTTTACGTGTGGCCCGAATTTCTGATCTGCTGCAAATTGCGCGATCTTTTGCCCAAGCAATTTCTCCATTCTCATCAACCGCCCGACGAGAAATCTGCAAATGGGCATGAGGGTTTCCCTCATCATCATGCATTGCAAGGGTTACCACTAACCCGCGACTGACAAATCGTTCTTTGGCAAATTGGGTGAGTAATTCCTTACAAACCTCAACCGATAACTCTCGTGGCAATGCCACCACAATCGTTTGCGCTGTTTGCGCTGAACTCAGATAAGTTTCTCTGGTTTGATCGGTCTTATAGCGCTTATAGGCGTATTCGTCTTCGAAATTTTCAAAATGATCCCAGACTTTCACATGATGAAATATCTCCGGAGCATGTTCGGGCGCTAATGTCGTTGTAAAAGCAATATCACTATGGCGGTTTTGATAGTTTACATTAAGGTCTCTTCGACTCTCATGGAGCTGCTCTCCCGTAATATACGCAGCACTTTGTACCGAACTGCGTCCGGTGCTGCGACTAACCATGCCATGACTCAAGTGATAGATTGCCATGGATTAGTCAGTTATCATCAGTGAGTGTTTTGCTTAGTTCTGCCTCGAGTTCTTCAATACTAGGAAGTGCTGTTCTGATATGTTCGGGGAGTGATTCTGTTAAACGGTACTCAGCAATGCCAATTGGTTTGGCCATATCACGCAGGGTATATTCCGCCAACACGTTATTTTTTGTTTTACACAAAATTAAACCAATAGATGGATTATCAGATGAGTGCTTTAAAACATCATCTACTACAGATAGATAAAAATTCATCTTGCCTGCATATTCTGGTTTAAAGTCTTTATCTTTAAGTTCTATCACCAAAAAACACCGTAATTTTAGGTGGTAAAATAATAGATCAACATAAAAATCTTGATTACCTACCTCTAAATGATATTGTCGACCGACAAAGGAAAAACCAGCTCCAAGTTCCACGAGGAATTTTTCCATATGATGTATTAATGCCCTTTCAACTGCACGCTCTTGTGCTTCATCACCTAAGCCTAAAAAGTCGAACATGTAAGGGTCTTTTAGTGTATTACTAGCTAAGTCGGAATGAGGTGATGGAAGCTTGTCACTAAAGTTTGTAACAGCCTTTCCTTGACGAAGATGTAGAGCTTGTTCAATTTGCATGACCATAACATTTCGAGACCATCCATTCTCGATTGCACCGTTCATATAAAAATTGCGAATTGTTTGGTCAGAAACTTTATCAAGTAAGGTAATCAGGTGATACCAAGTTAATTGTGCAAGCACCTCTTGCACAAATTCCATACTAGGATATTCATCTGCAAATTTGCGCATGTATTTGAGATTACGTGGACTAAATCCCTTCATCTCTGGGAATTCAGCATGGAGATCTTTACTCAACTGATCGATAACTTTTGTGCCCCAGCCCTGCTCATTTTGTTGGCGTAAAATTTCTGTGCCAATGTGGTGATAAAGAAAAATTAGCTCTCTATTAACCTGGCGTGCTGCTTGATAACGGCGTTGATAGACTTGCTGCTTTAGGTTTTTTAAAAAGACCCCATATTCTTTGTTAATTGACAGCAAATTTGTACTCATATCACCCATGTTTTCTTTATTTTTAAAGATTATTTATCTAGTTTTATAGCTAATATTCCCAACCATTCTAACGCCGTATGGCACTAAAGTGCAACAGCGCATCAGTGCGCTATTAGCAAAATTGCTAAAAGACACTTGTTAACACTTGCGTGTTATGGTTAAGTTTAGTTGGACAAGAAATCATGTTAGAGGGTGGTTTTTAGGAGGATCTAAGTTAAAGCTTTTGTTCTGCTGTCTTCCATCCTTTGATATGGTCTTGTCCCGTTCTTGTCATTGTCCCCTACCCTATGAATTTTTATTTTATAACAGAAAAATTAAAGGAAGATCGCATGACCCTTCAAAAAAAAGTTGATGACATAAACCGTAAAATCGAAGAACTAAAATCCCAACAACAAAAAATTGAAAACGATATAGCACTCCAGATTGTTCAGTTAATCAAAGCCCAATCAGGATTTTCTCTACCTTTTGGCGCCCTAATTGGTGGATTATTAGAAGTAATTGAGACTTGTAAAGCGGATCCTCTTAAAATGGAGGAATGGCACCAGACCGGTGAGAAATTTCTCAAGTCCAAAAACAGAAACAGAAATAGTAGAAGAACTGAGCAACGTACCCAATCAATGGCAAAGAGTGCGTGAGATCATGACAAAACTCAATCGACTGCAATCTCTCAAATCTCAACTCAGTAGCCGTCAAAATAGTTCTGATGATACAACGCGTATCCTTGATCGTCGGGCTCGAACGCGAACGTTAATCCAAATGGGTGGGTTACTTAACATGATTGGTCTGCCGCAACTTTGTGGTATTACAGATGGGGATGATCTTCAACAAGATCTTGAAAACAAAGACAAAGCTGCTACGCTCTTGGGTATGCTTGTTCACCTCAATGAAACGCTCTGCGTAAATACTTTAGTGCTGGATACGTGTACTCTAGCCCATTTTAAAGAACGCGGCATTCGCCTCTTAAAAGATCATGAAACTAAAAAAGCTCGGCAATAGCCTTCAACCAATAAGACTCCTCGTCGCTGTCAGTATTTTTGTGGCAGGCGTGTTGTCATATCCGGTGCTGCTTAAACATAATTTCTTATACGTTCCACCCGAAGTAATTGTGCCAGTTGCAGCGCCTGTTGTGCCTGAATCCTTAGATGTTTGCTTTACGCCCAAGCAATCTTGTCTGCCCAAGGTGATAAAGGCCATTGATAACGCAAAGAGCAGTATTGTGCTATTGGGATACTCCTTTACAAGCAAACCAATAACCCAGGCATTGATTAAAGCGAAAAACCGAGGTGTTAAAGTGCGAATGATCCTTGATCATAGCCAAAGGTCGCAAAAGTACTCGATGCAAGTCATAGACCTTCTCCTTACAGAAAAAATACCGATTCGCTTTGATCATTCTGTCAAAATTGCACACAACAAAATAATCGTGTTAGACGGAAAGCAAACAGTAACAGGTTCTTACAATTGGACCCATTCAGCCGAGTTTAAGAATGCAGAAAACCTTGTTTTTATTAACTCTCCAAAAGTTGCTCAGCAGTATTGCATATACTTTGAAGGTCGCTGGAAAGTTTCTAAACCCCAAAAGGATTAAAAAAAGCTTGGCAAACTAAGATGTTCTGTGCTTATTATCATCCAAATTATTTTAACTAAGATACAAAAGGAAACAAGATTATGAACAAGCAAGATTTAGTTGAATTCGTAGCTAAAACAGCTGAATTAACCAAAAAAGATGCTCTAAGCGCTGTTGATGCAGTATTTGAGGGGATTGTTTCTGGTTTAAAAGAAGATAAAGAAGCGCGTTTTGTCGGATTTGGGAGTTTTACCCTAACCCACAGTCCAGCGCGTAAAGGCCGTAATCCAAGCACAGGTCAAGAAATTGAAATTGCCGCTACTAATCGTGCAGGCTTCAAAGCTGGAAAAGAATTGAAAGAAACTGTGAATAGTTAAGAAGAAAAGTCTTGGAGGGATATTGAGGGAGTTTTGTAGATAACGGCACTGACTAGCAATTCTTGTGATTTTACAGAACTTTTACAAATTAAGAACTTGCTCGGTATATAGCGATTGCATGCAAAAATTAAACATTTATCGTAGAGACAAAAATGCGGCCAAAATCGATTTACTTTTTTTCAATTATGATTATTGCTGCGCAAGTTTCTGAAGCTAGCGGCTCAATCAACAGTATATGTGAAGATTTTAGCAATGCATTTAACTGCTGCTTTAGAGTTCGTCATCATACCCAAAATGCAGGTAATGTTAATCAGACACTTCCCAGCTCATATACAGAGGTAAAACGATTATTAAATATTTCCAGTGAATTTACTGATGAATTCGAACATTTATGTGCGAATATTGCTAATTTCATGAAAGAAACTATTACACAAAACTCTGGTAGAGATCATGAGTACATTTTAGATCTTACACTTCAAAGGTTCCGTCATGAGGAATTTATGAAACTAAGACAAGCAATACCTGACTATAGATCCTATATTCAAAATACTCTGTACAACAGTTCTCACAATATTATTTTTGAAACCCCAGATACAAATCCACAAGGAGGGGGAGAAGTCTTAATTTTTAAATATGGGGAAAGACTAACAGCTGCAATTAAAATTTATGATCTTGGAGATGAGGACGATGATATAAGACCTCTGCAAGAAATTTTTTCATGGATATATGTAAAAAAAATAATAGGTCCAAAGATCGCTAATAGTATTTGCTACTTACCAAATCTTCAATATTTTTTTGGCTGCGATGAAAAAATTATTATGATATTGGAAGGCGCATCAGGTCAAAGTTTAGAGAGCATATGTTCAGAATATTTAAAGGTTGAACCCGTTCCTCAACCCTTTAAAACCGCATTAAAAGCTAATGCAGTTGCATTAGCACAATTTCATAAAAACACTGAAATTAACCCTCTTAATCTTGTGCAAATTAAAGTTCTACTTCAAAACTCATATAATAACTCTTTAATGTATGGATCATTTTCGGCTGATCCGGTCACACTGAAACAAAAAATTATAGATAACTTATTGAAATTACAGTCAAAATTACATTTGAGACTACAAAAGAACTTGGAAAATCTTTCACTAAATAGAAAAACATGTACTACTCATGGAGATGCACATGTGGGAAACATATTTTATAACCCAGAAAATGGTAAAGTGACATTGATTGACTACGAAACAGCTTTCAATTCATTTAAAAACGATGGTGACCCATTTAAGGATATTGGGTGTTTTCTAGGATCAATCTGGTTTAAAATTTCTGCAAGCAACCAACAAAATGCATTTGAAACAGGCAATGAAATTCGATTAAATTTTATTTTGGAATATCTGAAACAGATTGGATACTTCTGTACATACGAGTTAACAGAAGAAAACATATCGAGAGATCTAGATATAATTGACCCAATAAAATTTTACATGTGGGCACGTATGACTTATTCCGGTGAGCTTAAAGATCTTAGTGAAGAAGCAAAATTTAAACTTGAAAAAATGTTTGATGAAGATTTTTCAGGTGAAATATAAAAACTAAATGCCCCCTAGTATATGTCTTGTTTACAACCAAATATTGCTTTAAAATTTAACTGTCGGTGAAGTAAGGGTGATAATTATGATAAAATTCAGTTTTGCATTGATCTTATTAGCTCTAAAGATATTTGCGAGCGAGATCGTGTATTCATCAACTGAACCTGCTACCGATCAAGTTAGTCATTGTGCTCCTTTTCAATTAAGAATTGCCTCAACTTTTTTAACCCACCTGACATCATCTTTTAAGATAGAAGATGAAGAATCATTAAAGGTCCAAGAAAAACTTTTAAATTTTAACAAATCTATAAACTTCATTTTGAAAACACAAAATCCAGAACAAGAAACCATTCCTTCCAGTTTTAAAGAACAAGCTAGTGCTTTGAATGGTGAGTTCGAAAAAATATCATCAAGAGAAGATATATTTGGTCCGTGTGCACGACAAATTGCAGGAAACATTAAAGGTGCCGTTGCTGAATTTATAGATGAATGTTCGGCCATAGAATCTTTTCAATCTCTAAAAGAAAAATTGGAATCACTTTTACCTAAATTGGCATCTAGTGAATTTTTTGAACTTTATAAGGACATTACTGAAAGAAATTCAAAGTGTTCTGATTGCGGGTACGGATATTTCAAACCGCATAAACTTTTCTCCAAAAAAACAGTTTTAGAGTGTCGTCTTTGTCATCTTGTCAAACCAGACACTTCCATTATTACAGAACTTCGCATAACAGAAATGTCTCCTGTTGAAGAAGTTACAGAGCTATTGTCAAAAATATCACTAGGAAAGCCTTACAAATCTGACTACTCTCCTGAGAAATTCAAAATATTGTTAGGAACATTGCAAGAAAAAAAATATACAAAAAAGCAAATTGTTAAAATGGCTGGTTATAGCTCTTATAACCCACAAAGAGACTTAAATAACATGTTATCATTAAGTTGCAAAGATCCAGAACAAAGATGGTCAAATATTCAATTGGCTTTATTCTCCGGTGAGTCTGTTACCCCCTAGCCGTAGGATTAAGGTTTCTGCCTAGTGTGTACGTTAGGTCTATTTTTCAGATAATATTAGTTATTAAATAGTAGTTTTAAAATTATTCGATCTTATTTTACCTAATTTTATAACTTTCCGATTTTTATTTTGAACAAAGCGATAATTGTTTGGTCGCAATTAGGCAGGTTTCCATCAAAAACTGTCTCCAAAGCATCCAAAATTGCATTAGTGACAACTACAACAGTGAACTAGGAACAAACTTGGGTGTGCCGTAGCGCAAAAGAAGGAGGGTCAGATGACCTAATAACTGGAGCATAAGCTCTTGAGAAGATGGGGCAAGGCCCTCGGAGTCGGCATCAGGTGCAGATTTGAAACCACCTCAAGTGGCTTTTCTTAGGGGTTCCATCCGGAATGCCGCGAAAACATGCAACAATTCCCGGTAAGGGTATGTAGATAAGGGGTGTCAAGGGTGGGGTATATTAATTTTTCTGAGACTTCGTAGCCAAACTTCAACTTTGGGATTCTAGCTGGCGCCTCTTCTTGGAAAAATCTTAAAAAGATTACTAAAATATTTAATATCATTATAATTGGTAACTATATTGCAATTTTAAGCATCCAAATTTATGATAGACCAAGATATGTGATAAAAAACCTGTTTATAATTTGGTTATTCTAAACCATGATTTAGTGGAGTAAGCAGGCCTCATTACTGTGGTCCGCTTACACTACATAACATAGGCGGGGTGTTAAAGAACGTGCAACCGGCCGCCAAATGATTTTTCTTAGCATGATTTTTGCTTAGATATTTTTTAAAAAGATATTATGCTTTAATTCTATACGTTAAATTATTTGAAAATTCTTATTTGAGTTTAATTAACAAGCCTGGAAACTTTATAAGAAAACCCCAATTTATCTACATTTGAGAGGTTTATGGCGGTTGGTTGCAGGTTCCTTAACACCCCGCCCAATAGTTTCTGCTTTAAACCTTATCGTAAATCATTCTTTGGTTAAATGTATCGAAAAATAATACATTTTAAATCGAAAAAGTGATATAATCGTGCAGAGTATGAGTTGGGGGTTATTAAGGTAAAGAGTTTATTAGCTTTGATTGGGTTTTTTTCTGTTTACTTGTTTGCGGCAGATGCAGATGCGGACTTAGAAGTTGATCTAAGAAATGAAAGCGGTCATAAGATTTATGTTAAGGCTGTAGAAGCTAACTATTCTATCTTGTCGGAAGCCTACAGCATACCTGATGAGGAAATAGAAGAAAGAGCAAGCTTTCATCGTAGTATTTCGATTTTATTGAGAAGATATTTTGAGTATTGCCTTGGTCAGAAAAAACCGGATGCTGTTACTTTTGGAATAGAGGGTGACGATACTGGAGATTTTTCTATTTCTTGGGATCAGCATGTGGCGAAAATATCTTGCCCTAAAGGGTATAGAGTTAAGCAAAGCAAAGATCACACTAGGTTCTCGTTTACTTTATTACCAGATTGATTAAACAGTCGCAGGAATTTGTAAGCTAATAATGTCATGAAAACCATAAGAAACTTACTTTTCCTTCTTTTTTCTTTTGGTGTACACGGCTCTGCTGCTCTCGATGACTTTAGGGATTTCCCTGCGTATGTAATTACTCTCACTCGAGAAACTCCTGAAGATGCTGATTATCCTCAGCTTACAGCAAATGAGCAAGAAATAGTGTTGAATGTGCTACGAAATGTCTTGCATC
Source organism: uncultured Alphaproteobacteria bacterium (assembly GCA_903874955.1). Lineage (GTDB taxonomy): Bacteria > Pseudomonadota > Alphaproteobacteria > Paracaedibacterales > CAITNM01 > CAITNM01. The sequence goes on along the minus strand of CAIQTY010000016.1, from coordinate 991 downwards.
AACCTAATGAATTACCAAGAAACTTGGCAGAATATAGTGAAAGTAAACAAGTTCTGCTAAGAAATTACAATGGTGTTAGGCAACCGATCTATGACCACTTTAGGCGTTTTTTAGATGCACCTGATTCTATTGAATGCCTAAAAACTTACTTAAGTAAAAAGTTAGATTTTAAGTGGTTATTTGACTATCTTGCTACTGATTCTTCTACAAAGGATGAATTTTTAAGATGTCAAAATATACAGGATGTAAGCGAGTTTGTAACTCAGTCCTTAACTTTGACTGCAATTCCGGGGTTAATTCCTGAAGATAAACGTTCTTTGTATGTAGATACAGCATCAGGGACTCTTAAAATCGCTATAAGAAGTACAGAGACAGTGCTACAGAAGCATGTTTTGATTTAAAGCTGGGAATTCGTCGTAAATTCAACAATTACCCAGCAGGTTGTAAAATGCATATAATAACGTCTAATACTCTGCCCTTTTCTTTAACAGATAAAACCCCTGAGGTAAGAGAAAATTTTTCACATTTTCCAACTAACGTATCATTTGTTTTGCATGTTGACCCTCATCAACAAGATCTTTTCGTAAGAATTCCTCCAACAAAGAAGTTTTTCTTTGATAAGCATCAATCAGAAAAACCTACCTCTCTTGATATTTATCAGAGGTCTTATCCGGAAGGTCTTATTTCGCACGACACAATAATGGAGGTTAAGTTTGGAATTGGGAAAAACGTGTTTACTATCAAAGTATTTGATATGAATGCTGCACAAGCAAAACTACATTTTTATGAATAGCGATGCCTATCTCTGGGTCTAATTACAGAAACGAAGCAAATGCGACATGGGAAGCACAAATCTCGTTGTCTAAATTTCGAAACCCTTCAATTGCTTCTTATTTTTCATCATTTTCATAATTTTAAAACCTTAAATTGGATTTTACTTCTAATATTATTAAAACTCATCGCATAATTCGGAATAATTTGCTACTCGCAT
>CAIQTY010000015.1 GCA_903874955.1 uncultured Alphaproteobacteria bacterium | reverse complement strand
TTAATTTAAAAAATATAAAAATATTTATTGAACATTTTTTATTTTATTTTTAATTAATTTTAATTAAATTTAGAACTAACACCTGACATTTTGAATGTTAAGTGCCAAAATGTGGTGTAAACATTTTAAATTCTAGTAAAAAAAGATATGGCTTTTAGTACTGTTGCAAAATTTGGTGGAACAAGTGTCAAAACCGCAAATGCTATCCGTCAAATTGGGGATATTTTAGATTCGAATAACAGCATCAAAATTATTGTTGTCAGTGCTGTTGGTGGAGTGACTAATCTTTTGGTGGATTTTTGCAAAGCTCCAAAGCTGATGCGCGTTGCGCTATCGCAGAAGATTTTAGATATTCATCTGGATCTTGCTGCGCAGCTTAATTTGGCATTTGCTAACCAAATTGAAGAAGCGATGCTGCGCCTAAATGCTGTCGCGGATTTTAGTACGCCTGAGAAGATTGATTTCGTCCTTTCTCTGGGGGAGGATTTATCATCGCTTATTGTGCATGCTTATCTTGCTTCTCAGGGGTTAGATGTTGTTCATACCGATATTCGCCAATTTATTATTACCGATGACCATTTTGGTAAAGCATGCGTTGATTTGCTTGCAACAAAGCGCCTAATGGAGCAATTTCCTCAAAAAGTCTGTGTAACCCAGGGTTTTGTCGGATGCACATCCGATGGGCGGACAACCACTTTGGGGAGGGGCGGTAGCGATTATAGCGCTGCGCTGCTTGCGGAATGTCTCGACGCAAATGAGCTGTTAATTTACACCGATGTTCCTGGGGTTTATACCATGGATCCGCGTACCGTTCCTTCGGCTCACTTGATTCCTGAACTAAGCTTTCAAGAAATGGCTGAAATGGCTAATTTTGGCGCGAAAATCCTCCATCCTGCCACCTTAGAGCCCTGCGTGCGAGCAGGGATACCAGTGCGTATTTTATCGACCTTCGAGCCAAAAAAACCCGGCACAATTGTAAGGGTGACCCAGCATCAAAATAATACCCCTACAATTCGCGCGATCACCATGCGCCAAGGGCAGGTATTGGTGACCATCAAAAGCTCGAAGATGCTTCATGCTTATGGATTTTTATCAACCATCTTTAATATATTGGCGCGCCATAAGATTATCGTTGATTTGATTACCACCAGTGAAGTCAGTGTGGCGCTGACGATTGATAGCTTTAGTGTTGGCTCCCATGCGGCAAATCCTTTTATCACAAATCAAGCCTTGTTAGATGAACTCATCGAATTTGCAGAAGTGACTATCGAAGAAGACCTAACCCTTCTAGCGATTGTTGGTACGGGGCTAACGGTGCCCGGCATTATTCAAAAGACCCTCGGCGTTATTGAACCCTATACCATTAGGTTGGTTTGCTTTGGCGCAAGTAATTCAAGTATTAGTATTTTAGTGCATAAGGATGATGCGAAAGCGATGGTGAATATCCTACACGAACAGTTATTGGAAGGATCAGCCAATAGTTTTCCAATTAATTATGTAGAAACTAAAAAGTTGAGTGCATCCCTATGAAATCTCATGATCATTTTTTCGGGCGCCTTGAGGGCTTTGCTGTTAATGAAAAAAATCATCTGACGCTTAATTCCCTTGATTTGGTCCAATTAGCGCAATTGAGTGACAGACCGCTTTATGTGCTCAACGAACTGGTGATCCGCAAAAATATTAGGGCGTATCGCCAGGCGCTCAGTACTTATTATCCCGCTGAAAGCCATATTTTTTATGCTTCGAAAGTATTTTTAAATTTAGGCATGTGCTACTTGCTTAATCAAGAACATACAGGGCTTGATGTTTGTTCAGAAGGGGAGCTTTTTATAGCCAATCAGACTGATTTTCCTCATGAGAAAATCATTTTCCATGGAAATAACAAATCACAATCTGAACTTGAAAAAGCCATTGATGCCAATATTTTCGCCATTATGGTTGATAATGCCTGTGAGCTTGAGGACATTTTAAAAATTTCCGAAAGTAAGAATGCGATAACCAACGTGATGATTCGCATTAATCCGGTGGTTGAGGTTGATACCCACGCATACATCGCAACCGGCGTTAGAGAATCTAAATTTGGTGTGCCAATTGATGATCCATCAACGTGGTCACTAATCGAATTGGCTTTTAAAAGCCCTTTTATCCATTTTAAAGGCATCCATTTTCATTTGGGTTCACAAATTACAGAACTTACAGCGTATAGCCAAGCGATTAAGAAAATCATTAGTTATATCAAGCGGTTACATGACAAGTGTATACACGTGGAGGCTTTAAACATTGGCGGTGGCCTTGGGGCGCCGTATACGATTGCTGATCAATCTCTGTCAATTGATGGATTTATTAAAGAACTTTGTCAGGGTATTTGCGAAGAATACCAGCTTAATAACCTTGAATTACCAAAATTGATGATTGAACCAGGACGTTCAATTATTGCATCTGCCGGATGCACCCTTTATAAAATTGGCCATATTAAGGGAGACAGATCTGAGATTCTTTATGCTCCAGTCAATGGAGGCATGTCCGATAATCTCAGGCCATCGCTTTATCAAGCAGAATACAGCGCCGCTATTGCCAATAAAATGAATTGGGATGGGCCAACCCAGAAGTACAAAATTGTTGGTAAGTGCTGCGAAACCGGCGATGTGCTGATTCAAAAAATCACCCTGCCGCAGTGTAGCCCTGGCGATGTGCTGGTGATGTTTGTAACTGGCGCTTATCAACATGCCCTTGCCAGTAACTATAACAAACATACCCTACCAGGCGTGTTATTAGTCAGAGATGGCGCCTATGAATGGCTCACCAAAGAACAGCCCTATTCGGACCTCATTCAACATGACCTGGTGCCGTTGCATTTAAGGGGAAGAGATAAAAATCTGAATGATTGAGTTGTTTAGACTAAAACAAATAATCTAGCGCAGGCTTTCTAAAAAACCCTGCAACATATAGGCTGCCGCCATTTTATCCACAACTTCTTTTTGGCGTTTGCGCGATAAGTCAGCTTCAATCATGGTACGATGCACCGCCATAGTAGAGAGACGTTCGTCCCAGGCACCAAAGGGAATATCGAATGCGTTTAAAAGTTTTTCGGCAAATTTTTCAACCTGTTCGCATTGGGGGCCAATCGTGCCGTTCATGTTGACAGGCCAGCCGATGATTACGGCTGCGACGTTTTCTAATGGGATTAATTTGGAGAATTGCTGCAAAAGCTCAGCCTTGCTTAAGACTTTAAATGGAGAGGCGATTGTCCAAGTCAGGTCGCAAAGGCTAAGTCCTACATGCTTCTCACCGTAATCAATACCCAGCAACCGATTTTTGGAATTTTTTAAGGCTGCGATGGAGGAGGCGGGGGAGAATTCCAATTGAGCAAAGCCTAATCTTGGCTGCGCGCAGGCCTGGTTTCTGACACATCGCCAAGATGCATTTCACCTCTGCCTTTTGCAAGTTTCACTTGCTTTTGCCGTTCTTTTACTCGCTCGTAATGTTCAGTATTGTGGGCATTATAACAGTGGTGGCAATGGACACCTTCAAGAAAATGTTCGGAGGTTTTGTCTGCTTCAGTAATAGGCATACGGCAGCCAAAGCACATATCGTAGGATCCCATTTCAAGGCCGTGCTTCACAGCGACGCGCTGATCAAATACAAAGCATTCGCCTTCCCATAGGCTTTCTTCTTGTGGGACTTCCTCAAGGTATTTTAAAATACCACCCTTTAGGTGATACACTTCTTTAAAGCCCAAGGCCTTGAGATAAGCGGTAGAGCGCTCACAACGAATACCACCAGTACAATACATTGCCACGGGCTTTTCTTTATATTCCATGAGCTTTTCTTGGGTGTACTCAGCGAATTGCTTAAATGAACGGGTTTTAGGATTAACCGCACCTCTAAACGCACCAACCATGACTTCGTAATCGTTACGGGTATCGATTGTCACTACATCTGGTCTGGAAATAAGCGCATTCCAATCTTCAGGTTTAACATAGGTGCCGACCATTGCCATGGGATCTGCGGCAGGGGCACCGAAAGTAACAATTTCCTTTTTGACCTTGATCTTAAGGCGCATGAAAGGCATGGTTTCGGCTTTTGATTCCTTGTATTCAAGGTTGTCGAACGGGCCAATTTCTTTTAAGTGGGTAACGACTGCATCAATACCTGCGCGGCTTCCTGCAATCGTTCCGTTGATGCCTTCATCTGCTAGTAATAAAGTTCCTTTGACGTCGTGCGATTTGCAAAATTCAATCAGGGGGGCCTGGACGTCTTGGTAATTAGGAAATCTTACAAATTGATAAAGAGCAGCAACAACGATCATGACGCCTCATGGTTTATCTTAAGATTTCCAACAACAGCATCAAGCTCGCTTTGCGCACAAAAACCAAGTTGCACTGGGCTTCTGGGTTTAATGTTTTGTGCATTCCAGTGACTGCGATTGCGAACTGCTTCGATCGTAAGCTTCGTTGTGCCAACAAGACGTGAAATTTGTGTATCGGTTAGGTCAGGATAGTACTTTACCAACCAGGCAATAGCATCTGGGCGTTCTTGGCGTTTTGCAAGGGGGGTGTAGCGTGAACGTTTTTTACCCAGAACGCTATCTGCTGAAACGGCAACGGACATTTTTAAGATAGCAGATGTATCTTTCTCACAGCGATGGATCTCTTCAAGAGTAAGTTGGCCAGAGGCAATTGGATCAAAACCTACCATGCCATGGGTTGCTTCACTATCGGCGAGATTTTGCACTTCAAGCATGTGCAGGACACAAAACGTAGCGATTTGCTCAAATGTTAAAGCCGTATTTTCAATAAGCCAAACGGCAGTTGCTTTTGGCATCAATGGAGCAGTCATAGATTCTCTTTACCTTATTTAAAATGGAATTTAAAATTCCATAACTATTTCTTATTTTTATAGCCCATTATAACGATAAGAACCAGTAAAGAAAACACGGCTATAACACCGCTTGCTAAAAACATGCGCGACTGACCAAAATGTTGCGAAACAATACCAGCGATGATCGAACAGGCAAAATATTCAGATACCGCGCAGATAACATAATAACAGCCGAAGCCTGTACCGCGGAGGTCTTCGGGAACAATTTCAGCGATGAGCGATAAAAAGATGTTTTGGGTGATAGCATACTGAACACCCCAAAATCCAACGCCAACGAACAACATTGTTAGTGAATCAGCGCTCGCTAACACCATATCAGCCAACACTAAAAAGATAATGCCCATAATCAAAAACCAATAGCGGTTCATGCGATCAGCCATCCGTCCAACCGGGTATACGGTTAAGCACCAGGCTGCATTAAACACCACCATTACCAATGGCACATTCTCAAGGGGCATATCAAATGTTTTGCGCGCATACAAAGTCAAGAATCCTTCACTAAAGCGTGCAAGCATGAAAATGCCAGCTACCAGCATGAGCAACCAAAAAGATTTTCCAAGTAAGCGGAGATTTTTTAAACTGATTGGGTGACGTCGCTTTTCTTCCGGCAAAGGAATTTCTGATGAAACTGCTGAATGGTTAAACCGTTTTGGTTCTTTGATAGAAAATATCAGGATAACATAAGCCAAAATTGCTGGAATGACAGCTGCTTGAAAGACATGCTGGATGTTATTATCAAACAAACGCATGGCAAACATTCCAACAATTGCCCCTAAAAATGCTCCCCCTTGAGAAAGTGCTCGCTTCAGACCGTAGGCCGCTCCAATGCGTTTTGATGATACCACGTCAGAAACCATGGTGTCGCGAGGTGTTGATTGAGTTCCATTACCAATGCGCTCTCCCATTCGCCCTAAAAATAAAGGTGTAAAAGAGTTGGCAAATCCAAAAAGAATGCGACTAGCAACAATCATTGAATAGCCAATTACCATAAGCGGTTTACGGCGTCTAAAATAATCACTGATCATGCCTGAAAATAGCTTCAGAATATAAGAACTCGCCTCAGCTAACCCTTCAGCAACACCAATCCACGCCATGGCTAATCCAAGGGAATCCATATAAATAGTGATATAGCTATATCCCATTAAAAAAGACAGATTAACCAAGAACATCATGAAACCGATTTTCCAAACGGTTGGATGAATTTTATCTGAAGCTTGTGGTGGTTTATCAACTAATACTGTCGTCATTGGCAAGGTCTAAACACTGTAAAATGACAACTCATAAAATCTTAGCTAAACTAGGATATATCCTACCTATTACTACCCAATAGTGTCAGCTATTGCAATCAGAAACTCTATGGAAACTCATGATTAACTTCCGGCCCGGGAGGATGTATGTGTTCAGACAAAGTGATAGCTGATCAAATTTCGTAAAAAGAATTTTTATGTTAATGAGTGTTAGATGATATAGTAAGCCCCGGTTCGGGGCCCGCCTCGTCAGCTAAAACCCGCGCTTTCCCGCCCCGCCACCACCACAAACAAAACTTCTCCTATAGCAGTTCTAGGTTTAAAAAACGTTCAACTGTCTATTCTAGATACCAGGCTTCCGGCCTAGCTCTAGTTAA
>CAIQTY010000014.1 GCA_903874955.1 uncultured Alphaproteobacteria bacterium | reverse complement strand
TTCACAAGGTTCTATTGCAACAGCGGCCTTTGTGCCTAAGGCTTTATGCCTTTGCTCTTCGAAGCATTTGTAGTTGATTGTACGGCACCACTAAAGCGAGAACGAAACGAAAAGAAACGAAGCAAAAATGAAAAAGAGAGAAGATAAAAGAAAGGACAAAAAAACAGGAGGGATTTGGAAGAAAATCAGTTTAATAAGCTGTGCCGTTGAAGCTTGCTCTCTATTTTTTTACGTTTTCTTCATCTTGCATTGACTGCAGAACTTTTTTAATGCCACTTACTTTATCATTTTTAGTAATTTTTTTCTCCGAACTACTCTTTGGAGAATCTTTTTTTATTTCTGAACGTCCTAAAACATTTCCTTCAGAATCTATAATTTCAATTTTTTGAATTTTTGATAAATTTTTAAATTTATAAAATGTTCTGTAACGTTTCATTACTTTAGTATTAAATTTTTTATCAATGAAACCATTTCGCGTTGTTATTTTCAGCAATAATGACTTTCCATCACAATCACTAAGTTCCAAAAAAACAAAGAATTCTTGATTATTTATATCGGCTAATTCAAGTTTATTCTTAGGTTCACGATTTTCTATAGTATCTGTTAAAAATAGTCTTTTAACATTCAGTTTAGCTGAACCCGCATGAATATTAGATATAAAGAAACATATTAGTAAACAAAAAATCGACTTCATTTTAAACCTCCTTTTGAAAATGCTAACATGAATGCATTCTAAAAGACGATAAAAAAGTTCAAGAAGAAATTTAAGAATCTATTCTCCAGTCAAATATTTTTTAATTGTCTCATCTAGCTTTGCTAATCGAGCAAGCAATTCGCCTTCGTACGCATCATCACCTATAGCAATAGCTGGCATACCTAAATTTTTAGCAAACACCCAGTCAGTTGGACTGTCACCAACATATATTGCCTCAGCTGCAGTAATGCCAAAATGCTTTAAGGCAATCTCCCCCAGTTCTGGATGGGGTTTATCATAAGCAGAATCTCCTGAACCAAGAACCAAGTCATAATCTAATTGAAATTGATCAATCTCTTGTTGAAGCAGCTCTCGTTTTTTATTGCTAATAACAGCAATGATGTATCCCATATCTCTTAGAGAATTAACTAAATCTATTGTTCCTTCGTAAGGTTTTAAAAGAGCCTTATTATCTTGAATTGCGCCATAAAAAATATCGTAAGCTTTTTGCCAATTTTCCCCAAATACTTCTGGAAAACTCTCACGACTCGACCGCCTAGCACTTATTTTTAAATCTTCTAGGTTGGTTTTAGGAAAGCCAAAATGTTCCCTCACTATATTAGAGGCCTGTAAAAGAATCGGCCACGTATCAACTATGGTGTTATCCCAGTCAAAAAAGACTGCTTTACATTTTGTTTTCATCAAATTTTTCATTTTAAGGGCCTCGGATCAGAAGTGTATTTGTTGATTAACCGCATATCAGCTCCATCAGGTATGGAGCCATTATCCATGATGGTAGCTTTTAGAACAATAACCAATTCAACTATTGTATCACCTTCAGCTAAGCTACCCGTCAAATCTCGTACTATTGGAATCTCATTTAAGCCTGGAAGCCCTTGTTTATATTCAGAGGAGCGAACTTCCATTAGGCCTCCAAGCATGGCCATTTCTCTATCTTTTAACCTAAGGACAGAATCAATCTCACGCACCTCAACAACTGGAATCATAGATTGAGTCGGAGGTATGACTTTACTTGGATTATCCCTACTGATTGAAGCATTATAAGCAATATCAATTGCAGGATCTGGAACTGACTGGGTAAGCCTTGATATACTTGGCCTTAAAAAGAGAATGATCTCTCCTGTTTGAATATCAATAGAAGGCTGCACCAGCATAATTAAACCAATCGGCACTGTTTGAATATCGCTGGAAACCGTTGTGTTTTCTCGACTATTTTGGGAATTGTACATTTTGTCGTAATTCAATCGGAAATACACCTTGTTCTGAGCAACCTTCAAAACAGCTGATTGGTTATTCATAACCGTAATACGAGGACTTGATAAAGTCCGGACCAAACCAAATTCTTGCAAAACATTTGCAATCACAGAAAATTGCGATCCACTGGCACCAAAGCTTATCATATCTGCTTGAGCAGAAGCTGGGTCTAAAAATGCGCTCTTCTTGGCCATATCACCAAATTTAGCGTTCAATTCCAAATCACCCTTTGTGCCCAATTTCTGCCAATTAATTCCGCTGCGATATTCATCTTTTAGAGTTACTTCGATAATTTTTGCCTCTATAAGAACTTGGCAAGAAGCTATATGACGAAGTCTTTCAAGGTAGGTTTCAACTTGAAGATGTTGTTTTCTGGTGGCTCTTAAGGATACAAGACCAGCTTGGCGGTGAACCGAATACGAACATTTATCAGGGCCAGATTCAGCAATTGTCTTTAAGTTATGATCTAACTCATCCCAAAAATCATTCTTGGTTGTGGCCTTTAAAGCGCTCTTTGAGACATTATCGGCCATATTACTTTTAGCAGGACCAACAGCTGAAAACACATCGGATGCAACCGCAAGTTGGTTTTCACTATAACGTGATAAGTTAAGAAATTGAACATTATAGTTTTGTGAATAAGGTAGATCACGCTCTATGCGAACTGCATTTCCAATCACATCCCAACGCAAATCTGCCATTTCACACATTGACTTTATTACTTCAATAAAGGGTCGGTTTTGGGCTGTAAATATGATTCTGGCATCTATGTTATGATCGAGCTGCAAATCAACACCGGCCTGTCTGGCAAGCTCCATAAAGATATTTTTTAATGAAATACTCTCAGAAACAGAAACACTGACTTTCTGATACATAATTTTAGGGTAAGTCGGTTCTTGTTTTTTTCTGATTTTTCTCTGAGTAGCTACAGGAGGAGAAATTGGCGCTGGTTGAGATAACTCTTTTGCTTCTTTCTTGTCAATTTTAGGCATAAGTGGCTGATGATTAGCCAATTCTCTGCAGCCAGTTAAAAGAATAAGTAACAATAGTAAAAACGGCAATCTAGTTGGCTGAAATTAATGTTCACCTGGTAAGTGAAGCAAAAGCAATTATATATTTCTAGATAAAAATTATATTTTTTACTAAAAACTTTAAAAATTAAAATCAGATAAAATTTCTGGGATTAACTTAAATTTAATATTTTGAATTTATAATTTTAAAATCATTCATATGATGTTAGTTATATGTCTAAAATATCAAAAATTATTTTTTTAATTATTTTTCAAAATTTTGCGAATGCTTCCTGTTTAGCTTCATCTGCATCTTCAAAGCATAATGAAACTTTGATTAATGAAAGTTTCATTGTAGATCTCCCTATAGTCGAAACATTCATCGGAAATCGCAGGACAAATATAGCATTTCACCCAACATTATATCCAGAAGCAAACCTAGCTCAAGCTGTTAATTGCCATCCTTATAATCCGACAGAAGTTTCTGGCAGTAACGCTCCAGCATGTCCATCTCATCCGCTTGTTGTAAAATATGATCCTGCGTTATGCAGAGATTTTCTTCCTGAGAAAATATTAGGGAAACTCGACGCCGCTGGTGTAAATTGTCAGCTATTTTTGAATGTCCAAGACAACCCTTGGAATGGAACCCTAATACAATTGCGCGCTCATGCTTTTTCAGATTTTTTCCCTAGCATGGGTGGAAACTATCAAGGCGTTAATGTAGTTGTCTGTCGTAGCGATGCTACACAACTATTAAGTGCCTCTAGCTCTGTACATTTACATGATGGAATTGCATCACCCAGTAATTTTGCAATAAGTGGTCTAGATCATAAACGCATTGAAGACTTTTACAGCATTGTAACCTTTGGTGGAAGAACTATTATCACGAGACACATTTTACTAACCGTCGCCATTCGTGAAGTCTTTCAAACTGTTTTTTGCGCACCAGCTGCTCAAGGAACAGATAGATCTCCGCGTTTTTTCACGCCATTATTTAAAATTGATTATTCAAGTTTTCTGCAAAAAAATGGAATAATCTAAATTATTCTTGAGTTTTTTGATCAAGTTGGGCTAAGTAAAATCATTATAAAAAATCCCCAAGAATCATGGAAACCGTTGAAAATTTAAGTTTTGAAGAAGCTCTAGGTGAGCTTGAGTCTCTTGTTCGCAGATTAGAAGAAGGAAAATGTCCTCTAGATGAAGCTGTTAAAACCTTTGAACGGGGAATAAATCTAAAAAATCACTGTGATGCTAAGCTCAAGAATGCACGTCTAAAAGTTGAACAGATTCTTGAAAATTCAGATGGATCAACTTCACTAAAACCATTTCTGCACGAAGAGCCAAATTGATAAGCACCCACGGTGTAGGCGAAGTGCTTGATAAGATAAAGGTAAAACTCAAAGAAAACTATTTTGCTGAGCATTCGCGTTGGATCCATTGGGTACCTGTTGGTTTAATTTTTGGTATAGCTTCGTACTTCAACTTAAACAATGAACCAGGAATTTTTACTTACTTAAGCTTAGTTTCTATCGGTTTTATAGGAATTATCAGCGCAATTTATAAACCTAACTTTAGATTATTCTCTTTCATCATAACAAGTTTTTGCATTGGTTTTTGCATCATTGGAATAAGAGTTCACTTTAATAGTACGGAAATGTTCAGAGTTCCCCAAGAAGGAGCCAAAATTGCTGGACGAATTGAATCTATTGAAAACCATCCGTACAAAGAAGATGGTAGTTACAGAATTGTTTTGGATCACGTGCTGATAAATGAAGAAAGCTATTCCGCAAAACTTAGGGTAAACATATCAGCAACGCTTGCAAAAGAGCTTAATATTCACGACCATCTTAAAGTTACTGGTAACATCTATCCCATTCCCATGCCAAGCAGTTTGCATGGCTATTTTGCGAGGCGTTCTGCTTATCTCCAGAGTATTGGTGGAACTATAAGCACCGATAAAGTTCTGCAACATCAAAAAGCAAAAGAAAAACCATTTGCTCACTATCGCCACCTTCTCACCCAAAACTTGCTATTGCACTTAAGTGAACCGTACAGCGCAATTGCTGCGGCCCTGGTAACCGGAGATCGCAGTTATATACCTCATCAACTCAGAAAGGCATTCACCGATGCTGGACTTGCGCATATTTTAGCAATATCGGGACTTCACTTAAGCTTAGTAACGCTTCTCGTGTTTCTGATTTTGCGCAGGCTGATGTGTTTGTTACCGACATTTTCAATGGCATTTCCGGTTAAAAAACTAGCCGCTTGCTTGGCCGTTCTAGCTAGTATGGGGTATATGGCCATAGCAAATTTTGGAATTCCCGTTCAGCGTTCTTTCATCATGATCAGTCTTGCAATGCTGGCTGTGTGTTTAGATCGAACTGCGTTTTCTATGCGCAGTTTAGTGCTAGCTGCAACCATAGTACTTTTATTGGCGCCAGAAAGTTTATTATCAGCAAGTTTTCAACTTTCTTTTTCAGCAGTGTTAGGCCTGTTGGCATTTTATGAATCTGTTTGGTCAAAATTACAAGAAAAAGTATTTCAGCAATCAAGTAAGTTTTTAGGAACAAAAAAACTGCTGTGGGGGCTATTTGGAATATTATCCACAACCCTTGTTGCATCACTTGCAACATCAGCTTTTAGTATCGCTTTTTTTCAGCATTTTACAGCTCAAGCCATTTTAGGGAATTTGCTAGCTATTCCATTGGTAGGATTCGTAGTTATGCCTTTGGGCTTATTTAGCGTGTTTTCTTTAACATTTGGAGGAAGTGATGCTTTGTTTTACCTATGGGAGAAAAGTTTATCGCTTTTATGTTCCATTGCCCAAAAAACATCTCTTTTGCCTGGTGCATCAATTTTAGTCAAAGCTGTTCCATCCCATGCATTGGCTATATTTAGTTTCGGAATGTTGTGGTTATGTCTTTGGAAAAAAACATGGCGATGGCTAGGTATTTTTCCGATAGTTTTAGGGATTGTTCTATGGCGAATTCATGAGCTCCCTCTTGCCTATATAAGCGCTAAAAATGATGTAATGGCTTATAAAGAAAATAATACTATATACATATCAGAAAAAGGTCGTAACAGTTTTTCCATTGATAATTGGGCCCAAGAATGGGGTATTTCAGATCAAAAAATATGGGATAAACATTATCATCATTTTGAATCGGCTAATCTTCTGCTCATAACTTCCCCTAAAGAGGGTATAGAATGCTTACACAAATTTTATGATAGCGGGGAAAAAGTTGACACTGTGATCACCTTTGGTTATGCACGAACCCTCAAAAAACATGGGTTTAAGATTAAAAATGTAATTGATCGAAATATCATCCAACACGAAGGAGGTGTTGCTGTATTTTCTAACCCTGTAAGTTTATGTTTTCTAAAATCTTATTTCGGTTATAGACCTTGGTGTGTTTATTTTTAAAAATCAAGTTCAGCGTAATGAGCAGCAGGAGCAATAGCTGGCACTCTGTCGCTAAAGAAACTTCTGTAACTAGGCCTTGACTTAATGCGCATGAACCAACCTTTAATCGATTCATATTTCTCCCAGTTAATATCGCCAAAATAATCTACAACGGATAAGTGAGCTGCGGCAGTAATGTCAGCGATGGTGAAGTTATCACCAGCAATCCAATTACGACGGTCGATAAGCCAAGAAAGGTATTCCAAATGATTTGCAAGCACCGTTTTAGTATGACGAATTAAATTTGAATCCGGCCCCATGCTCGATTGGCCCTGACTTTTTGCTGCCATACGTTTGATCACCTTTTCCCACAAAATAACGAGACTTACATCTTGGGCAAATCTAGTATCAAACCATACCATGAGCCTTCGAGTCTCTGCCCGACCAAGTAAATCCTCAGGATATAATTTTCGGTCAGGGTACGCTTCTTCTAAATATTCGGCAATAGCCGTACTATCAGCAAGAATTGATCCATTTAAGTCAACTAAGACCGGTACGTAGCCTAAAGGATTTAAATTTGTTAGTTTTGGCTTTTTTTCCCAAAAATTTTCAACTTCTTGCAAAAAATCTAACTTTTTCTCTGCAAGGCAAAAACGCACCTTTCGAGAATAGGGGCACAATGGATAATGGTGGAGAATACGCATGGTATTTTTTTAGCTGAAACCCCGGGTGTTGTAAATAGAAATGAAAACAAGTTGATTACCGAGGTTATCTAGTAATCAGCTACTCCATTTTTGGCGTCCCCAACGGGATTCGAACCCGTGTTGCCGCCTTGAGAGGGCGATGTCCTAGGCCTCTAGACGATGGGGACTTGTATTATATCTAACCATTCGTTGCAGGATTTGCAAGTAAAATGCACAGCTATTAACAGTTCTTAGAAACACAGTCATAAATGATGCTTTATCCATAAAAAGAAAATAAGCATGGAGTAAGAGTAAGTCAGGTGGAATGTTCACATAACTGCACAAAGCCCCATGCAAAAGTAGCGTTTTTGGTATAATCTATGCTATGTTAAAGTCAATCAGAGAAGCTAATGGCATTAACCGCATCACGCTTTCTTGACCCTAAGAACGATATTGTTTTTAAGAAGATATTCGGCTGCCATCCCCATTTGATTAAAAGCTTTCTCAATGGGGTGCTGCCCCTGCGATGATGGCTTGATTGAAACCGTTGA
>CAIQTY010000013.1 GCA_903874955.1 uncultured Alphaproteobacteria bacterium | reverse complement strand
TTCACAAGGTTCTATTGCAACAGCGGCCTTTGTGCCTAAGGCTTTATGCCTTTGCTCTTCGAAGCATTTGTAGTTGATTGTACGGCACCACTAAAGCGAGAACGAAACGAAAAGAAACGAAGCAAAAATGAAAAAGAGAGAGAAGATGAGAAATTAAACGATAAAATAAAAAATTTGAATCCTATAGATTAACTAGTATTTCCTCTATGGAATTCAGTCAATTAAATTACCCAACAAAAAAAATCCGTGCGTTGGTTTAAAAAACTTTTATACTAAATTTAATGTAATTTTTTTAACTAATTTTATGACTATAAAAACGCTTCCTGTTGATAAAAATCTTGCCGCATTTTCTCTTATTGAAATGTCTATTGTTTTAGTGGTGATTGGTATCATCGCCGGGGCAGTTTTTAAGGGTCAAGAACTTTTAGAAAGTGCAAAAATTCGCTCTGTTGTGCAAGATTTTCAACACTACGCCCTATCAGTTGGAATGTACCAGGATACTTACCAGGCCCTTCCAGGGGATGATCCAAAAGCTTCAGAACATTTCGGCAGCACTGAATCAGGAGATGGTAATGGCCAAATCACTGGGAAAGAGGTTGATTTATTTTGGAAACACTTAAATAAAGCCTCGATTATTAGTTCAGACACGGCACCTAGTTCAAAACTAGGTGGCAGGTATACAATAGCCTTTGAACCATCAGCAGAAATGCACGGCAATTGGCTGATGCTTGCAAAAGAAGGTGGGGCTGGACTACTGACACCAAAACAGGCACAATCACTGAAAAATAAAATTGATCATGGAAATAATGCAACAAATCCTAATCAGGGGCAGCTAATTATAAAAGATGCCCATGGATCAACAGGACGATGCGTAAAGGGAGACCACTTGAACTTAGAAGTTACAACGCCTGAATGCGTTGCCTATTACAAGTTATAACAGATGAATCATGGATGGCTGATTCTTAACAAGCCGGAGGGGATGTCATCTACTCGCGCCGGCGGACCATTAAAACGCCTATTTAGCCAAAAAAAAATCGGGCATGCAGGAACTCTAGACCCGTTTGCAAGTGGTGTGTTGCCTCTTGCTTTAGGAGAGGCCACAAAAACCATGCCCTATCTAATGAACCGTCCTAAATCCTATCGATTCACCCTCAAATTTGGTAGCCAGACGAGTACTGATGATACTGAAGGAGAAGTCATTGCAACATCGGTTATCAAGCCTAGGCTTGAAGATCTAAAAATAGCCCTTCCCTTATTCACCGGCGTAATAACGCAAACCCCATCAGTTTATTCGGCCATTAAAATAAATGGTAAGGCTGCCTATGCAAGGGCCCGCGCTGGCGAAACAATAGAAATGCCGAAGCGCCAGGTGAAAATTTATGATCTTTCACTTGAAGATTATAGAGGTGATATGGCTACTTTTTCTGTGCATTGCGGAACCGGAACCTATGTTCGTTCCCTAGGAAGGGATATAGCTATTCATCTTGGCACAGTAGGTCACTTGGTCATGCTCCAAAGAATATGTGTTGGCCCATTTAAACTTGAAAATGCGATTTCACTGGAAAATATATTGGAAATGCGCGATACTTCACTTGTTCGCGTTTTGTTGCCGATTGGATCTGTTCTGGACGACATCCCGGCAGTATCTGTATCGCTACAAGAGGCAGTTAAGATCCAGCATGGTCAAATGGTTGAGGTACCTCATAACACTGTTACGAGAATTTCAGCGTGGTGCGATAACAAACTTATTGCCCTTGGTCATGTAACAGATAATCTATTTTATCCGGATCGTGTGTTTAACATTTAGAGATAAAGGAATATCCGATGTCGATTAGTCCAGAGCGTAAGCAAGAAGTTATTAAAGAGTTTGCCACCAAAGAAGGTGATACCGGTTCACCAGAGGTACAAATTGCAATCATTACAGAGCGTATTAGAAATCTTTCTGATCATATGCAAGAACACAAACACGACCTGCACTCACGTCGTGGTTTGTTAATGCTTGTTGGTCAACGTCGTCGTTTGCTTGATTACCTAAAGCGTGTTGGTGAAGCAAGGTATCAGACATTGATTCAACGTTTGAATATCCGTCGTTAAGTTTTTGTGTTAAAAGCTAATACTTATTATTGCTTTCTAATACACAATGGAAGAGTGCCTACGTACTCTTCCATTTTTACATTTTAACCTATTAAGGAATTTTATGTTTAATATAGTACGCGAAGAAATTGAATGGGCCGGACGAAAACTGGTTTTAGAAACTGGGAAAGTTGCCCGTCAGGCAGATGGTGCCGTTATGGTAACCTATGGCGGAACAACAGTATTATGTACGGTTGTCGCTCAAAAAGAAGCTAAGCCCGATATTGATTTTTTCCCTTTAAGCGTACATTACCAAGAAAAAACGTTCGCTGTGGGTAAAATACCTGGCGGCTTTATGCGTCGTGAAGGAAGGCCTGCTGACTCTGAAACCCTTAAATCAAGACTTATCGACAGACCGATTCGTCCTTTGTTTCCAGAAGGTTTCCACAATGAAGTACAAATAATTTGTACGGTTTTGGCATATGACTTTGAAAATGATACAGATATTACAGCATTGGTAGGCGCGTCCGCTGCTCTTGCAATTTCTGGTGTTCCTTTTAGTGGACCTGTAGGAGCCTCAAGGGTTGGTTATATTGATGGTGAGCTTGTTCTCAACCCAACTTTTGATGTCATAAAATCCTCAGCGCTCGACCTAGTTGTCGCGGGCACTAAAGAAGGCGTGCTGATGGTTGAATCAGAAGCAAAAGAATTACCAGAAGATGTAATGCTAAAGGCTGTTGAATTTGGGCACGATGGGTTTCTACCCGTTCTAAAAGCTATCGAAAAACTTGTGAAAAAAGCTGGAAAGACTCCTTGGGAAATGCCAAAAGCTGACCCAGTCACTGCAGAAATTTCCAAGAAAATTGCAAAAATAGCTGAGAAAGATCTTAGAAAAGCATATAGTATCAAAGAAAAACAAGATCGTTACACTGCAATTGATGCTGCAAAGCAAAAAGTCAAAGAGGAACTTACTGATTTCGTTGAAAGCCATCCAAAACTTGTTGATCATGCGTTTAAATCATTGCAATCATCAGTACTGCGTGGCGATATTTTAGATTCTGCTAAACGGTTAGATGGTCGTTCTCTGGACCAGGTTCGCCCAATCGTTGCAGAAGTTGGTATTTTGCCTAGAGCGCATGGAAGTGCCTTATTCACGCGTGGAGAAACTCAGGCTCTTGTCGTGGCAACCCTTGGAACAGGCCAGGATGAGCAGATGATTGATGCCCTAGAGGGGGAATACAAAGAACGCTTTATGCTACATTACAACTTTCCACCTTACTCTGTCGGAGAAGTTGGCCGTTTAGGTGGAACTGGACGCCGTGAAATTGGTCACGGTAAATTAGCATGGAGAGCAATAAATCCTTTATTGCCATCAAAAGAACAGTTTTCCTATACAGTCCGAGTCGTTTCTGAAATCACAGAATCTAATGGATCTTCATCCATGGCAACAGTATGTGGTACATCGCTCGCTTTAATGGATGCTGGTACGCCTCTTACTAAACCTATAGCAGGTATTGCGATGGGGCTTGTTAAAGAAGGTAAGAAATATGCCGTCCTTAGCGATATTCTGGGAGATGAAGATCACCTTGGGGATATGGACTTCAAAGTTGCTGGAACAACTGATGGTATTACAGCTCTACAGATGGACATTAAAATCACCAGCATAACCCCTGGTATAATGAAAGAAGCACTGAATCAAGCACAAAAAGGCCGTCTGCATATTTTGGGTGAGATGTCTAAGGCTTTAGAATATTCACGTGGACAGCTAAGTGCCTATGCGCCAAAAATGACAACCTTTAAAATTAACCCATCAAAGATTCGTGAAGTTATTGGCTCTGGCGGTAAGGTCATCCGTGAAATTTGTGAAACAACAGGCGCTAAAGTTGATATTGAAGACGATGGTCAAGTCACCGTGGCAGGCGTTACCCAAGAAGCGATGGATGCAGCAGTTAAAATGATTCAAACTATCGCTTGCGATCCAGAGGTAGGTCGTATCTATGAGGGTAAGGTTGTAAAAACTGCCGAATTCGGGGCCTTTGTTAACTTTATGGGCGGGCGCGATGGCCTAGTGCATATCAGTGAGCTTGCGCCAACACGTGTTAATAAAACAGAGGACATTGTTAAAGTTGGCGATGTTGTTCAAGTAAAAGTGCTTGGTTTTGATGACCGCGGCAAAATTAAGCTTAGTATGAAAGCTGTTAACCAAGACTAAAAAGATTTTAGCTTTATCTGGCTCAGTCAATAAATTGATCCGAGCCAGATAAATTATTTAAATTACTTTTAACGCAGATTAAAATAAAAATTTACAAATTTCTTCAATTATTAGCCTGCTTAATTGTGTTGTCCTATTAATGCCATTTCTTTTCCTGCTTAAGTTTTATACATTTTCTAATCGCATTTCAATTTCATCAAGGAATTATTAAGATTTATAGGCTAGAATTTCCTTAGATAACTATTTTCAAAAAAATATGAAACGCTTTGCAAAATTTACCATTGATGGCAAAACAGTTGAGCTGCCCATAATTGAAGGTACATGCGGACCTGATGTTGTAGACATTCGAAATCTATATCAGGAAACAGGCTTATTTAGTTTTGATCCTGGATTTACTTCAACGGCTAGCTGTTTCTCAAACATCACCTATATTGATGGTGATAAAGGCGTCTTATTATACCGCGGCTATCCAATTGAAGATTTAGTGGAAAAATGTGATTTTCTTGAAGTTGCTTTTTTGTTGATGTATGGCGAATTACCAAATTTCAGCCAAAAAGAATCTTTTGAGCAATCAATATCACATCATACCTTAGTGCATGAGCAACTGCGATCATTTTACCAAGGATTTCGTCGAGACGCACATCCTATGGCAATCATGGTAGGCGTTGTCGGTGCCCTATCAGCTTTTTATCACGATAGTTTGGATATTTACGATCCCGCCCAGAGAGAAGTTGCATCTCATCGCCTTATAGCAAAGATGCCAACTATTGCCGCAATGGCATTTAACTATTCAAGGGGGCGACCTCTCCCATATCCTCAAAATGGTTTAACATACGCCCAAAATTTTTTAAAAATGATGTTTGCAATACCATCGGAAACCTATCAAATTAATCCTGTTATTGCCAAAGCCATGGATATAATTTTTATTCTGCACGCTGACCACGAGCAAAATGCATCAACATCGACAGTTAGACTTGCAGGATCGAGTCAGGCTAATCCTTTTGCGTGTATTGCCTCTGGTATAGCAGCATTATGGGGACCCGCCCACGGTGGAGCAAATGAAGCTGTTATTAATATGCTTAAGCAGATTGGTACTAAAGCAAACATTTCAGAATTTATAGAGCGCGCGAAAAATAAAAATGATTCATTCAGATTGATGGGATTTGGTCATAGGGTTTACAAAAACTATGATCCCCGGGCACGAATCATGCGAAAAGCATGTCATGATGTTTTCAAACATTTAAAAATTGATGATCCATTATTAGAGATCGCGTTGGAGCTTGAGGAATTTGCCATAAAGGATCCTTATTTTATTGAAAAAAAGCTTTACCCAAATGTTGATTTTTACTCAGGTATAATTTTTAGAGCATTAGGCATACCCCCATCAATGTTTACAGTAATCTTTTCTGTAGCTAGAACAATTGGCTGGGTTGCCCAATGGAATGAAATGATAGCTGACCCAGGTCAAAAAATAGGAAGACCACGACAGCTTTATAGTGGGAATGTTAAACGCAAAATTGAAGACAACAGAACTTCTTAATCTTTAAAAAATTTCAGATTTTGCAGTGATTTTTAGAGTAGTTTCCAGGAAGATTGCCTTTAAAAATCCTAAAATCAAAAGTTAATGCATACAAATTACTTGTTGGATATATAGATTTTGCATTTTGTATTTGATACATTATAAGAAAATTTCAGTCAGAAACATAAATGACCAGCTCGGATAAATGCCTATCTTTTCACTTGCAGGAAGGAGCCTTTAAAGGGCATTTTTGTCGCTTAAGTACCTCTATCACAGATGCATTAAAAATGCATAATTATCCCTTAAGGGTAAATCAACTTCTAGCTGAGATGGCAGCTATATCACATTGTTTTAGCGCAGACATTAAATCAGATTCAAAAACTACCATGCAGTTAACTGGTACATCTCCTTTAAAACTTGCGCTGGTTAATTCGCAGGATTCTAAATTTTTTAGATGCTGCGCTACGTTAGCGCAGGATACTTTGGACAGTAATGCTACAGATACGTTATCCATCCCTAAGCTATTTGGTCAAAACGGTAAGCTTGTTTTTACAATAGAATTTTCCAATCATTCATATCAAACAATAATTGAACTTAGTGCAGCAAATTTACAAGATTGTATTCAACATTACTTTATTCAGTCGCAGCAAATTCCTACAATTATTTTGCTATTTAGTAAAAGCTCCTTTAAAGCTACCGAAAGTGCAGCTCTTTTACTGCAAGCAACGCCTGAATCCCCTGGTTCTAATTTGTTTGAATTTGAAAATGACACATGGCACCACCTTTCTTGCCTTGCAGCTACCTTAAAAGATCATGAATTGTTAAGTTCAGGTCCAGCAATGGAACATTTATTAAATCTAGTTTTTAATCAACTAAATCCTGTTGTTTCACGTGAAACATCTTTATCTTTCAAGTGTACTTGTAGTTACGAGCGTATAGTAGACATTCTTAAAAGAATTCAGTCGGAGAATAAGTCAAACATGGACGAAGATTTGCACATTCGATGCGAATCTTGTGGCAAAAAATATTCTGTAGACAAAGTATCCATTGGTTCATAAAATTAAAGAAAATTTATAAGTAAAAGAAATGAACAAAGAAAAATTTGCTATCTACTTAGCAGAGCTTGAGAAATGGAATAAAAGTATCAATCTGGTACAAGGCAAAACCATACCAGATATACTCAACAGGCACATTATAGACAGCTTACAACTTAAAAAACATATCAATTATAAGGAAGATAATATTGTAGATATAGGTTCTGGAGCAGGATTTCCTGGCATGATTCTAGCAATTGATGGCGCGAAGAAGGTACGTTTAGTAGAACCAGTTACGAAGAAAGTGGTATTTTTAAAACATATTAAGAACCTCTATCATGTTAATGTAACGGTACACAATGAACGCTGGGAAGAACTGAGAGTTAAAAATGCAACAATCATAACGAGTAGAGCTTATGCTGTTTTAAATAAACTTTTAGAGGCGATGTATTTTGTTTCACGTGAAACAGAAAGTCCAACAGGCTTGTTTTTAAAAGGTCAGAAAATCCATGAAGAAATAAAGCATGCGAAAGAAAATTGGAATTTTGAGAGTGAAATTTTTAAAAGCGAAACTAGTGAAACAGGTTGTATTATTAAAATATGGAGTTTAAAAAAAAATGACGGCTAAAATAATCATGTTTGGAAACCAGAAAGGTGGCGTAGGCAAAACTACGACAGCTCTTAACATGGCTACAATTATTGCCGCTTCTCAATTTAAAACGCTTTTGATAGATTTTGATCCTCAAGGAAATAGCACATCGGGGATAAACGGCGATAAAAAAAGAGCGGGGACATATCAATGGATAATTAATGATTTTGAAAAGCCAATACAAAAAACCTACATACCCAATTTAGATTTAATTAGTTCAAATATGGAACTTGCAGCAGCTGATGTAGAGCTTTTTTCCTTCAACAATAGAGAGTTTGTACTTAAAAAGAAACTTCAACAAATTATACACCACTATGATTTTATATTACTTGACTGTCCACCATCGTTAGGACTTTTAACTGTTAACGCGATGACAGCAAGTACACACATCGTTATCCCCATGCAGTGCGAGTATTATGCCCTTGAAGGAATTAGTCACATAAGTCAAATTATTCAAAGAATTCAAGGTGGATTAAACCCAGGACTGAAATTATTAGGAATTCTTCTTACTATGTATGACAAAAGAAGTAGCCTTAATCAGCAAATAGCTAATGATATAAGATATCACTTTCAACAAATTGTATTTTCAACTGTAATACCAAGGAACGTGAAAATTGCAGAGGCCCCATCTCATGGCAAACCCATAATACTTTACGATGTAAAAAGTAGTGGCTCAATTTCGTATATGGATGCAACAAAAGAACTTCTTCAACGAATAAATATTTCAGAGGCCACATAATGAACACTATAAACAGACCCTCCCTTGGAAAGGGATTAGCAGCTCTTCTGGGCGAAGTAAATATTCCACATGCTCAACAAAGCAGTCTAAAGATTAATATTAAATTAATTCAGCCAGGAAAAAATCAGCCAAGGCAAGAATTTAGCGAGGAAAATCTTTCTGACCTAGTGCAATCAATACAACGAAAAGGCATACTGCAACCTCTGTTGGTCAGAAAAATTAACGCTGAACAATTTGAAATTATAGCCGGCGAGAGACGCTGGAGGGCAGCAAAGGAGGCGGGATTAGGAGATGTTCCTGTTGTCGTAATTTCTTGTAACGACCAAGAAGCACTTGAAATAGGTTTAATAGAAAATCTTCAACGCCATGATCTCAATCCTATTGAAGAAGCTGAGGCTATAAAAAGATTGCAGGAAGAGTTTAATTTAACTCAAGAACAGATAGCTGGCAGTATTGGAAAAAGTAGAAGCTACGTAGCAAACATGATCAGGCTCAGCGCAGTTGATCAAAATATAAAAAATTTGATACGTGAAAACAAACTAAGTGCTGGTCATGCAAGGGCCGTTTTGACAGCCGAAAATCCGACTGAGATAGTTAACAAAATTCTTGAGGAAAAACTTAATGTTCGTGATACAGAACAACTGGTAAAAAATAAAAAAGAAAATAGTTTTAACAAATCAGCAAAGTCAGGGAAACAATTCGTCGGGCCGATGGATACAGACATTCAACTGATTACCGATCAACTCGCTGAAAACCTGAACATGAGAGTAAATCTTAGCTTAAAAGGAGAAGGGGGCTCATTGACCATCGTATTTCAGAAATTAACCCAACTCGATATTCTGCTAGAACGGCTTCAGCGGTAAAATGGTGGAAGGGGTAGGGTTCGAACCTACGTAGACATCCGTCGGCAGATTTACAGTCTGCTGCCTTTAACCACTCGGCCACCCTTCCACAGAGTGACACTACAATAAAAAAAAATAAGCCATTGGTCAATGAAAACATTTTGGACAATCAAGAGTAAAAACTTGCATATAAAGTAATTGTGTAATAGCTTAACTAGCAGTTTGCTAGTTGCACTCCAATTGTGCTGAAAATAGAAAATTAATACTTTTTATTAATATTTTAGGTTAATAAGTCATGCAAGATAAAATTCGGATACGCGGTGCGCGTGAACACAACCTAAAGAGTATAAATGTAGATATACCTCGAAATAAGCTTGTTGTTATTACTGGTCTTAGTGGATCAGGTAAATCATCACTTGCATTTG
Source organism: uncultured Alphaproteobacteria bacterium (assembly GCA_903874955.1). GTDB lineage: Bacteria > Pseudomonadota > Alphaproteobacteria > Paracaedibacterales > CAITNM01 > CAITNM01. The sequence continues at coordinate 20,803 of CAIQTY010000013.1, read as the reverse complement.
ATACGTTATACGCTGAGGGGCAAAGACGCTACGTTGAAAGTCTCTCCACCTATGCGCGTCAGTTTCTACAGCTAATGCAAAAACCGGATGTTGATTCAATAGAAGGTCTAAGCCCAGCCATATCTATTGAACAAAAAACCACCTCAAAAAACCCACGCTCTACTGTTGGAACGGTAACAGAGTTATATGATTATCTGAGGCTACTATTTGCCCGCATTGGTGTACCACATTCACCTTCAACAGGGCTTCCCATAGAAGCGCAGACAATAAGTCAAATGGTTGATCGGATTATAGATTTTCCTGTTAAGACGAAAATTTTGCTCCTCGCTCCAATTGTTCGTGATCGCAAAGGGGAGTATAAAAAAGATATTATAGATCTTCAGAAAAAGGGTTTTCAACGCGTCTATATCGACGGAAAAATATGTCTTATAGAAGAAGTACCAACACTCAATAAAAAAGTTAAACACACTATAGCTGTTGTTGTTGATAGGCTGGCTATTAACGATCCAGATGAAATTAAAACACGCCTGGCAGATTCAATTGAAACTGGATTAAAGCTAAGTGATGGTCTTTTGTGGGTTCAAAATGCAGATACACAAGAAATCATAACCTTTTCATCGAAATTTGCTTGTCCAGCATCTGGATTTACCCTTGAAGAAATTGAACCGCGTTTATTTTCTTTTAATAGTCCTCAAGGTGCATGCTCAACATGCGATGGCCTGGGAATTGAAGTTATTTTTGATGAAAAAGTTGTTGTTGCCAATGAAGATTTAAGCCTAAGAGAAGGCGCTATAGCTCCTTGGACAGCCCAAGAAAACGTGTCAAATGGTAAACGCGGCCAAATAACATCTGAATATTACGCACAAGTTCTAGATGGGGTAGCACATTATTTTAATGAAAGTACTAACGTTCCGTTTAAAGAGTTATCTGAAAATTTAAAAAAAATAATTCTCTATGGCTCGGGTCAAGAAGTCATCCCTATTGTTTATAATGACGGCGTACGTAAATACATTTCAAAAAAACCATTTGAAGGGGTTATTCCAAATTTAAAACGCCGATGGCTGGAAACCGAAAGTGATTGGACGAGAGAATTTTTAAGACGTTTTCAAAATGAAACCCCGTGTCATCACTGCAAAGGGTATCGACTGAAGGAAGAAGCTCTATGCGTAAAGATTGATAAATTACACATCGGAGAAGTATGTGGATTTTCAATAAAAAAAGCGTTGGTATGGTTCGAGTCGATTACCCTTACAAAAAAACAGCAAAATATCGCTGATAAGATTCTCAAGGAAATTCGAAACCGCCTTAAATTCTTAGTTGATGTGGGTCTCGATTATTTAACGTTATCGCGCGGAGCAGGCACTCTATCGGGGGGAGAAAGCCAGCGAATTCGTCTGGCTTCGCAAGTGGGTTCAGGACTTACTGGTGTATTATATGTTCTTGATGAGCCATCAATTGGTCTTCACCAGCGAGATAATGATCGCCTACTTGAATCCTTGCGCAATTTACGTGATTTGGGAAATACGGTCGTTGTTGTTGAGCATGATGAAGATGCAATACGCACTGCTGACTATGTAATTGATATGGGGCCAGCAGCAGGGGTACACGGGGGTGAAATTATTTCTAAAGGTACACCTCAAAATATTATGGCATGTCCCGAAAGTTTAACAGGACAATATTTAAGTGGAACCAAAGCAATTCCCATCCCAGAAACACGGCGCTCTGGCCACCTAGACAAGTTTTTGAAGTTATGCGGTGCTAAAACAAATAACTTAAAACATGTTGATGCAATATTTCCCCTTGGAACATTTACGTGTGTCACAGGCGTGTCAGGTGGAGGCAAATCAACCCTTGTTATAGAAACACTATACAAGGCACTTAATCGTCAATTTAACTATGGACGAGATCTTCCTGGAATTTACAAAACGCTTGAGGGAGCTGAGCATATTGATAAGGTTATCGATATTGATCAATCACCTATAGGGCGAACGCCTCGCTCAAACCCCGCAACCTATGTTGGGTGCTTTACGCCCATCCGTGAGTGGTTCGCAGGTATGCCGGAAGCCAAAGCAAGAGGGTACTCGGCTGGTAGATTCTCCTTCAATGTAAAAGGAGGGCGCTGTGAAGCATGCCAAGGTGATGGGGTGGTCAAAATTGAAATGCATTTCCTACCAGACGTCTATGTAGAATGTGATCAATGCCATGGTAAACGCTACAATAGAGAAACATTAGAGGTTGTCTATAAAAGTAAAAGTATTGCTGATGTTTTAGATATGACCGTCCAAGAAGCAGTTGATTTTTTTGAAAATAATACAGCTGTAGCTGATAAGCTTCGGGCACTAAAACAAGTAGGGCTTGGTTATATAAAAGTAGGACAACAAGCTACAACCTTATCAGGGGGTGAAGCGCAGCGCGTTAAACTTGCTAAAGAGTTATCAAGGCGCGCAACAGGAAAAACCCTTTATATTCTTGATGAACCGACAACCGGCCTACATTTCGAAGATGTAAGAAAGTTACTTGAAGTTCTTCATCATTTGGTTGATCAGGGAAACACTGTCCTGGTCATTGAGCATAATCTTGAAGTTATTAAAACAGCAGATTGGATTATTGATATGGGTCCAGAAGGAGGTGATGGAGGAGGTGAGATTATTGCAACTGGTACTCCAGAAGAAATAACCTCCATCGAAAGAAGCTATACAGGTAAATATCTAAAGCCATACCTAAAAGTTAATCTTAGTGCTGTCGAAAACACCAAATAAAAATTACTTTTTAATTATATTTTTGAGTACTTTGAAATTTATCCTTAGAAAAATTATTTCAATTAGAAGATGAAATACCTTAGGCTGAGGATTTACAAGGGATCTTGCCTTTAGTCATAAAAATTCCCATACTTTTATTAAAATATTCTGACTAAAATTTCATGTCTTTGACATCGCTTACAAATGTATACAAAGTCCAGTGGCACGAAGGAATGCTTTTAAGCCCTCAGCATTTTCAATACACTGAACTGCGGCTTGAACAATTACTTTATGCGTCTGCCTTAAGTAGCGCTTATACTGGATGGGGCGTTTTAGAATTAGATATTGATAAAAGTCTTTTAAGCCAAAATATTGTAGAAATTTCAGAACTTGTGGCGATTTTGCCTGATGGAACAACCGTTCTTCACAACCGAGATAGCAAACTCACAGAAAACCAGCCAATTAATTTAAGATTCAATTTAAATGATCTGGGGTTAAAAAGTGCAACGGAAACAACTATTTGTTTATGTCTGCACCAAACAACTGACAATAAAAAGCGCTACGATTCAGTGGAATACAATAATATTGTCGATGAAAATAGCGGTGATAACATCATCACACTCCCGATTTTGAGGCCAAAATTATTTTTAAACCCAGATGTAGTCCCAACCGAATGTGTTGGATTCCCGATTTTAAAACTTATATTTGATGGTCAAAAATTTTTGATACAGCCCTTTCTTCCAGCATCTTTATCGATACCGTCAGGGCACCCCATTATTAAGCGTTTAGCAGAAATTGTTTTAAATTTACGGCAAAAAGCATCTTATTTAATTAATAAAGCAGGACAGACTTCGTCTGCCGCAATTTTACGTGACAGCCAAGCCACCTTAAGACCTTTAATATCATCGCTTTGCATCCTAGAACCATTATTGGGCTTAGAAAGACTACATCCAGAAAGACTTTTTGATCATCTAATAAATGTCGCTTCTAATATTTTGCCTATGCAAATAACACAAATTCCAGGAACGCTTCCAACCTATGATCCATTTGACCCAGGAAGCAGCATTGGATATTTTTTAAACATTTTTGAAAAAACAATATCTAGTGTGCAGCAGCGTTACCTTAGTATTCCATTCCATCAACAGGATCGTTTATTTTATATTCATCTTTTACCTTCATACGCTAACGATGATCTATATATTGGTTTTAGATCACCTCCAGGCATGACCGAAAATCAAATGTATGAATGGGTACAAGAAGCAATAATTAGCTCAGATGAAAAAATTGATGTTGTAACAACCAGAAGAATTTCTGGTGCCACTAGAACTTTGGTTCAGGATGGAGATCTTGATGATCTCATTCCCAATACGGGAACAATAATTTTTTGCATCAAAAAAACAGATGAATTCATCAAAGCTAGACAAAATATTAATATTTTTAATCCTGGCGATATTCCAGAAAAGCGCCCCTTGGATATAACGTTATTTATCCAACAGAATGAATCTCCATGAAAAAAATTGCGCTTTCCCATCATGGTGCCATAAGTGAAGAATTTGACATTTTTTACTATGAACTTTTGCGCATAAAAGAAATGGCGCTAAAAAGCGTACCGGCTCCTCTCACAGCAAATGAAGATGATTCTGATGATTCAAAGATCATTACTGTATCTGGGCCTGCATTGGCCCTACAAGAACGCCTAACCACATTTTTTGATAAGCAAAAGGAAAGATTCCATCGTTCAGCCGTTGGACCTAGTTCTTTGTTTATTCAAGAAGCACAATATGTATTCGTTACACTAGCTGATGAGGTCATGATTAATATTCATTGGCATGGTAGTGACTATTGGCGCCAAAATTGTCTTGAAACAAAAATATTCCAAACTCAGGTTGCAGGAGAACGAATTTTTTCACAAATAGATAACCTTTTTAAAAAAAATGACCCCCTACAACGAGAGCTTGCGAGGGTATACCTTTTAACCCTTTCTCTTGGATTTCAAGGGCGATTTCGTAGTTTGGGAATCTCGCAAATTTTATCTTACAAACAACAACTTTTTAGCTTTATTTATCATCGCTCTGCAAATCTTACTCAAGGAAGTAGAGATTATATACTGGATGATTCTTTAAAATTTATTTTTACTGAGGCGCCCACCAAAGGACTTCCAGATTTACGTTCTTGGTCTATAACTGCATTCACCGCATTTCTTATCTATTTATTCGTAAGCTATGGTATATGGACAATTATATCAGCAGATCTGCATCAAGTTTTGCAGAGTATTTTCCATCTAGCAAAGCAAGGTCCGGTGGTTTAAGTGCCCCCAAAGGTTCCACATTTTATTCAGTTTTTTCAAGAGCAAACTAATAGCTTAGCTAGCCTGATCTTTTTGCTATTATTTTTTGGCCTTTTGGTAATGTTGATATGTATCATCATTATTAATATTAGCGTTAAAAAAGATAAAAATGTCCCCCCAAATGCAAAAAAATCTTTTCTGAAAAGAAAATTTTCTCTTCCCCCTCTAGGCGGAATGATTAGCTCTTTTTTAGTTGAACAGGGCTGGATTCAAGTTAATTCTATTAGCCAAATTTTTCTAAAGGGTCTCGAATATTTAAAAAAAAATTTTGGGGAAAATGCTGTCTACAAACTCCCTTGGTATCTTGTATTGGGAGCGAAAGATTCAGGTAAATCAACGGTTGCAAACCAAACCGGATTACATGAACCTCACGGAAGTCCAGATTTTAGCTCACATGAGCCCAATCCCTGCATCCGATGGAAATTTTTCAGTAGAGGCGTATTAATTGATGTGGCTGGCAGATTATTTCTAAACAATTCTGAAAATGAGACAGACACTATTACATGGCGAAATCTTCTAATTTTGTTAGCAAGATACAGAGCTACCAGACCGATAAATGGAATTGTGTTATGTATAAATGCCAAAGATCTCTACGGAAAGGATCGATTAACTCCAGATGCCCTGCAAGTTCGAGCCAATGCAATGCTACATACCCTTAGCAGAGCTCAAACAAGCTTACGCATGCGTTTACCTATTTATGTGGTTATCACTTTTTGTGACCTAATACCAGGGTTTCAAAGCTTTACGCAAGAACTAGCCCAAAAAAACCGAAGAAATATATTAGGATGGTCAAGTCCCTATAATCTGCAATATATCTACTCAACTGATTGGATGGAGGAGGCATTTCACTACTTTGACGAACAAATTGATGGACTACGAACAGAACTTTTAAGCTGCGAAATAGATCCAAATAATGCTGATGGATTATTTGTTTTTTCAAAAGAACTATTAACAATTCAAGAAAACCTCAGCGGCTACCTAAATCGCATCTTTCATGCAAGCGTCACCCATGAAGCGCCAATTTTAAGAGGAATATATTTCACGGGTAATAGCGGCATTCAAGAAACTGATCTAGCTATGATGGCTGATAGTGAAATTAACACATCTCTTCAGGCACACAATAATCCAAGTGTTTCTCTGGAATTCTTAGGAGATTTATTTCAAGCAAAAATTTTTAGTGAAATAGGCATAGCAAAACCCCTTACCGGTTCAATTAGATCTCTAAACCGTGGGGTCAACATTATTCGTAACACAACAATATGTTTTACATTGTTGGGAACTTACGGATTGTTTAATGCCTATGACGCATTTATAGACAAAAAAGAGCGCATTCTTCCCGTGCTATCAAAGATGAGCAGCCTATTGAGAGACATGCAAACCCTAAGAATAGATGAACCAAGTCATACCGCGTCCCTATTTGATACCTACGCAAGACAACTTCTCGAAATGATGCAAGAACTTCAGCAAACTGAATTTTTTTCTATTGCCGTTCCAGCTTCTTGGGCAAGCCCTTTGCACAAAGATCTTCATGCGGGACTTCAAATTGCCTATCAGCAAATAGTGATTCGCACTATTTATGTAGATCTTCTCATGAAAGCAAGGGAATTATTACAATTAAGACCAACTACGAACGATCGATCAACTTCCCTGGCGGCACTTCTTAACCCATTAAATTGCAGTGAATATATACTTCTTAAAAAATACATAGATGGATTATACGAACTGAATGATATGCTCTTTAAATTTAACAATTTAAAAAGTTCTCCTGATGCAAAAGATTTAGATAGTTTGGTAATGTATACTTTCAACTCCCATTTACCTGAAGCATTTGTTGGGCAATACGCAGACTTTAGAAAGCTTTTAAATGAGTCATCTTATCCTTTAATTGACCTTAAGCCGTATCAACAAATGGCAAGAGAAACGTTATCAATTCTTTACGAAAATTTTTTAAATGCATTGTTTTCCAAGAATGACCCATTAACACTTCCCTCAAGAATACAAACCCTAATAGACCAGTTGCAGGGCCAAAGCCAAAAACATCTTCCAGATCTTAACAAACTGCGTATTGCTGTAGGTGATCTAACGGTAACAATCTCTTCTTTAGGTGAACTTGGTTCGACATGGATGGATGGGGAAATTTTTGCTCCTGGAAAAGAATTTGATAGAGTCCTTGATCACGTTGATGTGTCTCCCCTTTTTGGCAGAGATGTTACCCAATACCTTGTTGATCAAACAGCAATCGCATTTAATAGATTTAAAAAGTTTTTATCAGGTGTTAACGAGTCTATAGCAGATCAGGGGATTAACCAAAAAACCCTTCCACCATCGCATGGAATAATAACCCTAGAAAAACATTTGACCGCTTTGTTTAAGCTCAGTTTTATGGGAACCCCGTCTGGAAAAACTCTTGTCACCACAATTCCCGCTGGAAAAATTATCTATTGGGATGCAACGTTAGTGCAAGCGACACTCAACATGATGAAAGATTTTGATGCATTTATTTCCAAAGGTCTTCTTGAATACCCTCTATCGATACAGGAAAACTTGAAAATAGCATCAAGAATCAATCTGCAGGAAATTCTAATTGGAAATTTGGGTAAAGCACAAACGTTCATTGATACCCCAAAAGAAATAAAACCTGGAACAGGAGCAGAACGCAATCTACGCGCTCAAATAAACGACTTTAAAGCAGTAACAGAAACCTTAGGCAAATTACTAGAGATACTAAAGCAAGATGATGTAAGTAAAGGCTATATTGACCTTCGTAATCTACTGTGCAACCAGTCCCAATGGCTACTTAAGCAGATAGATATCTACATACAACATCATGATCTTTATAAAATGAAAAAGAATAATTTTGACTGGTGGGATGGAAAGCCTGGTGCATCTATTGAAGCTTTTGCAGTTCGCGATATAGCTGATTTAAAACACTACACAACAGTTCAAAGAGAGCTTTTAGTATCAACCGTTAATGATTTTGCCAAGCCTGTTGTTGAACTTCTAAAAAATCCAGCTCTAGACGGAGCAGATGCAAGAGATGAAACCCTGATTGAAAAATGGATAAGAATAGTTGAAGAAGTTCAAAATTATACCAAAAAACAACCAACAAACTCCCTAGCCCAACTTGAAAATTTTATTCTCAAAGATCTCAATACACTTGATTACAAAGAATTTCTTAAAAAAATTAAATTAAAAAGCATAGAAGACGTCTCAGGAGACTATCTACTCGAAATATTAAGAGAAATAAAAACAAAGATATTATCTAGAGCAGAGGTTTTAAAAAGAGAAGAATCAACGAAGAATTATGAGCGGCTAGCTTCGTTTTTCAATAAAAACCTAAAAGGCAAATTTCCTTTTGTCGGCGCAAGACTTGAGAAAAACAAAGGAGAAGCCAACCCAGAAGACATTAGGGAATTCTTTGAGTTATTTAAAGAATGCGGAGATTCAACTCAGGAAATTTTAGATCAGCTTTATCAGCTTGGGCCTGAAATGAAACAAGTGGTTCAATTTATGTTATCAATGGAAGATATCCGAGATCTCTTTGGTTCATACCTTAAAGATCCAAGTGTTGATAAGCCAACCTTTAATATCAAGGTTGATTTTAGGACATCGAGAGATAGGGAGGCCGGAGGAAATTTAATTGTTGATTGGTACGTAAAAACCGATGAGATGACAACTATTGAAAAGCATGATAAAAAGACGGAAGGAAGTTGGTCTTATGGTTCTCCAATAACAGTTGGATTTAAGTGGCCTGACGCCGAAAACATTCCCAAACCAATCTCAGACTCAGCACAAGCAAATCTAAAGGTTGAGGGATCAACAGCAGAATATGTTTATGATAGCCAATGGGCTCTTTTATGGCTAATTCGCGATAGAATGGCACCAGCAGGATCATTCTCAAAAGTTTCCAATCCCAATCCTTATATTCTTAAGTTCAACATTCAGCTTACTGATCAAACAAACACAACAGTTTACAACGCTATAAGGATACAAGGAGAGACACCCAAAAAAGGGCTAGCAAAACTAATTACGTTGCCTCTCTTCCCTGTTTTTGCACCCGAATTACCAGTAAGCGTTGCCGAAATAAAAAATAAAGCTGTTTTAACAGAAGGAACGGTTGAAGGAGCTGATTTTTCTATGTTTAGCACCAAAAAATCAAATCCAGATAGTAATGAACCAGAACCAGAAGATAAAAAGAAAAAAGAAGAAGAAAATTAAAAATGACAGAGAGTGGTACATATAAAACATTACCAGAAAGTTTATTGGGCCCCCTTGATTCAAATAATGGGGTTGGGAACTGGCTTCGTTACGATCCAATCTATGTAAGCATCCGAGATGCCCGCCGGGAAGAAGATGATGGAATGCTTCGCCAAAGCTGGGAGGCAGAATTAAAACACGCAAACTGGCAAGATGTAGAGCGTTTATGCACTGATGTTCTTGTAACAAAATCCAAAGATTTGCAAATTATAACTTGGCTTTTAGAGGCTAGATTAAAACTATATGGAATCGATACATTCTCTAAAGACACATCGGTTTTAGCAAAATTTATAAAATCTTTTTGGCAGGACTGTTATCCTCAAAAAACAGATGACCCAGAGCAAGAATTTAGAGTACACATTCTTGAAGCATTTTTGAGATCAACCTCAGAAGCAATCGTTGTGGAATCTTTTAAGGAACTTTCGCCATTTTTTAGCCAGCCCCCCAATCTTGCGAAGTGTTATGAAGTAGACAATTTAGAAAAAATGGCCAAGAGGGGGGGGGAAGCAGCAAATGCTCTCCAGAAAGCCATATCAAATGGTCTTGTTTCTATGGAAAGAATTAGAAATGCCTTGTCTGAAGTTGGTAAAGAAAAGGGAGAAAAAAAAGTTGCTATTTTAGAGACATGCACACAAAATCTAAAAGACATAGAAGAATTTGTTAACGAACAAATCGGAAAAGAGTCGCCTAGTTTTGATGAATTAGTTAATCACCTTAACGAAATAAAGGGCTTGTATAGGTTGTGTCAAAAAGTCGCACCCACAAATACTGTTAACCAATCTATCCAAGGTTCACCTGGCTTAAGCACGGTTGAGGAAGACCCCTTAAAAAATCAAAAAGAAAAAGATTCAAAACCAAAAATTATTGAAGACAGGGCTGGTGTGTATAATGCGATTCGTCAATTGGGTGATTTTCTTCTGACCCTAGAACCCCATAGTCCATCTCCTGCATTATTGAGGCTTGTTGGTGGATGGGAGAACAAAACCCTATCGCAAATATTAACAGATCTTCAATCGAGTCAACCAGAGACAAAATCTCTCTTAGATTTATTAGCAAGAGCTACCCAACAAGAAAAACAGCAAGCTACACAAACCCAGCAATCCGGCAACAATCCCCTCGGCTCAACCGACACAAGTCAGCTGAGCAGCTTGATTCCAGGATGAGTTGATCGTTAATAAGCCGTCTAACAGCGTTTTCTAAACATTTAATATAAGAAGGGCTATTTCCAAGGGCAGGGACTCTTCCATAAAAAGTTGCCCCCCATTCTTTTGTTTTTTGGGCATAGTCAATATCAAGCTCAACCAAAGTTTCCGAATGCTCCGATACAAACGCCACAGGCACAATTACTATGGGGCTTAAATCTTTTGATGCTCTTTCGAGTTCCTCTTCGGTGCTGGGACCAATCCATTTAAGCGGCCCCACTTTGCTTTGATAACAAACAACATGATCCACCCCCTCAAAACCCCTCATAATAGCGGCAACAGTTTGCTCCACCTGCCACTGATAGGGATCCCCACCGTCGACAACCTTTTGGGGCAAGCCATGGGCAGAAAAGAGAATCCTGGGGGCACCATGGTTGCTTGCCTCATACAAAATTGGTCTTATGAGTTCTTGGTGTGCCAAAATAAAATCGGGATCTACAAAATAACAACACTCCCTAACAGTTTTTGATTGCCACTCTGGGGCTATTTTTTTCCATTCATCCAGAGATGACTTGGTCGTCGTTGTTGAAAATTGGGGATAAAGGGGGAGCAAAATAATTTTAGAAGGCTGAAATGACTCCAGAACCCCTAAAACATCAGCAGCTCTTGGGCGCCAGTACCGCATTGCCGGAACAACAACAACATCAAAATCTTCCTCTAGGGATTTTTTTAAGGCTTTCGCTTGAATAAGGGTGTTTTCTAAGATCGGTGATTTGCCGCCCATTAATGCATAGATACCCTCAGCCTTTTTGTGCCTTAAGGTTGATATAAGTTTTGCTAAAAAAAACCTAAGGGGATTGGGTAAATTTAAAATAGCTTTGTCATAAAATAAATTGAACAAAAAAGGCTGAACAGCCTCCATTGAATCAGGCCCCCCAAGATTCGTTAGAATAACGGCTATTTTTTGCTTACTCATGCACTCTGCCTAACAAGATCAATAAATTGTTTAACATGTTCAGTCGGCGTACCAGGTAGTATGCCATGACCAAGATTAACTATAAATGGCCTGTTTTTAGAAAATGCCAAAATTTTCTGAACATCATTTTTGAAATTTCCATTCAAAAGTTTTTCTGGATCAAGATTCCCCTGTAAACACATGGTTTGACTTTCAAGAAGGTCTAGAGGAATGTCTTGGCTGACTCCGAAAGCAACTTTTGACAACCCTAAGGGCTTAGTTGCATTGGGGACGATTCCTTTACCATAATATATTACGTTAGTGCCAGGGCAGCATTTTTGGGTGTGTTCAACAATAGTTTTGGCGGGTTTAAACAGCCATTCTTCTTGAAGTTCTGTTGGTACAGCTGATGCCCATGATTCGAATAGCTGTATGACATTGGCACCAGCTTTAATTTGAGCAACCGCATGTTTCCCTATAATAATTGTTAGTTTCTCCATCAGTTTGTCAAATAGGGGCCAGCTTTTACAAAAATTTACCAGGCTTGAAAAATTATCGGTTTTTCCTTGATTTATCATGTAGGTTGCTATCGTCCAGGGACACCCCACAAAACCAATGAGGGCTTTTTCTGGATCAAGATTTTCCCTAACCTGTGCTATCGATTCATAAACGACATTAATACCGTCACTGATAGAACCCTCAAGAATTTTTTCCCAATCAGGAGTTCCTAGAATAGGTCCAACCCCTTCCTGAAAAGCAACAAATTGACCCAAGAAGTGTGGAATAACCAAAATATCACTAAAAATAATTGCTGCATCAAAGTCAAAGCGTTGGATGGGCTGAAGCGTTGCCTCGAAAACCATATCTTTGCTCAAACAAAATTCCATAAAATTTTTAGATTTTGCCCTTAGAGCACGATATTCCGGTAAATATCTTCCCGCTTGGCGCATTATCCAAATAGGTTTGATTCTTTCGGTATGACCATTTAAGGTTCTAACAAGCTTCATACTATAAATAATATATTTAATTTAAAGGGTTTTAGTGAAGGTAGTAGGGCCTGTGCAAAACCCTATCTCCATGCTTATCCACATCTTATCCACAAGAATTTCCTTTTGTATATAGTCTTTCAGCTTTGCTGAATGGGCCTATTTAAAATTTTTTCTATTTTGGGGATATTTTTTGTTTGTGTGTTTAAAACTGGTGTATAAGTTTTTGCTTTTGTTTGAAAACTATCTATCTGTCCACATGGCATATTTTCCCCGCTTTTATCCAGTAGCCTTGTTGGTATTTTTCCACAAGCTTATGCACACAATAAAATCGTCCTCATCTTAAAACTTTGTGCCTGCTTTTAACATAATTTCTTGGCTATGTTTGTACTGCTGATAACTTGCTGAATAACCAACTTGAACTTTTGTTCCGCTTTCACTGTCAACAAAGCCAGCTCCAATGCCAAGGCCAAGTAAATCTTTTCCTGGTGTTCCAATTGTTGATCTCGATGTCACACCAGTGCCTATGGTTGTCGAGCGCTGGCGCATCTTTCCGGGCTTTACAAACCTTGTATAATTAATTTCTGGATAAATCCCATAGGTTAATTTTTCATTCTTCTTGGCATAGATATATCCTTTAATTCCAAGTTTTAAGCTTCCTTCTTCTAGTGATGCGGAATCATAGAAAATGTTGTAATTACCTGCATTATCCTCCTTGTAAGCGAGTTGTTTTGTCCGGGCATGAGTTCCTATAATGGTTGCTTTTAAATTAAACATTGGATTTAGAATATACCGATAAGATATTTCAGCCGTTTCGGTGGTTGCATAGGATCTGCTATAGGAAATGGCAATTCCTTCATTGCTGCCATATGGTCTATGGTGACATCCATTTATTTCCATAAATGCACCATGGAGGCTCGCTCTCCACCCATCTTTAAAAGCAATGCTGTAATATATTGTTGCTTGTTTGGTTTTGTTAACCGTAGTATTTCTTGTGTCATTTTCTTGCTTGGAATCCCCCATACCAAAGTCAACCGCCACACCAAAAATTTGTTTACTTGGGGTGTGGTAATAATGAGTTCCCAACATCATTCCATAGTGGCGAGTTGATGAACCTGGATTTCCGTACATTTCTCCCTGTTTCTCTTTTGTGTAGACCCCAGATCCCCAAATGCTTACAGAATCATTCAGTTTTTGAATAGTTTTTGCGGAACTTAGGACTTTTTCTAAATGTTGCATGGTAAAACTGTAATCATCATGATAGTTGCTCAGTTCACTAGATATTATTCCCATGCCTAGTTTGATACGATCAGGAGAATGAGAAAAATGAAAATCTTCACTCTCAGACCCACTTTCTTCTGATGCTTCACTTGCTTGACTTGCCGCACTAGTGGTAACTGCCGTTATAGATCTTGCCAGAGTCGGTGAGGTGCTACTTATTGTTGTTGCATTTCTGTAGGTAAGTTTTCTAACAACATTATTGTATGTATCTGTAAAATAAATAATTCCGTTATTATCAATATAAAATAATTGCGGGCCACTAATTTCAGCGGCTGTTGCAATGCTACCGTCGCCTGAATATCCCTGTTGACCATTTCCGGCTATGGTGTAGACATTTCCAGCTATATAAGGTCCATTTGTTGTAGCAGGAATAAACCGCAATAAATTATTACTTGCATCAGTAAAATATATATTGTTTGAATGGTCAACCCAAATCCCAGATGGATTACTAAATTGGGCTGAATTTGCAGCTGTACCATCTGCTGAATATCCTTGTTGTCCATTTCCGGCAACAGTAGTGATAATGCCCGTTGATAAGTTAATTTTGCGAATACAATTATTTCCGTTGTCAGTAAAATATATATTACCTGAACCATCTGCTTTTATACCATTTGGGCTACTAAGTTCTGCTGAGGTTGCAATGCCTCCGTCGCCTGAATATCCTGCTGTTCCATTTCCGGCAATTGTATAGATATTACCTGCGCTATAGCTTGTTTGATTTAAAATAGTGTTTGCTGCAGGTACGAAACGAATACGATTATTTCCACTGTCAGCTATGTAAATATTTCCAGTACTATCAAGATCAATACCAGTGGATAAGTATAATTGTGCTGAGGTGGCAGGGCCCCCATCGCCTGAATACCCATGGCTGGTTCCTGCAACGCTGGTGATAATTCCAGTTGACAGGTTAACCTTTCGAATATGGGTAGCGTGCTTAAATGAAGAATCTGCGATATATATATTACTATAATTATCTGCTTTTACATCAAAACTATAAAAAAGATTTGCATTTGTGGCTTGCCCCTCATCGCCTGAATAGTCTGGTTGGCCATTTCCAGCAATGGTATAGATATTACCGGCTGTGTAATGTATTGAATTCAAAATTGTGTCGACTGCTGGTATAAAACGGACAGCAAAGTTCCCCGTATCGCCTATAAAAATATTACCTAAACTATCAAGGCAAACTCCATTCGGGAAAGATAATTGTGCCGCGGTGGCTGGGCTCCCATCGCCTGAATACCCTGCTTGGCCATTTCCGGCAATAGTACTAATTTCATACGGCGCGTGAAGATCAGCCCAGTAAATAACTGTAAACAATTGTGCTATAGTCTTAAAAAATACTTCGCACAAAAATACCCCTATTTTCATTCACTAACATTAATCAAGAAAAATTTTAATATTATTATAATAAATATTGATTTAATAATGGATTAACGCAAAAAATCTTGAAATTTCTAAGTATTCAAAACAGAAATTTTGTATTGATCATTTAATTTATAAAAATATTGCCTATGGCAGATTTCGATGTTAGCTTCGAATACAAAAGCGAGGCAGTTTATGTACGACCAAAATAATATTTTTGCACGAATTCTGCGCAATGAAATTCCATGCCAAAAAATTGCAGAAGATGAGTGGTTTCTGAGTTTTTATGACGTTGCCCCAAAAGCGGTTGTGCATGCTTTGGTTATTCCTAAGGGGCCGTATAAAAATATTCATGACTTCATATCTAATGCAGAAGCCGAGAGGGTCGTTTGCTTTTGGAAGGGTGTGGATACAACAATCACGCTACTTTCTTTGAAAGAAAACGGCTATCGTTTAATTGAAAATACAGGAAATAATAGTCACCAAGAAGTGCCTCATTTTCACGTACATATATTAGGTGGGCAAGATCTTGGTCCTAAGTTGGTAAAATCATGAAAGTATCGATACGTACAGTTGATGAAAAAATATTTTCAGGGACAGCAATAGAAGTTACATTACCGGGAATGTTTGGCAAAATTGGAATCCGTCCGCATCATGCAACCTTGTCGGCAGTCCTTAGTAGCGGTGAGATTTTAGTCAATCAAACCAAAGGTCAAAAGAGTTTTACTTTAAATGCTGGAATTGCCCATGTGAATAAAAACACAGTCGATATACTTTTAAGTTCATGAAAGTTTAGAGCATGCAAGTAACTTTTTATGAACTTACGACCACAACTTTAGAAAAAACTTTACCAAAAATTCTTGAGAAGGTTTTTGAAAGTGGGCTTAAAGCCCTTGTGTGTTTGGATAGTACGGAGCGTTTGAAATCAGTTGATAGTAGTTTATGGACCTATACTACACTTGGATTTTTGCCCCATGGATCTGCTTTTGATCCAAAAGAGTTTCATGCACACCAACCGATTTGGCTGACTACAGGAGACGATGATCCTATTAATGCTAATGTTCTTGTGGTTACCTCTGAAGAATATGCTAGTGAGGTAAATTATGAGCGCCTATTGGATGTTTATGATGGGAATAGCCATCAAAGTATTGATATGGCAAAAGAACGCATGCAAAAATATCAAGCAGCTGGAAATGAAATAACTTTATGGAGACAAAACCTAAAAGGTGCTTGGGAAAAAGGTCATTAGAAAAGGAAACAAAATTTTATGCAACAAGAATGGCTCGCAAAGATACAAGCCAGTGAAAGCTTGCCTGCTCTCGATGAACTGCGTGTTCACTTGTTGGGTAAGAATGGTTTAATAACCCAGCAACTTAAAACCTTAGGTAGCCTCTCTCCTGACGAACGAAAAGCTAAAGGGGCAGAAATCAATGTTATCAAAGACCAAATTAGCCAGGAGATAGAACAGAAAAAAAGTTTTCTTGAAGATCAGGCACTTGAGCTGCGACTCAGTAGCGAAAAAATTGATATTACCTTGCCTGCTCGACCAGAAAATGAAGGTAAAATTCACCCCCTTTCAAAAGTGATTCAGGATATTACAAAATACTTTGGCCGAATAGGCTTTCAAATATTCGATGGGCCTCATGTCGAAAGCCAAGAACATAATTTCGATGCGTTAAATATTCCAGCCCATCATCCAGCAAGACAAAGCCACGATACGTTCTATGTAAGTGGTTCTGATAATATTCTGCGCACCCAAACATCACCGGTACAAATTCGAACATTGCGAGGTCATAAGCCGCCGATTCGCTTTTTAGCGCCAGGTAGGGTTTTTAGAAGCGATGCGCTAGATGCCACTCATACACCAATGTTTCACCAATTAGAGGGGGTGGTTATTGAAGAGGGCATTAATTTTTCCCATTTGAAAGGCACCTTGATAGATTTTTGTCGGTGGTTTTTTGACGATGCGAGCATGAATCTGCGTTTCCGGCCGAGCTTCTTTCCGTTTACAGAACCCTCTGCTGAAGTTGATATTTCTTGGAAAAATGGCAAATGGCTAGAAGTTTTAGGGTGCGGCATGATTCATCCTACGGTTTTGCAAAATTGTGGAATTGATCCGTCCCAATTTCAGGGGTTTGCTTTTGGCATGGGTATTGAACGGCTTGCGATGCTGAAGTACGGCATGAATGATATTAGACCATTTTATGAAGGTGATACGCGTTGGCTTGATCACTACGGATTTAGGAGCGCGTCATGAAATTTTCCCACAGTTGGCTAAAAAAATATTTAGAAACAACAACGACACCTCAAAAAATAGCAGAAATGCTGGATTCGCTCGGTCACGAAGTTGAATCGCTAGATGATCCGGCAACCGCTCTTCAAGGTTTTGTCTATGCCCGTGTGGTGGAACGCGAAAAACATCCGAATGCGGACCGGCTTTCACTTTGCAAAGTTGATGCGGGAACCGGGGAACTTATTCAAGTTGTTTGCGGCGCCCCTAATGTAAAGGCCAATATGGGTGTGGCGTTTGCATCAGTTGGCACCGTGATTCCTGTCACCAGTGAAGCTCTTAAAAAAGGTACTATTCGTAATGTTGATAGTTTCGGAATGTTATGTTCTTCAAGGGAACTTTTACTTGGGGAAGAATCAGACGGTATTATGGACCTAGGGCTTGAGTATCTGCCTGGTACTCCACTTACAGATATTATCACATGCGATGCAGTGTATGAAGTTTCAATTACTCCCAATCGCGGGGATTGCTTTTCGGTTTTTGGCATTGCGCGGGATCTTGCTGCAGCAGGCATAGGGGTTCTTAAAGCGCCGCAGTCAAAAACCTTATCCTTAGAATCTAAAACACTAGCGATAGAAACACCCCTGTGCCACGAATTTTCCTTATGTCTTATCAAAGGTGTTAAAAATAAAATTTCTCCAAGTTGGCTGAAGGATTTGCTTGCTGGATCAGGTCAAAAATCAATTAGCACCTTGGTTGATATCACAAATTATTTTTGTCTGGGCTACGGTCGCCCGATGCATGTTTTTGATGCAGATAGAATTAAAGGAAATTTAACGGTTAGGGGCGCAAAAAAAGGGGAAATCCTCAAAGGGCTTAATGATCAAGATTATACCCTAGATGAAGGCGTGATTGTTATTGCTGATGATACTGGTGTTTTATCCCTAGGGGGTATAATGGGTGGTCGGGATTCAGCGGTTGATGAACATACCACCAATGTGCTGCTTGAATCAGCGCTTTTTGACCCTGTCAGCATTGCTACAACTGGACAAAAGCTAAACCTAACCTCTGATTCACGGATGCGCTTTGAACGGGGCGTCGATGCTGCAATGATTTTACCATGCCTAGATATGGCAGCAACAATGATTATTGATCTTTGTGGCGGATCAGTAACTTCATGCTTCCATGAACAAAACACTACTCCAGAACCTAAGATCATTTCCTTAAATTCTGATCAAGTAGAACAAAAGCTAGGGATCAACGTAGAAAAAAAACAGATTATTAATATTCTTGAAAGTTTAGGGTGTACAGTAGAGCAGGGGGAAGCTTTAAACGTGACATCCCCTTCATGGCGCCACGATCTTACAATCCCTGAGGACCTTATCGAAGAAGTAGCTCGAATGATCGGTTATAATTCAATAGAAGCAAACTCCCTACCCTTAAAATCTGCTCAAAGTAGTGTTTCTCGAGAAGATATTTCTCGGCATCATCTGGTTAATCGCGGTTTTCTAGAGACTCTAAATTGGGCTTTTACCCATAAAACAACGGCTGATCAATTTACGGATAAGCCAAATGAGCTAGTATCTTTAAAAAATCCCATCAGTGAAGATTTTTCGGTAATGCGGCCATCGATTGTTTCATCATTACTTGCGGTTGCAAAATTTAATAGTTTGAATGCTCGTTCGAATGGTGCGCTTTTTGAGATAGCCCCTATTTATGGCACTCAGTTTAAAAACAGTCAGACTATATGTATTTCGGGACTTCGTTTTGGTGATATTCATGACCGCAATTGGCTATCAAACACTAGAGTTTTTGATGTTTTTGATGTAAAAGCAGATGTCTTAAGTTTGCTTAAGGTATTAGGTGTTGCAGAATCTTCTATTCAGTTAGTACATGAAGGGCCTTCTTATTACCATCCAGGGCGTAAGGGCTCCTTTAAACAGGGAAATCGTGTACTGGCTTGCTTTGGTGAACTTCATCCTAAAATTACGGATAGTTTGCATATTATGGCTTTTGAGATTTTTCTTGATCTAATTCATCAAGTGAAGCCTAAAAAAAACCATGCGAATTTAAGTAACTTAATGCCTGTTCGCCGCGATTTTGCCTTTGTTCTTGATGTAAATATTTCAGCCCAAACTGTAATCAACGCCATCAAAAAAACAAATCCATTAATCGTGAGTGTTGATGTTTTTGATTGTTATCAGGGTCCTCATGTTGGAGAAGGCAAAAAGTCTCTGGCATTTTCGGTTACGTTACAACCATTAGAAAAAAGTCTAGATGATGCTTCGCTCACTCAGATACATGAATCGATAGTTGGGGCAGCATCAGTGGTTGGAGCAATTTTACGGTAATGATTACCTAAATTACTCGGTATTTTGTTTGTTCTCATCAATATCTATGACACTGAAACTGCTTCTAGTTTCTTGATGAGTATCAATAACATAGGCTGATGCTGCTAATGAAAGTGTTGCATCTGGTCTTTTAGTTTGCATGTAAATCTGTGGGGTTAAGTCCACACCTCTTGCAGGTTCACTTATTCTGGTATTTTGATTACCTTTTTTTACTTCAGCTTGATCGAGGTATTTATTAATTTTATCTTGTTTTTCTGTTACCTTACGACTGCTAAAATTAGCAACCCCAAGAAGCATAAAATGCAAACAGGCACATGCACTACCACCCCAATTTAAATAGTTACTTGAATTCGGGAAAGTTAATGAGCTAATCTGACCCAGCATACCCAGTGTGCTACTTAAGTATAAAAAGCTATTACCAACTCCTTCGCAGTAATACCCCACGTTTTGATGAAATCTGAGAGATGCATTAAAACCAATAAATTGCTTTGTATTTTCTTCACTATAATGTCTGATGACGGCTACTCTGTCGGCTTCGGTAAATGTAGATATTTTTTGAGGTGCTGCAGCGCTTTCTTCATTGGAACCATATAGGTCAATACTGCCTGCGTTACCTGTTGAATAAAATGCCAAAAAACAGGTCAATATTTTTAACAATGTTTTTTTCATTTAAAAACACAAAAAATACAATAACTAAGTATCTCATATGAAAATTAATTTTTAGTTAATTATAAATATATATTTAAAATATTTTTTGAATCCTAAGAATTTGAAAAAAATGAAATTATCTTGCTAAGGATTTAGAAAAGAATCCGTTGATCAAAGCGCTTCAATAATATCTTCAGGTAAACCTGTGCATTTTTCTATTATTGATAAGGGGATACCTTCAGCCTTCATTGAACGGGCAATATTGAATTTTTCTTCTTGCCTACCCTTAGCCAGGGCATCAGCAATAAAGGTACGTTCCACCCTAACCGCATCAAGGTATTTATCGTAGGCTTCAAGTTCTCCGGGGCTATAAGCAGATTCCTGGGATAATTCTGCTGCCTCTTGCAGCTCTGGAATTGGTTTAAATTCATCCGGAAGCTTGGTTTGGGCTTCGAGTTCTTTGAGGAACCTTAGAACACCCCAACTTTACGTTCCATAAACGATGT
>CAIQTY010000012.1 GCA_903874955.1 uncultured Alphaproteobacteria bacterium | reverse complement strand
TGTCTAGTTCTGCTTGTTTTTGATTGTACTCGTCAGTTGATTTGGCCAAATTCTTATTCATGTTCGCAATGTTTGTAGCGGCTCTGGTTTTTGCATCAGCTAAAGTTAAGCTTTCATTGTAAAGTTTAGTTAAGGCTGCCTTGTCACCATCATTCATACCTACTACTAGGAAGTATTCAGGTGAACCTTCGAATGCAGCTTGAGATTTTAATTTATCTTGTTCTGCTGACTTTACTTGTACAAGAAGTTGGCTTACATAACTCATTGCATTTCTAAGATCTTCATTGTATCGATTTAGCGTTGCTATTTTTTCATTAAAATCGCCCAGTAAAGCATCGTATTTTGGTTTAGCAGCGGCAATTTGTGCTGCAACCTCATTGCTTGCTGCTGTATTGCGAACAACACCAGTATATGGGGAAACATCTGGGGAAGAGACGCGGTCAAGCATTTTATCGCTTAATGAACCAGGTGCTGCTGCAGGAAGCGGTGCTTTGTTATCAGTTGGTAGCGTTTTAGCATCAGCTGGTGCCACTGGTGTTGTTGCTTGACTTGCTGCATCTTTGGCAACAGATTCTGGTGCTAATTGTAGTTGTGGATTAGTATTTATTGTGTCTAGCCCAGCATTTGCATTATTTAGAAAACTTGTGCTAACTAGTGCGGTTGTTAGCATCATTAGAGATGAATTTTTAAATATCATAAAATATCCTATCTGTAAAAAAAAGTATACCTCCTAATAATATTTTATATTTATTAAGAAAATATTAATTTTCCATATTTTTTAAAAAGATCTTGCTTTTCCAGCGTTTTTTGCCTATAAAGTGATGGTTAGCGCCCGTAGCTCAATTGGATAGAGCGTCAGACTACGGATCTGAAGGTTAGGAGTTCGACTCTTCTCGGGCGCGCCATCTTGGTGTAAAGTCGAAAAAAATAATCAGGTGATTACATGACTTTTACACTTCCTACCTTGCCTTATGAAAAGAACGCCCTGGCCCCTCATATTAGTGAGCAAACTCTTGAATTTCATTATGGTAAACACCATCAGACCTACGTTACGAATCTTAACAATCTTGTTCAGGGTTCAGCGAACGAATCAAAAACATTGGAAGAACT
Organism: uncultured Alphaproteobacteria bacterium; assembly: GCA_903874955.1. Lineage (GTDB taxonomy): Bacteria > Pseudomonadota > Alphaproteobacteria > Paracaedibacterales > CAITNM01 > CAITNM01. The sequence goes on along the minus strand of CAIQTY010000012.1, from coordinate 32,350 downwards.
GATTTGCCTATCGTCAGGAAAACCTGACATGGTTGGTGTTTTTAACAATGCGGCTCAGGTTTGGAATCATACCTTTTTTTGGAATTGTATGAGTCCTAATGGTGGCGGATCACCAACTGGCAAAATAGCTGAAATGATCAATGCATCTTTTGGCAATTATGAAAAATTTGCTGCAGATTTTAAACAAGCCGCTTTAACGCAGTTTGGCAGTGGTTGGGCTTGGCTCGTGCAAGAATGTGATGATCTCAAAATTATAAAAACGGCGAATGCTGATTTGCCAATGGTTCATAACCAAAATGCACTGCTTACTTGCGATGTGTGGGAACATGCGTATTACCTAGACTACCAAAATCGTCGCGCTGATTTTGTGCAAGTGTTTTTAGATCATTTGGTAAATTGGGATTTTGTTAATAAGCGCCTGGAAAATTAGAATCAGTGTGCCTATTAGGCTACAACTCTTATTAACTTTTTGTTAATCTATGTGCGAAATATTGATAGTTATTCTGGGATTTTCTATGGTGAGCCTAACAATTTAAAGTATGAGTTATCGGTATGTCGAAAAAGCTTTCGTTCCTAGTTACAGCGCTACTTCTATCAAGTCTTATTGCAGAACAAGCAAGAAGTGATTCAAAAAAAGAGGGTGGCCAAAATGAAGCTGCTTCAAAAGAACCGGGGGCTTCGGAGCCCTTAGCAGCCGAGTCGAAAAAAAAAGAAACAAAAACCGAATTACCTAAACAGGCATCCGCAGCTTCTTCAGAGTCTGCTCAGGCGCCGACGCTTCAAATAAATGGTTTTACAGCAATGATTGCGGCAGCCTCTAAACAGAAAGACAACAGTAATGGTAAGGGCGGTGGTGCACACGTGGCTCTTGGGGCTTCAAATATTTTCTTCACTGTTAAAGGAAATTCAGCCGAAGGATTCAGATATAAATATCGTGTGGCCATGGAGTCTTACCCTGGAGGAAAAAGCACGTCGAACAATGCAATTTATTTCACGCAGAATTACATAGAATTTTCTCAAGACAGCTGGGGTATTTTCCAAACGGGTAACGTCGTTGGTGTGGAAGATACTATGGTGGAAAGCGGCTTCAACCTGCTTCAAGGTGCTGGCAGTATTGATGGTACCTTTGGTAACATTATTAATTCTGCCGAAGGTGTTATTGGCGGCGTACAACAGCACGGTGGTACGAGTAAGGCAATGAAAGTTGTGTATTACACACCAACTATACATGGTGTAACCCTAGGTTTGGCTTGGACCCCGAATACCACGCGTATGGGCACCGGCGGAAAAGATAATTCGGGTGCAAGCCCTGACAATACGTACGGTAATGACAGTGGAATATATCCAGATAAATCGATAGCTGCATATGGTATGAATAACCTAGCTTTGGGTGCGAATTATAAGGTTGACTTTAAAACTTGGAACATGGCTTTAGCTGCAGTATTTATTCAAGAGCGGTCAAAACGTGGTTCACCTAAGTGGGTTGAAGGCCAATCAGGCGCTTATAACGATAGCACTCTCGAGTTCTTTAAATACTCAAAGGTTCACCGTGGAAAATCCATGCAATATACGGCTGCTATAGGTTTTGACCAATGGCGTTTTGCAACAGGCTTTATTCATAACGGAAAAACCCGTGTGCCTAAAACTTCTAACTATCGTTCGGGCGATGCAGGTAAAGCATGGAATATAGCAGGTCAGTATACTGTTGGGGCTTATCAATTCGCTCTGGGGTATTTTAATACTACACGTATGCTACCGCAACTGCCTTCCTCCTCTACAGCTACATATAAATATGGAGCAACTGGTGGAAAGGCTAAAAGTCATATCGTTTCAGCAACAATAGACTTTAACGCCTTACAAGGTTTGAAATTCTTCGGAGAGGTTGATGTCTTTAAAATGAATACAGACAGCAACTATTCGACATTTGTTGGCAATACGACAAAGTATAAAAGTGGTTCTACGGTTCCAACCCCAAAGAATTCAGGAGCTGCTGTTGTTGTCGGAACAAAACTGAGCTTCTAAACAGTTTTTCGCTCAATCAAGAACCCGCCTTTTTGGCGGGTTTTTTTGTGACACTTATCTCCACCCATTAGTTTCCCGCTGACTTGATCAGCGGTTCCAGTAGATAACATCAATACCAATGTTTATAAATGATCTCACTCACTGGACTCTATGGTCAAGCCATAGAGATACTAAACGGGGATAAGCCCAGCAGTTTTCCTAGGTCTTGAGCTAGGATCCAGCAAAATGCAGCTATATTTTAGCGATACAGACCGTACAGATAGCCCCAAGATTTACAGAAAATGGTATTAGATATTGCCACGAATTGCAAAAAAGCCTACAAGATAGTCATTATTAACTTTTACGATGAGTTTTATGAAAAAATTTTTAATGATAGCAGCTATTTTTGTTGGGCAGCTGTTTGCTTCTGAATCAGTGTCATCTTCTGGGCTTTCTTTGGGAGAAGGGTCAGCTGCAGCGCATTCTAAGACATTTACTGGTGCTGATGGCCAAAGTTACTCTTTTCACTTTGCGAATCAAACAGAGATTCAAGAGCTTAATGATCCAACAAGAATAAGCGTAGTTGGCAAAGATATGCATATTCCACGTGTATCGGAAAATTTAGTTCGTATTGCTATTGTCAATGACACATTTATGTTTGCAGGTAGGCAAAACTATGGAGTTACCCCCTATCAAATTCCATCTGAGGAAGGTGCATCACTCACTGCATCTCAGGTTTCAGATAATGCAAGGCTTGACGTTATCCTAAATGCATTTAGAACAGTAGCCGCGTTATCAGGTATTGCAATACATGATGAACCTATTGTTGAAAAAGTAAAATGGTTAAATCCAGTGCATGCTGCAACGGTAATTATTGGAGACGTACACCAAAATTATAATACCTATTCTTTTCATCAATCATTTGCTTCTCTTATAGAAGAAACTGGTTACAGAGTTGCTAGAAATGCAGTTGCTAACTCTAATGATATCCCATTTTTCCTTTTGAATTATACCGACCAAAAACCAACTGGTGATGAATCCGCAAAAACAAGGACAATTCAACTTCCAATTAACGGAGGATTAACTGGATGGAAATGGGCAAGCTTCACAAGAATAGATGGACAAGATATTCCTGCGTTCCCTCAATCACTTATTGATACTGTGCAAGCTTATCGCAATGCTCAATTGAGTGCATCGGCAGATACTTAATCATCTTCTGCTACTGATAAATAATTCTCATTATTCTAAATTTCTAAGGGGCTCCCAGTTTACGGGAGCCTTTCTTATTTATTTAAAAAGCAATATAATAGTGAAAACATAAAAGAAAAGAATTATGCGCATTTCGGTTGTAAAAGAAACCGCGGAATTTGAAAAACGGGTGGCGCTTACGCCAGATTTAGTGAAACGCCTGTGCGATGCGGGTCATGAAGTAACCGTAGAAAAGAACGCCGGGGCTGATGCTGGATTTTTAGACGATGTTTATAAATCAGCTGGGGCCAAAATTGGTAAATCTTTTGCTGATACTGCCAAAGGGGCATCGGTTGTTTTAAAAGTGGGGCCACTTGAAGACAAACAAGTTGCTGCTCTTTCAGAAAACACAGTCGTAATTGCCATACAGAAACCTTATGGAAGTAAGGCTTTTTTTGAAAAAATTGCTGCTCAAAATGCAACAGCTTTCGCCCTTGAATTTGTGCCGCGCATTACCCGCGCTCAATCAATGGATGTACTATCATCCCAGAGTAATTTGGCAGGATATCGTGCTGTTGTAGAGGGCGCTTTTGAATTTGATCGGGCGCTGCCTTTAATGATGACTGCAGCTGGAACAGTTACAGCAGCAAGAATACTGGTTATGGGGGCAGGCGTTGCTGGTTTGCAGGCCATTGCAACTGCTCGTCGTTTAGGTGCTATTGTTTCGGCATTCGATGTCAGAGCTGCAGCAAAAGAACAAGTAGAAAGTCTAGGCGCTACGTTTGTTGAAGTTGATTATCATGAAACGGGCGAGGGCACAGGCGGCTACGCAAAAGAAATGAGCGAAGGCTACAAAAAAGCCCAAGCCGAAAAATTGCTTGAGGTTCTAAAAACTCAGGACATTGTTATCACAACCGCGCTTATTCCAGGCAAACCTGCACCGATCTTAATTACCGAAGATATGGTAGCTGATATGAAGGTTGGTAGCGTGATTGTCGATTTAGCAATCGAATCAGGTGGTAACTGCGCCCTCTCAAAGACAGGCGTTTCAGTTACGGACAATGGTGTGAAGATTGTTGCCTATCCAAATATGGCAAGTCGCATCGCTTATAACGCGAGCCAATTATATTCTAAAAACGTATTTAACTTTTTAAGTCTTTTAATCGATAAAGATTCACAAGATTTAAAAATTGATTTTAATGATGAAATCATCAAGTCTTCATGCTTATGCAATGAGGGTAAGTTGCTTCATAGCGTATTTGAAAGTTAAGGAAAAATTATGGATCTTAATTCAGTTGCTCAACAAACGGCACGTCTAAATGGGGTTGTGCAAGAAATTTCAGGCGAACTAACTAATATAGAAAATTCTATTCGTCAGTCTATATCGGCTCAAGGACATGGATCTGCTGATCCTTTTGTGCTGGGGCTTATGGTATTTGCGTTGGCTTGCTTTGTTGGATACTACGTGGTGTGGAAAGTGACTCCAGCTTTACATTCTCCCCTAATGGCGGTGACCAACGCCATATCTAGTGTGATTATTGTTGGCGCTCTTGTTGCTGCAGGTCCTGCAGTTTTGGGTATTTCATCAACCTTTGGTTTTATTGCGGTTGTTTTAGCGTCTATCAATATATTTGGTGGATTTATTGTCACGCAGCGCATGTTATCCATGTTTTCTAAAAAGAAATAAGAGCAAATCATGACCCCAACAATTTCGACGTTTTTATATTTAGTAGCAGGTATATGTTTCATTATGGCTTTGCGAGGCCTATCTTCAGCCGCTACATCTCGAGCAGGTAACCTCTATGGAATTTGTGGAATGGTTATTGCCATTTTAACAACGCTGCTAACACCTGCTATCGCTAAGTATTCAGGTATCATCGGCGGCATCGCCATTGGTGGTGTAATTGGAGCAATCATTGCTAAAAAAATTCAAATGACAGCGCTTCCTCAATTGGTTGCCGCATTCCATAGCCTTGTTGGTTTGGCTGCCGTTTTCGTTGCTGCTGCTGCGTTGTACAATCCAAGTGCTTTTGGTATTGGCGCACTTAACGCCATTCATACAGCGAGCTTAGTGGAAATGAGTTTAGGTACGATCATCGGTGCAATCACGTTTAGCGGATCGGTTGTAGCGTTTGGAAAATTGCAAGGAATTATTGCTGGTAAGCCATTAGTTTTTAAAGGACAGCACTTGATTAATGCTGCCCTTGGTTTAGGATTAATTGCTCTGATTGTTTTATTCACCTTTCAGCAGCACCACAGCATATTTTGGATCATGACGGCAGTTTCATTACTGCTCGGTGTACTTTTGATTTTGCCTATTGGCGGAGCAGACATGCCGGTTGTGATTTCCATGCTCAATTCATATTCAGGATGGGCTGCCGCAGGTATTGGCTTTACCCTTGGAAATCATTTGCTGCTTATTACAGGTGCTTTGGTTGGTGCTTCTGGTGCTATTCTTAGCTACATCATGTGTAAGGGAATGAATCGTTCAATTTTCAATGTGATTTTGGGTGGGTTTGGTACCGACGCTTCTAGTGCAGCAAGTGCTAGTGCTGATGCTTCAGATAAACCAGTTAAACTCAGCAGTGCGGAAGATGCAGCGTACATGATGGGTAATGCACGAAATGTTATTATTGTTCCTGGGTATGGAATGGCAGTCGCGCAAGCTCAGCATTCCTTAAGGGAAATGGCAGATATTTTAGCTTCACAAGGCGTTAAAGTTCGTTATGCGATTCACCCCGTTGCAGGTCGTATGCCTGGCCACATGAACGTATTATTAGCTGAAGCTAACGTACCTTATGATTCAGTGCTAGAACTCGATGATATTAATAGTGATTTTGGCTCAACTGATGTTGCCTTTGTCATTGGAGCAAACGATATCACTAACCCGGCTGCTAAAACCAATACGGCATCACCTATATACGGTATGCCTATTCTCGATGTGGAAAAAGCGCAGACTGTATTCTTTGTCAAACGTTCTCTGGCATCCGGTTATGCTGGGGTTGATAACGAATTATTCTACCGAGATAACACCATGATGGTGCTGGGCGATGCGAAGAAAGTTTGCGAAGATCTCGTAAAATCATTAAAGGGCGGGGGCCATTAAAGCGTGGTTCCTGTTATTTATGGGTGTGAGGGATTAACCCCTACCCCTGAAGAGATAAACTTCTACAGTAAAGCCCAACCGTTGGGCTTTATTCTTTTTGAACGTAATTGCCAATCACCTGCTCAGGTTAAGGCTTTAATTAAGCAACTTAAAGCTTGCGTGAGTCATGCCAATGTCCCTATCTTGATTGATCAAGAAGGGGGCAGGGTTGTTCGCCTAAAGCCACCCCATTGGTTGCCAAGACCTGCCGCTAAGACTTTTACCTCAGCTCAGGCTGTATATGAAAATGCTATATCCATGGCATATGAATTAGCTGAATTGGGCATTACGGTTGATTGTGCTCCGTGTGCTGATTTATTAATCGAAGGAGCTGATGATATTATTGGTGATAGGGCATTCAGCGCCGATCCTAATGTTGTGACAGAATTTAGTATTGCTATGCTTAAAGGCCTAGAAGGTGGAGGAATTATCCCCGTCATTAAGCACATGCCAGGCCATGGCCGCGCCCCTGTTGATAGTCACGAAGAATTACCAGTGGTAGAAACTGACTTAGCTACCCTGCGCGCAACGGATTTCCTGCCATTTAAAGCGCTTGCATCGGCTAGCAAATTGGCGTGGGGTATGACTGCACACGTGATTTATAGTGATATTGACCCTGTAAATGTTGCAACTCAATCAAAAGATATTATTAATACAATTATTCGTACTGAAATAGGCTTTAGCGGCTTTTTGGTAAGCGATTGCTTAACCATGAAAGCTTTAACAGGTACCTTTGAAGAAAAGGCCAGAAAATCAATGCAAGCGGGATGTGACGCGCTGCTGATGTGTAAGGGTACAGTTGCTGAGTTTGAATCTGTAGCGCATGGATCTTGTAGGAGTTCAGATAGGAATTTTTGAGGGTGCGAACGCGCTTTAAATAACCTGAATTCGGGATTAGACAAACACAAAAGATTGAAAAATACACAAAATGCTCACCGCTACTAGAGTTCTACTCTGGCCCCGTCGGAGTATCCAGTTAAACCTAGCTATTCATATTCCCCTACATACTAAGTCTCCAAAGCGCTTATGTGCTGCTACTTAAGTTCTGGGGAAACTATCTTGGATTGGTAAATACCAAATTGAGGTTTTAAGAGCCACCATTGGCTCTATCACCAATTCTCATCTTATAGTTACAAAATATTATAAATTATTTTTTAATTAATAAAATCTATTAACGAAAATTTAACATTTTTATAGTTAATCTAGTTTCGTGCTAGCTCAAATAATTAAATGATCTTTATTTAAATAAGGACATTTATTCATTAATCTAAAAATTAGCGATTGGAGTTTTTATGATAAAAGTCTATTGCATAATGTTATTTACAATTTTTCTGTCAAATTCAAAAGCCTCTGTTACTGATGATTCCCAATTAATGAAGGATGATCTTGTGTTATCTAAGTTTGCAACGAAACTTACCGTTAGTGTTAATCTAGATAAAGATGATCAAAACTTAATAGATTTTGCTAGCGAACTACCAAGTGATAGACGAGAAATGCTTCTTAAGTATGCTGGTAAAGGTTTGAGCTTTGATGAAGCATACGCTGCGGCACGTGCTGATGGGCTTGAAAAAAAAGATCTATTTTCTCCGAAAAGGCAAATTACCCCTACATATTCGCAGGGTAGTGTTGAAGGACAAAACCGAGATGATCAAAAACCTTTATCTCCATTTAGGGTGCAGCCCAAAACCATATACTATGAAAGCAAAAGTATTGAGAGACTATATAATAGCTATTTTGCTATTTCAGAAAATGACTCCGAAAAAAAGCAATTTGATGATTTTATCACTACTGTTTCTGAGGTGGGGTTAAAGCCTTATAATGGAAAAATGCAAAATTTCTATTCAGAAAAAAAAGCTTATAAAATTAACATTGGTTGCACAGCTCGTATTATTTTTAGAATCGATGGTGATTCAATTTGCTTAATTGGAGATCCGGACCATTACGGTAGACGATAAGAGTCTTAGGCTATTGCTTTAAGTAAGCAAGGTTCCGTATACTTAGGAACTTTGCTCGCTTGCAAATTAGAAAAACATACACCAGAATATAGATGCATGATATTGATAAATAATGTGTGGGGTTTATTTGGAAGATACTGAAAAATGGATTTTAAATTTTAAGTCTTGTGACTATACGAACAGACTGCTTGACAAAGTTATTCTGAAAAATCAGAAAGCAGCCAAACGTGTAGATGTTGATCTTGTCAAGAAAGCCATTTATTACGCTCGTAAATATCATGGGTCTCAGCTTAGACAATCAGGTGAGCCTTACTACACCCATCCTCTAGAAGTTGCCTATATGGTAAGTGATTATCTTTTTAACACTGATGCTATCGTGGTAAGCATTCTTCATGACACCATCGAAGATACGGACCTTTCTCGTGACATGATTGCTCAACTTTTTGGAGAAAAGGTTGCTAATCAGGTCGATGACTTAACAAGAGATAAGTCCTTCGGTAAAATTAGTGCTGCTGAGATGGTTGAAATTTTGTGGCAAGCAAAAAAATATGATGTCTTGCTAATCAAGCTATTCGATAGGCTGCATAACATCAAAACTATTGCGGCGAAATCTCCTGAGAAGGCGCAAAAAATTATTAATGAAACACTTAAATACTTTTTGGTGCTAAGTGAAATGCTTGAGCTTCCCAGTTTAAGTGATCACCTTTACAAAGAATGTTACAACGCGAACATAAAATCGGGTTTGATTGATGAAGATTACTTTTTCTTCTCTAAGCATTCCGAGCTGCCTGATCTTCCAATTTTTGAAAGTGAGATAAACTAATAATAAAGCCAATACCAACCGGTATGAATATGCAAAAGAGCCCCCAATACCCGAAAAAAGAGGTAGTGTAAACAAGCCCAAATGATGTAGCAAAGTAAGTAAGTAACTTGGCCAAAGCACTTAAAAAGCTTGTATAGGTGAATCTTTTAAATATCGGGAAATATTTATAGAATATTGGTGATGCAGGCACATGATCAAAAACAAACATGGCAGCTATACACTGAAAAATCAAAATACAAGTCGGGCTTTTATAATAGGTGAGAGCCAAGGGAAAGAAAAATAGTGCTGCAAAAAAGAAGTAAAATTTTGCTTTTAGGATTTTGAATGGTGGCATTTTTAAGCTTAAGTATGCGAGACCTATTATTGCAAGTAAATCCACGATTGATACCCAAAAATTTTGAGAAATTACCTCAGCTGACGTGAATCCAAATTCCTGTTTTAAAAGATCACCACAATAAATATAAATGAAATAAAAACATGGTGGTCTAGCACATTGAATAACGAAATAACATATTGATGTTAATGGATTCGGTTTTTCATTGATATATTTTTCATTGATGTCGCTTATTTCTATATTATTCTCAGCTAGGCGATTCTTAAGTTTCTTTTTCTTGTTCGTGAATTCGTCAGCTTCTCTCAAACTTGTTCTGCCAGCTGTGCCTACTAAGGCAACAACAGCGCCTACTAAAAAAGCAATTCGCCAACTTGAAGAATTGTTGTAGACATTATTGCTGGTAAAAATGGATGCGACTCCAAGGGCTGCAGTTGTTCCTAATGCTGAAAATACAGTTATTAGTGTTACTAAACAGTATTGCAGTGGTGGTTTTGAGCTTTCTGTCAAATAAATTTCTGCCCCGCGGGCTTCAGCTGTTGCTGCCATTCCTTGCACAGCACGGCATATAGTAATAATCCAAGAAGCAGTAATTCCAATTTGAGCATATGTTGGGGAAGCTGCAATGATGGTGCATGATATGGCCATTAGGAAAGTTGTCATAATAACGACAGCTTTTCTGCCCATATAATCTCCGATATACCCAAAAATAAGTGCACCGAAAGGTCGCAAAAGATAGGTAGAGCAAAAAGAAAAGGCTGATAGCAAAGAAGCTGTGAAAGGATCTACTTTTGGAAAAAAAAGTTCGTTAAGTAAGAAAGCCATATGAACATATAGCATCAAATCGAAATATTCTAAAAAAGTACCGACTGAGAGCAGGCTTACGGTTTTGCGTTGATGGGCAGTTAATTTTATCGAACTCGGTTTCACAGTAATAAATTTTATTTCAGAAATCAGCACGACATTTTTGAATGAATTTCGTTTCATGTCAACTAATTAATCAAATATCAAGCGTTATTTTATTTTTTAATAAATTGAATGCCTACAGTTTTTTTCTGCATTTAAGCTAAGAATTTGACAGCTGAAGGATAATTCATTAACTTCGATTCATCACCAGGGGTGCCCGATTTTGGGCTGAGAGGCTTGGCCAACCCTATAACTTGATCTGGTTAATACCAGCGTAAGAAGAGTGCATGAAAAAAGCCCGTATTGCGACCTATTTAGCAAACATCGTTGAACATTTTGACAGCTCATTGTATGGGTTTTTAGTGCCTATATTGGCTCCGATATTTTTCCGAAGTGATGATTCTGTTATTACCCTTGTTGAGGCCTACGGCATTATGATGGTTGGCTTTTTAACAAGGCCCCTTGGGGCTTGGTATTTTTCAAAGCAGGCAGACAAAAAAGGTCCTGATCGGGTCTTGGTGACAACTATCATGGGGATGACTATTGCCACCTTTTGTTTTACGCTCTTGCGACCATACGAACACTGGGGAATATTTGGTGCCCTGAGTTTGTGTATTTTACGGGGAGTGCAAAATTTTTTCGGAGCAGGTGAGACCAGTATTGCCGGGCTATATGTTCTGGAAGACACAGAAACGACTGAGCAATACAGCGTAACAGCTACCTACCTTAGCAGCCAGATGCTGGGTATTTTGCTGGCCTGTGCCATTTCTAGCGTAATATTTTGCTGTGATAAACCATACCTATATTGGAAATGGCCGTTTTATGGATCATTGCTTGCGGGGATTTTATCTTGGTGGTTGCGCCGAACCTCAGGCAAACATACTTTTATTAAAAAAAATATTTCTAAAACAAAAATGGATTGGAGAAGGATCTTAAGACTCATCCCGATTGCTGGATTTTCTTACATTTTGTATTCTGCACCCTTTGTATTTTTCAATAGTTTTGCTGGGATTGTGACAACAATTGAGATGAAAAACCTGATGACATCAAACACTGCCCTTATGGTTTTTGATTTGGGGTTATTGATGGTTTTAGGGCCCTTGATGAAACAAACCGATTCAAAAAAAATTTTGCTAGGCACATCGGCTTTGGCAGTGTTAGCAATTCCCTTTTTATTTTGGTGCATCCCTTTTGCTGGATTTTTAAGTTCAATCGCAATCCGCCTTGTGATAATTATCCTTGGGGTAATCTTTTGTATTCCCTTGCATCGCTGGTATATAGGGGAATTTCAAAAAAACAATCGCTATACAACCATAGCAATTGGCACAGCGATCGGATCGGAAATACTTGGCAGAAGCTTTCCAGCGGTTGGACTTGGCCTTTGGCATTTGACCCATTCGGCGGTTGTCCCGGGCATTTACATTTCGATTATAGGATTGTTGGCATTTTTTTGCGTTGGTTTATCTGGACAGCAGGTAAAGAAACACCGTTAAAAAAGTATTTTTTCAAAAAAACCGCCGACATTCAGTTTAGGGTCTGAAATCTGAATTTCTAATATCCAATTTGCAGGTTCAGGATATTTGGGGTAGGTACTTAAACCTCGCTTCCAACCCACATGTGGGTAGGATCCTATTAAATGTCCTGCAGGATCTAAATTAAATTGGAATCCTTTTTGTTCTGTGATTTGCTGAATAAATTGATAAAGTTGAATGCCTGTCGGAAATGATTTTTTCCAATAGGCAACAGCTTCTTCAAATATTTCTTCTGTGACTTTTTGGATTTTGTGATAGTTAGGATTATCGCCAAATACCAGCGTGTGGCCAACATCACCCTCAACTGCGTTGAAAACAATACCAATATCTACAAAAGCGATGTCTTCTTCTTGCAGACGTACGTCTGTTGATGCTTGTTGGTGAAATTGTAAAATTGTATTTTTACCAAACCGCGCATGGACAGGATGCCAAATGCGATCAACTTTTGATTCTTCAAATAATTTTTTAATCGCGAAAACTGCATCTGATTCCAACATTCCAGGAACAATAATTTTTGTTATTTTTTCAAGAAGTTCCCAACTTCTATCAGCTACTTCTAAAACTTCTTCGACAACTTGTTGTTCTGTATAAAGTTTTGTTCGTTCCAATCTTGATGCAATATCTTTCTCAATCAATTTAAATTCCCTCTTTTTTAAATTGCAGGTTGATGCAAAATAACAAGTCTATTGAATGCAAATATTACAGGGGAACTTTGTGCTATACAATTGGTGCTCAAAAATCTATAACAACTTCAAACGACTTTGCATTTGCTGAGAGCTTTAACCTACTACCTAAATCCGAGAAAACTGGCTATAAATAAATGCAATTAATAAACATAAGCTAGGTTATGACATTGTCTTCTTTATCAAGTATTTATCGTACTCATACCTGTGGGGAGTTAAGAGCGTCTCATGTTGACGCACAAGTTCGCATTTCTGGGTGGGTGCACCGCAAGCGTGACCATGGTAACCTGGTTTTTATTGATCTGCGCGATCATTATGGGCTTACTCAGTGTGTGCTAGAACAAGATTCTCCGGCTTTTAAAATTGTCGAAGGGCTCAAGAACGAAACGGTCGTAACCTTTGATGGAAAAGTTGTAAAGCGTACTCAAGAAGCGGTTAACGATAAAATGCCAACCGGCGATGTAGAACTCGTTATCGAAAAAGCAACTGTGCAATCGGTGGCAGAGATGTTGCCCTTGCAGGTGAACGCTGAAACGGATTTTCCAGAAGAAACAAGACTTACCTACAGATTTTTAGATTTACGCAGGGAAAAGTTGCATCAAAATATAGTGTTGCGTTCTAAAGTGATTCAATCGATTCGCACCCGCATGGTGGCACAAGACTTTTTGGAATATCAAACGCCGATTCTTACATCATCTTCTCCAGAAGGGGCAAGAGACTTTTTAGTGCCAAGCCGTATGCATCCTGGGCATTTTTATGCATTGCCCCAGGCTCCTCAGCAGTTTAAACAGCTGCTTATGGTGGCAGGGTTCGACCGCTACTTCCAGATCGCTCCTTGCTTTCGTGATGAGGATGCCAGGGCAGATCGGTCCCCTGGGGAATTTTATCAATTAGATGTTGAAATGTCCTTCGTAACCCAGGACGATGTATTTAATGCTATCGAACCTGTTCTAACTGGCGTGTTTGAAGAATTTGCTAATGGCAAAGCGGTTGCTTCGCATCCTTATCCACGCATTAAGTTCGATGATTCCATGCTGAAATATGGAAGTGATAAACCAGACCTGCGTAATCCTTTGTTAATCAATGATGTTTCGGAAGTTTTTAAAGATTCTGGTTTTAGTGTTTTTGCAAAAGTTGTAGCTGGTGGCGGTGTGGTGCGTGGCATAGGTGTGCCCGGTACTGAAGGCCAGCCCCGCAGTTTCTTTGACAAATTGAATTCGTGGGCCCAAGAATCTGGCATGCCAGGCCTTGGCTATATTAGTTTTGCAGCTGATGGTGCTAAAGGACCAATTGCTAAATTTTTAAATGACGATCAGCTAAAAACCTTGCAGGAAACTTGCAGCGTGGGTGCTGGTTCAAGCGTATTTTTTGTTTGCGATATGAAAGCCATGAAAGCGGCTAAAAATGCAGGGTTAGCACGAACAAAAATTGCCCAAGAACTTGATATTATTGAAAAAAATGCCTTCAAATTCTGCTGGATTGTTGATTTTCCTATGTATGAACAGGATGAAGATACCGGCAAGATCGATTTTTCCCACAATCCTTTTTCCATGCCTCAGGGTGGTTTAGATACGCTTAATTCAAGGAATCCATTAGATATTAAAGCGTTCCAATATGACATTGTTTGCAATGGCATTGAGCTCTGCAGCGGGGCGATTCGTAACCATTTACCAGAGGTAATGTACAGGGCTTTTGAAATAGCCGGCTACACAAAGCAAGATGTTGAAGACCGCTTTGGTGGATTGCTCAATGCTTTTAAATTTGGTGCTCCCCCCCATGGTGGCTGCGCTCCTGGGGTTGATCGGATTGTTATGCTGCTAGCTGATGAGCCTAACATCCGTGAAATTATTGCATTCCCGCTGAATCAGCAAGGGCAGGATTTATTGATGCAAGCACCTTCAAAGGTGGCGTCAGAGCGACTTAAAGAACTCCATATAACCCAAAGAATTGAAGTTAAAAAGTAGATGGTGAATTAATACCAGCAAAAATTAATAAATAATTTCTTAAATTTCAATTAAAATTATTGACCTTCTTATTTAATAGACCATAGAATTGTAATTGTTACAGTTCTATGGATAATATTTTAATGTTTAGTGATTTGCTTGCTGTTCCTTGTGTCCTGGCTTACTTGACAAAAATAATCAAATGAAATAATGTCCGAAACTCTCGTGGTGCTGACCAGCGTTAAAATTAATTAAAAACTTTAAGGAAATGTATGACCATTAACTCCGTTAAAAAATTTTTTGTGGTTGTCTTGGTGTTGACAATTTTTTGCACCAACTTATTAGCTCAGCAGCAAGCTGAAGCTGTCCCCTCAAATGGTGTATCTAGTGCCGAACAAAGTGATGGAAAAACTGTCGAATGGTATCTAGGAGGTTCAATCGGTTGGGACTATTTAATGGTTAAAAGGACAGAACAGCTTACTACGGTAGATAATCATCAATTCTCTTTTTCACAAAATAAGAGTCGTTCTGCTAATGGTATAGCTGGCAAGGCGATTGTTGGTTTTTTATGGACAATTCCAGATACGGCTTTTGTTTTAAGCCCGGAAGTTTATTGGGGCAGGATTAACACTCAAATCACTGTGCAAGAATCTACTTACGATACAATTAATAATGCAAGCAAACAATTACAGAGCACCTTAAGACATATTCGGAGTATGGGGCTTGTTTTGCGGGGAGGTTTTTACCTTTCAAATCGTCAGAATGATTTTCTTTATGTATTAATCGGATTCGATAAGAGTCAGTTCGAAAATAAATATACCTTTTCAAGTACTGATTATCTTACGTTAGCGGTACCTTCAACGGTTATTAAACAAAGAAAATGGTCTAATGCACCTGTTTTTGGGTTTGGTTTCGAACGCAAATTCAACGCCTTCAAAGTAGGAATAGATCTTCGTTATATAGCCTATCCTAATTGGAGACAAGTCTCTCAAAAAAATTCCGTATCAAGTGATCAGCTAGCGCTGCGATACAAACCTAGGGTGATCACTACATCATTAACCTTTTGTTATATGTTTTAGATCAGTATTTAGTCAGTAAAGAACAAAAAAAGGCAATAATTGCAAAAATTATTGATTTTTTATGATTAATCTGAAAAATAAATTACGATTTTCTCTGTTAATAAACTGCGCAGCATTTTTGTGGATAGCATCGGGGGTAGTTTTCGCATCTACATATACTGAGATCCCTATAGGAGACAAAGGGCAGGCTAAAAAAGACTCTTTAACGACTGGAGTAGCTAAAATTATTGAACGAGGAAACTCAGGTGATCCTATTGCCAAAGGGCGCGCTCATCCGGGTTCCAATGTTGCTGCACAAGAGAAATTTATTAATGAATACAATACTGCCTTGCGCGCTGATAATGAAAGAATGCGCAAAGAAAAAGAGGAGAAAGAAAAAAGAGAGCGAGAAGCCCAGCAGAGAAAACAACAAGAGGAAACTGAAAGACAAAACAAAGCAAAACAAGAAGAACTTAAGGCTAAGCACGAAGCTGAGTTAAGACAGGTGGCATCTGCGAGTAGGGTAACCATTTCACCGGATTTGAATAGAGAGCATGTTGCTCCTGTTCTGACTGCTACACTCAAAATACAGAATTTAGCAAATGATGCCGGATATACGCACCCATCAACAGATCCTATTAACGTTGCTGGAATCGGAAAATTTTATGCGAAGAATTTATTAACTGAGCTTGAAAAAAGAGCCAGAAGAAACGACCAGATAGCGGCTGTTGTATTTGAACACTGGGTAAATCTTGTTGGTGAAAATCCCACTTTTGCTAGCGGAGCGCTAAGAGCCTACAACGAAGGTTTAGATAAATTGAAAGAAAAAAAATCATCATCTTTTTCGAGTTCTACAGGTGGTGTTTCTAGTGACGATAAAAAAGCGTATGAAGGTGAAATCGTAAATTTAAAAAATCAAATAAAAGAACTTAAAGCTCAATTAGCATTGGGCGGGGCTACTCCAGCATCAGTTTCAGCTATTACAAAAATTTGTCAAGATCTTAGTACCTATCTGATGACGAATCCAAAACCTGTATATAGGGGGGGGAGTGTGAATATTAAAAATTTTTTGGATGAACTTTTAGATGAAGGTAATAGTGATAAGATGATTGATCAATTTTTAGATGTGATTAAAACAGCCATGGTTGATACTAAATCAGTAGATGTTAATAGATGCCAATTGATTACTAATGCTTTTCAGGAATTAAATGCAGATTCGGCTTTAAAAGAATACAATAAAAATTTTTTCGAAAGGCAGTTGAAGGATATGGAGGATGCGAATATTGCCCCTGTTGCTGATCCCATTATTGCAAATCTAACCAAAAAAGATCCTGACAATGCATATTTACTTGAACATCCCCTGCAAATGTTGATTTTTACCTCTAAGGATAAGACAGGGCCAGTTTGGCAAGGGTATGCACTTGAATTTTATACTAAGCTAATGCCATACGCTAGTTTAGATGATATAAAAGTTGCTTATAGAGTCATCACTAAGGTATGGAAGAAAAAATATAACCCTGAAAATACGAAGCCGGATAAGATTGATATATTCCTTCAGCAACTCTACGAAAAAATTGAAAGTCCATCTTATAGGCCATCAAATATTCCAGCAAATGTGAGGGATACCATTCTTCCTTTTATCGAGGATAGACTGAAGAAAGATCAAAGGGTGGACTATGTTCGGTTGGAAAATGATATTATTTCAAGATATAGAAGCGAATACGATTTTGTGATGAACAAGCTTGTTGCTCTTAAAGACACTAAGCCATTATTCGTGTTAATGGAGAGACCTTTTGATGGTTGGGAGAAACAGCCATTTTCAAGGGCTGACTACGACAAATTCGTAGACTTTTTTAAATATTTTACGATCGATGAGCTTCAGGCTCTACTATACCACATAGCAAATATAAAGCTTGTGACCTTGAGCGGTAGCCCAGATAATACCTACTTTTTTAATAGTTTGTTTGGAAAGATTGAAGAGTTAACCAACGCTTCTTCTGCATCTTCTTCTCCACCGGCAATTCCCGCTGCAGAAAAATCACAAATGCTAAGGTTGGTGACTCCTCCTAAACCCGGGCTGGAACCTAAACCTAAAAACGATGGGTCAGTACCTGATGCACCACCAATGTAGGGCTGATGGCCTTAGAAGAAAAAATGAAAACTAGCGCTGCATAACCTAAAAATAATTTTCTAAAAGGCTGATACTAAAAAATATCAGCTTTAATCAAAAATAATTTTCTTAACTTTTAGTAAATTTATTGACGAGCGAACTGAAAAATTTCTATCCTTATTCGATAAACGCATTAAAATGTAATTTAATTATGAGAAAATTTATACACAGCATTTGCCTTTGCTTGACTATTTGCGCTATCACTATGGCGCAAACTAATGGAGCAATTGAAACGGAACAGGTGCCTACTAGAAATACAAGCAATCGATTTTCTATACCCGGTATTGGCCGTCTTGCTTTTAGTGTTTTTGCGCTTTTAAATTGCGCTGATGCACTTATAACAAATGGACGTCCAATAAAGCCCGTTGGGATTTTCAATCCAACCAATCGATTAGGAGATTCTCGTGCAGATTTTGCACCTTTGAATAGTGCCCTTATTCGAGAAATTTCTTCTCCAAAATCTAGCAAAACTCTCGTACTTCGCAATGATGGTTCTGAGGAATTTAGCGAGAACTTTCCTAGAGGATTTGGTAAACCACCTTGTAAGCGAAGGGTTTTGCAATCATTCGATAGAACTTTTTGTAGAACTATTGATCATTACCGAATACACGACAGGTGCGAAAAAGCTAGGGTGCAACTGCAAAATTTAAAGTCCCATAGATCTAGCGCATTAGAAAAATTTTACAACCCTCGTGAAATTGCAGAACTTAAATATATTTATGCTAAATGTGAAAACACTCTAAGAACGCCATTTTATATACATTTTTCAGTATTGGATCCCATTGAAGTAAGAGATCGTGATTGTATAATTTATAACTTTTGGGACATTCTTTCTTTTGATGTTCCCTATAATGTTCAATCTGAAGTAAGCGAGGTTTTAAAGTTTCTTCCCTATAATACGCTAAAGGATCATCAATTTATAAGTTCTTCTAGATATATAAGTAAAGCTACAATTGATGAAACTCTTATCTGGACAAAGCTAGCTATTTTATTGCTCGCTAAAGAATCTGCTCAGGTTAGATTACCTCATAGAAAATTTTGATTGTTACCTATTGTTATCTCTTAGAATCCGGGCTTTGTCCCGGTTCCAATCACGTTCTTTAATGGTTTCACGCTTATCAACAGTGTTTTTACCACGGGCGAGGCCGATTTGAAGCTTGGCTTTGCCCCGTTCGTTAAAATACATCCGAAGGGGCACGATGGTATAGCCTTTTTTACGAACATTACCAATTAACTTTTTAACTTCTCGGGACCTCAACAAAAGTTTCCTTGGCCGCTTTGCTTCATGCCCAAACCTATTTGCAAAAGCGTATTCAGTAATGTTGGCATTAAACAAATAAATTGCTGTTGGATCGTCAGCCATTTCTCCAGCGTATGCTTCATTGATGCTGGCTTTGCCTATTCGCATAGACTTTACTTCGCTACCAAGCAACACTATCCCTGCTTCTAGGGTTTCTAGAATTTCGTAATCGTATCGTGCTCGTTTGTGCTGAGCGATTAATTTTTCTTCTCTTTTTACCATAATTTTCCTAGCAAGGTTGTTCCTCGCGCTCCTGATATACTACTCTATCGCATTAAAATATTGCAAGGAATCACTGATCATACCTAGAAGTAAATGCTATCTTTTTTAGCTGAATGAATTTAAGAAAAATATTTTTTCTATTAGTAAATATTCTAATGTTCATAACATATTAGTGATTTTTTGTGATAATACATGAAATGTATGTTATTAAAATAAAAAATTCGAAAGAATTCACATGAATAAAAAAAAGAAATTATCGTTATATGAAAAGTTTTTTTTTATCATTTTAGCGATTCGTGATCTGCTTTCCTTATTAATATCCCTTGATTATAGAATTTTTACCGGAATTATGCGATATGCAAACCCGCTATACTTAAACATAATAAGTGCTGCAAGTGCGCGAAGGGCTTATTCTAGGGCGATTAAAAATGTTCCAGCCTATAAAGCCTTTATCGATTTCCGTAATACTAACGATATCCCAGAAATGGATAAAGAAAACTATATAAAAGCTTATTCAATTGATAAACGCTGTGTAGGTGGCAAGATTCCTAGTAACAAAGTTATGATCGACGAGTCCTCCGGTAGTACAGGGACGCCTTTTAACTGGATTCGCACCCAGGCAGAACGCCGAAAATCTCTTGGGTCAATTAGTTATTTTTCGCGTTATTGTTTTAACAATAATTTCGATATTGTGATTAATGCTTTTTCTATGGGGTCATGGGCAACTGGCATTAATATGGGAAGAGCTTTAGAACACAATGCGATTGTCAAAAATACCGGTCCAGACTTAGAAAAAATTATTAAAACCATGCAGTTTTTTGGTCCCCAGTATAAATACTTAATTCTTGGGTACCCACCATTTCTTAAACAAGTTGTAGATACTGCCGAAAACTATGGGTTTCCTCTGCAGACATTCAATTTGAGAGCACTAGTGGGTGGAGAGGGAATGTCTGAGGGGCTACGAGATTATCTTCTGCAACATTTCCAGCAAGTATACAGTGGCTATGGTGCAAGTGACATAGAAATAGGTCTAGCGGGGGAAACACCGCTATCGGTTGCGATACGCAGGTTAGCTAGAGAAAATGATGCTGTTAAGAAAGCTATCTTTGGTACAGATTCAAGATTGCCAATGGTCTTTCAATATAATCCTCTTGAGCATCATATTGAAGTAAATGAAAATGGTGAGCTTCTTTTCACAATTAATCGTGGATCCGTGCTCTCACCCAGAATACGTTACAATATTCACGACCAGGGTGGCATTGCAGATTTTCATCAAATGCAAAAATATTTGCGTAATTTGAATATAGATATAAAAGCATTAGATTGTGAATCAACATTTTGGCTTCGCTTACCATTTTTGTGGGTATTCGGGAGGAAAGATTTTACTATCAGTATTATGGGGGCGAATATATATCCTGAAGACATAGAACAATGCGTTTATGCCGATAAGCAGTTAAGCGAAATTACCCGCTCATTTTTCCAGTCAGTTGTTGAAAAAGAGGGTAATAAAATCAGACCTGCATTTTATTTTGAAATCAGTGTCGATCCTTCAAAGGACTTAGAATTTAAATTTCAAACGTCTATTATCGAAAACCTGAAAAAAATTAATCTTGATTTTAGGGAAGCATGGAAGGAGTATAGCGACACCTTGTTACCAGAAATTCATTTGTACAAAATAGGTGATGGCCCTTTTAAAATGGTACCAGGTCAAATAAAACAGCGCAGAATGCTCAAACCCCAATAATTAGATTAGCTATTCTACGCTATCGAATGTACTAAAATATTGCTTTACAAGGCTCTACTTAGCTTCTGGCAGGACTATCATCTTCCAAAATGCCGTCTTCCGCGAACTGCTTTGGAACAGATGTTTCATATCTACCTTCGGTTTCCAAAGATTTTTTAATTCTCTCTTCTTCTTCATCAAGGGCTTTTCCATGTTTTACGTTGAAGTATAGTAACAAAGGGGATGCCACAAAAATAGATGATAGAGTTCCAAGAATAAGGCTAATCATAATGGGAAGCACAAATATTGCGATTACTTGCCCGCCAAATAAGTACAGTGCCAATACGGAAAGGAATGTGGTAACTACAGTTAAAATTGTACGGGATAATGTCTCATTGATGCTTTTGTTTAGAATTTCTTCAAGAGTAATCGTTCTACATTTTTTGACATTTTCGCGGATTCTATCAAGCACAACGATGGTATCATTAATAGAATAACCGGCAGTTATCAAAATTGCTGTTATTGCAGTTTCGTTGAATTCAAGGGCAGGGAAGAGGGAATACATACCAAGTATTAAAAAACAGTCATGGCCAAGGGCAATGATTGCACAGACAGCAAATCGCCACTCAAACCTGAAGCCTACGTATACCATAATGCCTATTAATGCGTACAAGACTGCTAGTAAGCCATTTTGAATCATTTCGCCGCCGACCTTAGGGCCAACAGTTTCAATTTTTCTATATTCAACACCTTCGCCTAATATAGTCTTTATATTGCTAACGGCTGATTCTGGAATATTTTTTTGACCTTCAACATTTTCGAATTTAATCAAAATATCTTGGGCGGAGCCGAATTCTTGAATAGCAACCTCTCCCAAGTCTAAGGGTTCAAATTTTTTCCTTAATTCTTGTATGTCAGGTACAGCTGGCATGCGAACTTCCATCACAACGCCACCTTTGAAGTCGATGCCGTAGTTAAGTCCTTTAAACAGAAGAGCGCTCATGAAAATGAGAGTTGAGAGAATTACAATTGAAAATGTAATCTTGCGCTTACCAATAAAGTCAAAATTGGTGTTGTGAGGAATGAAATTTATAACAGACATAGTATTCCTTAAATGGGCAGAGATTCAACTTGTTTGTTTTTAAACCACCAAGCCGTTAGTAATTTGGTAACAGACAAGGCAGTGAACATAGATACGGTGATACCAAGAGCCGTTGTTACAGCAAAGCCGCGAATCGGACCTGAGCCAAACTCGTACAATGTTGCAGCAGCAATCATGGTGGTAAGATTTGAGTCAATAATGGTGGTCATGGCACGATCATAACCTGCTTCTATTGCAGCAAGGGCAGGGGTGCCAAGCCTCAGCTCTTCTTTGATGCGTTCATAAATCAATACGTTTGCATCAACTGCCATACCAATAGTCATCGCAATACCGGCAATACCTGGAAGTGTAAGGGTTGCCTGCAAGAGTGATAAACCTGCAAAAAGCAGAATCATGTTGAAAATCAGTGCTACGTTGGCAAATACCCCGAATAGAGAGTAGCCAAGAATCATAAACACAGAAACCATTAGAAAGGCAATAACTGTAGCGTTGCGCCCATCTTGAATTGAATCCGCTCCAAGGCTTGGTCCAACTGTGCGTTCTTCAACAACTTTTAAAGGCGCAGGAAGCGAACCTGCACGCAGGAGTATTGCTAAATCATTTGCTTCCTTAATGGAGCTAAACCCGCCTGTTATGGAAGCTTTTCCGTTTGGAATAGCTGATCTGAATACAGGTGCAGTTAAAACTTTCCCATCGAGTACAATGGCGAATTGTTTTCCAATGTTATTTGCAGAAATTTCAGCAAATTTCCTAGCTCCCACATTGTTGAAGCTTAGAGAAACGCCAATTTCACCGGTTTCATGATCAGTTGTTGCTTGTGCATCAAGAAGATGCTCTCCGCTTACCGAAACGTGGTTGCGAACTGCAATTTTACGACTACCATCTTCTTCTCCACGAACATAGCTTAACATCGATGAATCTGCGCTAACGTGTCCTGTGTTCTGAGCACCTGAATCCACCATATTGAACGTCATTTTTGCGGTTTGGCCTAAGCGTTTTTTAACCTCTTGAGGATCCTCAACACCCGGTAATTGAACGATGATACGATCATCTCCTTGACGCAAAATTGTAGGTTCACTTGTTCCCGTTTCATCTATACGGCGCCTTATGACTTCTATGGACTGTTCAATAATTTTTTTTGAACGCTCTTGAGTAGCAATTGGATTTATCGTGATTGTAACTTGTCCTTCTGGTGAAATTTGTGTCGAGAGAGAAGGATCAATTTTTTTGATTAAATCTAGTGCCTTATTGCTCTGACTCAAGTCAGTAATTGTGAACAGAAGCTTTGGATTATTATCCCTATCTTCTACATGGGGTGGAGTTTTGTACTTAATATGCTCTTTACGAAGCGATGTTCTCACATCACTAAGCAAAGTGCTTAGAAATTCTGCATTTACAGCTTTTAGATCGACTTCAAGTTGTAAATGCGAACCACCACGTAAATCAAGGCCAAGACTTACAGTACTTTGTAACCACGAGGGAAGTTTAGCTTTTAAGTCATCCTTCACCACGTTGGGCACACAAAAAACTATACCTAATGCACAAGCTGCTAAAACTGCAATTTTGCGCGTATTAGAAAAACCGAATAATGTCATTTTTTTTAATCACTTACTTTGATTTTGCAGAGGCTGGCTTTTTTTGAGCAGTTTTAACAGGTGTAGTTTTTTGCTTTGCTGGTGCTGCTCTTTTTGTATTTTTATCGAAGTTTGTGATTGTTGGCTCGTTATCTTTGTTAATCGATGAGCCTTTCTTAGTTTCAATAGCTGGTGTGTTTGACTCAGCTTTTGAAGCAACCGGGTGTGTTTTTGCGATAATTTCTGTAACTGTTGCTTTAACAACACGTACTTTGACATTTTCTGCAATTTCTACACTAAGTTCAGCATCACTTATTACTTTATCAATCGTTCCAAAAATCCCACCAGATAGCACAACTCGATCACCGCGGCGAAGTTCTTTAACCATTTCTTGGTGAATGCGCGCCTTTTTTTGTTGTGGTCTTATCAGCATAAAATAGAAAATAGCACCTATTGCTGCCCATAAAATAAGTACCATCGGATCGAATCCTCCCATCCCTGGTCCATCAGCAAATAGTGGCGAAATACAAAAAATTAGTGCAATTAATAAACTTTTCACAAGTTCTCTCCTTGATGTGTAACTTTAATCTAGTACGTATTTACCCTAACAAAATTTATGATACATTCCCAGTAGATATTTACAATCCTGGGCAATATGGTAATGAATTTAATTTTTGAATATTATTCTTGGATTAAGGTAGTCCATGTCGTTTCTGTTATTTCTTGGATGGCTGGCTTATTTTATTTGCCAAGGCTCTACGTTTATCACACGGAATATCCTGAAAACGCCAAAATGTTAGAGATAATGGAAAAAAAACTTTTTCGTATTATTATGGAACCGGCAATGTTTGTAACGCTTTTTTCAGGTGTTGTGTTGGTTTTAATGCCAGGGTACATGGCAGCTCCGTGGGTGCATGCAAAACTCACTTGCGTATTTTTTCTGGTTATGTTTCACTTCCAATTAAGAAGATGGGGAGAGCAGCTCAAAGACGGAGTATGCACAAAATCTTCAAAATTCTTTAGAATCATTAACGAGATTCCTACAGCCCTTCTAATTTTGATAATCATTTTTGTTATAGTAAAGCCTTTCTGAGAGAGAGTTATGCATCTACAAGACCTAAAAAAGAAAACCCCAGCTGAGCTTCTTATAATCGCTGAGGAGCACGACATTGAAAATGCAAGCAGCCTGCGAAAGCAAGATTTGATGTTTGCCATTTTAAAAAAATTAGCAGAAAAAGAAATTGCAATTTACGGAGATGGTGTCATCGAAATTTTGCAAGATGGTTTTGGGTTTTTGCGTTCGCCTGAATCAAATTATTTACCGGGTCCAGATGATATTTATGTTTCTCCCAACCAAGTGCGCCGGCTCGGACTTCGAACCGGTGATAGTGTGGAAGGTGAAATTCGAGCACCTAAAGAAGGTGAGCGATATTTTGCTCTAATTAAAACAAAAAAAGTTAATTTCGTAGAGCCAGAAGAGATTCGTCACCGCATCAACTTTGACAACCTTACGCCTTTATATCCAGATAGGCGATTAAATCTAGAAATTGGGGATGGTAAGCCTTCAAAAGATTTTACCTCAAGAATTATTGATTTGGTATCTCCAATGGGTATGGGGCAACGTGCATTAATCGTAGCGCCCCCTCGAACAGGTAAAACGGTGATGTTGCAGAGTGTTGCTCATTCGATTACCTCAAACCATCCGGATGCATACCTTATTGTTTTGCTTATTGATGAACGCCCTGAAGAAGTTACTGATATGGCGCGTTCAGTTAAAGGGGAGGTAGTAAGTTCTACTTTTGATGAGCCAGCTGCAAGACATGTTCAGGTTGCTGAAATGGTTATTGAAAAAGCAAAGCGTTTGGTTGAACAAAAACGTGATGTTGTCATCTTGCTTGATTCCATTACTAGGTTAGCGCGTGCTTATAACACAGTTGTTCCATCATCTGGAAAAGTCCTAACTGGTGGTGTTGATGCGAATGCTCTGCAGCGCCCAAAGAGATTTTTTGGTGCAGCACGTAACATAGAAGAAGGTGGATCGTTGACGATTATCGCAACTGCATTGGTTGATACTGGATCACGTATGGATGAAGTTATTTTTGAAGAGTTTAAAGGTACTGGTAATGCTGAAATTGTTCTCGAGCGGAAGCTTTCTGATAAACGTGTGTTCCCAACAATCGATATTAATAAGTCAGGTACTCGTAAAGAAGAACTGCTAGTGACAGATAAAGCAGAACTTGCCAAAATGTGGGTCTTAAGAAGAATTTTGAACCCCATGGGTACGGTTGAAGCGATGGAATTTTTGTTAGACAAGCTCAAATTTAGCAAGAATAATAATGATTTTTTCCAAACCATGAACACTTAAGGTGCTAAATGCTGAGCTTGAAATACAGTTTATATGATTGCTTCGCAGAAGCTGCTTTTCAAGGTCACACAGCCGCTATAGTTGAATTTCCCGATAAGCCTGATCTTAAAATAGCGGCAAAGATTGCTCAAGAACTTTGTCAGACTGTCACTTGTTTTGTATGGAAAAAGTATGATGAGTTTTGGGTTGAGACCCTGGCCAAAGATGGAAATAATTGGCCAATCAACCATGGTTTGCTTGGTGTGGCTAGACATCTTTTAGGGCCTATGGATGAGGGCATTTTGCATACAGAAAATGGCTCTTTTCAGGTTAAGACGATAGGAAATACCATTACAATCTTTCTTCCCAAATTATCTCTTGATTTAACAGAAATGCCCGATAGGCTAAATCAAGCCTTTGATACGACTCCTGTATCAGTTCGTGAAACTGGAAAAACATGTGTTGTTGAACTGCGTACTATTGATGAAGTTATCAATCTAGAAACAGATTTTAACCGTATTGCCAAACTTGATTACGATCGAATTGTCCTAACCGCTGAAGATCAGACACTTCCATTTGATTTTGTGTGCAGGTACTTCTCTCCTAAACATAATATTGATGAAAACAATGGTAGTCTATATATACAAACTTTTTTGCCATTATTTTGGCAAGAGCGCTTACACAAAGATGATTTTTCCTTTTTGCAACTCAGTTCACGAAGAGCTATGGGTAAAGCCCGTATTGCTGGTGATATGATTTGCGTTGAAGCCCCAGTATTTCATGCTTTTGAAGGTGTCCTTAAAATCTCATGAGGCTTTTGTATGTAGTTGCAAAAGCAGAATATTTCATAAGTCACCGCTTAGCTTTGGCAAAAGATGCGCAGTCCAAAGGCTTTAAAGTTGCTGTTGCGACAACGCAATTTCCTCAAAAAGACACGTCAAGGATACAGGGGATTAAAAGCTTCCTTATTCGTTTTAAGCGAGGAAGCGTTAATATCTTTCTAGAGTTTTTTACAATTTATGATTTGTTTATTGCTTTTTGGAAATTTCGCCCAAATATTGTACATAATGTCGCTTTAAAACCTGCGCTATATGGAACGTTTATCTCTAGATTGTTTTGCGTACCAAGTGTAAATGCTCTTAATGGATTTGGTTATATTTTTACGTCCTCTCAGAACAAAGCACGTATTATCAGGCCTTTTTTAAGGTTTGCTCTTAAACTCATTTTAAATCATAAAAGCGTTAAGGTGATTGTGCAAAACAATCAAGATTATAACGACTGCAGAGTGCTTTTGCCCAAAAGTGAAATATCACTGATTTTAGGATCTGGTGTTGATATCGATGCTTTTTATCCAGTTCATTATGATGGGGTATTTACCTTTACGCTTGTTGCCAGAATGCTTTGGAGTAAGGGCATAGGAGAGTTTGTTGATGCAGCGCGCCTATTTAAGCAGAGAAATCCCTCCCAAGACGTTAGATTTTGGCTTGTGGGCTCGCCAGATGAACAAAATCCTGAATCAATTGCAATAGAAGATTTGCGTGGTTGGAGAGATGAAGGTGTGGTTGAGTGGCAAGAGCATACGGAAGATATTCAAAACATTTATGCACAAAGTCATGTCGCTGTTCTTCCAAGTTACCGAGAAGGAATGCCAAAGTCTTTGCTAGAGGCTATGGCCTGTGGGTTGCCGATCGTTACATCAGATGCGCGCGGCTGCGCCGATATTGTTCGTGAGGGTAATGGCATAAAAGTTCCGGTTAAGAATGTTAAGGCTTTAACGGAAGCTTTTGAAAAATGTTTTTCTGATATGGATGCGTGCAAAATAATGGGTAAAGAAGGAAGAGCAGATGCTCAGAAGCTTTACTGTATTAATGCTATAAACGGTCAGGTGATAAAACTTTATGAAACAATTCATTAACGTTTTATTTGATGTCTCAATTCGCCACGTGAAATTTTAATCGCAAATTTAAAAATAAATTTCTTTTATTAAACTTTCTTATTCATCATTCATAAACAATTTCAAAAATCTTTTGTGGGATTGTCCTCTAATAAAAAATTTTGTTTGGCTGAAAGAAAATTTAAATTTATTTTTTTTGAAATATATAATATTTTAGCGTTGCAGAATTTAATCAATTAGTTTAATTAACATTCCATATAAAATTTATAAATTCTTATCTTGTTTACCCAATTCGAATGTGCTAATTATTTACTTTAGTGTGGAATAGACTTGTTCTGAAGTGACGTACGTCGTAAATGATGCATGCATAAAATGTAAATATACAGACTGTGTTGAAGTGTGTCCTGTAGATTGCTTTTTTGAGGGTGAAAACATGCTGGTGATTGATCCTGATATATGCATAGATTGCGGTGTTTGCGAAACCGAATGCCCAGTAGAGGCTATATTGCCAGATACTAAAGATGAGGCTGCCCCATGGCTAGAGTTGAATAATGAGTATTCGAAAATTTGGCCTAATATAAGGCGCAAAATTTCTCCTCTTTCTGATGCAGATGATTGGGCAAAAGTGAAGAACAAGTACCCGAAATATTTTAGTAAAGAGCCAGTAAAATGAATTGCTTTTTATCTTGAATTTTTCAAAATTATCCCCATAACAAGAGGGGTAGGGAGTTTTAAGGAAAATATAATGGCCGTAAAAAATTTTAAAGTTGGTGAATATGTCGTCTATCCGGCTCATGGGGTAGGAAAACTCATAGGGTGTGAATCTCATAGTATTGCCGGCAGTGATTTGGAGCTGCTGGTTATTAATTTTGAGAAAGATAAAATGGTTTTGCGTCTTCCAAAGGAAAAGGCTCAAAATGCAGGGCTTCGATCGTTGAGTACGAAAAAAGAAATGGATGAAGCTCTAAAGATGCTATCTGTAAGAACTAAGCCACGCAGAGTCATGTGGAGCCGCAGAGCCCAGGAATATGAATCAAAAATTAATTCTGGACTACCAACTTCTATTGCAGAGGTTATCCGCGATTTGTACAGGCGTAGCAACGATACAGAGCAGTCTTATAGTGAACGTCAGATCTATCAAGCTGCAGTTGAGCGTTTTGTCAGGGAGTTGTCTGTAGTGGAGCAGCTCGATGAAAAAGAGGCAATCGAAAAGATGGAATGCTCACTTCGAGTAGCATAGAAAAAGAAACACTTGACTTTGAGGATATCTGTAACTACGATACTCAAAGTTTGTAGGGAATTTGCAAGATAACACCCAGAGATATAGTTTATGCCAACAATTAATCAATTAATAAGAAAATCACGTCAGCCTAAGACCAATCGTAATAAGGTTCCTGCTTTGGAGGCTTGCCCTCAGCGCAGAGGCGTGTGTACACGCGTATTTACAACGGCTCCTAAGAAGCCTAACTCGGCACTGCGTAAAGTAGCCCGTATTCGTTTAACAAACGGATATGAAGTCACTGGATATATTCCTGGTGAAGGTCATAACCTTCAAGAGCACTCAGTTGTTCTTATCCGTGGTGGTCGTGTAAAGGACTTGCCTGGTGTGCGTTATCACATCGTGCGCGGTTCATTGGATACGCAAGGAGTTAAGGGGCGTAAGCAAAGTCGTTCTAAGTACGGTGCAAAACGTCCTAAGTAGTTAAAATTATTGAAGTTCTTTGAAATAGTGAAGAGGTTTAGAAAATGTCACGACGTCGTGCCGCAGTAAAACGCGATATTAATCCGGATGCTAAATTTAGCGATATAGTTGTTGCAAAATTTATGAATTGTATGATGGTTGATGGTAAAAAATCAGTTTCAGAAACGATTTTTTATGCAGCGCTTAATAAAATTCAAGAAAAAAGTGGAAAAAATTCTTTGGACCTCTTCCATGAGGCTTTATCAAATGTAAAGCCCGCACTGGAAGTTCGATCACGCCGTGTTGGTGGTGCTACTTACCAGGTTCCTACAGAAGTTCGCGCTGATCGCGCGCAAGCATTAGCATTTAGGTGGATTATTAAGGCGTCTCGTTCTCGTTCAGAGAAGACAATGATTGATCGCTTATCGGGAGAGCTGATGGATGCAGCTAACAGTCGTGGTGCCTCAGTTAAGAAGCGTGAAGATACCCACAAGATGGCAGAAGCGAACCGCGCGTTTGCTCACTATCGTTGGTAATTGGGGAATAGATTCATATGGCACGCACAACACAATTAAGTCAGTATCGTAACATTGGGATTATGGCGCATATCGACGCCGGAAAAACTACAACTACTGAACGTATTCTTTATTATACAGGAAAGTCCTACAAAATTGGTGAGGTTCATGAAGGAACTGCCGTTATGGACTGGATGGAGCAAGAGCAAGAGCGTGGTATCACGATTACTTCTGCTGCAACAACCTGTTTTTGGAATGATCATCGCATCAATATTATCGATACGCCTGGACACGTTGACTTTACAATTGAAGTTGAGCGATCTCTACGCGTTTTAGACGGCGCTGTTGCGGTTTTCGATGGTGTCGCGGGTGTTGAGCCTCAGTCAGAAACAGTTTGGCGTCAAGCAGATAAGTACAACGTTCCTAGAATTTGTTTTATTAATAAGCTTGACCGTATGGGGGCGGATTTTTACCGTTGCGTTGACATGATTGTTGATCGCTTGGGTGCAAAACCTTTGGTTACAATGTTGCCAGTCGGTGCTGAAGCTGATTTTGCTGGAATCGTTGATCTGGTCAATAACAATGCAATTATTTGGCGCGACGAAAGTCTTGGTGCTAAATACGATATCGTTGAAATTCCTGCTGATCTTAAAGAAAAAGCTGCTGAGTACAGGCACCGCTTAATTGAAACCGCTGTTGAAGCTGACGATGCTTTGATGGAATCTTATTTAGAAGGTAAAGAGCCGAGCATAGCGCAGTTAAAGGCAGCAATTCGTGCTGGTACAGTTAAAAGTATGTTTGTTCCTGTTCTTTGCGGAAGTGCATTTAAGAATAAGGGTGTTCAGCCATTGCTTGATGGTGTTGTTGATTACCTGCCTTCTCCTGCAGACATTGGTTTTGTCAACGGTATAGATAGCAAAGGAACAGAGGTTGTTCGTAAAGCTGACGATACTGAGCCCTTTTCAGGTTTAGCTTTTAAAATTATGACCGATCCTTTTGTCGGATCAATTACCTTTATGCGCGTGTATTCAGGTAAGCTTGAATCAGGTTCTGGTGTTGACAATTCAACAAAAGACAAAAAAGAACGTGTTGGACGTATGTTGTTAATGCATGCAAACTCACGTGAAGATGTTAAAGAAGCTTATGCTGGTGATATCGTCGCTCTTTGTGGTCTAAAGTATACAACTACTGGCGACACTCTTTGTGATAGCAATAAACCTGTCATTTTAGAAAAAATGGAATTCCCTGATCCGGTTATTGAAATTGCGATTGAGCCTAAAACAAAAGC
Source organism: uncultured Alphaproteobacteria bacterium (assembly GCA_903874955.1). Classification (GTDB taxonomy): domain Bacteria; phylum Pseudomonadota; class Alphaproteobacteria; order Paracaedibacterales; family CAITNM01; genus CAITNM01. The sequence goes on along the minus strand of CAIQTY010000012.1, from coordinate 972 downwards.
AGACCAAGAAAAAATGTCTGTTGCTTTATCAAGGCTTGCTTCGGAGGATCCTTCCTTTAGAATTCACTCTGACCCAGAAACTGGCCAAACGGTCATGAAGGGAATGGGAGAGCTTCACCTCGAAATCAAAGTTGATATTTTGAGACGTGAATATAAAGTTGATGCAAATATTGGTGCTCCTCAGGTTGCGTACCGCGAGACAATTACCAAAGCAGCTGATTATGACTACACGCACAAAAAACAGAGCGGTGGTGCAGGTCAGTTTGCTCGTGTTAAATTTACTTTTGAGCCATTAGAGCCCGGTTCAGGTTTTGTGTTCGAAAATAAAATTGTTGGTGGTGCTGTCCCAAGGGAATATATTCCAGGTGTTACTAAAGGTTTAGAATCTGCTATTGAAACAGGTGTTGTAGCAGGATTCCCAACCATTGATTTTAAGGCAACGCTTACCGATGGTGCTTATCATGATGTGGACTCAAGTGCATTAGCCTTCGAGATTGCGGCTCGTGCTGCATTCCGTGAGGGTGTTTTGAAATGTGCACCAAAGTTGCTAGAGCCAGTTATGAAAGTTGAAGTTGTTACTCCGGAAGACTATATGGGTGATGTGATTGGTGACTTGAATAGTCGTCGTGGTCAGGTGACTGGTATGGATCAACGCGGTAATGCTCGTGTTGTAAATGCAATGGTTCCATTAGCTAACATGTTTGGTTACGTGAATACATTGCGTTCTATGTCGCAAGGGCGAGCACAATTTTCAATGGTATTTGATCATTATGAACAAGTTCCGCAAAATGTAGCGGACGAAATTAAAGCGAAGATGGCGTAAGGAGCTAATCATGTCAAAAGAGAAATTTTCGAGGAATAAGCCGCACTGTAACATAGGAACGATTGGTCACGTTGACCATGGAAAGACGTCTCTTACAGCAGCGATTACGAAGGTATTAGCCGAAACCGGTGGTGCTCAATTTATGGCCT
>CAIQTY010000011.1 GCA_903874955.1 uncultured Alphaproteobacteria bacterium | reverse complement strand
TTAAATGGTTTGTGTTTGACATTTACTGATTCCTTTCTTCTTTGTGCCTTGAGCAGCACTTCGAATTTAGGAAATCTTTAGTTTATGTCAAACACTTTGATTCCTCCGCAAAATGCGGAGGTTTAGCATTTGGGATAATTATAAATTTTCAATTTCACTTTCGCTTAATTCGGTATATTTAGAAATAATAGATATTCCTAAACCCTCTGACTTCATAATTTTTGCAGTTTTTATTGCTCTTAGCCGCTCGCCCTCTTCTTTGCCTTCTTCACGCGCTTTAGCCTCATACTTTTTCAAAGTATTGGCTTCTACTCTCAGCCATTTTAAACGCTCTTCGTATGCTTGTAGTTCTAATTCACCAAAACTCATCACATCCAGCACATGCAGCGCTTTTTTAAGCAAAGGATTATCCAACTCATTCGGTATGTTCTCACGACTGATCAAATCATTTCTGGTCAAAAATGCCACCCAGATATCTAGAGTTCTTTTGATCTTCGAACACAGCTCATCCAGCTTTTCCCGAGTGTTATTAGAAAACTTCGTAAGCTCGATAGTATGCAGCTCTAAGTCTTTAAAATAGTGCTTCCCACTTTTTTTTTCGACAATATGAAAAACATTGTGATAGTTTTCAACATCAGGAATTGAGGTAAAATTCAGAATATGAATGCCTATTGCTTTAGATAGGGTTGAATACTCCTCAGATACTTTGAGCTGATCAGTGTAGAGCTTGCCCCAGTAATACAAAGCTCGCTTATCGTAGTCTGACTCGTCAGTGATTTGGATTTCGATATTGAAGAGCTTACCGGTTTCACTTTTAGCCTTGATATCAAGAATCGAGAGTTTATCAGTCTTGAAACTTTGCAGATTATAGGGGTTAAGCAAAGTTACCTCAACCACTTGATCTTCAGCGCCTACGATTGAGTTAATTAATGAAATCAATAGATCCTTGTTTTCTTCAACACCAAAAATTTTCTTAAAAGCAATGTCAACACGAGGGTTAATTTTTTTGCTCATAAGACTAACTCGTGATCATGGTTTTAAGGCAGCCTACAACAGGATATTTTTCTACTTGTAGGCGATTGTTTTGTTCAAAATAGTGCATAATATTACCGTAACACTCCATAATAATTTTCCCGTTTATAAAAAAAGCCATCATATAATATTGAATATCTATTCGGTCTGAAAAACCGTTAGGCCTTTTGACTGACAAAGATTCATACAAATGAGAAATCATCTGGAAATCAGCATGTCTTACCTTTTTTGCTAATTCGATAATTTTATCTCCAGTGTCTGCCTCTTTGATTTCGTCAATTACCAGTCGCTCTTCCTTATCTAAAGCACCCTTATACATCTTAAATTGTGTTTCCAAAAACTCAGCAAAATTACCTTCCAGTATTTCTGGCTTGATTTTCCACGACACGATGTCGTCTTTTTCAGAGCAAACATAATGAGATAGATCTAATTCTTTTCGTAAAGATTCTTCAATGTCTTGCATCTGAAGTGCTTGACGCTCTATATCTTTTTTACTCATCAACATTTTTTGAATAATACCAGTTGCTAAATGAGTTCCCATTGCATAGTCCTTAACTTATTGCCATTTTTGAACTTACATTAAGATTTAAAAAAACCAGTCAACGGATTTAATTTTTACACCCTAGACTTGCTAAATTGTAGCTCATTTGAAGGACTAATTTCAAGAAAATTGTGGGGTTTTGAAGACTCGGTCGCATCTGTTTACGGCAAAAGAGTTCTGATAAAATCGCAGGACTAAATCTCCCTATCTCGGCCGCAAGCGACCGAGTTTTACGGGAGATTTTCCTTCGGATCGTCCTGCTCTAATATTTTCTCCCTGCTATCCATCTCGGGGGCAAGCCCTCAAGATTTCCGCGACGCGGGTTAAAAAAGTAAAAGCTTTGCCAAACAACGGCCCTTCGTGACGATTGCCAGGCGCAACAACCATGGGAGACAGCACATTACAATTACGATCAACGAAGGCGACTACCTTCTCTGACAACATATGTTTGTGACCGCTAAAACCTAAGCAATCCCCTCCTTTCTTGGCCATCGTCGTTGTGCCATCTCCATGGGGTAACCGATAGATCCAAAAGACCTTTTTCATTGAGTGTCAAAACAGAATGTTCGAATATTTTTATCAGCGTGTCGCTCTTCAGCCAAGCTTGAAATACCCGAAATACTTGACTGTAATGAATTTCTGGTCGTCCGGTTTCATCTCTTTCAATTGGAAGCATTTTCCACTGACACCCCATGTACAAAAATTTCAAAATGTAGTTGAAAATTTTATGACGAGAAATTCGATAATGCCGTTTTTGCATTTTCTCTGGCAGATGCATCAAGATAAATTCATAGAATCTCTTTTAGGGATTTATTCCCCGCTGCTTGCGGCGTAGACTGCTCTAATGAGCGAATATATTCATAAGAGTCATAACGTTACAGTTTTGCTGTATCATTTTGTATTGCCGGCAAAATATAGAAGAGTTGTTTTTGATGATAAGGTTGACGAGGTTTTGAAAGGTGTATGTTTAGAAATTGAGAAAAGGTATTAGATAAAATTTCTTGAAATAGGCACAGATAAGGATCATGTACATTTTTTAGTTCAGTCTGTGCCAGCGTACGGAGTCACTAAGATAGTAATGATGATAAAGAGCATAACTGCTCGAGAAATATTTAGGCAATGTCCCCAAGTAAAGAAGCAACTGTGGGGAGGAGAGTTTTGGAGGGATGGTTATTTTGCCAGCACAGTTGGTAAACATGGTGATGAAAAACTCATATCAAAATATGTTAAGAACCAAGGCAACGAATACCAGATGTTACACAAATCCAAACAGCTGACTCTCTTCTAAAAATACCCCGCTGCTTGCGGCGGGGATAAATTTTATTTCAGATTCGCTCAATTGTACTGGAATACTGCGGTTTCCCTCAGTTGTTAAATGGCATGACATGATTTTTGTGCAATTATTTTGGGTTGCCGTATTTTCTTTATAGCCTTACAAGCCTTAGTTTCGCTTGTCTTTTCTCATTCCAAAATATGCAACAGGTTCTAGCAATGACTTGTCTAAGATTGTATTTAACTTGAGGGTACCATGAGTGAAAATTTATTCTTTTTTCCGTTTTGCTAGGAACAGTAGATCTGTAGTTATGAATGTAGTGTTACGATTATAATGTTTAATAATGCTTGCCAAAAAGGAAATAAGCAAAAATGAGTTTGAATAAACTTTATCCCCATGCATTACCTGAAAAGCTCTCCCCCGATTTAAAAAAATCCCTAACGTTGGTCTTCATGGGCAATTTTATGGAATACTTTGACCTGATGCTGGGTGTTCACCTAGCTATTGTGTTAAATAGTGTTTTTTTACCGCAGGATACAGGGTATGACCACATTTTGCGGCCAATGACCTTTCTGATGCCTTTGTGCATGAGACCCCTTGCTGCAATTATTTGGGGGTATGTCGGTGACAACTTCGGCAGAAAATTTGTACTCATAATCACTATGATGTTTATGTCGGTATGCTGCATTTTTATGACTTTTCTACCCACCTATGCTCAGTGGGGTATAACGTCTACTTTGTGTTTTTTCACTATTCGTTCTGTGCAATCAATTATGGCTTCCGGTGAAAATGGTTCTGCTGATGTGTATGTGGCAGAAGTAGTGAGTGCACCCAAAAGCTATTTTTTAGCGACTATTTTAGAATGCACCTGTTCCCTTGGGGGATTTTTTGCGTGCCTTGTCGGTTCGCTGAGTTTACTGATTGATCCGGTAAACGGATGGAAAATAGCATTCGTCGTTGGGGCAACAATCGCAGTGCTTGGCAGCTATGCTAGAAAAGACCTTAAAGAAACCCCTGAATTTTTAAATTACATTTACGAAAAAAAATATAGAAAAATTAAAAACAATGTCAACAAAGTATATATAATTAGGAACATTATAGCAGAAGGGTTAGCTCATACTTATGTGGGCATGTTTTTTTACGTTAAATATGCTTATTTACCATCGATATTAGAAAAACAATTTGGTTGGAGCACTTCTAAGATTTTGTTCAACAGTTCTTGTCTTTTACTGATGAGTGTTGTTTGTGAAATCTCAATTGGTATGCTGGCTCTTAAAATTGACCCCAGAAAAACCCTCAAAATACTTTATAGCTTAGCAAGTATATGCTGCCTGTTTTTTAGCACCCAGTCGTGGTTGTTATCTTCCCCCGCGAGTATAATTTTTATGCAAGCTTTCTTTTATATTTTTGCGGTAGGGGTGCTTCCAGTTATTCCTATTTTTGTTAAGTCGTACCCCACAAGGCACCGCTTAAAATCTCACATGTGGGGATTAGCACTGGTTAAGATTATAGCTTTTCTATTAACGGCGTTTGTTTGTGAAAAATTTGATAATATTAACATTTTGCTACTAGTAATGGCAGGTGCCGCCGGGGTATCTTTATTTGGGGCTTATTTATTCAAAGCCTATGACGATGGCATGACAGGTGAGGAAAAATTAAAGTATCACATACAACATGCTAACATTGTCTCAAACACTTACACTAAATGGCAAAAATCATAAGTTATTAACCGTGAACCTGTTGCATATTTTTGATCGATTTTTGGGTTAGATTTTTAGAATTTTTGAAAATTTCATTGAGTTTCAATTTTTACGCTTTGATTTGGCTCTGTAGCATCTGTTTAAGGCAAAAGAATTCTGTTAAATTTTGTGGCAAAAGAGGATTCAATCCTGTTAAAAATTTCCAGAGAATTGCCACTCTGTCGCATCTGTTTGAGGTGAAAAGTTTTTTTTCAAAATGTCAAAATTCTAGACATGCTAAGCTGCCATGAGATTTGCAAAGTTTTGATAAGATGATTGGTTTTTTGTTTGTCCTGTGATTTGTCTTTTTTGTATCATTCTTACACTTTCTATTCCCTTGATTGTAGATGAAGCTAAGTGAAAACACTTAAAACCAAGCGTAGGCTTTATTCTTTTCTTAATAAATCAATGGTCTTGCTCAATAATATTATTAAGATACTTGATTTGTCTGATTTCTATCTTTTCGTTTTCTGAAATATCCTGATTGCAATAATCTAAAGCTGCTTTGTTACTTCCACTTTTATCAACTGCTACCTTTTCTGGTCTGCCATTGTGCTTAATGGCTTTCTTGAAAAAAGCCTTGGCCGCATTTGCATCTCGCTTAGCTCTCAGCAAAAAGTCTATAGTGCTATCTTCTATAATGGTCCCAGGAAATTGGACAGTAAAAAGGGTACAAGTGAGATATAATTTCCGTCACAAGTCAAGGAACGGAAAATGTCAAAAAAGGCAAAACAATACACTGCGCAAGAAAAGCAAAAGTAGCGATGGAGGCGATAAAGGGTGATTTAACCATGGCCCAAATAAGCAGCCAATATGGTGTTCATGTCACTCAAATCAACCGATGGAAACGCGAAGCAGTTGAAGCAATGGTTAGTGGGTTTAACACTAAACCAAGAGCAGTAGACACCAGCCAAACGGAGCTGGTGGAACATCTCTACCAGCAGATTGGTCAACTCACGGTAGAGCGAGATTGGCTCAAAAAAAAATCTGCAACCTTTGGATTTAGCAGTTAAGAAAGGTCTGGTTGATATGAACAACCCACAATTAAGCACACAGCTACAGTGTGAGCTGTTGGG
>CAIQTY010000010.1 GCA_903874955.1 uncultured Alphaproteobacteria bacterium | reverse complement strand
TCCGTCGTAAAGGACGTATGTACGTCATTAACAAAAAGAAACCTCGCTACAAAGCTCGTCAAGGCTAGTCAATAAACATGCATACCACCGACGTCGCTATCATCGGTGCAGGTCCCGTAGGTCTATTCGCTGTATTTGAATATAGATAAATAAACCATTTTCAAATAAACATTCAAATGAGTTTTAAAAAACTTCAAACCTTTATAATTTTCACCTTCTTTTCAATTTTTTGCAATAGTGCACCAAAGCTAAAAGTTGAGACTCAGCTGCCCATTGCCGCTAGAAGTCAAATTGGACAAACAGTTTATTAAGATCCTGCATACCAAAAGCTTACTTATCCAAATGGCGATGTGAAGATTGAAAAAGGTGTTTGCACAGATGTTATCATTCGTGCTTTGCGCTCCGCGTTTAAAATTGATTTACAAAAACTTGTTCATCAGGATATTAAAAGCAATTGGTCTTGCTATCCTAAACTTTGGAATTTAACAAAACCTGATCATAATATTGATCATCGCCGTGTGCCTAACTTAATGTGTTTCTTTAAGAGACATGGTTTGAAAATTTCTGATACAACTTAGTTACCTGGCGACATTATTGTTTGGGACTTAGGCGATGGCATTTTGCATATAGGAATTCTAAGCGATAAAAATTCTGAAGATGGCCTTCACCCCTTAGTTATTCATAATATTGCGCAGGGAGTTAAGGAAGAAGATATCTTGCATGACTACAAAATTGTTGCTCACTTTAGACTTTCTGCAAAAGTAGCAACCTCATTAAGTAATTGATCAAAATAAAGATGTGAACCTACAAAATTTCTTTGTCTTCTGCAGGCCTTAAGAACTGCTCAATACCAATAAATATAACTTCCCATAATCGATTAGGTATGACATAATCCTGTACAGTTGTAACTTCTAGCTGGCTCACTTTTTGTTTCGAGCCCAATTTCAGGAAAATTTCTACATGCAAGCCAATAAAGAAAACTTCGAAGACTTATTAAATGAATTCATGCAAGACAGCCGTACTTTTGAAGGTAAGGTCGTTAAAGGTACGATTATCGGTATATACAATGATATGGCGACAATTGACATCGGTATGAAATCCGAGGGTCGCGTAGCCCTTAAGGAAATCACAGGACGTGCAGGAATGCATGAGGCAAAAGTTGGTGATCGGATTGACGTCTATGTTGAACGTTTAGAAGACCGTCACGGAGAGGCTATGCTGAGCGTTGAAAAAGCGCGTCGTGAAGCATCCTGGAATACGTTAGAAGAGGCACTCAATTCTGGTGGTCATGTTAACGGTGTGATCTTCGGGCGTGTGAAGGGTGGTTTTGCTGTTGATCTTGATGGTGCTATCGCATTCTTGCCTGGTAGTCAGGTTGATATTCGCCCAATTCGCGATTTAGCACCTCTTATGAATATCGTTCAGCCATTCAAGATTTTGAAAATGGATAAAAGTAGAAGCAATATAGTTGTATCACGTAGATCTGTTTTAGAAGAATCTCGTGCAGAGGCAAGAACAGAGCTTGTTGCTAACCTAAGTGAAGGTCAAATTGTAGCTGGTGTTGTGAAAAACATCACAGACTACGGTGCGTTTATCGATTTGGGAGGAGTAGACGGATTACTTCACGTCACTGATATTTCATGGCGCCGTATTAACCATCCAAACGAAGTATTGAAAATCGGTGAAACAATTGATGTTCAAGTAATTAGATATAATAAAGACACCCAGCGTATCTCTTTGGGCATGAAGCAGCTTGAAACAGATCCTTGGCAAAATATTGATCTGCAATACAAACCTGGTCAAAGAGTTTCTGGTAAAGTTACAAACATTACCGATTATGGAGCGTTTGTTGAATTACAACCTGCTATTGAAGGCCTAATTTATGTAACCGAAATGAGCTGGACTAAGAAAAATCTGCATCCAGGTAAAATTTTGAGTGTTGGTCAAGAAGTCGAAGTCGTTGTGCTGGTTGTTGATCTATCAAAACGTCGCATTAGTCTTGGCTTGAAACAATGTATGGATAACCCATGGCAAAAACTAGTTGAAGATCATCCATTAGGTAGTGTCTTTGAAGGCGTTATTAAAAACGTTACAGAATTCGGTTTGTTTGTAGGTATCAATGAGCAGCTAGACGGTATGGTTCACATTAACGATATTTCTTGGGAAGAAACAACTGAGGAAACTTTGAAGCAATTTACCAAAGGGCAAATGCTAAAAGTTAAGGTTCTTGATATTGATCCTGAAAAAGAACGTGTCAGCCTTGGTGTAAAACAAGTTAGTGAGGACCCACTAGCTGATGCATTCTCTTCGATTAAAAAGGGAGATATTGTCACCTGTACTGTTACAGCACTTGATGATAGAGGTATTGAAGTAAGCCTTGCCAATGGTTTGAGCGGATACATCAAGAAAGTCGACATCGCAAAAGACCGTGCAGAACAACGCACTGAACGCTTTGCCGTTGGTGAAAAAATTGATGCAAAAATTTTGACCATAGAAAAATCTTCTCGTAAAGTTAACTTGTCCATTAAAGCTCGTGAAATGGAAGAAGAAAAAGAAGCGCTATCGACTTACGGATCGTCTGATAGTGGTGCTACTCTTGGAGATATCCTTGGTACAGCTCTTAGCAAAGCTAAATCAAAAAAAGCTGATGATGCAGAAGAAGAAACTAAAGCAAAAAAAGCTTCTAAGAAAAAAACTGATGAAGAGTCAGAAGACTAAGGTTTAAACCTGATTTTATGTTAGAAATAGATAGGGAAAAGTTTATCTTTTCCCTACTTTTATTAAGAGGAAAAGAATGAATTGGTTAACAAATTTTGTAAAACCTAAGATCCAGGCCTTAATAAATAAAAAGGTTGACGTTCCAGAAAACCTCTGGACAAAGTGTAATGCTTGCGAGCATATGCTGTTCCATAGGGATTTAAAGTCAAATTTGGGTGTTTGTCATCACTGTGGTAATCACATGCGGATTTCTGCCAAGGAAAGACTTGATCACATTTTTGATAATTCAATGTATACCATTCAAGAAATTCCAAAGGTCATCCAAGATCCCCTTAAATTTAAAGATTCCAAACGATACGCTGATAGACTTAAGGAATACCGCCAAAAGACTGGATTTGAAGATTCTGTTCTTGTTGCCTTTGGCCAAATTAAAGGATGCAATGTCGTAGCGTGTATTTTTAATTTTGATTTTATGGGGGGGTCCATGGGAATCTACGCCGGTCAGGCAATGGTAAAAGCAGCTGAGCTTGCTGTTAAAAGTAATAGTCCACTTCTTGCAATTACTGCTTCTGGCGGTGCTCGCATGCAAGAGGGAATATTGTCTCTCATGCAGATGCCACGTACGACAATTGCTGTGCAAATGGTTAAGGAGGCAGGTCTGCCTTATATTACTTTGCTAACGGATCCAACCACTGGTGGTGTTAGCGCATCATTCGCAATGCTGGGAGATATTAGTCTTGCTGAACCAGGAGCTATTATTGGTTTTACTGGGGCAAGAGTTATTGAAGAAACGATTAAGCAGAAATTACCGGAGGGTTTTCAGCGATCAGAATATTTGCGTGACCATGGTATGGTTGATATTGTCGTGAATCGGAAAGAAATTCCACAAACCCTTGGTAATATATTTCATCACCTACTAGGAAGCCCTATGGTGTTTGCTGCATAGATAATACCAGAGAAATTTCAGAAATACCTTAGTTTTAGGTGTTTCTGGAGCTTTTTATTTTGTGTAATTCAAGTATTTTTGAAAATATTTTCTAGATCTTTTAATATATTTTTTGGAAGAGGGTTGTCAACTGATATAGAAATGGTCGAGCTGTAATTCATTTTTAACAATAGCAACTCTAGAATCGAGAGTGTACTTACTTTGTGTTCGTTATGGATAAAGGTGATTGGCTCAAATGGTTTCAGTATTTCTATAATTTTAGCGCAAGGCATTGCATGGAGACCTTCTGGTATGAGGATTTTGAAGGAATATAGCACTATTGATTGATTGCTTGAACTGGTGACAAAAGCGTTGAAGCAATCTGAATATACTTTCTACCTGCTTCAAAAGCTTTTTGTGCTGCTTCTGGTAGGACTGTATTTTTGCGATGTTCAACAAATTTAATCAGCATGGGCAAATTAACTCCAGCAATAACCTCTATGGCTTTTAAGCCAAGTGCTGACATCGCTAAATTTGAAGGTGTTCCACCAAACATATCTGTTAAGATGACAACCCCTTTACCTGAATTTAGCTCATCAATTGCTTTGTAAAGTTCTTTACGCTTAACTTCAGGGTTGTCGTTTGAGTGGAATTCGATTGACAAAACATCTTCTTGGGGGCCCATGATTTCCTCTAGGGTATCTAATAATGCCTGTCCTAAGCGTCCATGCGTCAAAATTAATATCCCTATCATCAGTTTTGTCCCTCTAATTCACAGTGCTCAATGGTACAAGTATAGTTCAATTTTTTAAGAATGTTATGAAAATATTCAGCGCTAAAAACGCTTCGGTGCTGGCCACCTGTGCAACCGAAAGCGATTGTAAGGTAAGATCTGCCTTGCTCTTCATAACCAGTAATAGAATTTATCAAAAACTCTTTCAAATGATGTTCTACAATCATCCACCGGGGGTCTTGTAGAATATAATGCTGCACCTCTTTGTGTTTACCAGATAAATTGCGTAAATTAATATCATAAAATGGGTTACTTAGAAAACGCATATCAAACACCAGATCAGCAAATTTTGGTATGGCTCTTTTGTAGGAAAAAGATATGAGCAGAATTTTAGGATTTTTTTCTTTACTGGGATTTCCAGAAAAGTAGTGATGCAAAATAGTTCTTAGGTGCCTTACTGATAGATCTGTTGTGTCTATCTCTATTTCAGCAATTTTTTTGAAAGAACTAAGATAACCTTCTTCTGTTTTAATGGCACTTTGAAGATTTTGTGATCCTATTGGGTGGGGCCTACGAGATTCACTGTAGCGTTGTAAGATTTTTTCTGCGCTGCAGTCCAAATAAATAATGCGAAATTCGATTCTTGTGTTAGATTGCAGTTCGCTCAACACGCGTTTAGTATTTGCGGTATCTGAATCCGTGCTGGTGATACCAATTGCCGTGGATTGCTCTGGGGCATTATGCGATAGGAGATACTCTATAAGAGCTGGCACCATTAGAAAAGGTAGATTATCAACGACTTGAAATCCCTTATCTTCAAGTGCTTTGAGTACTGTTGTTCTGCCTGCGCCAGAGAGACCTGTCACTATTATCAAAGGGAGTCCCATTGCTTACTAAATTTTAAAAATCTAATATTAGTTTAATCAATTTATGTCTACGCTGGCTATGCGCTCATTTATATTTTTACTATCCTTTTCGGCACTTTTTATTCAACCAATCTACAGTGATATTAAATCTAAAGAGCTAAAAGAAAATACTAAAAACATTAAAATCAAAGATATAAAGTTGAAAATTCTAAATGGACCACAAAACGGGGCTGCTTATTTAAGTATCTACAATAGTAATAAGTATTCTGTGATTTTATATAAAGTTGAAGTTGATCCAGACGTTTTTGATCGGGTTGAATTACATGATCATATAGAGCGTAAAGATGGAAATGGTCTCAAATTCATGGAAATGCTTGAAATTCCCCAAATGGAAATTGACGCCGGGGGAACTCTTTTTTTGCGATGTGGTGGAAAGCATCTCATGCTAATAGGCATAAAAAAAACTTTATGTCAGTTTGAAAAATTAAAATTTATTTTTCATTTCAGAGTCGGAGCAAAAGAATTCACCAAAGCTATTGAGATAGATTTCAAAAAAAGCTTGTTAGATCCAAAAAATAAGAGATGTGAAGCTGAATAAATATTTTTTCTCCTAATTGTTCTCTACTATCTTAATGCTTTTAAATTGTTCTTTTAGTTCATTGCAGAATTTTTGATCAATTTTTTTGCATTTTAATTTTTTAAGATTGTTTAATTTTTTGAGATGAAGTACCCCTTTTTTTGAAATTTCAAGGGACACACAAAGATCCGCAAGATTAGGAGAATGTTTTAGTGCCGATAAACCATCTTCTGTGATGTGCTCGCAAGATTCTAAATTTAGTCCCATCACATATTCAAGTTTTTTTAATATTTTTGTAAGTGTTGAAGTGTTTATGTCTGTGTGAGAGAAATCAAAAGAATATGCATTATTAGTGTCTAATTTGAAACGGCTTGGCACAAAATCTTCATTATGATCCAGGTGTTTTAAAAGACTATGTACGGTTTCTTGAGAAACTTCTTGAATGGGTTGATTTAATTTTTCATCAACGAGTTCATTAGGATTGGGTCCTTGAAGGTTTTTTAAATCTTCCATAAGAATATCAGCCAAAAATGAACTGTAAATATAAGAGTTCATTAGTATTAATATTATAATTATTTTTTTAGTTTTTGTGTTATTCATAACTTAAAATCATCTGCTTGTAACTAAATAATAAACGCAAATTGTTAATATTTTTTTAACTAACGTTGAAATTTTAAATAAGTTATCGTCGATTTGTATTTTATTTTATTCTAGAAAAAGGTATCCTTATAATTAGGTTATAATGGGAAAACTTTCTTGAAAGATTTTTTGGTATTAGATTTAGGGAAAACATGTTTTATCGCTTTATTTTATTTTGCACGTTTGTTTTTAATATTCTGGAAGCAAACATAGTTAGTGTAAAGCTTTTAGCGCCGGAAAATCACCCTAAAAAAAACATCCCCTTTACTCTTGTTTTTGATGTTCCCAGTCATTCCCATATCTACGGACCCGACAGCGAAGATTCACCAACAGTTCTTAACTGGCGTTTGCCAAAAGGTATTACTCTTGGGCATATTAAGTGGCCTATCCCTCAAACGCTTAGTCTTCAGGGGCATCGTTTTGAAGCGCATGAAGGAAAAGTTTATATTCATGGTGTTTTTAATATCGAAAATGATTTTAACAAACTTAATCAGATAAAAGTTGATGCTAGTTATACCGTTTGCGATAAACTTTGCACTCCAGAAAAAAAAACAAGTGTATTGAAATTTATCCCATCTCATGAGTGGGAAATGCTTCCTAAACCATTAGTCCAAAAAGGTTTTTTTAGTTTCCCAACTTTTTTGATGTTTGTTTTTGCGCTTGTCGGGGGGTTAATTTTAAATCTTATGCCATGTGTGTTGCCGATACTTTCTTTGAAAGTAATGACCCTGATGCAACATCCTGAACCGAAAAAACTTAAAGCAAGTGGTATCTTTTTTACGCTTGGAACTATCGTGAGTTTTTGGTTCTTGGCTGGCCTGTTACTTGTTTTTCGTTCTGCTGGGCATCAGGTAGGGTGGGGGTTCCAATTGCAGTCGCCTATGGTTGTGATTGCACTCATATTTGTGTTCTTTGCTTTTGCTATAAATCTCTTTGGGGTTTTTGAAGTTGGTACCTCATTCACACGACTTTCAACAAAAGGTAGTGATTCTTCAAAACCTCTAAGTAGTTTTTTTCATGGAGTATTGGCCTGTATTGTGGCTACACCTTGCTCGGCACCCTTTATGGGGGCATCTGTCGGTTTTGCGTTAACGCAAGGACCGCTCCCAGGTTTTGTTATTTTTACAGGTCTTGCTATTGGATTATCTGCACCTTATTTGCTGATATGTATTAATCCAAGATCAGCTAGATTTTTGCCCAAGCCAGGCGGATGGATGAATACTTTTAAAACAGTTCTTGGTTTTGGAATGCTTGGTTCAGTCGTTTGGTTGTTGCATGTGTTAGCGGAGCAAGTATCAATTTCTGCGTTTTTGAATGTTCTTGGATCATTATTAGCCCTTGGAATCGCCTGTTGGATTTATGGACATTGGGGGGCTATTCACCGTCCTATCTATACCCGCATATTATCAACGATATTGAGTGTGTGTCTTATGGCCGGTGCATATGCTTATGCCAATAAACCAGTTGATATAAATCATAAAGATCCATGGTTAGCTTACGATCCGCACACCGTGGAACAGATGCGCAAAAAATCTCCTGTATTAATAGACTTTACAGCTAAGTGGTGTATTACATGCCAAGTTAATAAACAATTGGTTCTTAATAAAGATGAAGCACAAGAATTATTTAAAAATAAAAAAGTGCAACTGGTTCGTGCTGATTGGACCACTTATGATTCTTCAATTACCAAAGCGCTAGAAGAGTATGGCCGCAGTAGTGTACCATTTTATGTCTTACTTTATCCTGATGGTCACTATAAAATTTTACCAGAATTGTTATCAATGAACATTCTTAAGGAAGCGTTAGCAGATTTAGGATAAACTTGTAATTGTTTATTAAAATAACAATTGTGTATGAGTGACAGTAAAAATCATCCTTATCATCTTGTTGATCCAAGCCCATGGCCGATGGCTTCATCGCTCGCAGTTCTTGTCACTGCTGTTGGAGCAGTATTATTTATGCATCACACTGATCATTGGGTTTTTATTATTGGTTTGATTCTTCTTCTATCGTGTTTTTTTGGTTGGTGGCGAGATGTATTAAAAGAGGGAAATACCCCTAATGTTCATACCCTTGAGGTGCAAAAAGGGTTGAAAATTGGAATGGTCCTTTTTATTGCTTCTGAGGTTATGCTGTTTGTGGCATTTTTTTGGAGTTATTTCCATGTGAGTTTAAATCTCCCAGGGCATCATGATTTTCAATGGCCTCCAAAGGGAATTATACCATTTGATCCCTTGCACTTACCTTACTTAAATACCCTGATCCTATTGCTATCGGGCACTACACTCACATGGGCGCACCATGAACTTTTAGAGGGGGATTTTTCAAAAGTTTCCAAGGCATTATTAGTTACGGTGGTATTAGGGGGGACTTTTTCTCTAGTGCAAGGTTTTGAGTACGCCCATGCTGCATTTGGTTTTAAGGACGGTGTTTATCCATCGAATTTTTATATGGCGACTGGGTTCCATGGGGCCCATGTTTTAATAGGAACAATATTTTTACTTGTATGTTTAATACGAAATAATCGTCGAGAATTTAAATCTAACCATCATGTGGGATTTGAAGCGGCAGCTTGGTACTGGCACTTTGTTGATGTTGTATGGCTATTTTTATTTGTGGCTATTTATTGGTATGGGTACCGTGAATAATTTTAGAAACAACTTTACATGGAAAAGATGAAAGTATCTTTTTTATTTTTTTTATTTCAATAGAACTTAATTAAAAAAGTATCATAATTCGTTAAAGATAAAATATTTACAATAAAAGTGGTAAAAATGTTGCATATATGCACCTTTTAGTCTGTAAATATGTAGAATACCTATTGACCACCTAGTAAAACCGCCATTATCATGAACTTGTAAATAACTAAACCAATCTAGGAGTGGGTTTCGTGAATAAAAGTGATCTAGTAACCAGCGTAGCAAAGGCATCTGGTCTAACCAAAGCTGACGCTGAACGCGCAATTGATGCAACATTTCAGACAATTACAAAGTCCCTTAAAAAAGGTGACGACGTTCGTTTAATTGGTTTTGGTACGTTTGCTACGGCGCAACGTAAAGCCACTGAAGGGCGCAACCCTCGTACAGGTGACAAAATAAAAATCCCTGCAAAACGTTTGCCAAAGTTCCGTCCAGGAAAACAATTGAAAGAAGCAGTTGAAAAATAAAGTTACTTTTGCTATAAAATGGCATGGCTTCAGTTGCCATGCCTTTATAAAATGGGTGATTAGCTCAGCGGTAGAGCGTCTCGTTTACACCGAGAGGGCCGGAGGTTCAATCCCTTCATCACCCACCATTATCTTAATATTATTCCTGTTGCTTAGTGGATGCGGTCGTAAGGGAAAACTTGAACCTGAAGAAAAAGATTTGTATCCTAAAAAGTATCCTACTTATGTTGAAGATAAATTAGAGTGAGCTGTCTAAGGTTATTTTTATTCTTTCTAGTTTTTATTTCTCCCTTATCCCCCACACTAAAAGAGCAAAGTGTTATCGTGGATGCTCGCGCTGAAAAGCTTATACATGATACTTTAAAGCGTTTATGCAAAGCTAGTGGCCGATTGTCTGTTCCTAAGATCTATTTCATTGTTGACAGGAGTATAAATGCTTTCGCAACAGACGAAGCTAAAATTTATATTCATACTGGTCTGATTATAAAATTCAAAAGCGTTAGTCTTTTAATTGCAGTTTTAGCACACGAATTAGGCCACATAACTGGCGGGCACATGCACCGTCTCAGTGGTGAGCTAAATGGGGTTAATGCAGCTTCTATCATCGGTACACTACTTGGTGGGGTAGGGGCACTTGCTGGTGGCGGTATGGAAGCGCTTGTTGCTGGATCTATGCTCGGCCAGAGTGCTGCAATGGGAACTTTTGCTGCTTTTTCAAGAACCCATGAAAAAGAAGCGGATGCTGCTGGTTTTCGCATGATGCAAAAAGCGAATCTTAGTACTGAGGGGTTTATCGAAACTTTTGAGTTATTTAAAAAGTTAAACGCTTTTGGTGATATTCCTTATATTCAAACCCACCCCACGGATCAGGATCGTATTAATGCATTTAAGCATTATCGTGAAAAATATCCAGACAAAGGTTCCATTCCTAAGGAATGGGAAGAGGAATTTCAGATCATTCAAGCTATATTTATGGCAAATCTTTTAAAACCTTCAGAAGTAGAACGGGCATACTATCGTAAGGATTCGCGTGCGGCTCAATTCGCAAAGGTTATTGTTTATTCCAAGAAAGGTCAGTATAAGCAGGCATTTACTAAGCTTGACGAAATGTTAAAGAATACACCGAATGATCCCTACCTTCATGAGATGTATGGGCAGTTCTTACTTGAATCTGGAAATGCAAAAGCCGCGCTTGGTCACCTGCAAAAAGCGGTAAAACTCGCTCCTGAGGCGCTATCTATTCGTTTGCTTCTAGCCCAAGCTCTTTACACCAGTTCTGGTGACAATGCGCAAGAAGCTATAGATCAGCTAAATCGTATTACTCAAGATGATCCTGATAATGTAATGGCATGGCTTTTAAAGGTTGGTGCTTACAGAAAAATTAATGAACTTGATCATGCGGATCTTGCTCAAGCTGAAGCTGCTTTGCGAACTGGTGATTTTCACCTTGCCAAAAAACGGGCTGAACGTGCAGCAAAAAGTAGTAATTCAAAAGTTAAAGAACAGGCAAAAATGCTGCTAGCAAACATTCCTGAAATAATGGCTGCTCGAAATGCTAATGAAGTTCATCAGCACTGCTTTTAGAAGTTGTATTTTTAATCGTTATACTTACTTATTAGGTTGATTAATAAGCTTTGCGTTTTTAACCTAGATTATCTAAAAATTTCTTTTTCGCGCCACGAATAGCATTTTTTTGTGCATTTTTCTTGGTCTTTTTAAATTTTCCAAAAAAATTATTTTTTAAGGACCCCATCATTTTTTTCTTGTTTAAGTTCTTTTTTAAATTTTTTGCTTGATTATTTAGTTTTTTTGAGGGATTAAGGGACATTTTTTTTCCAAATTTTTTCTTCATAGATGCGATAGAATTCTGAGTATTTTTATGAGCTTGGCTAAAAGCGCTAGAACGATTGCTAGGTGAGTCATTTCCATCGGAGTTTTGGTCATCACCGGTATCGTTATCAGTATCACTAGAATTTTCATCGTCAGTATCATTGTCCATGTCCATGTCTGTAAAACCTTGGCCATCTTCAGTATCAATACCCATATCTTCAGCGTTATTATTTCGATAATCGCTGGTGTTTTCCTCACCATCCATGCTTTCAGCGTCAGTACCGATGTCCATGTCTGTAGGATCTTGGTCGTCTTCAGTATTCATATCCATGTCCATGTCTGCAGAACTTTGGTCACCATATGACATCGGGTCATCTTCATCAGTGCTACTGTTGAATAAGTCGCTTGAAAAGCCAAGCGAATATAGAAAAAAATGCCCTAATATAATTGATTTTAAAATATTCACTTTAATGCGCAATAAATATGACTCTCTATTGAAATACTAAAATAAATTTAATAATAAATAATTAAAAATTTTTAATAGGTGTTTTGTAATAATTACTCACATTTTAATAAATTACGGTAAATTCTAATTTTTTACGCTTGCTGCGGTAGGTTTAATAGTCAAAAACAAAACATTGAAAATTCTTTCTACATTTAAACCAAGCTTCATTTATGCTATGGTTCCCATTATTTTAATGTTATTTTCAATGCGAATATTTCCTCAGCATTTTGTCCAAGGATTACTTTTAAGTCTCAAGGATCTGTATATTGTAGTAATGTCATTAGCTTGTTCTTTGTCTTTTTTAGCGATTAGAAGTTATTCAGTTTTTGATAACTCTCTTAATGTATCTACACCGCTGATAACAAAAAATCACCTTGGATGGGCAGGAGCTTATTTTTCTGATTTATGCTGGCAGTTGTTTGGCAATTTTGCTTATGCATTCCCTGTGATTTTTTTATTGTGCCTAATTCGCGCAGTAGGGAGTCATTTCAACAAGCCATTTTCCAATTCTTTTCCCTTGTTTATATTAGGAATTTTTCAATTGTTGACAGTGCTTACTTACTACCAAAATTTTTTCACTAGCTTGGTAAAACCGATTGGTGGCGCGGTGGGACTGGTTTTGCTAAAAAGCCTAGAGAGGCTTCTTTACGTATACCACTTAAAAGAATGGTTAGATGAATCTATTTTTGTTCTGGCCATTACTGGTTGCTTTTGCATTATTTTTGGCTTAGGCATCACAGAAGACCATTTTAAAATCATTCAAGCGCATTATGAAAAAATTAAAAACTGGCTTAAGGGAGTGCTAAATGCACCAAATGAATATATTTTTCAACGCACAAGCTTCAGCAATCATGCTGAAAATTCAGAATCTGAATCTTTAGTAAATTTGGAAAATAAGGATGCTAATGTTTTTGATGATGAAGCGATAAATCTCGATCCCGAAGAAAACCAATGTCACTCTATTGAAAGTGATAAAAAAGCAAAATCCAAAGATTTCATCGAAAGGATTCGTAAGTCTTCGACGACCAGAGAAGATGGATACACTTATCCACCTATAGACTTACTCGATGATACCCAGCAGCGAAAAATTTTGGTTAATTCTAGTGAATTACAAGAACAGTCTAATCTGCTTATGAGTGTTTTACAGGAATTTGGTATTAATGGAGAAATTACTTCAATTCGTTCTGGTCCGGTTGTGACAATGTATGAGTTAAAGCCGGCAGCCGGTATTAAAACTGCCAGGGTTATTGGTTTGGCAGATGATATTGCGCGGTCAATGAGTGCGATTTCGGCTCGTATAGCGACTGTCCCAGGGCAAAATGTTATTGGTATCGAATTGCCAAATCCAAAACGTCAGACTGTTTATATGAGGGAATTACTTCTACAAAATGAATTTAAAAATACCACAGCAGCGCTGCCTTTAGTTCTGGGGCAAGATATCGTTGGTGTTCCTATTATTGCAGATTTAGCCAAAATGCCCCACTTGTTGGTTGCTGGAACAACTGGTTCTGGTAAATCAGTTTCTGTTAATGCAATGATTTTATCAATTTTATTTAGGCTTTCTCCCGATGAATGTCGTTTTATCATGATTGATCCTAAGATGTTAGAATTATCAGTTTATAATGATATTCCCCATTTGCTTACTCCAGTTGTTACCGAACCTAAGAAGGCCATCGTTGCTCTTAAGTGGGCAGTAAAAGAAATGGAGACGCGTTACAGGAATATGGCGCGGCTTGGTGTTCGTAATATTGATGGGTATAACGAAAGGCTTAAACAAGCTAAAGAAAAAGGTGAAATTATTGCAAGGCGTGTTCAAACCGGTTTTGACCCCGACACAGGACAGGCAATTTTTGAAAACCAAGTTTTGGATTTAAAACCGCTTCCTTATATTGTGATCGTGATTGATGAAATGGCTGATTTAATGATTGTGGCGGGTAAGGAAGTTGAGGCTGCTGTTCAGCGTTTAGCGCAGATGGCTCGAGCGGCTGGTTTACATTTGATTATGGCAACCCAGCGACCATCGGTTGATGTCATTACGGGTACGATTAAAGCGAATTTTCCAACCAGAATAAGCTTCCAGGTAACATCGAAGATTGATAGTCGCACGATTTTAGGTGAACAGGGGGCAGAGCAGCTTTTGGGACAGGGTGATATGCTCTATATGAGTGGTGCAGGGAGAGTAATTCGTGTCCATGGACCTTTTATGAAGGATACAGAGGTTGAAACGGTTGTAGAGTTTTTAAAACAACAAGGTGAGCCTTCCTACGAGGATGATGTTACAACAGATACAGAAGGGATGTTTTCTTCAGCCAATGATGGAAGCGAGGGTAATGATTCTTTGTTTAATCAAGCAGTCGATTTAATCAAACGAGAAAATAAGATTTCTACCAGTTTTATTCAACGCCATTTCCAAATTGGCTATAACAAGGCAGCTCGTATTGTTGAGCAAATGGAAAAACAAGGGATTGTAAGTCCGGCTAATCATCAAGGAAAGCGAGAAATACTTGTTTCTTGAGTATGTATTTGTTATAGTTGTTCAAAGGCCTATTAGGTTTTTTGAGAATTTTGTATTAATTTAATAATGATAATGGTTGTAGTGAGTTCATGAGAGACGATTTTAGCCAAGCCAATCGCTCACAGATGACAGTGAGCTTCATGCCCCCGAAAACGATTGTTTTAGTTGGCCTGATGGGAAGTGGAAAGACTAGTATTGGAAAGCGTCTAGCAAATAGATTAGAGCTTTCTTTTTTCGATTCAGATATAGAGGTTGAACAAGCTGCTGGCTATCCAATTAAAGAGATTTATGAAATTTTTGGAGAGCAAGCATTTTTAGATGGTGAGCAGAGAGTCATCAAGAGATTGCTTGATCAGCCAACTCATGTTCTTGCAACTGGTGGGGGGTCTTTTGCCAACGATCCGACAAGAAAAATTGTTAAAGAGAAAGCTATTTCTGTATGGTTAAAAGCAGACCTTGCCACACTTGTAGCAAGAGTCTCTCGTCGTACAGATCGTCCTATGTTTAACGATTCAAATCACCAAGAAGTTTTAGAGAAACTTATTGCGGAGAGATATCCTGTTTTTGAAGAGGCGGACGTTCATGTTCAAACCTTGGATGAACCAACTAATGCTACAGTTGATCGGGTTATTCAGGCAATGAGTGATTTTATTAGAGCGAAATATCCAAATTATTATGTCTTAAAGTCAGTCTGACAAGGCAAGGGTATTTTAAGTTTATGCAGGGGGATATGTAATTGAAAACAGTCTTTTTTCTTGCATGTCTTATGATTTGTAGCGGTTCTGAGATTAGTGCTGTGACCAAACCTAAGGATTATATTGCAAGTAACCTGAAAAAAATCGATAGTTTGCTAGAACAGAAAAAGTCTTCAGGGTCTGACTTTTCTTTGGATGTTATGTTTGAGGAATATGTTGTGGATGCTAAGGAGCTTCTTAAAATTCTTAGTGAGGAAGAGGCTAAACAGCAAACAGATGAAAAAAAACAAGAAATTGTTATGCAAATTGCTCAAAATATGGCCATTTTGCAAGAGCTACTTAAAATAATGAAAAGCGGTCAAACAGAGCCGCTTAAGGTTTACTGCCGAGATCAGCGTGGTAATGCCC
This sequence comes from uncultured Alphaproteobacteria bacterium, assembly GCA_903874955.1. Classification (GTDB taxonomy): domain Bacteria; phylum Pseudomonadota; class Alphaproteobacteria; order Paracaedibacterales; family CAITNM01; genus CAITNM01. The sequence continues at coordinate 27,702 of CAIQTY010000010.1, read as the reverse complement.
TGTGGGGAAGCCTATGTGGAGAGCGTCCAAGTAAGCGTATTCCGATGCCTGATGAGTTTGAGAAGAAAAATCAAAAAAATCTCTACTTGAAACGCATAAATCATAAGGATGATACTTTAGAAGAAAATTTACAGTCATCTTCTAACTTAGGCGCATAGAATGATTACCCTCTTTGTTGTATTTGTGGTTCTGTTGCTTTGTTCTTCGTTTTTTTCAGCTTCTGAAACGGCAATTACTTTTGCCTCAAGACCCAAGCTACATCAGTTAGCAAAAGCTGGAAATAAATCAGCAAAAATAGTAAGGGATTTGCAGCAACATATTAGCATGGTAATTAGCGCTGTGTTAGCTTATAACACTTTACTAAATGCGGCGATTGCATCAGTGCTTGCCAGTCTGACATTTGATCTTTTGGGTGAAAATTCAACAATAGCGGCCGTAGGTGTATCTGTTTTAACAGGAACGATTCTACTTGTTTTTGCGGAAATGCTTCCTAAAACTTTAGCTGTGCAGGATACTATTCGTTTTTTGATGTTAGCAGCACCTGCTATCAGATTTTTCTACAACTTATTTTTACCGTTTAATAAAGCTTTATCGCTTTTTGTCTCAAGTCTGCTCAGAATTTTTGGCTTTATTGTTAAGCCTGAAGATCAGCATGCAAGCGTAGAAGAGCTGAGAGGTGCAATTGATATGCATGACGCACCTGGGCAGGATACACCGCACGAAAAAGCGATGCTTAAAAGTATTTTAGATCTTGGAACAGTTCAAGTTTCTGAAATTATGGTTCACCGACAAAATGTTACCATGGTTAACGCCGAGGACTCGCCTACAGAGATTGTCGATCAAGTTTTGGCTTGTCCTTACACCAGGTTGCCCTTGTGGCAAGGTAATTCCGATAACATTGTTGGGATTATCAATACAAAAGCATTACTGCGTGCAGTTCGTGCTCATTCTGGATCGTTAGACGATTTGAATATTGTTGATATTGCCCATAAACCTTGGTTCACACCTGAGAGTACTGATCTTTTGGAACAGCTCCATGCATTCCGCCAGCGTCGGGAGCACTTTGCGCTAGTCGTCGATGAATATGGTGCATTGATGGGGATCGTGACCTTAGAAGATGTTTTGGAGGAAATAGTTGGAGATATTGCCGACGAGCATGACGTAAACGTTAGAGGTGTTCGTCCTCAGCCTGATGGCAGCTTTGTGATTTATGGAAACATGACAATCAGAGACTTAAATCGTAAATACGATTGGGAATTACCAGACGATGCCGCAGCAACCCTTGCAGGACTTTTAATCCACCAGTTTCGTGTAATCCCAACAGTTGGTCAAATATTTAATTGGCGTGGGTTTCGATTCGAAATTTTAAGGCGTCAACGCAACCAAATTACTTTAGTTAAAGTGACGCCGCCATCTGCTCAGCTTCTCAAGCTAACTAGTCAGTAGCCTCTAATTTTGTTGAGAATTATTGAGGGTTCCTAGTTCAGAACCGATAATTAAATTATGTTTTTCTTGTATACCATCATGCTGTATTTTGTATGCAACAACTGAAAAAAAAGTTGAAACTCCTAAAATAGCCATGAATTGCAGCATAAAAGACTCTGTTAATTTGTTTACATACCTAATTTGCCATGCAAGCTATTAAAGATTAGTTAACAGAAAAAACTAAAATTTAGAGAGTTTTTTACTCTTCCAAAAGCCTTTCTCAGCAAACAAATATTTAGAAATTGTATTTTAAGTCGTTAGAAATTTATTTGGAGTTTGCTGATTTTTTTGTTTTAGATCAAACACATTTTATGATTTTAATGCAAAGCATAATTCTATAGCATTTTATTTTTGTGCTAATTTCGGAATTTTATAGAGAATAAAATGTATGTTTATGTTTTTTTTTGGTAATTTATTTTTCTGTACAATTTGAACAATGTCTGCGATATTACGCCATTAGTGTTGCTTAAAAAAGGATAGAAGGTGGATTGGGATCGATTGCGAGTCTTCCACATTGTTGCGCAGGCAGGAAGTCTAACTGAAGCAGGTCATGCTTTGAATGTCAGTCAATCGGCCGTAAGTAGGCAAATCAGCACCCTTGAGGCGAACATTGGGGTTACTTTGTTTAATCGCCATGCGCGTGGCTTAGTGTTAACTGAGCAAGGCGAACACCTTTTTAAAATTACCCGCGTAATTTTCGCTCAGATAAATTCTATAGGGACAATTATTAGCGAATCACGTGATGGTTTATCAGGAACTTTAAAAATAGCAACTACCGTAGGTATAGGTAGTGTCTGGTTAGCCTCTCGCCTTAAAAAATTCACGCAAATCTATCCAAAACTCCGATTAAATATTCAGCTCACTGATGATGAAGTTGATTTTACAATGCGTGAGGCCGATGTTGCGATTAACTATCGAGAGGCATTTTCAACAGAGGATGTTATTCAAAAAGAATTAACTGCTATACGTATGGGGGTTTACGCCAGCCGTGAATACATTCAAAATTTTGGAATTCCAAAAAATCCTGAAGACCTTGATCAGCACCGTTTGATTGTATTTGGTGATGTAGGTACACCACCTGCTGGAAATATCACTTGGCTTCTGCGTTTTGGTGCAAAGCCCGGCGGATTAAGGTTACCATATTTATCGATTAATAATGCATACGGAATGCTTCAAGCAGTGAAAGCAGGGATAGGTATAGCAATTCTGGCGGATTTTATTGCTGCTGATCATGACGACTTAATTGAATTGTTTACAGATATACAAACCCCAGCAATGACTATGTACCTAAGTTATCCAAGTTCTTTAGAAGGATTAGGTCGCATACGCGCTTTGCATGAGTTTATTGTGCAAGAACTTTCAAACAAAACGAAAAAGCAAAACCCTTAATTTTAAGACTTGATGCAATAAAAAACACTAAGAACTATTAATGCTAGCTTAAATCCTGACGCGTTCTAAAAAATTTTTCAAAAACTCTATAAGTTCCTTTTGTATCATGAATGGCTGGGGGACCTGGATTCGAACCAGAGTTGCCCGGTCCAGAGCCGGGAGTTCTACCGCTAAACTATCCCCCAACGACTACATTCTTATCTACCATAATCTTTTGATTGAGTGTAAGATATAAAAAAAAGCAAATATAAAAAGAAATGAAGAAATGTCAATTTATGATGTACAAAAGTCACAGTCCGAGGGGGTACGCCCTTTAGAGTGTGATAGCCACCACCCAATTATTGCTGCAATAGATCTGGGTACGAATTCTTGCCGACTATTAGTTGCGCGGGTAAATGTAGCAGGGGTGCGAACGAATTATTTCCGAAGCCGCCCCAAACCATTATCTTGGAAGGTGATTGATTCTTTCGCCAAAGTTGTTCGCCTTGGAGAAGGACTGCACAATAACGATGAATTATCCAAAGACGCAATAGAACGAGCAATGGAAGCTTTGGCTATGTGCCGCAAAAAACTTGATCGTTATCATTTGCATAGTATCAGAGCTGTAGCAACAGAAGCTTGTCGTAGGGGTAAGAATAACTACATTTTGGTTGAACGAGCCAAAAAAGAGCTCAACATTGATATCGAAATTATTGATGCAGAAGAGGAAGCCAGTCTTGCCCTTAAGGGGTGTTCGGCAATGCTCAATCCGCATATACCTTATGGGATAGTTTTTGATATTGGTGGAGGAAGTACTGAAATTATTTTAGTAAAGCTTAAAAAAGACGGTAGACGTCGCCCAGGATATGCCGTTCCTTTTGATGTTATCGATTCAATTTCTATTCCCTATGGAGTTGTCACAACAACCGAAGCAGCTGGAGAACCGATTGACACTATGCAATCTCATGAGTCTTTGCAAGGCGTTATTCTTAGCGGCTTAACTGGTTTTGTTGAAAAAAATAACATCAATACACTTATTGAAAATAATGAACTACAAATTACTGGTAGTTCTGGAACTGTCACAACACTTGCTGCATTTCATTTAGGTTTAACCCAATATGATCGCCGTTTGGTTGATGGAATGACGATTTCTTATGATGAACTCTATTCGGTTATAGATCGTATTTTAAAAATGACAAGAGAAGAGAGATTGGGGCAATCTAATATTGGTTTCACAAGAGCCGACTATGTCCTAACGGGTTCAAATATTCTTAAATCAATATGTGATGCACTGCCAATGAAAACGATGCGTATAGCAGATCGAGGTGTGCGTGAAGGAATATTGATTGATTTAATGCTAGACGTCATTAAGGTGTAAAGATGGAATTTATAAAAGCACAAGGGTTGGGCAATGATTTTGTAATGCTGGTAAACCCAGAAGTTTCAGTAAACGATCTTAGTAGTTTGAGTAGAAAATTAGCTGACCGCAGATATGGTATTGGTTGTGATCAAGTTGTGGTAGCTAAGGATAGGGATAACTCAATCAATGTTCGTTTTTTTAACGCCGACGGGTCAGAGGCTGAAAGCTGTGGCAACGGTAGTCGTTGTATTGCAAAATATTTAATGCAACAAAAACAAAAAAATTCAATAATCCTTGAAACACTTGGTGGAACAATAAATTGCCAGCTAGAAAATGACATGGTAACTGTTGAAATGCCAGTTCCAAAAATTGAGATATTAGACGGTGAGCAATCTCTTGGGCATCTTTCCACACCAGATGCAGTTTCGGTCAATGTCGGTAACCCTCATCTTGTATGTTTTGTCGATAATGTAGATTTAGTTGGCCAATACGGAGAAGGGCTAGAAAATCATCCTGCTTTTCCTCTGCGCACCAATGTAGATTTTGTAAGAGTAATCAATTCTGAGCATTTACAGCTCAAAGTATGGGAACGTGGAACCGGTGTAACACCCGCTTGCGGAAGCGGTGCATGTGCGTCAATGGTTGCTGCTTACGTGCACAAAAAAGTTGGTGATAAAGCAAAAGTCTCTCAAACTGGCGGAGACCTTTGGATCAGCTGGAATGGGAAAAAGCTCTTCATGACCGGGCCCGCAAATATTGTGTATACGGGTAATATTTTTTGCTATTGAATAAACTTTAATTATCTGTAGAATTTTAGAATTAACAAAAAATTGACAGATTATTTTTCCGTGAAAAAACATCATTTAACATTCTTAGCAGCTGCCGGGGTTTTTCTGTGCTTGGGAACGAGCACAATAAAAGCTGCCACAGAAGATTCTTTTTCTGCTGAACAAAAATCTTTAAGAATAGCAAATCAAGCAGGATTATTGGGTGTTCTTAAAGTATTAAGCACTGCATTTTTATTAGTTGATCATGCCTTCGCTTTTAATACCAGGATCCCTATCTTTAAAGCACCAAGTGATATTATGGGGAGTGGAAATCCAACGAAAAGCCTAACATTACATTCGAAAGATTTCTTTCGAGCTTATTGTGATCGTATGAAATGTTCTCAAAATCCTGGGGGCATTTCTCAAAAAAATATAAGCAAACTTATTAAATACTTTCGTGGCGCAAACCTTGCAGAAGATTTTTACGATGCTATCCCTCTTGTTCCTCAATATATGGTTAGCCGCTCTCTCAAAGTGCTAAAAGAGAAATTACTAGGCGTTCCTCCTGAAGATGTAGATGATACTCCACCAACAAAAAATGAAATCAAACACATAGTAAAATCTGTCCTTGGTTCTTTAAAGCCTGAGTTCGCAGAGTATCTTTTTGGACTCTTTTATGTTGCAGCGGAAGAATTTTTAAATAGTAGAGATATTTTAGAATAACCATAATTCATAGAAAATCTTAAACCAGGGCTATTTTCCCTTTTCTGGAGTGGGCGTTTTTTATTTCTATTCTCAATCGAAAACATGTCCGTATAATCTAAATTTTAACGAATTTTTAAGTGTATTATTCTATTTTAACCTTATCGAGCAATTTAAATTTATAAAGGGATAACTTATGAAAATAAAATAATCATTTTTAATGACCACTGCGTTGCTGCTCTGTTTTGAAGCATCTGCTGCGCAAGCGAGCACAATAGCATCTGAACCCCTAGAAAAAACCTCTCAAAATGTGCGGCGAAGAAGTATTTTTAGCTTCCAGGATTTGACATCAATGGCATTGGATACCATCGCGGTTAGACTGCTTGGCAAACCAGCAGATGTTCCCATAGAATTCGATCCATCTCTATCATTTTGGTTTAATAGGGCACTATGGTTTAATATTTTCGGTAATACACTTGTTCCACATACAGCTAAATTTTCTAGGCCCCAAGATGAAAAACAGCCTATTGTTCCTGTAGCTAAGCTGGGGTTTGGAAGTGGTTATGCTAAAGTTTTCACCTCAAAAGATGCCCCTGCTTCTGAAAAATCTACTGTTTCTAAAATTTTATTCTCAATCCTAGAAAAATTTAACGGATTTTTTCCTCTTACGAGGGGAAATTTACCACCAATGCCTGAAGATCCTGACGCTATTCTAGATCTGATGTTTTCTGAACAACACTATAAAGTACTCCCTCCGCCAGTCTATACACCCCTTTTAAAACATAACCAACACGATCTTATAGCAGCCTTAAGTTTAGAAGGACCATTTGCTAATCTTATCGAACATGTCGCATGTAATAGGTACAAAATTGATCTAAACAATTACCAAAAATACTCCGTTAAAAAAGGATTATACCCTTTGGGGGCTGTTGCTGAACTTGATTACGAAGATGGGCAGATGAGAACCGCATTAATCAGATACAAAGGTGTGGATTATTTTCCTCCGCATATCAAACTAGAAGGTGCTGATGAATGGAAAAGGGTTCAAAAAATTCTTTTAGCAACGATGCATACTGAAACAGTTTTTTTTTCTCATTTGTTAAATACTCACATCATAATTGCTGGAACATTTAGTGCCGTTAATAATGATTTTTTAGACAAGGATCATCCACTTAGGAAGCTAATGCATCCTCAGCAAGTTGGTACATTATCTACTAATGATTATCAAATAGGATTATTAATTGGTGATAAAAATCAGTTTTTCCCTGAAATTTTTTCTTACGATAAAGACGTTATCGATATGATGTTTAAAGATTTTATTGAAAAATTTGAATTTAAAAAAATGGATATTCATGAAAATTTAAAAACTCGCAAGATGAATTCTCAACATATTGCATATCAGTACCATAAAAATACTAATGATATATGGAAAATTTTTGAAAGCTTCGTCAGCAAAACTGTTGATCATTATTATGGTCAATACGAGAGTGATGAAAAGTTTGTTCAAGATCACGAAGAAATCAAAAGTTGGTATGAAGAATTAGAAAGGCGCATTCCAAATGGTATAAGTGATTATGCTACCATATTTGCTGAAAGAGATGAGTATTCTTCAAATGGACTAACAAGAGCTAGTCTAAAAAAATTAATCACTACATTTATGTACACTGTGACTGCACATCACAAAAATGTTAGTCAAATAACCTATAATTATACGCCCTGGCTTCAAGATATTCCAACAGTGGTAAATTTAGACGGTACACTGCCCAACATAGGTATTCTGCAAACAAATATGAATCTAACTTATGCTACAAATGACCCATCAACAACTTTAGTTGATAGCTGGAGCTATTTATTCGACGATGAACTAAAAGGATATGCTGATGAATTCACAGCAGCGATGCGTGATTTACAAGAAAAATATGACAGTATGGAAAATCATAATCCTAATCTAACGATGCTTTTACCAAACCAAATTGGAACATCTGTTAATACATAAAATTATTCAATACTGATAGAAACGCCCATTCCCTTTTCTGGAGTGGGCTTTTTTATTTTAGTTCTTAATCAAAAAGACATATTCGACACCTAAATTTTAACTAAATTTTAATAAAAACATTCTATTTTTGTGTTGTTGGATAATTTTATTTTGAAAAAGGAATTTTTATGAACAAAAAATCAAAACTATTAACAGCTGTCACCATGGTGTTTTGTTTAGGAATAAGTACTGTCTATGCGAGTAATTTAAATAGCGACCCTTTCAATGTTGAAGAATTAAAATCTCCAATAAGAAGGGCAAATCCCTCATCACCGATGAGTATTCTAAAAATGTTATTTGGTTTAGCCTCTATCACTCAGGCTTACGGTTTTACACCGCCAAGAAGTTCTATTAGACCACATAGAACAACAAAGCTTAGCGGGATTAAAGAAGATATAGAAAATTTTATAGCAACAAAATTTTTAGATAAGCCAGATGTACAATTGGAGTCTCACGTTGGCCTAGATTTTTGGGCTAAAAGAAAAACCATGACCGAACTTTATAAAACCCTATTCCAATCAGGTAAAGGCTCGGGGCCCAAATTTACTAAGCTTGCAAATGATGCACAAGAAATTGTAACGTGGAAAAGTCTTGGTATTCCTGTTCCAGATGTTTACACTTCATCGAAAATTCCCCAGTCAGAGGCATCCCTTGCAAAAGATTTTGCCTCTTTTCTTATTTATAACCTTAACAAATTTTTGCCTTTAACATCTAATGTTCAGATACCAAGCAAACCAGACCAGCTGATTAAGCTTATATACCCTAAGCAGTTTAGTGAACTTTTTCCCGCACCTGAATATCCTCCAATTTTAAGAGACAACCCTAATAACCTTGTCGGTGCACTCGCACTAGAAGGACCGTTCGCATCATATATTCAATATAATGAACAAGGATACTTCATTGATATGTCTCATTACGAAGATTACCCGGTTAAAGAGGGGCTATATCGCTTAGGTGGAAAAGCATTTTTTGAATACGATTCTGAAAAAGGGCAAATGAAAACAAAATACATAACCTATGGAAACAACAAAGAATATCATCTAGATACAGAAGGATTTCAGACGGTTCAAAGAATTCTCCTAGCAACTTTATCGACGGATTGCACTTTTTTTCGCCATCTTTTGCATACCCACATGATTACAGCTGGAACTTTTTGTGCAGTGAATAATAAATTTCTAGATTATAAACATCCGTTAAGAGCAATTATGCATCCATTTCAAATGCAAACGCTTAGTGTTAATGACGACAGCATAAGGTTACTAATAGGTAATGAATATCAATTTGTTCCAGTTAATTTTTCATATGATTTAGACATCCTTGAAAAAATGTTTTCAGATAGAGTCAAAGATTTTCATATCTCTGATATGGATATTCAAAACAGTCTGGAAAAACGCGGTTTTCATAAAGACATTTTAGAAAAAATTAAATATCCGTACGCAGAAAATACTGGGAAACTCTGGGGTATTATTGAAGATTTTGTATCATCATATGTTGGGCACTTTTATGGTTCTGGAAAGTATGAATCAGAAGAGGACTTCAGAAAAAATGAGCCAGAAATAACCGCCTGGTACGAAGCCTTAAACAGTAAATATATTCCACAAGGTACAGATAGCTACACAGGTGGATTAACAAGAAAAAGCCTAACAAAGTTGATAACTTTGTTTGCTTACACGGCATCGGTTGAACATAGAAATGTTAGCGGTGTTACTTACAACTTTTTAATTTGGGCTCAAGATTTAGCGAACAGTGTGCAACTCAATGGCAAGCTACAAAATATTGGAACTCTACAGTCTGCCATGAATGTATTGTTTGCTACAAATATTCCTACGCCAACGGTTATAGATGATTTCAGCCAATTATTTGCTCTTGATGATACAAGCCGTGAAATTATGCAAAATTTTACAAAGGCTATGAAAGATTATCAGACTGATCTAGATACTCAAGGATCTGATAATAATATGACAAGGATCAATCCTCGACAGATTCCCACCTCAGTAAGTTCCTAAAACCTGAGTTTAATAATGGCCCTCTATAAGGGGGCCTGTAGATTTTGTAAAAATAATCAATGCTGAGTATCTGCAGCTAAAACTATGGGAACATGGAAAACGCATGTTTCACTCCATGGTGCAGGGGTTTTTTAATACTCAATTCTTAATTTCCATATAAAAATCCCCGATGTTCAGCTAGAATCCTTATCAAAAGCACGTTTTATTAAATGGTCCCATGACTGAAAAAAAAGTCCGTCTTACTGATGTTCAAATCCAAGCTATTAGACAGGCCTTCAAAGAGTGTTTTACAAACGATGATCATTTATGGATATTTGGATCACGGGCTGATTTATCTAAAAAAGGCGGAGATATTGATTTGTATATCGAAACTGAGTTAGATGTGACCCAAGTTCTTTCAGCAAAATTAGGCTTTGCCAAGAAACTTTTTTTAGCGTTTGACGATAGAAAAATTGATATCGTTGTGAAGTACAAAAGTGCAAAAGAACAAGAGATTTACAAGCAAGCCACTAAAAATGGAGTACAAATTTTATGACGGCCTCAACATCCTATAAATTTTTGTCAAGTGTGGCTAACACCGCCAAGATGCATGAAGAACGATTACGTGATGCTTTGGAGCGTTTAAGCACTATTTTGCCGATTAATGAGCAGAAATTAGCAAAACTGAGTAAAGATGATTACGCCTATTTAGATGTTATCGCAGTACGGTATGCAAAACTTCAAGACCTGATAGGCAGCAAAATATTTGCAATTCTACTTGAGGTCATGGCGGAACCAATAGAGAGCAACCGTTTTTTGGATATGCTAGCCCACCTTGAAAAAATAGGCATTTTGGAATCTGTGGATTTTTGGCTAGATCTGCGTAATGTCCGCAATTCTATAGCGCACGAGTATCCAGAAGAACCCCAGTTACTTATTCAAAATATTAATAATTTATACTCGTGTTCACTGAAACTTTTAGGTTTCTGGGAGAAATTATTAAAAGAAATAAATGCCTTAGCAAGCTGAAAGTTTAATTGACATGACTAAAAAAAGTCTGCCAAGCGGATTTTTAAATTAAGGCAATCAGCTTCAAGGCGAAAATCCTTTGCGTCAAAACATTATGAAAGATAAAGTGATTTTGTACACAAAAGGAAATCTGTTTATGGATCTAAGTATTGAAGAATTTTTTCAAAAAGTTGCAAAAGCTCTCAAGGCCTTAGAAAATATTTTAGAAAAACCTATGGATGAAGATCGTTTTAACGGATATTTTTTAAAACGTTTTTGCACTTAAAAAATTCTTTTTATGTATCTGAAAAGTTATAAACTATGAAATCTCTTAAAGGCTTTGACTGGGTATTAGCATCTGCCGAAGATCGCCTAGTGATGCAGTATATGCAGGCACATGATTTACCGGAGTTTTTATCACGCATACTCGTTGCTAGAGATATTGATTTCGATAATGTTAGGGACTTTTTATCGCCATCTCTTCGAAAATTTTTACCAGAGCCCCTTATTTTAAATGATATGCGCCAAGGGATCAAACGTACGTTAGCAGCTGTAAAAGAATCAGAGAAAATTGTGGTTTATGGCGATTATGATGTCGATGGGGCGACTTCATCGGCTTTGCTTAGGCGTTATTTTCGCGATATTGGTGTCATCACCGAACTCTACATTCCTGACCGCTTAGATGAAGGTTATGGGGCTAACTCAGCAGCTCTCGGCAAACTAAGCGACAATGGTTATAAGCTTTGCCTGATGGTTGATTGCGGAACAACTTCATTTGATGCATTGGGTAGCGCAAAACAATGCGGACTTGATGTCATTGTGCTTGATCATCACACAGCAGAAACTCGCCTACCTGAAGCAATAGCAATCATTAACCCTAATCGATTAGATCAAGACCTTGGAGAGAGGATTGATTTAAAGTATCTGTGCGCTGCCGGTGTTGCATTTTTATTCTTAGTAGCATTGAATCGTGCCCTCCGTGAATCGGGTTATTTTAACAAAACCAAGGAACCAGATCTTCTCTGCTACTTAGATATTGTAGCGCTCGGTACTGTTTGCGATGTAATGCCTCTGAAAGGCTTAAACCGGGCATTTGTTACCCAAGGGTTAAAGGTTGCAGCAAAACGCAAAAATTTGGGACTTGCAACCATAGCTGATGAAGCTGATCTCAAGGGCGGGATAAGTGCCGCTTACCATTTTGGGTTTGTTATTGGTCCAAGAATAAATGCTGGTGGCAGGGTAGGGAAGGCTGATGCAGGATCAAAACTTTTATTTACAGAGGATGCTTTAGAGGCCAAGGAGCTGGCATGCCAGTTGAATGCTTTAAATGCCCAGCGCCAGGAGATAGAACGCCAAGTTTTAGAAGAGGCTGTTCTTCAAGTTGAAGCCAATAGTTTGGCTGACCGTTCGGTGATCATGGTTATGGGCAAAGATTGGCATCCGGGTGTCATAGGGATTGTTTCTTCCCGCTTAAAAGATCGCTACCACAAACCTGCTTTGGTGGTGACAGATTGGGAGGGGGAGCAAAAAGGCTCAGGACGTTCTGTCTCTGGCCTTGATATGGGAGTTTTAATGCATCAAGCTGTACATAAGGGGTTACTCAGTAAAGGTGGGGGCCATGCAATGGCGGCAGGCTTTACAATTTGTTCTGGATGCTATGAAAGTTTCTATGATTTTCTAGATGATGCTGCAAGACCCCATATGCAAAACCGCCAACTAAAGCTTCATTTGGATGGGTATTTAACCGTTGATGGACTTAACGATATTTTTATGAGTCATCTACAACGACTAGAACCCTATGGCAGTGGACACCCAACGCCTACCTTCGCATTTTCTCATATGAATTGCATGTTTGCTGATGTGCTTGGGGATCAACATATCCGCCTTCAGTTGGAAGATGAAACGGGAAAACGTCTAAAAGCGATGGCATTTCGTGCAATGCAAACGCCTTTACAAGCAGTCGTGAATCACCGAGGACCTATTGATGTTGCTGGAACTGTTAAAGTTGATGAATGGCAAGGTCGCACGCAGCTAACACTGATTGTGGATGATATTCGAATTTGATTCGTTAAACTTCAATAGCTGATATTTTTAGATTTTTATTGCAAAATTAAAAACTATATTGTTATTAAATTAATAATTTATTAACAATGTTTTGTTATTCTTATCACAGTGTGTTTTCAAGAAATTCAATGATGTATTTAAACTTTGCTGTTGTTTTCTTTACAGTTTTCACAGCTAGTAAAACTCACGCAGATTCACTTGCAAGTCACACAGATGTTGCAATATTCCGTGAACTCAAAAGGAATGAAATTCAAAGCGAGAAAGCCAAATTAAAGACCGAGCTAGATTTGGTTGGCGCACTAGCCGTTTTAGAAAGTGAACTTAATTTAAATCGCATTGACTCCATTGCCTTTTCAAAGCTTGTATTGGGAATGCTAACCGGTCATGGATATACGAATGGTGTTACATCAAAATTAACAGCTACTCCTGCAGAAAGATCTATTATTGAAAGGATCGTCAAAATAGCTGCAGCTTATGGGCGTGATCTCAATTTCAATAAAAACCAAATATGGTATGCAGATCGAGCAGACGAAACTTCCGTTGAAGGACATGCAAAGATTTTAAATCAGTTGGTGAACGACAAAAATATCAAAGCAGAAGATCCTCACTTTGATTACACTCCTCAAAATGCGGAGCAATATCGAAATCTCGATCAAGTTATTGATGAAATTGTTATGTCGTATCAAAATGATGTGGCATCTGAAATGCTTGTTTTTGCTCAAACTCACAGTAAAGATCCCCTGACAGGACATATCTTTAAACAATTTATTCTTACTTTTCATAAACTTTCAGTGTCTGAAAAGCTCGAAATAGTTGGTGGTTACGGTGATTATTGCAATATTTATGATGATAATTTTGAAGCTGTTATTCCATTGGCTAACGACTGTTCCAGTCTGATTAAAGCAAAAGCATTTATGCGAACAAGAATTGAGCAACGCGTCCTTACCCCTGAGATTAGTGGCTTAATCGATGCGATTCCGAGCAATTCTATAATAAGCAGTTTAGATCCACGTGATAGCACCCTTGATCAACGCAATGCGATTAGAGAATTCTTAAAAGCTTTAGACAAATTAAAATCTGATGAAAAAGAAATTTGTTTAAATGTTCTTTTTGAAAGAAAAAAAGCTTGCTTCGTCATCTCTGCCGGCATAGGGCAAAAAATTAAAGACTCAATTGATCAAATCGTTCAAGCGCCAGTGGTTAAGGCAATAAGTGATACACTAATTAATTCGAATGTACCAGCAGCCCAGAAAATCTTAGCCTGCAAAAGAGCAATATTAAACCTTCCTGATATACAAAGGGATGTCTATTACCAAGCACTGATTGCAAAAATAAGAACAATTATTCCTACTTTTACTGTCGCAGCCCATCCTGGTGAAAGTAAAAATGCTCTTGATGCACGGGTCGAAGAACTTTCAGTAGCCTTTAAAACTAATCAGGAACGGCTTATAAAAGAGCTAATCAATGCTAGGGTCCAAGCTATCACTCCACCAAGGGAATTAATATCTCCAGCGCCTGTGATTGCAAATTTAATAGGTGCTGTTGATTTTGTAAACGGTGTCGATGCGATAAATGCATATAATCCTAACGTGGATGATCCCAAACGCGCTGCTTTTGAAACCCGCTTAATAAATTTTTTTGTAAATCATTGGTCAACATTCTACAAGCCTGAAGGCGCAGCAGCTAATACTCGGTTAATAAGGAATGCTCTCCAGGCGAATTTTAGTTATATTAATGATCTGCGACTTTCATTTATAGATCGTCGTAAACTAAAAGTAACTTTAGTAGAAAGCTTCTTGCATATTCTCGAAGAAGTAGCGTTGCAAGATGTTAATGATTTATACGAATTAATACCAAGTTATGGTGATAATTTAGAATATTTTTTATTTGATCCATCTTACGTTTACACAAACATGGAAAAAATCAAGAAGTTGCCTTCAACAAACTGGGATGGAGCACTAGAAAATTATGTCTTTAATGTTCATCCTGATTTGCGTAAAAGGCCGGCAGAAACTGATGCCATTTATTGGAAACGAGTTGGAAATTATACTATTAACGTATACAACACCAAAATTAAACCTCATGTTTACCCCGATGGGTTGTCAAATACTCTAATAAACAATCAAGCAGTTGATCTTTTGCCGTTCATTACAATGTTTACCGATAGTCACGATGCGTCTCAGGCAATTAACTTGAATGAAGGTGACGTCCCAGACATCAACAATGTAGAGCAAATGCAACGCCGGAATGAATTGCTTAATTTCGAAATAAATCCTACTGAGCTAGCCAAAAAATATCTTTCCTTCAAAAGCAATTTGGCAGACAGTTATGAGAAAGTTCATCAGTACACCATCAAAACTTTAGTTGAACTTTTTGGAACCAACTTACGAATACCTGCTGGTTTGCCTTGGGATGACTGGATTCCTGATATGGAGAATTTCTCTGCTGAAAGAATGGAGTTATGCAAAAAAGTACTGTTGATTTTTGCTTATTTTGATCGAGCAGGAAATCATTATGCCGATGATTATGGCCTAATTGGAACCTTGCTAGGGCGCTTTACTCATTGTCCGGATGGAAAGAAAACCGGTATTGAGAGTGTTAGTAGAAATGCTGTTAACGCATTTGAAGGTGTGGATGCTGTAATGGGTAATCAGGAAGCTACAACATTTGATGAATATTTGAAAAAAATAATCTTGAACGATTTCAAGAATGATACGATTACAACACTATGTGATCACCCAGGCGATAGCGAAAATGTCAGTATCGTTGCTAAAATGAAATTTGATAACCAGCAATTTTGGAACGTTCCAACGGCAACTGAGCCAGCAAACGCCATGTTTGGGAATTGGGATTATTCTCCAGGTGGTACGGGGATTGAAGGTGCTAACGCTGTTGTTAAATACTTTTATCAGCACATTTACGCCGGTCCCCACGAATTGGTTAATACAATTTATAGCTATTTAAAGTCTGTTGATGCCAAAAAGAGAAAGGGCTTCTTTGGCTTAGTTTGTACAATGCTAGCGGAGCATCGTCCCTTTGCAGATTGGACAGAAGATGGAATTAACTATGAGGAACTAGTGCAGCAGCGTTATTGCGAAAATCTTGCAGCTGCTGATGCAGAACCTGATTATATATTCACGCGCAAAGGAATTGAAACAGTCCTATTTTATGCGGGGTATCTAGCATGGAGTGGCCCAGCTGATAAGCACCCTCTTATAGCAGATTGGCAGGTGAATCTTCGGTGGTTGCATCAACATCATCAGGATGATTATGCAAAAATTTATACATCCTAAAAAATTCAAAAAGAAACCGCAATTAGCCGGGGTATAGATTTTTTATAGTAGGAACTTATATTTTATAGCCTAACGATGATCTTTTCCTTGGCTTAAAACCTGTGATACGCTGGGTCAACGCAAAAGCCTAGATAAGGTTAGGGAGATAATGCACAAAATAATTGAAAATGCTTGGGATGATTTGGCTAACCTCATCGCTACTGATGAGCTAAAGCAAGCGGTTGAACAGACCTTACTGCAACTCGATGCTGGTGAAATTCGGGTGGCTGAAAAATCAAGCCAAGGTTGGCAGGTCAATCAATGGATTAAAAAAGCGGTTTTACTGTCTTTTCGATTAAATGCGAATCGTGTGCAGCAAAGTTATCCAGCGCCATTTTTTGATAAGGTTTCCATGAAAGCTGATGGTTGGGACCATGACCACTTTGTTAAAGCTGGCTTCAGGAGTGTGCCAGGTTCAGTAGTTCGCCGTGGAGCCTTTATTGGCAAAAATGTAGTGTTGATGCCAAGTTTTGTTAATATCGGCGCGTATGTTGATGAAGGAACCATGGTTGATACCTGGGCTACGATTGGATCTTGTGCGCAAATAGGCAAAAATTGCCATATTTCAGGAGGCACCGGCATTGGCGGTGTTTTAGAACCGGTGCAGGCAGCCCCAGTCATTATTGAAGATAACTGCTTTATTGGTGCTCGTTCTGAGGTTGCTGAGGGTGTGATTGTTGAAACTGGTGCCGTGATTAGCATGGGTGTTTTTATTGGTGCTTCGACAAAAATAGTTGATCGCCAAACGGGTGCAGTGCATATGGGGCGAGTGCCCGCTTATTCAGTTGTGGTGCCTGGATCAATGCCATCCTCAGGAGGGGTAAATCTTGATTGTGCAGTGATTGTGAAAACTGTCGATGAGAAAACCCGGTCGAAAACTGCTATCAATGATTTACTGCGAGATTAGCTGTGGATGTCCTAGAGCTCACTCAAAGATTAATTGAATTCGATACAGTTACTCCGAAAGGATCTGATTGTTTGGACTATATTCAAGCCTATGTCGAATCACTTGGATTTGAGACAACGCGACTCCCATTTGGTGAGGTTGATAATCTATTTGCTCGAAGAGGAACAGCTGAACCTCATATTATGTTCGCAGGTCACGTTGATGTTGTACCACCGGGGGAAGGGTGGACACACTCTCCTTTTACGGGTGTGGTTGAAAACGATATTTTGTGGGGACGTGGGGCCGTTGATATGAAAGGCGCCATTGGGGCGTTCTTGGCAGCTATACCCTATAGCCAACCAAAAGGATCCATCAGTTTGTTGCTGACGTCTGACGAGGAAGGTCCTGCAAAAGAAGGCGTTGTTAAGGTGCTTCCGTGGCTTGTGGAAAATAACCATGTGCCAACGTTTGCTTTGGTAGGAGAACCAACCTCATCTGAAAGACTCGCCGACACCATTAAAAATGGGAGGCGCGGCAGTATAAGTTTTGATATTGAAACCTATGGAACCCAAGGACACGTGGCTTACCCACACTTGGCAAATAATGCGGCTAGCCCACTTTTGGCTCTGCTTGGTATTTTGACCTCGACCACTCTAGATGAGGGAACACCTGATTTTGACCCAAGTAATCTTGAAGTTGTAAAATTAAATATGCCAAACAATGCTTATAACGTTATTCCAGGCGTTGCATACGCTTCGGTGAATATCCGCTATAATACGTTGCATAGCTTTGAATCACTCACAAATTTTATTCATGATGCTGCTCGAAAAGTTAAAGAAGAATTTGGAGCAACTTTTGTAATTAATCCGATACTATCTGCGGAACCCTTTCTGTCGAGTTCGGCAAATTGGGGAAATATTGTCGCAAAAGCTGTAGAATCCGAAACAGGGTTAAAGCCGCTTATGTCCACATCTGGCGGTACATCTGATGCCAGGTTTATTCAAAAGATCTGTCCGGTTGTTGAATTGGGTCTGCTCAATAAAACAGCTCATAAGGTAGATGAGCAGGTGTCTTTGTCTGATTTGAAAACCCTACAAAAAATTTATGAACGCATATTTTTAGATCAGTAGTAAATTCTCTCAGCCTTGCACATTATGACAGACTGAGAGAGTTTCTATATTTATGTATCCAAGAAGCTGCGGAGCTTGCGTGAACGGCTTGGGTGCTTTAATTTACGCAAAGCCTTTGCTTCAATTTGCCTGATACGCTCACGCGTTACGGCAAACTGTTGGCCAACTTCTTCCAATGTGTGGTCACTGTTCATACCAATACCAAAACGCATACGCAAAACACGTTCTTCTCGAGGGGTTAAGCTTGCTAAAATACGCGTTGTTGTTTCTTTAAGATTCGCATGAATCGCTGAATCGATCGGCTGCATAGCATTTTTATCTTCAATGAAATCACCTAAGTGAGAGTCTTCCTCGTCACCTATTGGCGTTTCGAGAGAAATTGGTTCTTTCGCAATTTTCATGACTTTGCGAACCTTATCAAGAGGCATCATCAGTTTTGATGCTAGCTCTTCTGGGGTAGGCTCTCTACCAATTTCATGCATCATTTGCCGAGATGTGCGTACCAATTTATTTATTGTTTCAATCATGTGTACAGGAATACGGATTGTCCTAGCTTGATCAGCAATAGAACGTGTTATCGCCTGCCTAATCCACCAAGTTGCATAGGTTGAAAATTTATATCCTCTGCGATATTCGAATTTATCAACAGCCTTCATCAGGCCGATGTTACCTTCTTGAATCAGGTCTAAAAACTGAAGTCCACGGTTTGTGTATTTTTTCGCGATAGAAATTACCAAGCGTAGGTTCGCTTCAATCATTTCTTTTTTAGCTCGGGTTGTTTCCCGTTCACCTTTTTGGATGCAGCTAACAATTTCCTTAAAGCGTGCATAAGGAAGCGATACGATGACTTCAGTTTTACTGATTAATTCAATCAGCTCCTCAACTTTTGCTAAGTGCTTTTCGCAAAATTCCTTCCAGCCCTTTTTGGTATTTTTCTTGATTTTTGCTATCCATTCGCTGTTGATATGGGCGCCATTATATTCTTTTAGGTATTCTTCTCTTTTGACTCCTGAAGATTCTGCAAGTCCAATGATATCTCTTTCTAAAATATTTACAGGCCGAATAGTACTTGCATGAAGATTTAATAAATCATCCACGCGGGCAGGGTTCATGCGAATATCCTCAAAACTAAGAATCAGTTTTTCTCTGATATCAGCAAGTTCTTTTGCTTTTAATTTGCTGGCGATTGCTTTCATATACTGATCTTGACTGATTAAAAAGTTTTTCAGCTGTTCTAAAAGACGGGTACGTGTTGCATCATCGATCTCTGGTACTTTGACCTCAGGTTCTTCTCCATCAATTTCTTCTTCAAAATCTTCAACTGTATCTTCGTAGGCTGCGTTGCTATCAAAAGTAATAATGTCTCTGACTAGCATTTGTGAAGAAGCAAGTTTATCTTGCCATTCAGTAATTGCATTGTATGTAATTGGGCTTTCGCATAAGCTGCCAATTAATGTCATTTTTCCGCTTTCAATGCGCTGGGCAATAGCGATTTCGCCTTCGCGAGATAGTAGCTCGACATTCCCCATTTCTCTGAGGTACATGCGAACCGGATCGTCTGTTCTGCCGGAAATGTCTTCATCTTCTTCTTCGGCTTGCTCATCAAATTTAAAGGCCGAAAGATCGTGCTCAAGTTCACCAGAAAGAGGGGCCTCTTCAACATCATCGGAATCAACAACACTTATTCCCATGTCAGCAAGCGTAGTCATTGCTTCGTCAATTTGTTCTGAACTTAATTGTGCTTGAGGAAGAGCTTCATTAAGTTCATCGTATGTTATGTAACCACGTTCTTTTCCACGGTGAATTAATTTTCTGAGGGAAGGATTCGTTTTCCCCAATTCGATCAGTGGAATTTCGCCTTCTTGATCAGCGTCTATCATTACGTCTTTTTTCAATGCTTTCGCCATTTTCCCCAACTTCTTTCTTATGCTACTGTTTTTTTAATTGCTTTTAAACGTTGCCAATTAGATATATTAAAATCTTTTTTCATGTGATCTGCAGTCTGTTGTTGATCATTCTTTAAGAACTGCTGTTCATGCAGTTTTTTATATGTCTCAATCCATGCACTCGTAGCTAGAACACGATCATAGCCTATTTTTGCAAAGGGTACACGACTATAGAAACGATCATCCACAAGTTTTTGGATTTCCAATTGTTTTTCTAAAATTTTTTCTACATTACCATTAGTATGTGATTCCTTTGAGAAATATTCAATCAGACTTTGCCTGAGGTTTTCCATTTCAGGATCTTTAAAATTGATTCCCATCAAAGATTCACTAACTTCTTCCCATAGATAGGGATGATTAACCAAAGTTACCAGTAAAATTTTTTCTGATGTTATATTCGTTTGTTGGGGTAGAACCATTATTTTTTGTTTAAAAGATGATGGTTTTTCAAGTTCTAGGCTATTGAGTAAAATATCAAATTGCCTTATGTAAGCATGCTTTAGGTCTTTATTTTCTATACGCTTTAACGATGTTTTTATAATTTCTTTGATTTGAAGAAATTCTTCTGGTGTTAATTTATTAACATTGAAATTTTTTATAGATTCCTGCCAGAGCAATGCGTAGGTAGGCTGCACCGTTGTTAGCAATTTTTCAAAAGCTAAATGGCCTGATTTCTTCACATATGAATCCGGATCCTCGCCCTGGGGCAAAAATAAAAAACTAAGACTTTGCTTCGCATTTAGAAAAGGTAAAATTTTATCAATCGTATTAATTGCAGCCTTTTCTCCGGCATTGTCTCCATCGAATGCGATAATCGGGCAGGGAGCAGTCCGCCACAATTGTTGCACATGCTCAATTCCTAGTGCTGTGCCAAGAGGTGCAACAGCATATGGGATTCCTTCTTGATGAAGGCGTATTACGTCCATATACCCTTCAACGACGATTGCTTTTCCGCGCATGTGTTTTCTAGCTTGGGGAAGTCCATAAAGGACATATCTCTTCTGAAAAACTGGGGTTTCAGGAGAATTAAGATATTTAGGTTCGCCTTTATCAAGAATGCGTCCACCAAAAGCAATTACTTGGTTTTTATGGTTTATAATCGGAAACATAAGCCGGTTGCGAAAACGATCGTAAGTATGCCCATCATCTGCTTTGACTGCTAATCCTGCTCTAATTTGGCTATCCAATCCAAAACCTTTATTTTGAAGGTGAGCAATCAACCCTTGAGTTGGTGAGTACCCCAGACGGAATTGTTCCACGCTTTCTGGGTTGATCGCGCGATTGACCATATATTTGCGTGCATTTTCCCCTGTGTTGCGCTGTAATTGCTCTTGATACCAGGCACACGCAGCCTCGAGAACGTCAATCAGTTCATCGTTCTTTGGTGCGGTTTGCATTTTTTCTTTTTCAGGTAGCTTAAGACCAAGCTGATCTGCCAGAAACTGAATGCTTTCAATAAAGCCTAGATTTTGAGTTTCTTGAATAAATTTAAAGTGGTCACCGCTCATGCCACAGCCAAAGCAATGATAAAGCCCTCTATCATCATCAATACTAAACGATGGAGTTTTTTCATTGTGGAATGGGCATAATGCCTTTACAGTTCTGCCTTTTTTAAAAATTTTAGTGGCTTTTCCTATGAGATCCGATAAGCGTATACGGCTTCGGATCTCGTCAAGGAATGGGGAAAGTTCGTGGTTAGCCATTTACCGTTGGAACCGTAGAGCGAATGCGGGCTTTTTTATTACGGGCTTGAATGTCTACTTCACCTTTTTCAAGCAGTGTCCCTATTTCATCTCCTGTTAGAGTTTCATGCTCAAGAAGAGCTTCTGCGAGAAGATGCAATTTTTTAAGATGCTTTTTCAATAATGCTTTACTTTCTGCGTAGCATGCATCAAGTAATTCTTTTACTTCCGCGTCAATAAGTTCTTCAGTTTTTTCTGAGTAAGGCTTTGTGAATTCTCTTTCATTAGAGGATGTGAACGATTGAAAGCCTAACTTTTCGCTAAAACCCCAATCGACAATCATTCTTCTGGCAATTGATGTTGCGCTTTTAATATCAGATGATGCTCCTGTGGTGACTTTACCGTCTCCAAAAATTAATTCTTCAGCAATGCGGCCGCCCATGCTCATTTTAAGGTGGGCAAGAAGCTGTTCCTTTGATTGGGACACACTATCTCTCTCTGGTAGGCTCATTACAAGCCCTAAGGATCGCCCACGGGGAATAATAGTTGCCTTGTGGATAGGGTCAGATGCTTCGGTAAAATGAGAAATAATCGCATGTCCAGCTTCATGGTACGCTGTGGTTCTAATTTCTTCTCTACTCATTGCTAGCGATTTGCGTTCGGCGCCCATTAAGATTTTATCTTTGGCCTGTTCGAATTCATTCATGCCAACAGCTAGTTTGTTATGGCGAGCGGCCATTAATGCAGCTTCATTCACAAGATTCGCTAAATCAGCACCAGAAAAGCCTGGTGTGCCGCGTGCAATAACTTTTATATCAACATCGCTAGCTAAAGGTACTTTTTTGATATGTACCAATAAAATTTGTTCTCTGCCTTTAAGATCTGCGTTCGACACGTCAACTCGGCGGTCAAAGCGACCAGGTCTGAGTAGCGCTGGGTCTAAAATATCCGGACGGTTTGTCGCTGCCACAATAATGACACTTTGATTTTCTTCAAAACCATCCATTTCTACCAATAACTGGTTAAGAGTTTGCTCTCGCTCGTCGTTTCCGCCGCCAAGGCCAACGCCGCGATGTCTTCCAACGGCATCGATTTCATCAATAAAAACTATGCAAGGTGAATTTTTTTTAGCTTGTTCAAACATGTCACGAACGCGGCTTGCGCCCACCCCAACAAACATCTCAACAAAGTCAGATCCTGAAATTGAAAAAAACGGTACACCTGCTTCACCTGCAATAGCTTTAGCAAGTAAAGTTTTACCTGTACCAGGAGGTCCTACAAGCAAAACACCCTTGGGAATTTTGCCGCCAAGTTTTTGAAATTTTTGTGGTTCTTTTAGGTAATCGACAATTTCTTCAAGCTCGGCTTTTGCTTCATCAATACCTGCAACATCCGAAAAAGTGACTTTACTTTGCTGTTCATTCATCAGTTTTGCTTTTGAACGACCAAATCCCATTGCTTTGTTACCGCCCGATTGCATCTGCTTTAAAGAAAAAATCATTAGCCCAATAAAAAGTAGGAATGGTAACCACGATACAATTAGCTGTAATAACCAATGAGTTTCTTCAGGGGGTAGGGCTCTAAAGGTTACGTTTTTATCTGCCAAAAGCGGAACAAGGGAGGTTTTATCAGGGGCGTAAGTTGTGTATAAATTTCCATCTTTACCTCGGATAAGTAAATTATTTCCATTAATGGTAACGTCACTAATTTTATCTGCTTTGACTGAGTTTAAAAAATCGGAAAAGGGAACTTGTACGGAATGGTGCGAGGAATGGTTGCCGTTGAACATTTGGGCAAAAATAAAGATCGCTGCAAAAATTACGGCGAAAACACCAAAGTTTTTAAAATTATTCTGCAAGATTTCCTCTATATACCTAAAATTCATTATACCTGACAAAAATAGCACAATAAACGGACTAATGCTACGGAGCTCATGAGAAATATTGTTTTTGTAGTTAGTTCGTTGTTGCTCAATAGTAGTAATAATAAAACAAAAACAAACAGTACGGATTTTGTTAATTAAATTTTAATAATAATACAATAATTTAAAGTTAGTGGATCTTAAGAGTTAATTTCAAATAAGCATTTTAACACAATAAATAGAATAGCTAAAATAATTTCTAAAAAATATAAATACAAATGGCCTTTGAGCCAAATTTTGAAAGGGAAAGGAAAAGATTATGTTAAGGAAATTAAAATTATTGACTACAGCAACTTTTGTTTTTGGTCTATGTCTATCTACAGCATTTGGTGCTTCTGAATCAAGACGAATTGAAGTCCAACCACTTCGTCCAAGTACAGCGCCAAGTTCATCAGATAGTGAAGCAGATCTTGCTGCAGCTGCAGCAGATCGTCCAGCTACGGCTCCCGGGGCATTTTATGGCGAAATGGTTAGTGGAGTTCCAGAAGATAGAATGAAAAAAATAGATCTGAAATATAGAAATTGTGTTTTGCAAGCAAAAAGCATATCCGTTGAAAGTAAGAGAAAAGAAAAGCTTAGAACTTGTCAAAACAATTTGAATGAAGATATTAACTTAGAAAAAGCAAAAAACATTAGTAAAAAAGCTGAATATAGTAAGGAAGCAGAGCTTTTAGGTATTGGCAGCAAGAGAAACAAAAAAGTTCCAGGAAGTTCTTCTAGCGCAAGTGCTATGGCAGAACCTGCTTCTGCGGCTGTTTCGGATTCAAAATAAATAATAAAAACTTTTTTGAAACGCTAACGATGCTCTCGCGAAAGCGGGAGCAATTTTCCATTATCTTAGTTGAAAAATTTTATCTCTTTGTTCTATAATTTCAGTGAAGTTAATACGGGAAAAATAGAATGAGGGCTTTTAAAATTCATCCCCAAATCGAGGCTGATTCAGCCTACGTTATGGATTTAGAATTATGCCAGGTGCGCTTGCACAATAATGCAGCTTTTCCATGGCTAATGCTGATCCCTGATACCGATGTGATTGAACTGGTTGATCTAACCGAATACCAGCGACAAAGCCTGATGCAAGAAATTTTCCTTGCAAGCACAGCGCTACGCCAATTATATTCCCCTTTGAAATTGAACGTTGCAAGCATTGGTAATGCGGTATCGCAGATTCATGTTCATGTGATTGCTCGTTATGAGGATGATGGTGCTTGGCCTCGTCCGGTTTGGTACGCTGGGGTTGAGAAAGTATATTCTGAGCAGGAGAGGGCACAGCGTATTGATGAGATTAGAACTCAATTTTTAAAACTCCAGTAAATAAGCCAAATAAAGCTTGATATGCAAAAATCTTTTGCAAACGGTGTTAAAATAGATTATTTTGAATACTGCTAGTGGTTGGGTAATCGCTGTATTTTATGCAGAGGAAAGTCCGGGCTCCACACAAACAGGATGCTGGATAACGTCCAGCGGGGTGGGATTAAAACCCATTCTAGGGAAAGTGCCACAGAAAAGGTACCGCCGGTTAAGACGAAATTCTGAGCAGGCAAGGGTGAAAAGGTGCGGTAAGAGCGTACCGTGCGAATGGCAACATTCGTTGCAAGGTAAACCCCATCCGGAGCAAGACCAAATAGGAGCAAAAGGCTTTTAAAGTCCGGTTGTGTTTGTGAACCGTTTTTTGCTCGGGTAGGTTGCATGAGGTGGCGGGTGACCGTCATCCCAGAGGAATGATTGCCCATAGCACGTTGTGCTAGGACAGAACCCGGCTTATAGACTACTGGCAACTTCTTTTATGTGTATGCGGTAAAACAGCAAGGTTTTTTAAAGCCTTGCTGTCTTTATTTTTGGATTATTATTTGCGTTTAGACCAAGGGCAGTGGAATATAGCTGAGTTTGATAATTTCCAAATTAAGGGCATTAAAGTAACGGGTCAGGTTGTGTTGTTCTTGCTTTGGGGTTTTGTCTTTGACTTTGACTTGCCCTTCCCCTTCCCCTTCCCCTTCCTTCCTGATTTGCAAGAATCGGTGTTCTTAGTGATATAGCTCTTCTTATTTGATAACTACCACTAGAATAAGTAGCAGGTTTTTCTGATTGATTTGAACTTTCTTTAGCAACGGATTCAAAAGCATATGCTAGGTCTCTAGAGGGGTCGCGATATCCTGGATCAGCAGTTGCTGTGAATCCTTGCACCAAACTATCTTGTTGCTTACTTTCTGCATACGGTGTTGCAGCAGCGGAGGTGAATCTATTGGCATGATCCTCATCCTCATCCTCATCCTCATCCTTACCAAGGGGGGCTAGCGGATTTTTATATGATACTTCAGGACTTTTATCTTCATGTCCATCTTTTTCTTTTTTATATTTATAAATACTTTCCACAGATTGTGTGTAGTAATAGTAATTATTTTGCATATAGTAATCTAGTGTCATGCCTTTCTTAATTTCGTAATCATTTTTTGTGCATGAAGGTAAACTCAAAATTATATCAATATACATAAGTTCATTTTCATTCAGCTTACTATTCAGTGATGTATTTAGACTTGCTAGCTGAGCATCTTTGCGGCCCATATAAAATATCTGCATTTTGCGCAAATCTTTATCTACTCCCTCCGTTGTTTTATCTGCACTCCACAAGTGCTCAGCATAGCCTGTCTGTGCGCCTTTATTTTCCTGTACAGCTTTTTCTTGTGACCTTAAAGTTTCTCTGAAAAGCTCCTGAGGTGTCTGCCAAGGAGCTTCACACTTTATTGCCTCATTAGGTTCAGCCGCATCTGCTACAGCATCGGTTTTCTTGTTCTTTCTGACTTGGTCAATAGCATAATGCAATGGAATAATTCCATCGAAGAGGAATCCAAAGCGATCTTGTTCAATGGCAGCAAGCCCCATAGTAAATCTACTTACTAAAAATGTGATTTCATTTTCATCACAGAGCTTAGCAGTCAATTCCTTAAACATAGTATTAAAGCTAAAATATTTGCCGACATAGAACGGGGTAATTACTTCTTCAAACTTATTGAGCAACCAACCATACAACAAGCTAACCCCAAATGCGGATTTATAAAAAATGTGATTTTTTTCAACTTCGTCCCTGAGGTCACCAAAAGTTGAGGCGATGATTTCCTGTCTGAATTCGCGAACACTGGCTTCTTTTTTAAGAATTTCGATATCAAAAGGGGCGACTTTACCTGATGCTCTCTCGCTTTGTCTTCTGTTCCAATAATCTTTGGCGATTTCGTATCGATTAAGCTCAGTTTGAGTAGTCTCAGCTTGAGTGATTTCTGCAGCTTGCACGTTGCCCAAAAGGTTAAAAATAAACAATAAAGCAAAAATAGTTTTAAAATTCATAAAGCTTATCTTATATATTAGTTAGTGAATCTTTAACGAAAAATTTTATAAAAAGCAATCTATAAATAAATAAAAGCAATTAAATTTTAAAAACAGTTATTTATACTAATTTATGCAAAAAACCAAATGGTAGAATGCAATTTTAAAAAGATAAAATTTTAGGTTTTTTAATACCGCTTAGGCTTGTGAGCGACACTATGATAGGTGTTTATATAAAAACAAGGCTTTTTAGGGCCTTGTTGTGGTTTGAGTTAGTTGGGTTATTTTTTTTTGGTAAGCTTGTTTGCTTCTTCTCTTTCCTTAGCTTTTTTTGCCTCAGCTTCTCTTATGGCAATTTGCTGTTTTACTGAAAGCTTTTTCTCTGGCACTACCGAAGCTGTAGCTGTAGCTGTAGCTGTAGCTGTAGCTGTAGCTGTAGCTGTAGCTGTAGCTGTTGTGTTATTCGCATCAGTTGTGCGCCTGAAAACTGCATCCCCAATCCCCCAACTTTTTAACGGTGAAAAAGGGATATAACTCCTTGGTGCTTGGAGTTGTTCTGGTTTAGGATCAGCAACAGATGTACTAAGAGCCGCTACTGGTGCCAATCCAACTCCTCCTGAATCTTTAGCTGTAACAGTTTTATCATCAGTTTCTTTTTTATCAGAATCTTTTGGTTCAGAATTATTGCCAGGGTTTTCAATTACTCTTAATGT
>CAIQTY010000009.1 GCA_903874955.1 uncultured Alphaproteobacteria bacterium | reverse complement strand
TAAACATTTTGTGGTAAGTATTTGCCACCACCTCCCCCACCCAAATTATGGGAATTAGGGGTTCAGAATGGCCCAAAAGTGGTAAAGATGAGGTTAAAAAATGAGCGGAAAATTGACGCTATTTTGTGGGTGTTGTTATTGTGAATATACAGTTGAACACTTTTAAAGTAAATTCTGAATCTACCATTAATAATACTATTTAGCTGGACACAACAGAATCTTGCTAAGCCATAGACGTTCACTTTAGCTTCTTTTTTTTAATCCGTTAGTTGATGTTGGTCGATGGTAAAAGCCGGGTGGCACGAAATGAAAAGTGTCATGTGCCCTTCCCAATAAAATTTTTCACCCGCTTCAATGAGGACAAGATCGCCAGCTGTGAGACTATGCTGTTCCCCATTCACATCAACTTTTCCAGCGCCCTCTTGAATGTAGACAATTTCCTTACATTTTGTGTTGATTGCGTAGCGACCCTCGGGATATCGCCCACTTAACGTTACAATCGCAAAGTCGAGTTCTTGATCATCCATATCGTATTCCGTTACCACACAAAGATCGCTATTTTTTCTTATTTTTGATTGGTGTTTTGACAGTATTTTCATGTGTTTCAGTTCTCTTCCTTATTTTTCACCAGACCAGCTTTGCCAACTTATCAAATTTTCCTGGAATTTTTGCACCCAAAGTGGTGGAGATGTAGGACAAAAATGGCAGAGACTTCCTACTGTAACCCAAGTTTTATCGTTCCAAAATCCAGTTTGCTATTCTCACTGCACTGGTGAGCAGGAAAATACCAGTTTCTTGAAAACTATACTTAACTGTTCTTATTAAAGCACTACTTGATGGGTGATCTAGCTCATGGCGCTGAGAATTGCCGATTATTTTGCTGAAATACTCTACCCAACTAACTGCAAATTTTAGGAAAGAAAGATGGCCCTTTTGATTTTTAGTGACAACGCCACGATCTACCATATGTTTCATTGTTTTATGGAGGGCTTGGTAATTTTTAATCAATTCAGGATCAATCCCCGTAGCCCATTTCAGATACAAAAATGCATTGGTAAAGACATTGCAATCATTATTAATTAAGCTTTGAATCCCTAATGAAATATGGGTAATAGCATTCAACCTAAAATCTTTATCAGTAAATCTTGTGTCGTTAAAAAGCGCATGTATTAAAGCATCGTTAGCTTTGTCGCGTCGATCATTCGTATTGCTATTCAGAATTTTTAGGGATATATCAAACGATGCATCGTTTCTAGTGCAATGCATTTCCATATATTCTGTGTGGCCTATTCCTTTATATTTAGAACTAAATGGTGCATATACGGTAACATCACGAGCAGTTTCATTTTGGGAAAAAGCATGAGTAATAAGTTCTGAGAATTCCAGAGTTTGTTCCTTGTTCGAAGAATTACTAATATCGAATTTTCTACTGAATAAAATATCTAAACTATGAGGCAATCGAGAGTTTAAAAAATAACTTAGCTTTTTTTTGGTGCACTATTCTTCGGTAAAAGGCTTCTTTGCCATAGCCAAGATTTTTTGAGACATACGGTGAGGGACTTCAAAAAAACATCTTTGGAAAGCATTATAAAGCTTATCGAATGCTTCAGGGTTGATTGTAGATTTACCAAAAAGGGTACATTGAATATAACGATAGCCTTGCTCTTTTCTCAATTCAGCTTCTGAAAATTCTAAATCTGCTCCATAAACATGGAAAATTGTAATAAAAAGAAATAAGTATTTTAAATTCATAAGCAATTTGTAACGCTAATTTTCAATCTTTGACATTAATATGATTTTTCATGAAATTTTTCAACTTAATTTTTAAAAATATCTGAATCCTTTTGATATTCATTTGTTTTTATATCAAGTAACCCAAGTATTGAATGAAAAAAATTATCATGGGAATATTTTTGGGTTTCTGCTCGGACTTTTAAGCTATTGCTATCAATATCAAATTGTTTTTTAAAATCCTTAGAAAGCCAGATAATCCAAGGGATATGGGTTTGTTCTTTGGGGGCAATCATATAAGGCGTCCCATGAAGATACATGCCATATTCACCTAAGGATTCTCCATGATCAGAAACATAAACCATGGCCGTGTTTAAATGGGTGTTTTTTTCAAGCAGCTCAATGATTTTTGTCAAAATGTAATCGGTATATAAAATTGTATTGTCGTAGGTATTAACAAGATTAGGCACTTTACAGGTTTGTATTTCGTTTGTTTCACAGCCTGGCTTAAATTTATTAAATTGCTCTGGGTACCTTTTATAGTAGGCTGGGCCGTGGCTGCCGAGCTGATGCAAAATGATGATCCCATCGGTCTTCATAGCGCTGATGTAGCTGTCTAATCCCTCAAGCAGGGCTTCATCATTTAGATTTTTTTCTCTAATGTTTTCTTCGTTAAATCGGCAAGCTACGCCTTTTGAGCTGCTGTTGTTATCGATCCAGCGAATGGAAAAACCGACTCTTGAGAGAATATCTAAAAGATTTTCTTCCTTTGCTGCTTTTTCAGGACTGTAGCTAGTTCGGGGTAGTCTTGAAAAAATGCCCGGTACAGCAACAGCCGTGCAGGTTCCACATGATGAAACATGCTTTAATGAGATGACGTTTTTAGTTTTTAATAGCGGATTTGTCTCTTTTGCGTAGCCATTCAAGGAAAAGTGTTTTGACCGGGCGGCTTCGCCAACCACAATCACTAGAAGAGATTTTTTGGTAGCGTTTTGCCAATGAGTTCCTTTGGCTGCGTCTAGGCCAATTTGAATAAATTCTTTTTTAGATGAAAAATTTTGTTTTTTTACATATTTACCGAGGTAGTAAATACAATTTACCGGGGTAATCAGCCTGCTCAGAATTCTATTATTGCGGTGGATGACAAGGATATTTTTATAGGAAATTCCTGACGCAATAAGAATCAGCGCGACGCATATGCCAATAAGCTTTAAACGAGATTTAGCTTCGGGCCAAAAGTTTGCCCCGTGCTTTATTTTACAAAAATTTATTAAAATAACAGGGCTGCCTAGCAGGGCAAACCAGAGTATAAATTTTTTAGTGACAAGTTCAGCCGATTCTTCAAGATCAGTGTCTAACACGTTTTTGATCATGTCTAGACTGATTTCAATATTAAAATAATAGATGCTGTACGTAGAAAATATCGCCATTAGAGATAAAATTACGAGCAGTGGTTTTTGCAGGTAGGGCAAGAGGATAAGACTAAAAATTACGGTAAAACCCGCGATGAGGTTGATGAAGGTAGAGGCGACATAGAGAATTTCTGAGGGATTTGTAAAATGTACAATCTTAAAAATTTCACGCCAAAAAGGAATGTTTAAAAACGATGCAAAGTAAAAACCCGAGAGAACAATAAATGTATTTTTAGTTATTTTCACAGTTTATGGAATCCTTTTGACCGCAAACAAAATCAACTAAACCCCAATACCGAATGCACGCAGGGCCCAGGAGCGTTCTTGCCAATCTTCTTCAACTTTGACGAACAACTTTAAATGAACGCGTCTCTCTAGCTGATTTTCAAGCTCCAGACGTGCCTCTTGTCCAATTTTTTTCAAGGTTTGGCCGCCTTTTCCAAGGACTATTCCTTTGTGATTATCCCGGGCGACAACAATGGCCTGGCTGATTTTAACCGAACCATTGTCGTATTCTTCCCAGCTTTCTGATTCCACAAAAATATTGTAGGGAATCTCTTGGTGCAACTGCAAAAAAATTTGTTCCCGGGTGACTTCGGCTGCCCAAGAGCGCATGGGAATATTGGTGATTTGATCCTCTGGATAGAGCCACGGACCGTTTGGCATAATGCTGGCTAAATGCTTAGTAAGGTCGCTAACTCCATCAGCCAGTAAAGCGCTAATCATGAATATATGACTTACATTTTCAAAACCATGAACTGTTGTAGCAATTTTTAAAAGCTGGTCCTTTTCGATAAGATCAATTTTGTTAAGGCATATTATCAGCCCTTTTTTATGTTGTTCGCACAATTTTTGTGCCAGGGGCAGTTTAGGGTGGGTAACATCAATGACCAGAACATGAGCATCGGATTCAGCGCTGGCGTCGAATGCTTCTTTAACCATTGCTTTATCCAGCTTTTTTTTAGCTTCAAAAATACCAGGTGTATCAACCAGAACCAGTTGAGCGTTTTCATGGATGGCAATGCCCATAATACGACTACGGGTGGTTTGCACCTTTGGCGAGACGATGGAGACTTTTTGCCCAACCAGTTGATTTACAAGGGTTGATTTTCCCGCATTAGGCGCGCCTAAAATTGCTATAAAGCCGCATTTTTCCATAAAAACTATTCACCAAATTTATTATAGATCACCATAGCTGATGTTGCGTTTGCTTGCTATTAAGCTTTTTCCTGAATGCAAACTAAATCTGGCTTTATGTTGTTTTGGAATTGCTTATCGCACAATTGCCAGTCGACTATATCAACCTTGAAGGGAAGGTCTGAGATTTCGAATTCTTCGTTCGTTCCCAAATAAAGTGTTATAAGAATAAAATTGTGTCTTTTTTGTGCCTACTTAAATTTTTTATAAAAACGTTTCTTGTATGAAATTTAATTAAATTATTTTAGGTGTATAAATAATCCCAAAGTTTGACTTTTGTGGTTGTATGTATTTTTTAATTCTGTCTATGGTTTTTTTGATAACAGGAATCGATATCTGTGCGTCTGATGCTAGAGAAATTCAAAGGACATATGGTCCATCCACACTTCTCACTGCGGCAAGCTTTAATTCATCCCTCAATGAATATGAACCATGCAGAGATGCGTTAGGAAAGCTTTTAAAAATCGAAGGAAGGCCTTTTGTTGTTATCTGCTGCATCAAGCTTCCAACTTCAATTTCTGCTGCAGAAAGTTCTGAATTGGTTGATCATGTATTACTGACACCAACCTGCTCAACTGATTTTGTCGCCCTAAAAGCTGTTAATGATGAATATCAAAAAGAAATGAGTGAAAATGGGAAAAATAGCTTTTTAAAAAGAGAATATGGAGATCAAAAAACATTCATAAGTAAGTGTGATTCACTTTACAGACATTACCAGGCTAATCCATTGAAGCCCTTATTCTATGAGAATCATGCGGGGGCTAGTGTTGATTTAGATTTCTATTCTTCGGTTACTTTTTCAATTATGGGTATTAAGAACCAAAATGCCATAGTGCTTGGAGATCTTTGGCTGAGTCATATAGATGGAGATGTTGATTTCCCTCATTTCTTTGGAACAACTGAACGCAGCACGATGTTAGGACCTAATCGTAGCAGGGGATTTGGTCAAATAGCAGTAAAAATGCTCAATGAAAAACTTGTTGATGAACAGTGGTTAGGTAAACCGATTAATTTTGTAGGCTCTGAAAGTTCGTCACAACCTTCAATTCCATTTGGCAATGTGGTTGCGTATGTTGAACCCTCTAATGCTGAATCAATTGGTAATAATTTTCAAAGTGGTGGAAGTTTAATTGGTGTTACATCATCTGGTAAATACCTTATATTCAAATATTATAAATCTTTTGATGAAAACAAAGTCAGCGATATATTGAGGGAACTTACAGAATTCGTTCGTTTTCTGTATCCAAGCAAAAAAGCCATTGAGGGAGGATTTTGGAAATTAACTTCTGATTCTAATGAACAAAAAAGAAGTTATATCCCCTCGGATAAGTACAGGGAGGTATTGGCAGAGACAGAGACACTTATTGAGCAAAATCCAAGTGGTATCTTACTGAATTAATTATTACAAAGCATAAGAAAATATCTCAAATAAAATCCATTTTTAATTATTTTTTAATAAATATTTATTAATATTAACAAAATAATAGTATTTTAATAAATATGCTTAATTTATTTTTGCTGATGTTTTGTTGTGCTATTTATGGCTCTACTACTACGATGACAACACTTCCTTCAACATCTACAACTACTCCCATATCACCGTCAAGAAAACAAAAAGACCCAACTCCTTTTTCTACACCACAAAGAAAAACAATAATATCTGCTGTAAAACCTTCACCGGCCCGTATTGGTAAAAAAATCTTTGGTCCTTCTCAGGTAATCACTGATTTGAATCAGATGAAAAATATCGATGTAAATTGTCGACGATTTTTAAGTGAACTTCTGCAAAATCAAGGCCGGCCATTTGTTTTGATTAGATCAGCTGTTGAATATCAATCTGCAACTGCCTTAGTAGGACCAATTGGAATTGGACAAATTAAACATATTATTTTGACTCCTACGCATCCTAGTGATTATTCTGCGCTTAGTAAAATTTTCAGTAAGTATCGACGAAAAACTGAGAGTGATCACGAAAAATTATTTTTAGTCAGAGATTATGGGGATAGCTCTGATTTTACTAATAAAATCAATAAATTGTACGAATTTTATAATAAATTAAATGATCCTTTGGATCCAATTTTTTATAAAGGTAACTATTCAGAAGATTTTAATTCATCGATTAATTTTACAATTTTTGGTGTTTTTGATAATGCTGAAATTATTATTGGTGATATTTGGTTAAGCACTGTAGATGTTACAGATGCGGTTTGTTTAATGGGCACATGCGAGCGATCTACAATAGTAGATCCCTTTTTTCAAAGTATGGGAATTGGCCAGGCAGCTGTGAGTATGTTCAATGAAATACTCCTAGAGAATTGGCAATCTAAGAATATTACTTTTATAAATGAATCAACAGAAAATTTGACACCTTCTTCGATAGCTTTTGATGGAATAACTGCATATGTTGCGCCTGAGAACTATAAGTCTATTGGCAATAATTTTAGAAGTGGAAATTTTCTAGTCGGAGCGTTGAAAATAGAAAATGAAGAGGGATCATCAAAACCTGCTAAAGAATTCTTGATTTTTAGGCAACCTTCTAAAACTTGTTCTCCGGCTCATTTAGCAATTGATTCTTTAAATCAAGGTGGTAGAAAAAAAGATAAATTGTTGAATTTGTGGGAAGAAGTAAAAAATTTGTACCCAAGTATAAAAGCAGTTGATAATAATATTTGGGCAAAAAATACAAATGAAGTGTTTGAGCCAAATATAGAACTTTACCAAGCATCTTTAAAAAATATTAAAGAGATTATAGCTAAAGGAAAATTTATCCCATTAAATTCATTGAACGAAATAGAAAGGGATCCTTCCTATCAACGTTTATTAAAAAAACTGCCCCCTTTGACACAAATACCATCTTCCCTAGTTTTGGATGAAGCTTCATCGACGCACATTCACCAACCACTCCAAGTATTAGATAGTATTCCTAGTCCTGGCGCACAAAAAGTTCAGCAAGCAGAAACACTTATTCGTGCAGAAAGTGAAGGAAAAGAAATTAGAGAATCTTGATGAGGATATTTCTTTTTAAATGATAATTAACCTGAGTTCGGGATTACCATTCTCAAATAATATACCCTCAGCCCCCTTATAGCAGACTTTGTAAATTACAATATTTGTTGCTCAATATAGTAAATTTCATTTTTAGCTTCACTCTAAATTCATTCTTGATAAGCGATAAATTACTGCCCAATGCACAATTTGCCCTAGCGCATAGATGCAGCATAACGGATATATTAGTTGGTGATTTGAAAATATTAACGCTGCAGCAAAAGTTAGAAGGCAATTTAGTGATAAATAGATAAGCGTAACTAATGCATGACTATCAAGAAACTTGGCTTTGTAATGGAAGCCATAATCACCAAATGACCATACCATTGAACGTTTTTCAGCGAAACGTCTTAAAATTGTAAAGGCGACGTCTGCCCACGCAAAGCCAAGAGGGAAAAGGCAAAAGATAATAAAACTATCATGATTGATGATAAAACTTGGAAATTGATTTTGTATTGGAGCAAGGCTGAATAGCATACAAAAATAGGAGAAACCTAAAATTGTACTGCCCGTGTCACCTATAAAAACAACTGCTTTGGGGAAGTTATAAAACAAATAAACAAGGGTTGAAATCCACAAAATCCAAAAAAAACTATTTTCAGGAGCGAATGCACTTAAAATAAAACCAATAGTCAGTAACCACTGACTAGCAAGAAGCCCATTTAGACCATCAAGAAAATTGCATGCATTAATTAATCCTACGCCTATGAAAAACCAAATAGCATATTCTGGAATATTTAATTTTTGCTGCGTTAAAACCAATCCTACGGCAACGATATGACTGAGAAGTCTGGTTTTATAGTTTACTTCCTTCCAATCATCAATAAAACCTACAATTGTAAGAATTGTAAGGCCAGCTACAAGTGTTAATGGGGGACTATCGTAGTCAATAATATCTATCTGACCTACCCCAAAGAAAATTAAAAAAACAAAAGCAATACATATTCCTGCAGCCGTTGGTATTGCTTTTGAATGGGCAGAGCGATGACTTGGTACATCATATATGCCCTTTAGTTTCCATATTGTTAGCAAAATTGCAGTTAATACAGCAGCGCTAACTCCCTGAATAATCTGGTCATTCATGATTGATTTAAAGTATCCAAGGGTAATGCATCTCCATTACGCAAAATACCATCGGTTACTTGCGTAAATGATCCATCTTCATTGTGCAAGCATAAACCATTTAAAATAGTTAATCCTCCTTTTGCTCCTTTTATGCCTTGCACTATAACTCTTTTTGCCGGTTGCTCACGAGCTGGCCATAGGGGGAAAATATTAATTGCCCCTAACTTTCCATAAAAAATACTTAACAGCCGATCGAGCAGGTCAGTGCGATAAATAAAAGTGAGTTTTCCGGATGGTCTCATCATCAAAAGACAAAACTTAAGCCATGCTTCCATATCTGCTAATTCTTCATGATTGCTCAGGGATTTTGAACTCGTTGGAGATAGGCGGCCTCGATTATTTTCAAAATAGGGAGGGTTTGAAATAACTTGACTGTAGCTACCTGCGGCCAATCTGGGTGGAGGGCTTAATAGGTCTCCATGGAGAATTTCAACCCTGTCTCGTAAGTTATTGAGGCGGATATTATCGGTTGCAAGACGAACTAAATCTTTTTGACGTTCGATTCCCATGACCCTGCAAAAAGGAAAACGGCTAGCAAGGCATAAAGCAGCGGCGCCAACCCCAGTTCCCACATCAAGGATGCTCTCGCCCGGTTGAACTGTAATTGCTGCTGACAGCAATATTGGATCAATGGCAATTCTGTATCCTTGCGCCGGTTGACGGATAATAATTCGTCCACTCAGAAGAGCGTCTTCCGTATAGGTGTTACCTTCTGAATTTTCTAACACTGGTTTCACAAAACCCTATCCTATGCAGGTTAAACAGGGTAAATTATAGTTGAAATCTATGTATCTTGGATAGGCTGATTTGTTGCAAGAATCTCAAATTGTATTGGAACCCTTATACAGTTTAAAAAACACATTCAAAGGTAACTTGCAACAGATTGATTCGTTGATTCTCGATAACGTATCGGGGAATGATCCACTTATTAAGACGATTGCTACCACTTTAATTTCAGCTGGGGGAAAGCGTCTTCGGCCACTTTTATGCTTAGCCTCCAGCCATTTGGTAGGCCAGGCAAGTCAAAATACTTTTTACCTAGCTGCAGCAGTAGAACTAATTCATGCAGCTACTTTATTGCATGATGATGTGGTGGATGATTCTTATTTAAGGCGGGGTAGAGAAACCGCAAATGTATCGTGGGGAAACAAACCAAGTATTTTGGTCGGTGATTTTCTGTTTGCACGGGCTTTTGAACTTATGGTTAAAACAGGTAATATTCGATATTTAGATATTCTTGCGACTGCATCAGCTAAAATTAGTGAAGGTGAAGTCACTCAGTTGCGCTGTATTAAATCTCTTAATATAAGCGTTGATGAATATCTTAAAATTATTGAGTATAAAACATCGACTCTTTTTGCTGCTGCTTGCCAAACAGGCGCCCTTTCAGCGGGTGCAAGCGAAGAAAAATCCTATAAACTTGGTGAATTTGGTAAATATTTTGGATTGATGTATCAAATACTCGACGATGTGCTTGATTACGAAGGAGAAAGCCGCGGTAAGCTTAAAGGTGACGATTTCCGAGAGGGAAAAGTAACCTTTCCAATCTTATTTGCTTATCAAGCTGATACAGACAAAAATTTTTGGCACATGTGTTTTAATGGCACAGAAAATACCGATGAAAATTTCCAGGCTGTTTTGGAGCGTCTGAATCGTTTTGACGCATTCTCTCATTCTATTGCTATTGCTAAGTTATATGGTTTAGAAGCCCAAAAGATTTTAAAACAGTTCAAATCACCTATAATAGAGATGCTAGATTCCTTAATAGAGTCATTTTTGAATCAAAAAATTTTTTAGTAAGCTGAATTCCGTATTACTATCTTCCCGGGGTAATCATGGATTTATGGTCAAACGCTTCGGGTGCACTATTATTCCAACCCAAACTATTAATAGTTTAAAAATCAACAAAATGAAATTTTATTTGTAAAATTTAAAAAAATACGGTACAAAAATCTATTGTTTTTTAGATTCTAAGAAACATAAAACTTAGATAGCCCTGAAATTATCAAGCCAGATCAAGCACATACTTCGATACTGACGAGAATTTTTTATCTTGAAATTTACAGGGGTATTGATAGGTATTTATCTATTTCTAAATAAAATATGTTTAATAAAAAAAGGAAAATAAAATGAATATTAAAAAAACAATATTGTGTGCGGCAATATTTTTTTCGTCTCTGATGGCGCCGTCAGTATTCGCAAGTGACACCCCAGAGGATAATAGCAGTAGTAGCAGTTCAAGTAGCAGTAGCTCTGCTAATAGTGAATATAAATCAGAAATTGGTTTAGGCTTGCTACAATATGATATTGTTGGTTCTAGATACAAAGGGTGCAGGGTAAACTTACATGTTTTTAAGGGGGATGATCGCCATCAAAAAACACTATGGTTTGCTCAATTGGATTTTTGTCCACCAGTAAGAGTAGGTTTTAGCGATTATCGGACAGAGTTCAAACCGCATGTTAAACTTAAATACATTGTTGATGAGAAACTTTATAAAAAAACTTTTAAAGGGGACATTCCAGAGCTGACGCATTCAACAGATGGTTTTACATATCAGCCTTCAACACTAGACTTAGTCGATTTAACTAATCGTGACTTGATCACATGGCGTATTGATCGTCACGTGATAAATATTCAAGAAGTTATTGATACTGTTAATTCATTAAAAGATTCTGATGGTAATTTTCCTAAATACAAATTTGTTGGATACGACTATTACAATAAGGTCGCTAACTGTGTGACGTTTTCATGTCAATTTTTAAGGGCATTCGGCGTTAATATTGATACTTGTGTAGACCTAAGTAAATGGTTGACTTGCGAAAAAGACCCTAAATATTTGGGCTACGCTTCCTATTATCTACTCGGCATTGGTTTCTTACTTTGCTATGATGCTATTCAACCTGAGTACGCTCTTAAAGAAATTAATAAAAATAGATATTCTGTCAACTGGAAAAGAAAAGGCAAAATTTCTATAACTCCTGTTCTTAACCTGGATATTATAGAGGGTGCATTCGGCAAAGGTTTTTTAAGAGAATTAGCCTCAGTTAAGCCTGTGCAAGATAGAATTGTGCTTTATGCACCAAGCGACGTGATGACGACTGCTAAACAAATAAAAGCTAAGCGTGACGAGAAAATTAAATAAAAATCTTTAATTATCAAGGACTGCTAGATCTAATCACAGGAATTGTAAAATCTTCTCATATAGAAAGTGTTTCGAGATAGATTTTATGATTCCCGCTATAAAAATCAAAAAATCACATGCCCCCTGGGCAAACTCCATTTGAACGCGATTTAACTTAAATTAAGGTATTAATATGTTTTATATGAAAATTTTTTGGCTTGCCCTGTTTGGCGTTTTGCTTGGGTATAAGTCTATTACGGCAAGTGACAATGCTATTGAAAAACAAAAACTAGAGAAAACATCTTTTCCATGTTTAATTGATATGGGGAAAGCCCCCATATTAAAAGCCTATGATTTTATTGAAAGTAGCAAGGAGCAGGATTATCAAGATGGTATTCATTTTGTTTCCTTACATGGGAAACAAGAAAGCTTCTCAGAAGAAATAAAAAATGCTATCGAAACAGGGGAGAATTATAATATATGTCAGTATATTTTTGTCGCATCAGAAGACTGCGCACGTTGTTCAGTTTGTATAGTAAAAAATTTAAAAAAACAGCTCAAGTGGACATTAGAAAACCAAATGAAATTAATAATGTTTTGCCCATCTGAATTAACCAAATTGGAAGATTTATCTGCGGATTATGATAGTTTAATTGGCAAAAAGAATACGCTTAGTTTTAATTTTCAATATAGTATGTTTAGCGGTCAAGTTTATCGGAGTATTTGCCCTTTAGGAATAAGTATAGATATTCCAAGTGATAAGCATACAAAAGGATACTGGAGTAATCCTTTTAGTTGCACTGGGCGCTCTTATCCCCTAAGTCGTTTATGTTTTTCAAGCGAGGCTTTAAGAGAAATCTCTGTAAATTTTTTACACAGATGGAAATTTAGAAACCAGGGGGTCGAAAATGGTACGTTTACCGATGAAAATCATGTTTTAAAGTCAATAGGTATATTTTCTGGTCAGTCTATTGGGACTAGATTTATGGCATTTATCGGGGGCTATTAGGGGGACTAATCCCCAGTTTCTCAAAGTGTTACTAATCAACAAAGCTTAGATTAACAGTTCCATTAGATTGCGTCTCCAATTGACACCATCCACCAATTGGAAATGTTATAATTGGAGTTGTGTGGCCAAAATCTGCATCGCAAATAATGGGAATATTTTTAAGGGCCGGTTTGCTATCGATAATATATTGAAATTTTTCTGTAGCCATTTTGAAACTTGTTTCGAACCGGCCAAATACAATTGCCTTAACACCAGAAAAATCTTCAGCTTGGGTAAGCGATTGCAGCATGCGATCAAATTCAAATATTCCTGTTTCGTCTGGATAGCTCGCAACTTCTTCAAGGAAAAGGATGGATTCCTCTAAGCAAGGCATATAGGGTGTCCCTCTCAGTAAATTGAGGGTACCAAGATTTCCGCCTATAATTTTACCTGACGCTATTCCGGTATTAATAACCCTCATTCCAGGGTTTTTTAGAAAAGTTCTGTTTGACTGATTTAAATACCAAGCACCATCAGAAGACCACTCGCTGGAAGGAACCACCGAAACTGTCCCCTGGTTAAATAGCATTTTTTGGAAATACTCTTTCGTGTGCTCAAAACCATTTTGCATTGCAAACGAACTAAAATTAGGGCCTGAGTAGCTTATAAGGCCAGTCTTTGCATAAATAGCATTGGATAATGCTGTAATATCTGAAAACCCACATAAAACTTTAGGATTGCTTGCAATGAGGGTGTAATCAATACCATCAAGAAGTTGGTTCGAATTATACCCACCAAGCACGGTAAGAATTCCGTTAACGGTTTGATCAGAAAATGCCTCATGCAGATCATCCAGCCTTGAATTCACACTAGACGATAACATTATGTCTTTTTCGTTTACATTGCGGCCAAAACTTACATTTAGACCAGTTGCTTTCAAGGCAGACATGGCGAAATTGATATTTTCCTTCGAAACAATCGCAATGCTTCGAGACGGAGCAATTACTCGAACGTGGTCACCAATTTTTAATTTTTTGGGTTTTATGGGGAAGGGGAACATAACCATAAAAATTTACTGGTAAACTGTTAGTTCCTTGAGATTGAGAATAACTGTAATTCCCTCTCCCCAACTGGTTTCCATTTTACTAATAACACCAGTTGAAAAAATATCTATTTTATTTTCTTCATAGTCAGGAGATGAACTTAAAGAATCAAGATTGTACAATGCCTTTTTTAGACACCACTGTTCGCCCGAAGGCAAAAGAGAACTGTCTTTGATAGCAACGTTTTTATCTTTAAGTGGGGTTATGACCGTATTAATTCTGACCGGTTTATGTATTTCATATGTGGCGTCAAAAACAATTTGATCAGGCAATACCAATTCATGGTTTTTGATTGCCTCCAAGATATTTTCGAGGTGACCAATAGGAAATATAATATTTTGGTTGGTAATAAAACCGTCCATTTTTGGTTCTTCAAAATATATTCGCCATTCTCCATTTTCAGCACGTTCAGCGCCGCCTTGAAGAATGGTTTCTGAGGCACCATCTCGAAAATTTTCGATGTGAAAAGAAATATCGCTAGGAGATTCCCAAGAAGCAATATTTCTCTCGATGGTTGTGGTTGTTCCGTCGTATTTATTGATTTGCAATTGCAAATTTAACTTATATGACCAGCCTTCTTTTGTTTTTATAAGTTCAATAGATGCTTGTCCTGTAACGCTTTGAACGGTTGGATCGTTTGACTGATAGAGTTTTACATCGTACACAGCAAAATGTGGCATTAGCTTGTATGGCTGAGGTTTTTCTGGATGAACCGGTGCCTCTTTGACGGATGTTTCTTCTGTACCATCAAACTTAGTCATCTGAAGAGTCAAAACATTTTCAGGTAAAGAAACAGCTTCCTTGCTGAAAAGTGTAAACATAAAAAAGAATAAAAGGGTGCAAAATTTGCCCACGAGCCGAATATCTGTAATTTTATTAAGTCACTTTATCAAATATTCTCCCATTTTCCTGCAGTCGCTATGACTCAAACCCTATTTTTTCATCTACCGTTGCACTTTAAGCACGGTTGGGTTGTTTCTTGGATTATTTTTGAATTTTTTTTATTAAAAACTTACTCTTAAATTAAAAATAAGCAAAAATTAACAATAATGCTCTTAGATATAGGAAAAATTATAATACAGCGTTTTCGATCCACAAATTTTTTAGAAGGCTGTCTCTCATTTTTTCTCGCCTTAAGTTTTTGGTTTTTTTTAGCAACCCTTCCTCCTTTTAGGATTGGTATTTGGGTTGACTCTGAATTCGTATTGATTGCTGCGCATTCTGTTTTTTCTTGTATCGGTTTGTGCTTATTAATTTTATGGGGAGTGAAGCAGAATTTATTTTGCTCAAAGCAAACACTGATTTTTGGATTTTTTTCATTAATATGTTTGATTGCAACTTTATGGGCAAGAAATCCTATTCTTCACCATCTAGGCGCTCCAATGCTTGGCGAGGGCACTGTTTTATTTTTTGGACTATTTCTTCTTTCTTTTGGTTTTGACAATTCAAGCAGGAATCAATTTATTTATTACTCTGCAATATTAGCTAGTGTTATTTGTGGATTTTTGATTTTATTTAATCATCATTCCTTTGGGTTAAAATTTAAACCTGATTGTTCACCTTACGTTTTTTGTGCATTCTTGGCGCCAATTTCTGCAAGTGTCTTTACGCTCACCACGATTGCCCGTAGAAAATTTGAATACATCTTGATACTTTTTGTAAGTATTTTTCTTTTATGCATTTCTTTAAGTAAAACAGCTTGGGTGGCAGTTGCTTTTATTCTGGGCCTGTGGATGATAACGAGAAAATTAGAAAAACCTTATAACGTTCAAAAATATTTATGTTTAGGTGTGCCATTTATAAGCTTGATAGCCATATATTTTTTGTCAAATTGGAAAGCTTTTCCAAGCTTAGAATCTAGAAAATTTTATATCCAAACCTATTTTTTTTCTTGGAAGGACGAGCCACTTAGGATTTTTTTTGGTAATGGATGGGGGTACTATTTTGAAAATTTACAAAAACAAATAACATCACTACCTATAAAATTTTTTCAAAATGGCTTGTGGAAACCCGATTGGGACGGAGTGGATCGACTTGATTTTAGCTCTATGCATTTTGGAGCTGAATCTGTATTTTGCATGGGAATTTTTGGATTAATATTTTATTTGGTTTTGATAAAAAGTCTATTTGATCCATACACCTATAAAAAAAATCCATTCACTATATTGCTTTTTGTTGGATGTTTTAGTTTTTTGACCTCAACTTGGTTTGTACTTATGTGTGTATGGCCATTTTTTGTTTTGGGATTTTCTATTCTTAATAAAAATAAAATATCAATAGCAAGAGCGCCACTGACGATTATATGTTTGGGTTTATCTACAGCGATTTGTGCTCACGGAGCATTGACTTATTGGAAGACGGCAACTTTATATCCTTCCAATAAAAAAACAATTTTTTATAATTTTACGAATACTAAGGTTATTGATGGACAGGAATTACTAAAAACTCCCTATAATTACAAAGGATTTCACCTAGGACATTTTACTATTAATATTCTCAGGAGGTCTCGAGATCTTCCTGCTAGTGTGATAAAGGCCGAATTGAAACCTGTGTTTGATGTTTATAATTCAAAAAAAAGCCCCTTACTACTTGACGTAGCGCTTCTTCATGCAATGCAATATTTTACTGGTTCTGAAAATGATAAGCAAAAAATTTGGGAGGATATAGCAGATGCTATTTTGAAAAAAGCTCCAAAACGAAGTGATCTTGTTGTGCCGTATGTTACTCAGTTAATTGAAAATAACTATTTAGAAAAAGCTGGGGATTTTATTGAATACATGCTTAATAGAAATCCTAATGATCCTTTTGCCATATGGCTTAACGGTAATTACCATATTCATGAAAATGATATGGAATACGGAAAGGCTCTTATATCAAAGGCGCTTGAGCAAAACATTGAAAATTGGATATGTGTTCCTGAAAATATAAAAATCGTAATGAGAAATGAAAAACCACTCTTGTAGGGTGGTTTTTCATTTTTTATAGGTCTTTTAATTTTATTTAGCTGCAGGTGTGGAAGGTGTGGTTGCTCCAGATGAACTAGTGCCTAACAAATTAGTAAGGTGATCTGCTAAGTTTGTTCCGGCTGGTGTAACGGCTGCCGAACCTGCTGGCGCAGGAGCTGCTAGGGGTGAAGTTGGGTTTGAGGCTTCAGCACCATATGCTTTTTGTTCTGCAGGAGCTGCTACAGGCTCGGAGGCTTTTGCATCTTTTGAATCTGCAGGTTTATTTGTATCAG
>CAIQTY010000008.1 GCA_903874955.1 uncultured Alphaproteobacteria bacterium | reverse complement strand
ATCTACTTTTTCCCTGAAAAATTTAACGGCCCAACCGTTTGCTGGAGCTTCTGCATTAAGAAAAAAATTACTTGTAGTAATTGTCAGCATAAGAAATACATAGACTATCCTGAACATATTTTTAAACCAAATTATAATTATTTATAATATAGATATAAATCATTGATAGTTAAATTTATATTAATATAATTATTTTTAACCTCAACTTGAGATTAGGTCGTGAAAGTCAACAT
Source organism: uncultured Alphaproteobacteria bacterium (assembly GCA_903874955.1). Taxonomy (GTDB): domain Bacteria; phylum Pseudomonadota; class Alphaproteobacteria; order Paracaedibacterales; family CAITNM01; genus CAITNM01. The sequence continues at coordinate 26,155 of CAIQTY010000008.1, read as the reverse complement.
TTCGCCCGCACAAAATAATACTAACTTTCCTACCCTGATATTGATTTACTATTTTTAGAAACCCTGCAACAGCAACGCCCGCGGCCCCCTCAATAACCATTTGCTCCTGTTGTAAAATCAATCGCATGGCGCTAGCTATCTCTTCTTCATTTACTAAAATTTTTGTACCAATGAATTGCTTGCATAAGGGGTAGGTTATCGCATTGGGCACTATTCCGCCTGCAGTTCCATCCGATAATGTCGGAAGCTCAATCGATTCAACAAGTTGGTTTGCTTCAAGCGACTCATACATCGCAGCAGAATTTTCGGGCCAACAGCCAACGATTTCTATGTCTGGCTTTATGGATTTAAGATATGAAGCAATTCCCGATAATAATCCCCCTCCGCCAACGGCAATGAAAACAGCATCGGGTAATTCTCCTTGCATGGCAATTTCAACTCCAATAGTACCCTGCCCTGCTATAATTTTTTCATCATTGTATGGGTGGATAAAAGGAATATTTTGAAGTTGGGCATCTTTTTGTGCCATCATCTCTGCTTCTAAGCTGGCTCCTGAAACCTCAATAATTTCTGCACCGTAATTTTGTATTCCTTGTTTTTTGATGGGACTCACATTCTTGGGAACATAAATCTGAGCATGGCATTTGAGTTTTGAACATAAATAAGAGATTGCTTTACCATGATTGCCTGTGGATGCCGCAATGATTCGACTGGGCATTTCTTGATAGGAAAGCAATTTATTACAAGCCCCACGAATTTTGAAAGATCCAGTAAGCTGATAATTTTCACATTTCAAATAAACAGAAGCACCTGATAGTTTGCTTAAGGGGATACTTTCTATCAATGGTGTATGACTGATATAACCAGAGATTCGCTCAAAAGCGTTTTTAATGAGTGTGGAATTAATCATCTATTGTTCCTTTTTTAAAAGTTTTAAAGTCGATTCAGCGATCGCAATGTCTTGAGCTGCGATTCCAGTAAAATCACTAATGATTACCTTGGCATCACGAGAAATACCTGTTTCAATAATGGGTCCTAATTCTTGAAGTTTATCATAAGAAATAAGGCCGCTTTGAAGGGCATAAAACGTATCGCCAAAAAATTGGGCCTGTTTTTTACTATCGACGATGACAACATCAGCATGTTGAAATAATTTTGGATCACATTCTTGTTTACCAAGTTCATCAGCCCCAAGAGCAATAATATGGGTTTTTTGATGAACATAATTTAAGTTAATAATTGGCGATGAATTCGCGGTTGTAGTGATTATTAAATCGCAGTTGCTCACTAATTCTTCGATTGATTCATTTACATCAGCATTAGTATAGGCGCTAGCCAGATTTTTTGCCTTTTCAAAAGAGCGTCCCCATAGTTTAAAAGCAGCATGGGGATTACACAGATGAAAGAGTTCTAATAATTGTGCTGCTAGTTGCCCTGTGCCGACAATACCAATACGCTGGATTTTCCATGGGGTGGTTTTGGCAGCAATGCATGCTGCAATTGCTGTGCGCAGGGTTGTCAGGTAGCCGCCATCGCATAAAATTGCTTTAAGCAGGCCTGTCTGCTGGCAAAAAACTAGTATTGCCCCATCGCCAGCCGGTAAATTCTTGAGCGTATTTTGATAAAATCCTGTAGCAATTTTTACAGCAAATATATCCCCATCTTTTTTAAAACCCGCTTTGACATGGCAATCGCCTCTAGCTTTTTCAAAATGCATTTGCAAAGGCGGCGGCACCTGAACGAGGCCTTTTGAAAAATCGATAAAAGCTTGTTGTTGCGATTTCAAAAGGGTTTGCCAATTTTGCTTAAGGTTAATCGCCTTTTTAATTTGCTGAGCAGAGTATACAGTTTTCATAGATCCTGGCACTTTAAACATTCTTGTTTCTTAATTCTCTTAGATAATTAAAAATAGATGCTCGGCTTAAAGCCAAAACGTTTGCTATGTAGTCCGCTGCTTTTTTTTCGTGAAACGCCCCCTGAGTATACATTTCTTGGACTGCCTGTTTTTTTTGAAGGTTAGTTAGAGATTCAATTTTGAGGTTGTTTGTGTTCAAAAACTGATAAAGAGAGAGATGAACTTTTTCTTGCCAATCATTTTTAAAAAGGATTTCGGGCTGATTATTTTGTGTGCCTAAAAATGCCTCTGCCAATTGTTGCATCTGTGAAAATGTAGATACATCCAAGTTAAGACACATCAGCGCTTTTATAGATTTTCCATCTTTAATGGGAATGGAAATCGATTTAATTAATCTTCCATCGAAATTCACCTTTGGGTAGATAATCTGATCGATTTGCTTTTCGAGCTCTTTAGGATCGACATCTAAAAAGGATGGATCACCGACTTTTCGCTTGGATAAATTTCCTTCAATAAAGCAAATGGAGTTTGATGCAATATCATGAATTACAGCTTCAGCCAAAGGCGAAAGAAGCTGCACATAAGATTTAGCCATACGAATATGAATATCGAGATTCACTTTATACCAGAAAGTACATATTTTTTATAAAATATACTTTTTAGTATAAAAAATCAATAAAATTTACACAGCGAGTCTAGATTTTTTTCGCTGTCTCCCCACAATAGCCACCATGAAGCCCCCGACAAGAGCTGATATCGGAATAATGAGAAGGGCATATTGATATGACTCAATTGTATATTGTCTGATCCCATCAGTAATTAGGCCAGTCCAGAACTGGTCCATCGTCCAGCCAATGGTGCTGTGGAAGAATGAACCACCTAACATATTGATGCAATTTAAAAATGCAATGGTCACCCCTAACATAGCTGGAGATACAAGTTCGCTTCCACTGGCAAAAACTAAAACCTGATAACAACACAAAATTCCAACGCCAAAAAATAGAATCGAAAGACCGTATGTATTAAAGAAGCCATTGGCAAATAGCACGCTCATAAAAGCCAAAACCATACCAGCACTACACACTGCAATAACAGCATAGTTTCCAATACGTTTCGCTAATGCTGCAAGGATTGGTCCACCGAAAAGCATACCTATGAATATAAAGGAAACAAAATCTGCTGCCTGCGCTTTGGTTATGGCCATTGCCGTCATGAGATAATTAACCCCCCAAACATCGGCAAATCCTTCGAGAGATCCAACCATCAAGAGGTTAGAAATTGCCAATAGCCAAATCGTGGGTGATTTGATTAATTTAGGCATATCTTTTAAGCAAAGAGTGGATTCTTCTTTTTCAGCATTGGTAGTGCTGTTTTTGAGAAATAGTATGGTTAGAGCGCCTATACCAATACTGACATAAGCCAATACACTAGCAACTTCCTGCCAACCATTATTTTCAACAAGCATACTGACAGGTCTTCCACCATAAACAGCACCGAGCAAACCCACTGTGAAAGAGAAGCCTACCATTCGCGCATAATTTGCCCGACTAAACCATAGAGAGATAACTTTTGAAGTTGCTAAAAATCCTGCGGCTGAGCCTGCGCCAACTAAGAATCGGCTAACAAGAGCCAGAGTCCAATTTTCAGTATAAGTAAAGAGCAAGGTTGCAAGGCCGCACATAACAGCACAGGCGCAAACCACATACCGTGGCCCGAAACGATCGAGAAAAATTGCAACGGGAATTTGCATAAACGCATACCCATAATAATAAACTGACGCTAATACCCCAAAACCGGTAGCATCAATCTGAAATTGCTGCATGATTTGCTGCATCATGAGACTTGGCCATAGGCGCAAGATAAATTGGTAAGTGAAAAACGATAGGGGAAAGACCCACATCGCATAGGGTAAAATCCGTTTAGACATAAAAACCTCAAAACAACTGAAGGGATAATTTAAATTTGAAACTGGGGATATGAATAAATGTACTGGCTGCTAGCAGCCAATAATATTTGAAATTATAATGAAGGTGCTAAAATAAATAACTAACACTCTTAATTTTTACCTAAAAACTAAACCTAAACTTGGTATTAATATATACTAAAATGATGAGTTAATCAATCTGCTTGAGCTTTTATTTTCTGCTTTGCTTTATCCCAAACTAACAATTTTTCCGATCGTGGCAGGTTTTTGAAATCATCAAGCCCCTCTTCTTGAATAACAGCTTTTAATGCAATAAGACGTTTTTCAAATTTTTTGGCTGCCAATTGAATTGTTTCTTGAGGGTCGAAACCACAAAAATCAACCAGCGTAACCCAAGCATGCAAAACATCGCTTAATTCCTCTTGAAGAGCCTCTCTATTCGAACAGCCGATTTCAGCTTGGACTTCATCGAGTTCCGATTTTATTTGGGCAATGATCTGCTCAGACTCACTCCAATAAAAACCTAACTCAATGGCTTGCCTGTAATCGTTTAACAATCGCGTAAGACTAACCATGATGTTCCTGCAAAACTAAAGTTGTGCAGAAAATATAAGTCTTTTAATAGTACCTCGCAAGCTGAACACACGAACGAGATTTTTTAATAGAGAATGCTTGCACACCCAAGAAAAAATTCTTTATTTGAGAGCTACCTTTTTGATTTTGCAAATGGGGTTCAAGATGGCTCGGTGAAACATCAGAGAAAACCATCGTAAAATTAATAATGTGCGTTCGGTATTCATGCGGTTCTTGGGTTTTACAATCATCAGAAAAGTTACATTTTTTATCCTCAACAGCGTTCTGATCTTTTAATACTCTTGGGGTTGTCTGTTCGATTTGAGTCGCAGGTTCCTTTTCTTCTTCTACTTTAGGCAAACCCGTCAGATTTTGAACAAAAAGATTTCTCTGGACATCTCTTGTAGTGGTCAGCTTTTCCATAGCTATAGAATCTTGCTGGGTTTTTGGTGCAGATTGCCTTTGAGTTTGTGGATACTCTTCACAGTATTCTTGGTCTCCCATTAATCCAGCTAAGAACATAGAACAGAAAAGATTTGTATGTTTCCTAGAATCTTCAAAACTTTGCGATCCATAAACTGAAATTAGAGCAACAAGAAAACAAATGAATTTAAAAAAGCAAGTCCGGCACATACAACTTCTGATAATATTTAATATTCCGTCCATCAACATAAGCGTTTTATATTGTTATATTCAATGAGAGATTTTTAGTTTTTTAATAAAAATACCGTATTGAAAGATAAAAAATCAAAACAAGAAAAATAGTACTGCATTAAATTCCCATGGCTTTTTTCATGAGAATTTTTTTTAAAAAGGGAATTTTTCCAACCGCTGCAAGGCCCGTTTGCCTCGCAAAACTGACCAAAGAATTATCCGTTCCATAAAGTCGGGTTAAGCCATCGGTAAATAAATATAACCCCTTATGATCTGGCTTTCGCATGCGGCTATATTTGGCAAGCATTAACTCAGATCCCAAATCTTGACCAAGGTCTTTTGCTTCAACCAAAAGCTGAGCTATATCAGCAACATCACGCCATCCGAGGTTAACTCCCTGGCCTGCAATAGGATGCAACGCATGGGCGGCGTCTCCCACCAACACAGTATGCGGTGCTGTGACCCTATCAACGGTCAGCGAGGTTATAGGAAATGTCCAACGCTGACTATTAAGAGTTACTTTTCCATAAAAAGGAAAAATATTTTCCAGTTGGCTTTCTAACTGATCCGTTGGCAAAGTCTCCCAAGGCGCATCTTTCGAACCACACCAAACGATGCCTGATTGGTAGTTTCCATCAGGGGTATCGGTCATGGGCAACATTGCGAAAGGCCCAGATGAATGAAACACCTCCCATGCAGTTGCTTGGTGAGGCTTCTCGTGGATAAAATGCGCCACCAGTGCTTTGTGTCCGTATTCTTTCGTCCGGCTTCTAATATTAACTTGACTGCGGACCCACGACTGGCGACCATCAGCACCAACAACTAAAGGAGCTTTTAAAATTCCGTATTCCTTGGTATGTACTTCTCCTGGAAGCAAGGTTTGTAAGGTACAATTAGCAAAAAGTTCAACCAGTGTTTGAGCTTGAACTGCTTCATAGATAGCATCGCGCAAATGCTCAAACTTAATAATATAACCCATCGGATCAGACCCCAGATCCTTATGATCATAATCAAGCGTCCAGGCTGACCCCTGTTCAAACACACGAATATTATTAATTCTTTGAGAACTTGGTTCTAATGCTTCCCATAAACCACATGATGCTAAAAAACGTTTTGATCCAAGAGTTACCGCGATAGTGCGCCCATCATTTACAGACTTTTTCTCGAAACTATTTTTTTCCAAAAGCTTAACGTTGATTCCAAACTGAGCAAGCTTTATGGCTAAGACAGCCCCAACAAGTCCTGCTCCAACAATAATCACCATATGTAACTTGCACCAAAAACCTAGCACCTTTAACATAAGGCAAAATTATCAATATATCAAAGTATGCAAATTCTGCTGATAGGTTATGGCGCCATGGGAGGCGCACTGTTAAAAGGTTGGGAAGCTTTTTATCATTTAACGGTAGTCGACCCTTTTAAAGAAAATTGCGCAAAATCTATCGAAGAATTACCTGAAGACTATTCCCCGCATGTAATTATTATTGCTGTTAAACCGCAAATACTCGATCAAGTCATTTCGCCTTACGCAAAATTTAATAAGGCACTTTTTATTTCAATCGCTGCAGGAATTCCTTACGAAAACTACTTAAAATGGTTAGGTGCTAAATCAAGGCTCTGTCGCGTCATGCCCAATTTACCGGTAATGGTTAGTCAAGGAGCAAGCGCCTACGTGCTTAACGAAAACTGTAGCTCTGCAGATGATGGCATTGTTAAAAACCTATTTGAAAAAGTAGGGATTGTTAAAAAATTAGATAGCGAAGGGCTATTCGATGCGGTTACTGCTCTTTCAGGATCTGGCCCTGCTTATGTCTATTACCTATGCGAATGCTTGGAAAATGCTGGTATTGAACTTGGTCTTGAACCAGAATTCGCTGCTCAGTTTGCGCGCCAAACAATTATCGGTAGCGCCTTAACATTAAAAGAATCAGCATCAGCACCATCGCTGCTTAGAACTAATGTCACAAGCCCCAAAGGCACAACTGAAGCTGCATTAAAGGTATTAATGCACGAAAATAATTTACAAAAGATATTTTCAAATGCTTTGAGAGCTGCCCACGATCGTGCCAGAGAACTTGCAAAATCATGATGAATTTCATCCGTCTTTTTTTAATATTAGTTTTTCTTCCTTTCGCAAAAGCAGAAACAAAAATAGAAACAGTAATTTGTAGTTTTTCCATCTTGAAAGACCTATGCGCACAGCTCTGCCAAGGAATTGATACAATTGAAGTTAAGACTATTGTCGAGAATTGGTTTGACCCGCATATGTATCAACCAAAACCCAGCGATTCAAAATTGTTAGCTGGTGCAGACCTTGTGATTATTAATGGTCTCAACCTAGAAGGATGGATCAATGACTACATCAAGGCTTCGGGATACAAAGGTCAAATTGTCATCGCTAGTAAAAACGTTACCACTCGCTATTTAGGAAAATTTCCAGATCCACATATCTGGCATAATCCTGAACTTGTTATCAAGATGATTGATGAAATCACACATGGGTTAAAACAAAAATTTTCGAAATATAGCAAAAAATTTGAAAGCAATGCTATAAGCCTCAAATCAAGTTTTAACATCCTAGATCAGAATATTAAGCAACTTTTTTCAACAATTGCTGAAGGTGATCGTATCATGCTGACATCACATGATGCATTTTCATATTTTGGAGAGCGCTACAATATAAAAGTTTTAAGCCCTCAAGGAGTGAGTACAAGTGATGATCCTTCAGCTCATGATATGAAAAATTTGATCAATCAAATTCGCACTCTTAGTGTTTCAGCAATCTTTATTGAAAAACTATCTAATCCTAAAATTCTACAAGCCATCGCAGATGAAACAAAAATCGACGTGCAAGGCGAATTATATGCAGACACCTTAAAAGAAGGATTAAATCTTCAGGACACTCTCTGGTATAATGCTACGACAATAGCCGGTGCCATGGGAAAGAAAACAAAAGATGCTTGATATCAATGCGCTTTGGGAAAAAGCTGGTGTTCAGCCGAATGCACTTAGTGCATCTGAGATTCAGGCGCTGATTAATGACCGTCTGAGCACTGTCACAGATAAACTATCAAGCGTCAGTTTGCATAACAAAGACGAAACCCTATTTGATTTAATGATGTTGTTTTTTGATAGCCTTACTGAAAAAAGAAATACAGTTTTCGATCTTTATAGTTCTTGCTCTTTTGAACCATCGTTAATTTGCGATATGCAATCTCAAATACTTTCAGCTATTGATAACTGGCACCAAGAATTAAGTCTTCATTGGCCCTTTGGACGCTACGTGCAAAATCTTCTATTCTTTTGTGCCTTAATTTACACGGTAAATGTTTGGAAAGACGACATCAGTCCTGATAATTCAAAAGTTATGGCAAAAATAGACGAACTTATCAGGTGGATAAATTCCAGTAAATCAGCTCCTTTTGATTTAATAGAAAAACTCAAAAATACTATTATGGGTTAGGTTTTCTAGTAATACTTCAGATCAAAAAAAGCGAGGAAGAACCTCGCTTTATAGAATGACATAAGTAAAATTATTTCTGCAGGTAGCGAACTCCTGCCGTCACCAACACAGATTTAACAAGACCTGGAATCACAAAAGGCATAAAGCCAAAAGCAACAGCTGTTTCCCAGCCTACAAACTTACTAAGCCAAGGTAAACCAAGACCATAAATAACTGCATTACCAATTAGAGCAACTAAAATTGTTTCTGTAGCCCCCATCTTCACAATACGTTCGCGCATGGCGCACATGATCCAAACTGCTGCAAAGAAACCCAAAAGATAGCCACCGGTTGGTCCCATAAATTTCACAATACCCCCTGAAAAGTTTGCAAAAACTGGCGCACCCATTGCACCTAAAGCTAAATAACTACTAATACTTTTTAGAGCATCTGCTTTAGAATAAGTTAACCCAATGATTAAAACTGCCACAGTTTGTAATGATATCGGCACCGGACTAAGGGGTATGGTGATTTGTGAGCATAAAAATAGGAGAGAGACACCTATTAATGTTGACAAATACGACGAAGTTCTGACGTATTGAAGAGCTAACTGCATAAATTTCCTATAATTGACAAAAATCTGTCTTAATTTTTAGCTCTTTTTTAGGAAATATGCTAGTGGTTTTTTAACTATTTATTTCCAATATGAGTTTTATATGATCTATCTTCAAAATCTAACCCGCCGTTTCGGCAGCCGTGTCATTTTAAATAATCTTAATTATCGTTTTCCAGAACAAGGATGCTTGGGCTTAATTGGGGTTAATGGCGCAGGTAAGTCAACTCTGCTTAATATTTTATGCGGTCTTGATGAACCTGATGATGGAGCAGTTATTAAACCAAGAAATGTAGTTATCGGGTATCTACCTCAAGAACCAAATCCAAAACCTATGCCCACTCTTTTGGAAGAAGCACTTGGTGGAGCCGAACGAATTGTTGAGCTGCAAAAAAAATTGCAAGACGTTCTAAAAGTCATGGAACATTCTTACACCGAGACTATAGCCAAAGAGTATGACGATATAATGAATGAATTAACTCATCTTGATGGGTTTTCTATAGAATCCGAAGCAAAAGAATTGTTGTGTGGATTAGGCTTTAAGACAACTGATTTCGATAAAGATCCTAAAACCCTATCAGGTGGTTGGCGCATGCGCCTAGAACTAGTACGGTTGTTTTTGAAAAAACCAAATTTTCTTGTTTTAGACGAACCTACTAACCACCTTGACCTTCCAAGCATGGAATGGGTTGAACGGTTCTTGCAAAATTTCAAAGGTTGCTTGGTTTTCGTGTCCCACGATCGCTCACTGATTAATCGTCTTGCGACCAATATTTTACATCTGCATCATGGTGAAATGACCCCTTATGTTGGCAACTATGATAAATTCTTAGAAAGTTATGAGCTTGCTCAAGAGCAGGTTCAGGCTCAAAAGCAAAACCTACAAGCTAAAGCCCAACAAGTGCAAAGTTTCGTTGATCGTTTTAGGGCATCCGCTAGCAAAGCGCGAATGGTGCAAAGCCGCGTTAAAATGCTACAAAAGCTGTATGATGCCGATTCTGGCCTCAAGGTCGATGATAAGGCTCCCCCAATAAGCATAAAACTTGAATGCGCAAAAAAAAGCGGTCGTGTTGTACTTCAAGCCAGAGATCTCTCTATTGGATACGCTCAACCTTTAGTAAAAAAACTTAACTTCAAGTTAGAACGTGGACAGAAACTCGCGATCGTAGGGGCTAATGGTATTGGAAAATCGACATTGATTAAATCCCTATTAAACATTGTGCCTAAACTTGATGGAGAAATCGAACTCGGCCATGAAGTTGACGTGGCTTACTTCGCCCAGGACCAGCTCGATTACCTTATGCCAAAGGCCACAATGCTTGAAAATGTTATGCAACTCAATCAACATCTCAGCATGGGACAAGCCAGGTCCATGCTTGGTGCGTTTTTATTCAAAGGGGATGATGTTTTTAAACCCCTTAATGTCTTATCCGGAGGCGAAAAAAACCGTGTTGGTTTGTGCTGTTTACTTGCCAAAAAGGCCAATACGCTTATTCTGGACGAGCCCACCAATCACCTTGATATGCAAAGCATCGATGTACTGGCTGATTCCCTGAGTGCTTTCGAAGGTACGGTATTATTCGTCAGTCACAATCGCAGCTTTATTGACGATATTGCGACGCATATATTGGGTCTTAATGCTCGCGGGCAAACCCTTCTTGTAGAGGGAGATCTTCAACGATTTGAAGCCAAAGCTGCGCAAGTTGAGTTTTGTTGGAGTTAGGATTGTTGTTTTCACCAAACTAATTTGATACATTTCATGGTGATATGAAATACAAATACTTTTGTGACAAATTCTAAAAATACTTTTATTACTTTTTTTGTGCTGATCTTTATCTATCTAATAAGCCTTTTGGTTGGCCCAAGAATTGCTTATGAAACTGATGGCTCCCGTCCAGTAAATGTGTATCTTAAGGGTCCATTTGGAGTTTCTCTTGACTGTGATGGCCCAGAGTTTATGGATAATGCGAATCATCCACAGCACTTACTTAATGACAATGCGGTACGTCAGTCTAGACCAGGAATAATTTTTTTAGCAAATATAGTTTCAAAATTTGTTAGGCCAGCAATCAACGTTTTATTAAATTATATTCATCCTAGCTCTCCTCATACTGTATGGCACCCTCTTCATGAAATAGGACTAAAAGAATATCCTGCTAGTTATGCTGCCTACGTTATTATCAATTTTTGTTTATTAATCTTAACGGCATTAATATGGATAAATCTGCTTGGAAAGAATCCATCTCCCTTAGCGCTTTCCTTAGTTTCGCTTGTATTCTTTAATTCTGTTGTCAAAATATTCTTCTATTTGCCGCACACTCAAATATTCAATGTGCTTATGCCCACTGCAACATACTGGATTACTGCAAAGAGCTTTGAAGATGATTTTCTTTACAAAAAAATCACATACTGGCTAATGGCCGCTTTGGGGTTTGGACTCCTTTGCTATGGTACTTTTATTATTCCCGTAATTATTTTTGGAACTATTTCCTTATTACGACACTGGCACCTTCAAAAATCTATCCCCTGGCGCGCTCTATGGAGGTTAGTTCAATACGGTTTTATTTTTTCAGCTCCATTTGTTTTATGGTGCCTGTATGTTATTTCAGTAAAAGGGACGATATATTTTCATGAGTCAGAATCTTGCAATCAATTCGTATGGATGAAGAAAACTTTCATGACCCATGGATTGTTGAGTATGTGTACTAAGTATGTCAACAATATAACCAGCATAATATTGTCGGGAAAAGAATTCTTGCCAGTTACATTACTGTTATGTATTTGCGCATATTTTTTGGTTAAAAAAGAGGCTTTCACACAGCATTTCAAAATTGCTTCAATAGCATCTATTTCATCCTTACTATTTTTAGCTGCCATGGGCTTTTTTCCTTGGAGACTTGCTTTTATTATATGTATGCCAATATGGATCGCAGCCTCGCTTGCCTTAAATACCATAGCTGCCCCCAGAAAAGAATATATATGGCTTACCTACCTTTTTCTGATTGGGTATGGAATTTATCTTGTTTTGAGTCCAGCTAGGTTTTAGAAATTGAACATCTTTTAATTTTAACTCAGTTTTTTTTGGGGGAATTTGATAAAGCCATACAAGTTTTATAGCTGTGATTGAGCAAGAAAAATTATTTATGTCAAATTTCATGATAATTGAATCAAATTTCGTTCTCACGACTATCTTGATTTTTTAGAGATTTCTGATATGTTTACTAAATGTATTGGGGTATAGCCAAGCGGTAAGGCACCGGTTTTTGGTACCGGCATCCCTAGGTTCGAATCCTAGTACCCCAGCCACGCTTTGATTTGCCCGAAAAACGTGGTAAAATTTGTGGGATGTTTTTTTAAAAATTTAAAATATGCCCGCTAAGTCCCTGCAAGCTATTCGTTCAACTTTTCTTGATTATTTCAAAAGCCATGGCCATGAAATTGTGCCATCCAGCCCTCTTGTGCCCCAAAATGACCCAACCCTGATGTTTACCGCAGCAGGCATGGTACAATTTAAGGACGTATTCACCGGGCGTGAAACCAGGGGCTATAAAACGGCAGCATCATCACAAAAATGTCTAAGGGCCGGTGGCAAACATAATGATCTTGATAACGTCGGCTATACGGCACGGCATCACACATTTTTTGAAATGTTAGGGAATTTTTCATTTGGTGATTATTTTAAGGAACAGGCCATCGTACTTGCCTGGGAGCTAGTGACAAAGCATTTCGCTATCGACCCCAAGCGCCTTCTTGTAACCGTTTACGCCGATGACCATGAGGCAGCATCTATCTGGAAGAAACTCACCGGGTTTGCTGATGATAAAATCATACCTATTGCAACATCGGATAATTTTTGGAGTATGGGGGATACAGGCCCCTGCGGGCCATGCACAGAAATATTTTATGACTATGGTGAGCATATACCAGGAGGCCCTCCGGGCTCTCCTGATGAAGACGGCGATCGTTTCATTGAAATTTGGAATTTGGTTTTTATGCAGTATGACCAACAAAGTAATGGTACACGTATCGATTTACCAAAACCTTGTGTTGATACAGGCATGGGCCTCGAGCGCATAGCGGCACTGCTTCAAGATACTCACAATAATTATGATATCGATCTGTTCAAAAGCTTAATAGAAGCCTCCAAGGCTGAAACAGGAAATCTTGGCATGCGCCAATCCCACAATGTGATTGCCGATCATTTACGCGCCTGCAGCTTTTTAATTGCTGATGGGATATTACCCTCGAACGAGGGACGAGGCTACGTGCTAAGGCGTATTATGCGCCGAGCCATGCGTCATGCCCATTTGTTGGGTGCAAAAGACCCTTTAATGCACAGATTAGTCACAACCCTAGTTAATCTCATGGGGGATATTTATCCGCAGTTGCAGCGCGCTCAGTCCCTGATTACCCAAACCTTGTTTCACGAGGAAGAGAAATTTCGTCAAACCCTAGACCGAGGATTAAAGCTTTTAAAAGAAGAAACCGCTCACCTAAAAAATGATGACCCTCTACCCGGGGAAGTTGCCTTTAAGCTTTACGATACCTATGGTTTCCCTATTGATCTGACTCAAGATGTACTGCGCGCAGAAGATCGCAGCGTCAATATCGATGAATTTAACGCAGCCATGCAAAAGCAAAAGCAATTAGCGCGCGCTTCTTGGGCTGGATCAGGGGAAGCAGGATTTGAAAAAATTTGGTTTGAGCTAAAAGAGCAACACGGCACAACAGAGTTCTTAGGATATAACGCGCTTAGCTCTGAAGCTAATGTAATCGCCATTATTAAAGAGGGAACTCTCTTAAATGAAATTTTCGAAGGTGCATGGGTTGTATGTAATCAAACACCTTTTTACGCCGAATCAGGCGGGCAAGTTGGCGATACAGGGATGATGGAAACCGAGAATGGTAAATTTAGCATCTCTGATTGCCAAAAAATGGTAGGCGTCCTTCACGCCCATAAAATTAATATCATCAGTGGTAGCCTTAAAGTTGGTGATGCTGTGCGGTTGACCGTCGATGCTGATAAAAGGCATAAAACAGCCGCAAACCATTCCGCAACTCACTTGCTACATGCAGCTTTACGCAAAGTCTTAGGCGATCATGTCACCCAGAAGGGATCCTTAGTTGGCCCCAATCGTCTGCGCTTTGATTTCACCCATTCAGTGGCAGTTACTAGCAAACAGATACGCCAAATTGAGACGCTAGTAAACCGAGAAATTCTTGGCAACCACGAAGCCCATACGAAGCTAATGACCCCAGATGCCGCCATATCAGAGGGAGCGATGGCATTGTTCGGTGAAAAATACGGCGATACTGTTCGTGTACTCAGACTTGGAAACTTTTCGGTAGAACTTTGTGGAGGTACCCATGTACACCGCACTGGAGATATAGGTCTTGTAAAAATCATGAATGAATCAAGTGTTTCTGCAGGTGTGCGCCGCATCGAAGCCATAACCGGATCAGACATTATTGAAAAATTCTATGAAAGCCAATTAGCAGCACATGCCGAGCAGGAAATCGCCAGGAAAACAATTCAAGATCTACAAAAACAATTAAGCGATGCCAAACGCGTTGCAGCGGTGGGTGGTAAAAATGCATCCAACCCTGTTGAATCAATTGCTGGTATTCAGGCAATTTTTAAGTATTTTCAAGATATACCCGCGAAGGATCTTAAAGGCATTACTGACGATTTGAAGAAGACGATATCTTCAGGGATTGTGGTTGTCACCAGTACCTACGAGGACAAAGTTTCTTTGGTTGTTGGGGTAACCCATGACCTCACCCCCACCATCAGTGCAGTTGATTTGGCAAAGGTTGCTTCACAAACCCTTGGTGGCCAAGGAGGCGGAGGCCGTCCGGACATGGCCCAAGCAGGCGGGACGAATCCTGAAGCAGTTGCAAAAATACAAGGAGCGATAGCTGAGTTTTTGGAAAATATTACAGCAAAACCTTAGAAGAATCCGAAGCTTGCTATATTCACAAAAGAGAAGACAAATTGGTTTGCCTTCTCATTATTAAAATAGCATTATTTCTTCTCTTCAAATCCCATGTTTAGTTTGATCATTTTTTCGTAATTGTCTTGAAACGATTCAGCATAAAACCCAATTTGTTTTTTGATATCATCTGTTAAAGCAACGCCCCAGCTTTCCACTTGTTGTCTTAAATAAAAGGCAAAAGTTCCAGCAGTCTTATCGGGAGGAGTTTCAGCATTAACTCCTAGGGTTTTTAATTTTTCACTAAGGGTTTTCATTATATAAGCTGCATCATTTAACTTTATACCAGCAAAAAACGTTTTGAGTGCTTTTGGGCCTTCTGCTTGTCTAAAAAGTTCATCGAGTTTAGTGTCACCAATACCTCTTAATCCGCTAACTGCCCTTTCTCTAATACCTTTTCTGCAGCTGGTGGTATCACCAGTGTCATAGGCTGTTAACGATTCTGTAATAAAACCACTCAGCCATACATCTAGTTGATCTGGGTGGCGCAGCCTCATAAAGCTATAGACATATTGTAGGTCAGCCAAGTCTTGTGAATCGCCACTTCGGAGCGCACTCATCATGTAGTTTTTACGTTCACTAGTAATGTCTCTATATTTTTTATCAATTTATTCACCTAATACTTTAAATGTATCATCAACGCTTAGTAGTTCCTTTTCATTTATTCTACCCTTAATGCGATTGATCACAGCTTCGTTCAAAGGCACTTGATTTGATGCGCTGCTGCTTGAGCTTGAGGATAAAAAACTGCTTGAAGAGGAACTCGTATCGACTGGAGCACCAGAATAGTTATGGATCTCAAATGCTGCCCCAGCGTGAGGCATGGCTAGACCATTGTATGGAAAAGGCAGGTCGGCAAAGTCTTGTATTGGATGCGCAAGGTCGAGTATTTGGTGCGTTCTGCCACTCATCAAAGATCCCTCTGTCACCCTACCCGAGCCAGAACTTAAGCCTAATATTTGAGTCGTTCTGCCACTTATCATAGTTATCTCCCTAATTGCTTCCGGGGATGAAAAACTCGTATCAGCGGCCCCACCTTGGTTCATGGTTCCAGGACGTCCGTAGTCTTGAATGTCTCTATCTATTAATGCCCTTCGCGCTTCAGCACTATCGGTTGCTAGTAATCGCCGTGTTATGCGACACAATTGGTAATCGGAAAGTATATTTATTAAGGTTCCTAGGCGATTATCAAATAATTGAGGATCTCCAGTCTATGAAATTCTGATGCAAGCTCAGCATGCATCTTGTGCTTTAGATTATACAATAGCTTCATTACTCCTGTCTTTTGAGCTCCATTCATATCCCGTCGTCGTCAAACGGTTTACAGCTTCTAATGCAGGAAGATTTGCATCAGTAGCCATACTTAATAAGTCAGATGCCACTCTTTTCATTGTCTCTTCGAATCCTAGTAATAATCTGTCTATTATTTGAGCACTTGAGCTTGAGGACGATGATGAAGAGTTGGCAGGTTCATTTTCTCTAGCATCTGATGCGAAAACGGCTGGACTAGCAAAAACTAAAGTAACAGCCGTTAGTTTTAAAAGGTTTGTCAATGAAATGTATTGATTGTACATATAGCTTCCTTAATTCTTGGTTGTTGCAATTTTGATATAAAATTTGATTTTTTATTATTTTTAAGATATTTCTCTAAAAAAAATACTATAACGTTAACTAATTATTCATTTATGCCCTTATATAGTGATGATAAGAGCGCTTCTTAAAGACAATACACAAACCTGAATGTGTTAAAAAACCTTTAGGATTCCGTTGCGTTTGGTGTGTCTGCAATAAGGTTAGCGCAATTACGGGTTACCAACTCTTCTAAAGGGCGGGGGCGGTAGGCAAAAATACAAGAAGAAATTGCTGAGTTTTGCAAGCCTTAACGACGAGGGATTAGGGAAACTAAAAGATCCAAAGTTTCTTATATCGAAAGAAGAGAAGACAAGTCGCTTTGCCTTCTCTACCTAACGCCTAAAACAGAATCATCGCCCAGTAGCTAACTGCACTGCCTCATTAATCAATTCCCGCCGCCGTTCGCCAGTTTCGGCTTCTAGTAATTTGCTTATGATTTCGGCTAATTCATCAGAAGAAAAATGGTTTATAAAAACCTCAAAATGTCCATCAAAAAATTTGGCATTCATTCTAGAAAGATCTGCCACAGGCACACATGCTAATGTTTTAATTAATTTTACCCTTTGATCTGCAGTTATTCTTGTCGCGAGACCATTCAAGGCATCTTTCAATACTGTATAAGCTGATGCAGGAAAATTTGATAATACGTAAATCACCTGGACTTTTTGATCCATATTTATTTCTTTCGCAAGAATATTTACGTTCTCTTCAAATACTCCATAATTTGATACTGGTACAGATGATAATGATTTAATCACCTCTAGTTTTTGATCTGGATTCATTTCTGTTGTTAAACTGTTCGCAACTTCTGCGAAGGCAGTATATGCTGTCTCTTGAAGACGAAATAATAGGGTAATCACGTCTATTTTTTGATTTGCGTCCATTTGTGTCGTTAGACTGTTCGTAATTTTTGCAAATGCCTGACGGCGTACTATAGGGACGCAAATTAATATGTTTAATACGGTTGTTTTTTGACCCGGATTCATCTCTATTGTAAGCGTATTCAGATCTGCTTTAAGAGCAGGAGTTGCATCTGCATCAATTTGCGTTGTCAATTTGTCTATTTTTATTTGCTCTCTTGTTTTCATCGTCGCAGTACCTGAGCTTTTAGATGCATTTGGAGACAATGAACCGGATAGATTTTTCTCACCAATTAATGCAAAAACGGGCGAATCAAAAAAAACAAAACTAAAAGCAGCTAATTTTACCAGATTTGTTAATGAAATGTATTGGCTGTGCATGTAAGCTCCTTAATACTTTTATGTGTAATTTCAGAATAAAATTTTATTATTTATAAGGTCTGAAAATTAGCACAAAAAATGTACTTTTAAAATATTTTAGTTTAAAAACACCAAAAATGTTTTTGAGAAATATTACAGCAAAACCTTACGGAAGCTTAACTGCTCCCCCCCTAGACTCCAATTGTTCGTTCTGACAACTAATTTGCCGCCCACTTCAATTCTAGCAGTGGTGTTAAGCGGCAGCGGATAGTTATAAGCACCATGGCCAAAAAAGTCAGCACTAAATACCGAAATATTCTTTTTCGTCATTTTTCCAATAAATAGCGTCTTTGCATCTGCAATACCAGCTACATCTTTTGATTCAAAATTTCCCCAAATAATAGCTTTAACTTCCTTTAGAAAGGAAGATCTTGAAAAGTGCACTAAAACTTCATTCAATCTAGATCCTTCTTCTCCTATGTCCTCAATAAATAATACATTTCCTTTTATCGTAGGCATTGTTTCAGTGCCAATCGAACGCTGAATTAGAGAGGAATTACCGCCAATAACACAAGTAGTTTCAATTGAGCAGGTCCTGGCTAGCTCATTTTCTGGTTGCAGTTGATACGTTAATTCCCTAGTTTTACCGGTTAAAATATCTATGTATGGCGCTATGCTTGTACGTGCATTAACGACATGGCTATTTTCCAGGCAGTAACTTAATACGATTCCGTGCAAACTTGGCCAACCGATGCTATTTGCCCAAAGGTGAATGGATGTAAAATCGCTAAACCCAATCAATAGTTTAGGTAGCTTGGCACGAAACCCAGCAAAGAGTTCCTGTTCTTCAAATATTTCACTGGCCCCTCTGCCACCGCGGATGGCCCAGATCACTTTAGCTTCGGATTTCAAAGCGTTATAGAAATCTTGTCTCCTATCTTCTATAGGAGCTCTGCCAAATTCCCCAGGGGTAGAATGCACAAAAATAAGAGGAATAAAGTTATGCACGATCAAAAGTTCTCGTGCCTTAGCCAAGCAACCTTCATTAGGAATATTACTGGTTGCCACAATTGCAATTTTGTCACCTGGAACAAGAGATTCCCACTTCAAAGGCAGAGTGCTAGAACTGCTTGATGAAGAATTTACAGGAAGGCTTGCGAAAAAACCTAAAATTAAAATAATGAATTTCATCGCCATTTTAACCAAACTATTATCTATAGTTATGTTGTAGAAACAACTAATCTTATTTTCAAGACGTTCGTAGAACTTATTTTTGTAATTTAGCTGATAGACTTCATACCTTGAGGATTTATTAAAAAGATACTCAGTCTTTTTCCCCAATATCTTCATTCCACAAGCTAGGTTTTTCTTCAATAAACTTTTTCATCATTTGGGTTGTTTCGGCGTCTTGCAAAACAACTACCTCAACGCCCCTTGATTTCAATAGCTCTTCGTTGCCCTTAAAGTTCTGATTTTCACCTATAACTACCTTTGGGATTTTGTATAAAAGAATCGTACCGGTGCACATATCGCAGGGAGACAATGTCGTATAAAGAACACTTTGTTTGTAGACCTCAGCTTTTTGACGACCTGCATTTTCAATACAGTCGGTCTCTCCATGCTTAATAGCGCTTTTTTCTTGAACACGTTTATTATGACCTACCCCTAAAACTTTGCCGTTATGCACAAGAGCAGCACCAATAGGAATGCCTCCCTCTGCTAAGCCTTTTTTGGCTTCATCAAAAGCGTATTGATAAAAATCTTTATCAGCTTTTGGATTGTCGTTTTTATCAGAGCTAGGATTGGGATTCTGGGAAGCAGCATGTATAATTGAAACTAGAAAAATATTCGTGATAACGATTATTTTGAAAATACTGAAAATCTTTGTCGATGCTGCAAACATACTCTTGCCTATCCAGCCTTCCTGATCATGTCTTGCCAATCCTCTTCGGTTATTACCTCTACGCCAAGCTGCTTGGCAGCTTTAAGTTTTTGCCCTGCATCATTTCCAGCAACCACAAAACTGGTATTAGCTGATACCGCACTTCCTACTTTTGCACCAAGCTTTTCCGCTTGCGCTTTTGCCTCGCTGCGGCTGATTTGCTGGAGACTTCCCGTAAACACAATGGTTTTTCCACTTAAGGGTAAATTTTCCTCAACCGTGTGTGGAATTACTTGAATGTGTTTGAGCAATCCCTCAACCATTTGCAGGTTATGTTTTTGTTGGAAAAAATCAATCATATCTCGGGCCATTCCATGGCCAATACCTTCAATGTTCATCAATTCTTTTTGCACTAAAGAATCATTTTGAAAAGCCTTTAAAATGGTTTCTAAAAATCGTTCAAAATTGATGAAATGCTTTGCAAGCAGTTTTGCTGTGGTTTGACCAATCTGAGGAATACCCAGGGCGAAGATTAAACGATCTAAAGGCAATACACGCACTTTGTTAATCGCATCCCACAGATTTTGCGCTGATTGTTTGCCCCACCCCTCCCACTTTTCTATAGGCTCATCAAAAGTCTTATTCCTTTGTTCAAGGGTGAAAATATCGACTGGTGTTGAGATTATATTCAGTCCATAAAACCTCGCCATATTTCGCTCACCAAGCCCATCAATATTTAAAGCATCACGACTTGCAAAATGGATAAGGCGTTGAATAGCCTGATCTTCGCAACTAAAACCATTCAAGCACCGTTTCGCTATTTGTCCGGGGGTTTGATACAAGGTGGAATTACAGCAAGGGCAAGTATCAGTAAAATTATACACAACTGAAGATATACTGCGCTTATCAATATTAACCCGCACGATTTGAGGAATCACATCGCCAGCGCGTTGAACAATCACACTATCCTTAATACGGACATCTTTGCGGCGAATTTCCTCTTCATTATGCAAGGTGGCACGACTGACCGTAACTCCGCCCACGATAACGGGCTGAAGCACCGCTACGGGGGTAATCACCCCGGTGCGGCCCACCTGAAGGATAATATCATCAACAATCGTTTCGGCTTGCTGAGCTGCAAATTTAAATGCTATAGAATGGCGAGGCGCCCTGCCAACCACGCCTAATCGTTCCTGCAAACGCAGATCATTAGTTTTTAAAACCAGTCCGTCGATTTCGTAATCAAGAGTTTTCCTGACTTCTTGCATAGTTTGATAGTATTGAATAACGTCATCTGTCGTTTTACAGACTTTATGGTAAGGATTGACCATGAACCCCCAGCTCAGCAATTTTTTCAAAAGTTCTTCTTGGGTTTCAGCGATATTCCCTTCAAGGCTTTGAGCATAATACGCAAAAAAATGTATTGGCCTTGACGCTGTAACCGTTGAGTCTAGCTGACGCAAAGAACCTGCCGCCGCATTACGGGGGTTAGCAAAGGGTTGCTCATCCAGCTGCTTTCGTGATTCATTAAGTTTCTCAAAATCCGCAATGGCCATATATACCTCGCCTCGAATTTCAAGGCTAGCTGGGATAGAATCCCCCACAAGGCTTAAGGGAAGATCGCGCACTGTGCGTAAATTGGCTGTGATATTTTCGCCTTCTTGCCCATCACCTCTGGTTGCACCTAGCACAAATTGACCATCTTGGTAATGAAGGCTCGCCGATAAACCATCAATTTTGGGCTCGGCCACCATAGGAATAACAACATCTTCTGGCATTTTTAAAAAACGCCTCAATTTTTTACCAAAATCTAAAAACTCTTTTTCATTAAAAACGTTATCTAATGAAAGCATTGGCTTTCGGTGTTTAACCTTATCAAACTGAGATGCAACAGGCGAACCAATCCGGTGGCTTGGGCTATCAAGCCTTCTAAGGTCTGGAAACTGAGCTTCTAGTTCCTGATTTTGACGCCTTAGGGCATCGTACTGTTCGTCCGTAATTTCTGGGTTTGCAGCTGTGAAATAACGCTGATCATGGTAAGCAATCAGCTTTGCTAAACGCTCTAACTCTTTTGCAGCTTGGGCACGATCCACCTGAATATCCAGACTTTCTCTTTGAACTCTTGGCATGATACGCTGGCCAAATTTAACCGGCAAGAATTAAGATTTGAAACATTAAGTTCAGCAGCTTTTAGGCCATTTTTGATTCATGAATTAGTTCAAATCGAAACCTTTTTAAACATCAGGCTAAAACAATCAAATTAGCGTTAAGCCTATGAATAGCATTTTTAAGTTCAAGCTCACTAAGGATAGTAAGCACTTGTTCGGTAGGATAGCTAGCAAAATTTTTTAATAGTTGTTCGATCCCTATAGGCGTATGGTTCAAATAATTTAATATTTCCTCAGATAGTTTATGATATTCGCTTTTTTTAGGCTTTGAAATTTCAGCAGAATCTGTGTTGTTCAAATAATTTTTTGCAACAGGACTATCGAGTTTAATTTGATCAGTAATATCGGTTATATTTTCCAAAAGATAAGCTCCGTCTTTAATAAGAAGATTCGATCCGCGAACTCGGGGATCATAAGGATGCCCTGGGCATGAAAAAATCGGCAGACCTATATCGAGTCCATATTTTGCAGTTAGCAAGGAGCCTGATTTTAATGCTGCCTCAATAACACAAACACCTGAACTTAAACCTGCGATAATTCTATTTCTTCTGGGAAAAAGTGTTGCCGTTGGTTCTACTCCTGGTGGCATTTCTGATAGAACCAAGTGATTCTTTGAAAGTTCTTCATAAAGGCTAAGATTTTCTTGAGGATAAAGTCTATCAACTCCCCCAGCTAGAACCGCAATTGTTTTATTGCAAAGGGCACCTTCATGAGCAGCTTTATCGATACCGCGCGCCAGACCTGAGACAATAGTAAATCCAGTGTTACTGAGTTCTTCACTAATATCTTTTGCAAATTTTATTCCGTGAAAAGAGGCATTTCTACCCCCTACAATAGCAAGCTGAGGGGTATTTAAAAATTCAACATTACCTTTTATCCAAATGAGAGGCGGCGCATCATGTAACCGCTTAAGTTGTTTTGGGTATTCATTTTGCCAAAACCCAAGACAAAAAATTCCCTGATCATTAAAATCTTGAATTTTTTGAGTTGTTACTTCAATATTTTCGAGTGAATAGCTTAATTTAAAAAAACTGTGAACTGTTTGCAAATTCTTTGATTTATTGAACTCTCTCCAAAAGCTCATAGGACCAATACCATGTATACTAAGGATTTGATAGACAATTGCTTGTTTTTGTACTTGTGTTGTTGCCAAGGTCAGAAAAATTAGCTTACGATTAACTAAGTTAGTGTAATACTATTTTTATTAACGAAGATAGAAACTATGATGCGACGACTAATTTTTATGCGTCATGCTGAAGCACAAATGCCTCAATATGGTAAGATCGACAAAGATCGTGCAATCACCATGGAGGGAATGCATCAACTTGAAGTTCTACGTTTAAAACTTCACGGTAAACTTTCAGGGGTAGATTTTGTTATATGTTCAAACGCAAGGCGAACACGCCAAACTTTTGATGGAATAAAACCACTTTTGCCCGCAAATATTGAGGTTGTTTTTGATGATAATTTGTACCAAGGTGAACAAAAGACAATATGGGAAGTGATATCTTCGATCAACTCAAAGTACAAAGGTATTTTGTTGATTGCTCACAACCCTGGTTTGTCTCAAGCAGTTCAGTGGGTGGCGGATGTTAATGGACGTTCAATACGTCAATTGCCAACGAGCGGAGTGGCAATGTGCACGACAAAATCAACCTGGAGCGATCTTTCCGCTCCTAAATTATTATTGGATGAGTTTATTACTCCTTAAAAAAATTACTTTTTCGTTGACCAATGCTTTTATAGACCGGTATAAAAGACTTATGGCGGGTGTAGCTCAGTTGGTTAGAGCGCCAGGTTGTGGTCCTGGAGGTCGCCGGTTCGAGACCGGTCACTCGCCCCACTTGTATATTTATGTTCTACTATTGATCTTTTCCTTTGGCCCTTCGCATGCGGAAGAATCTAATTCAGGAGAGCGTAAACCTGTTGATTTTTCAGGACAGATTTCTGCCTTAGATAAAGTCATAAACAATAAAATTCCCTTACAAGCTAAGTATCAAATTCCACATATGACCGTGATCGTTGATCAATTTGGCATGAGAGAAGACATATCCAATAAAATATTGGCTACACTCTCTCCAAGGGCAATCTTGTGTGTGCCCTTTTACTGCATTGCCCCTGAAAAATATATAATAAAAGCAAAAGAGCTTGGTTTTAATTTAGCGATCAGTGCAGATCGTTTAAGCGAAGAACAATGGATAAAACTGCAAGAAATTATTGAGAAAAATCCCTGGATCAAAGGGGTTGTGATTTGGTCATTACCAACTGAAAGTAATTTAAACGAATTTTTAAGCAAAATTAAAGAATGGCTCGGCTACAGAGGCATTTGGTTGGTATATGCAAATACTAATAATATCCTGGCAAACCCAGAAGTGCCTATTGGAGTTTTTATGCCTGACGGTTTTGTCAGAACTACTGATGAAAACATGCATGTAACTGAACAAGCTGAGTTCGTTTTAGATCAAGCAAAATGCAAAAATCGCGGATTACTTTTGATAGAGCCCGGCATTCAGCATATTTCCCTTTTCATTGATTGGATTGGAGACCATATTAATTCATTTCAATTAGATAACTGGGCGGAACATAGTCTACCAACAAGTAAACCTCACAAAGATGGAAAACGTAAAAAAAACTCAACCAACAAAGCACAATAACATAAATAACCCAAAAATAAAAAATGCCCCAATTAAATGAATATCGCCCATGTGTTGGCATCGTTCTTGTGAATAAAAACTTAAGAGTTTTTATAGCGAAACGCATCGATAGTGAATGCTCAGCGTGGCCAAATAGTTGGCAATTTCCTCAAGGTGGTATTGATGAGTCAGAAGATCCAAAAGCAGCAGCATTAAGAGAACTCCAGGAGGAAACTGGAATTCAAAGCGTTGAGATCCTCGATGAAATGCCCAATTGGGCTTTTTATGATTTACCGATTCATTTAGCCAAAAAAAGTTGGCAGGGATGCTATAAGGGACAACGGCAAAAATGGTATCTGATGAAGTTCTTGGGCGAAGATACCGAAATAAATTTAGCGCAAAACCATGCGGAATTTTTAGCATGGGAATGGGCTTGTGTGGAAGAAGCATTAAAACGGGTTGTACCATTTAAAATAGACGTTTATAAACAGGTTATTGAGTATTTTTCGAAGTGGTTTCAATGATTACAGCAGCCGTTGTCTTAATTGGTGATGAAGTGCTGTCCGGAAGGACAAAAGACGCAAATCTGAATTACATAGCCAATAAGTGCCAGGAAAAAGGTATTGTTGTGCAAGAATGCCGCGTTGTTCCTGATAAAGAAGAAATGATTATTGAAGCAGTATTAGCCTTAAGCGCCAAGAATACATATGTATTTACAACCGGCGGAATTGGCAGCACCCACGATGATATTACCCAAGAAAGCATTGCAAAAGCATTTAATAAACCTCTGGTTGTACACTTAGAAGCTTTAAAAATACTAGAAGACTATTATGGCGACAGAATCAATGAAGCAAGACGGAGAATGGCACGCGCTGCTGAAGGTGCTGTACTTCATGAAAAAATGGTTTTTCAAGTTCAAAACGTTTTTATATTGGCAGGAATACCCACGGTTATGCAAGGAATGTTGGATGCAATTTTGCCAAAACTAGAGCATGATGATCCAATTTTATCAATTACTGTCAAAGCTTATGTTTATGAAAATGAGTTAGCTGATGAATTAGCCTTAATTCAACAAAGCGTATCCGATGTCAGCATTGGAAGTTATCCCTTTGATGAAACAGGAACAGTCAAAGGAACGAACTTGGTAGCACGCTCACGCGATCCAAAGAGACTTGCAATAGCTCAGCAGCTTTTGCAAGCCTTAGTAGATAGTAAAGCTTCTTGACTCCTCACCTAAAAAATTCAGGTGTCCATTCATTTGGTTGATCTTTTTTTTAACTTGAACTGAGGAATCACTGGCTTAAGATCAAGCATCACTGGAAACAATCACGCCAACTTTCCAAAAATAATTATAGTCATTCTAATAAGCTAATTTTGAGTTCATTACATATTCGTAAGGAATCCCCCATGCACACTCACTTATACTGGAGGTGCCCCATTTTTAGGACCAGAGACTTGAGAAAAATCTCGTGTTTTAGTCCAAGATTAATAAGAAAAAATTGCTTCTAAATTAGCAAATTCCTCAGGTGTCTTATATCCCAAACTGCTATGAGGACGATGAGAGTT
>CAIQTY010000007.1 GCA_903874955.1 uncultured Alphaproteobacteria bacterium | reverse complement strand
TTAACTAGAGCTAGGCCGGAAGCCTGGTATCTAGAATAGACAGTTGAACGTTTTTTAAACCTAGAACTGCTATAGGAGAAGTTTTGTTTGTGGTGGTGGCGGGGCGGGAAAGCGCGGGTTTTAGCTGACGAGGCGGGCCCCAAACCGGGGCTTACCATATCATCTAACACCCATTAACATAAAAATCCTTCTTACGAAATCTTCTCAAATATCACTTTATCTGGATACTAATCTAGAGAGAGACTAGAGAATCATGCTAGGAGGATGCCGGTAGGGAGAAAATAATTCCTAAATATATTATGATCTTTTATCGTCTCCCCCTAGACATACCTCACAGGATTGTTACAATTTTAATAATAAATAGTTTTTGTATTAAGTTATGTTGTCAAAATCTAACACCATCGAAGTTACTCCATATGATTCTAATTGGCCGAAAATGTTCGAAGCCGAGGCATCATTAATCAAAAAAAGTATTGGTGATAATTGCATTGAAATTCATCATATCGGTTCAACTTCTGTTCCTGGGTTAGATGCAAAGCCTATAATTGATATGATATTGGTTGCAAAAGATCCAAATTTATCTATCGCAAATTTGGAATCAATTGGTTACACCTATAAGGGTGAAATGAATATTCCGTTTCGTTTCTATTTCACGAAAGAGGATGAAATTCAGGTGCACCTCCATATGTACCAGGAAAATAATGCTGAAATCGATTTGAATCTTATTTTTAGAAATTTTCTAAGGTCCAATAGTGCAGCGTGCAAAGAATACGCTAGTTTGAAACAAACGCTAGTCGAAGAACAAAAAAACCACGAAGTTGTGCCGATGTTCTCCCATTATACCCTAGGTAAAAATAGTTTTATTACCAAAGTTTTAACTGATGCGGGTTTTGATAAATTGCGGCTTATGCATTGTACTCATTACGCAGAGTGGGAAGCTGCAAGAGATTTTCGTCAACTCTATTTCTTTGATAAAGTTCCTGTTTCGGATCCTTACACTTGGACCTTTAACCATCATAACCATATGCATTTTGTTTTATATAAAGGCACTCGAATTATTGGCTACACGCACTTGCAGCGTTATGGAGAAAATGACATTATTTTAAGGATTCTTGTCATTGAAGAGCGTTCAAGGGGGTGTAAATTAGGTAGTCATTTATTAGAACTGTGCCAGAAATGGCTTAAAAAAAATGGTTTTAAAACAATTTATGCAGATTCTAATTCTGCTGCACTTCCTTTTTATAGAAAACATGGTTATCAAAATATGTCTTTCGATGCGCCAAAAGAACTTGAAGGGCAAGTTGCCTCTGTTTTAGATTCAGGGGATATTCAGATAGGTATGTTGCTCTAATCTATAAGTAAAATTACATAATGAATTATTGAAAAATTAATTTTTTAAAAAATAAGTAATAATTGAATGCACGTATTTTTTAGTCGGCTCTGAAGTGGCTTAGATGTCTAACTCTAGAGCTTATGAAAAATTAACCTCTGTTAGTGAAAAATTAACTTTTAAAAACATAATATAATAATTACCAGCTTTATTTGGTAATTTTAAATGTATTTTTTAAAAAAAATAAAAACATTAAGTTGTTTGATGCTTTTTTTGATTGTAACGCCTGCTACGGCACAGAATCTTTTTGCTGACCATATTAATCCTGAAGAACCTCGTCGCAAAACACGATACATTAGAAAATCAACAGTGTTTTCTAGTGTATTATTGGCACTAGCAATAAGTTCATCGCCAACTAATGCTTTAAAGCGACAAATTTTTCAAAAAAGGTACGATCCGAACTTAGAAGAAGTTAGAATTCTATCAATAGATGGAGGCGGCACTAAAGGAGTAATCCCTTTAACGATTTTAAACCAACTTGAAATCCAAACTGGCAAACCAATATGTGAAAATTTTGATCTTCTTGGCGGCACTTCAGTTGGGTGTATTTTAAGTACGGGACTTTCTGCTCCAAAAGATCCTACTCAAAAAATTTGGCAGCCTTATTCTTCTCAAGAATTACTAGATATATTCCAGGAAACAGCACCAAAAATTTTTTCAAAAATGCGTGTGGGGTCATCGCTTTATGATTCTTCGCATCTTGAGGAACTAGTAGATAAATTTTTAGGAAATACCACTTTTAGTCAGTCTCTTATCCCAAGGGTAGGTTTAGCTTTGGATGAAACCACTTTAACAACTCGAGTGTTTTCAAGTGAAGATCAACATGATTACTTAGCTAGAGATGTTGTGTTGGCAAGTTCAGCCGTTCCTATTCTCTTTCCAAAGGTTCAACTTTCAGCAGTTGATAAAGCCCATCCAATCTATACCCTGTTAGATGGAGCATCCTTATCTATTAGCAACGATCCAGCAGCAGATATTATTGCAAAAACGAGAGAGATCTACCCCAAAGCACGGCGGTTCAGCATTGTATCTCTGGGCAATGGTATTACAAACAAAAGAAATGATTTAAACAAATTTTTAGGTTTAACGAATATATTTTTAACTCCTTTTAGTCTAGTGCTTAACGATTATGAGTCTCAAAATTATGAATTTTTATCAAAAATATTAGGGGATGATTATGTTCGGATTAATCCAACTATTGCAAAAGAGAATAATAATGCAATGAATGGTCATCATGAAAATATTAGAGCGTTGATGCAACAAACGAATGATTATCTGGATTCACCTGAAGGTAGCTATCGATTTAACAAACTCCTTGAGCTTATAAAAGATAACAACTCTTATTTAATAAAAAATTAAATTTTAAAAAATAAAATCTTAATAGCGAACGAATACAAAATTAAATATCAAAAAAGGAGATTGTAATATGTTTTTTTTGGAAAAACTAAAAAAACTAGCCTGCTCGCTGCTGGTGCTTATGACAATTTTTCAAGCATCAAATCTGGTTGCCGCTCAAATAGATTATAAGGCGGAAGTTCCCCAGCAAACACGACGTATCAGAAATCCACGAATTTTATCAACTGCATTATGCGCATTGGCGATAGTTGCACCGCCAACATCTGCTCTAAATTCACAATTTCTTCATAAAAGATATAATCCAAACTTAGAAGAGGTCAGAATCCTCTCAATTGATGGAGGTGGCATTAAGGGGGTTATTCCCTTAACTGTTTTAGGTCGGATTGAAACAGTAACTAACCAAACAATCAGTGAAAATTTTGATATTATTGCTGGCACTTCAGCAGGTTGCATATTAAGTACAGGACTTTCAGCTCCAAAAGACCCCACGCAAAAAGTTTGGCAGTCTTATTCAACTCAGGAATTACTTACTGCATTTGTTAACAATGCGCCGACTTTTTTTTCAAAAATGCGCTTACGGCCATCGCTTTATGACCCTTCAACTCTTGAAATTTTAGCAGAAAAATTTTTAGGGGACACAACTTTTAGCCAATCCCTTATCCCACGAGTTGCCACGGCATTCGATGAGACAACTTTAACAACTAAAATATTTTCAAGCGAAGATGAAGACGATCATTTCGCAAAAGATATTGCCTTAGCAAGTTCTGCTGTTCCTATGATTTTCCCAAAACGTGTGTTTTCACCGATTGGTAGAACCTCTCCTGTACATACTCTAAGAGACGGAGGGCTTTTAGATAACAATCCTACGGCTGATGCCATTGCTGTTGCGCGAAGAATATACCCCAAAGCAAATAAGTTCAGGGTTATTTCTTTGGGCGATGGAAGAGCAGATCAAAAAAATGCCAATACCAGACTATTAGCCTATGCTGATATTTTGTCGCAGTTGTTTAATTTTGAATTTATCCCCTATGAATCAGAAAATAACCTGTTTTTATCAAAAATATTCGGGGATGATTATGTTCGGATTAATCCAACTATTGCAAAAAAGAATAATAATATAATGAACGGTAGCCCGGAAAATATTAGAGCGTTGATACAACAAACGAATGATTATCTGGATTCTCCTGAGGGTAGCTATCAATTTAACAAACTTCTTGAGCTTATAAAAAAGAAGTAGAAACGAATCAATCCTTAACTGGCTGAGACTTTGCTTTTGGGGGAGATAAGTGAAATGGGTGCTTTTCTTCCCCTTCCTTATGATTTGTAGGGGAGGGGAAATCGCTGAAGGTAAAGGTTTGTTCATCGTCAGTTAAGACTAGATCGTTCCAAAGCCGCTGGGCTTTGCGGATGATTCTCGCCAAGGATTTTGCCATTACAGGAATATCTTTTGGTTTTAGCAAAATAACCGCAAGTAACCCTAAAAGAATCCATTCCGAATTGGGAAGCATTACATCATTCCATAATCTGTCTCAATTAGCGGGTAGTCCCTTGGGGAAAATAACTGATAATGCCACCATTCGTTGTTGTAAAAATCCCATCCTGCAGACATCATAATCCCTAAAAGCAAATAACGATTCTTCGCAATTTCAGGTGCAAGCACAGCACTGTGATGAGAATTTTCTGTAAAATCATCAAAGGGTGTGCCCATATCAAGCTCAAGGTCTGTTGCTTTATCAACCAGATTCAAATCAATCGCCACACCGCGTGTATGATTTGATCCTTTTTGGGGGTCAGCAACATAGATAGGATTCGGGCAAAAATCCCACAATGCTTGGGCGGCCTGCTTAGGGCGAAAGGTGTCAAAAATTTTCAAGGTAAATCCCTGTTTTTCGGCCAGAAGAATCGCTTTCTCAAACAACGGCATCGCTTTTTCGTGCAAAAAACAAAGGGGATTTTTATAAATAACGTTACCGGTGAAATTTTTATCGGTTGCGTATAGTAAGTCCAAAATAACAGGATGACTTTGCCCGGTGATTTGTATGAGGCTCATGTTAATTGTTTATTTACAAGTGATGTTCTAAGCTACCAGAATTACGCCAGGACGTTTAGTTGAAAATGTCAGATTTTTTATGGCAGGCTTTTGTAACCTTATTGGTCATTATTGACCCGTTTATGATTGTCCCAGTTTTTATTGCCCTGACCAGGAACGATTCTTCAATTGTCCGCGAAAAAACCGCCAGAAAAGCCTGTTTAATCGCTGTCATTTTATTGGTTTTCTTCGCTATTGCCGGGGATAGATTACTCAATGTCATGGGTATTTCTCAGGCCGCTTTCCGTATTGCCGGCGGATTTTTATTATTTTTAGCCGGCATTGAAATGGTGATGGCAAAATCAACTGGTTCGCGTACGCCTAACGATGATGAAGAAAAAGAAGCCACCGATAGCAATGATATTTCCGTATTCCCCCTAGCAATTCCCTTAATTGCAGGCCCAGGGGCGATGACATCCATCGTGGTACTGATGCGCGATGCAGAACACATAAGCTTTACAGCCGAAATCAGCGTGTTGTTGATTGCAATTTTTGTTTTGGCACTTACCTACATGACGATGCGACTTGGAGAACGATTAATGAAACTCCTGGGTGTGACTGGCATGAACGTGCTTACACGAGTTTTTGGTGTGATTGTCGCCGCCCTTGCGACCCAGCATATTGTCCACGGTATCATGACCGTCGTTAGGGATATCCGATAAAAACAAGAAATTTTGAAAATAGAAAAATAAATTATTGTTTTATTATTTTGTGAATGCCTGGATTTTTTTATTAAAATATTAACATTTTGTTATTACTCTATCATTGATAGCATGTTAATAACAATGTTTTGTTTTTGAAAGGAAAAAATCATGGGACGTAATTTGAAATTTTTATCGTTGGTCTTTTTGGCATTAAGTAATGCTTCATATGCTGGGCCAGATGATGATGCTAAAAAATTAACTCAAAAAAGAATCGAAGAAACTAAAAAAAAGAAAGAAGAATTCGACACTTGCGTTAAAAACCATCCAAAGGATCAGCAAGCTTGTGAATCTTTAAGAAAAATATGGGTGGAAGCGTTAAAAGCTGTAAAATAGCTAAAATTGTAAGAATATTTCCTCAGCAGCACTACCCTTAACTTTTTAGTAAGGGGTAGTGTGAAAATTCTTTTTATGAAATTTTCTTCATTGTTATTTTTGTGAAGATGCCTTCTGTGAGTGTTTTGATTCTATGTTTCACAAGTCTTTTGATAACTTCTAATCTTCACTTTTGGTTTTTATGGCAATAATTCCTCGTGCCCTTAGTCGTTTGCATAAAAATTCCAGATAAATAGTTGGTATAGGATTTTTTCCAAAAAAACTTTTAATAACAGATTCATCTATTAAAAGAACTTGGTCTTCAACTAGTGGATCACCGCCTAACCAAGAGCCTCTTAAAAATTTTGGAATATTAAATGACAAAAAATCTGCGCTTAAAATGCGCAAAGGACTTACAATGTTAACTTCAGCCAACACCATGCTTCCTTCTGTCTTTAATGTAAGTGCTCCGCTTGAAACGAATTTGCCCGCTGCGCAGACAAAGTTTTTAGAGGCGGTTATTTCTAAAGATGGCACGGCCTCAATAGAACCTGAATAAAATCCGCGTATTCCTGGGTACCCCAGAATAAAATAATTTTTGGTTGATACCGCAGGAGTATGCCTGAGTAAGTCTTCTATTGCAGTTTCATTTTCTGCAAAGATAAATCGTTTCTCTCCACCGCTAATCACATCCGTTAGGTTAACCTCAACATTTCCTTCGTTTAAAATGCTCGATTCTGTAATTTCAAAATCATTACTTTTGCCTGATGCTCTGCTGGCATAGGCTTTTTCTAAAACTGATTGGGCTTTTTTGGTGGATTCATCAATTTTTTCTTGGGTGATGTGTTCAAGCACTTTTTGTAAATTACCAAGAATAATGCCTAATGTTCTAGTCATATCAACGGGGTGTGAGGGTTGTTTCCACCCTTCGTCAATCTTAGGATCACCAGAGGTAAAGACAAATATATAGTTATCATCATCCTTAGAGATGTTATTGTAACCAGCAAATTTTGGGATATCTTCTTTGTTAGCGAGAGAAATTTTGCCCTTTGTTTTTTTAAAAGCCTGTAAGAGGAACTCACTTGGCTTTGATACGTAGCGTAGGAATTTTCCTTTTTCATCTGAAAGGGGTTCATGAATTAATACCAATGATTTTGGGTCAATCGTTGATGATGAAGATGAAGTGGGTACACCATGAGATGGATTGCAATCCCCGAGTTCATTTGAAGAAGCAGATGCAACTAAAACCGATAGATGACTGATTAATAAATATTGGATAAAACGTTTCATCACATACCCTTTTGAATATTTTTTAGAAACACTTAAATGACTATACATATTAAAATTTAATAAATTCTGAATCACTTCGCTAGGTGTACTTTTCGAATAGCTTGTTTTACATGTTCGTTATCATACTGCCTTATTTAGCCGACCTCTTAAAATTTTAATTTTTTCTATGAAATAAGCTTAATAAAATTTACAAGGGCAACTAAATTTTAAAATTGACAACTTTAAAAACAATGATATATTCTTCCATATATTTCCAAAATCATAGCATACCAAATGAAAAATTTTTCTTATTCGCTAATTATATTCTTCATGCTTAACAGCTTAAATGCTTCATCTGCCAAGAATGATGAGGAGCACAGAGCACTTTCCAGAATTATGGATAATATGGAGATTGAAAGAAGTTTCAGTCTGGCACTTAAAGATTCTGTATCTGTCAAGACCGACCAGGAATACCGGGTTCTTTCCAGAATTAGGGATAATACGGAGATTGAGACAAGAAGCTTCAGAGTCGCACTTGAAGACTCTCTAGAACAATTACAAAGCATTTCAGTTATGGACGGAAAAGTAAAAGCTGCGCTCAATAGATTTTTACTTAGAATATCAGAATACATAGAAAAATTAAAAGAAAGAGAAAATATATTTAGAAATGAAAAAGAAGGATGGGCTAAGTATGGCAAAATTTTAGTTAAAATAGAAAAAGAAAAGCATGCAAAGTTCGTAACTGATAGATTAAATATATGGCTTGAGACTGCTAAAATTGAGCTTAAACATGATTACGGTGATAATTGCATACAAAACGAACAAGATAAAATATATCCAAAAATCTTGTCAAAAATATATAGTGAAAATGATCTTTATTATGCACGTATTATTCGAAGTTATTACAGCGTTTTAGGAGGTGAAATAGATACCCTATTTGATCAATTTTTTGCATCTAATCAGTTAGGTTTACCAGCAAACAAATATGTGGGGCTTTATTTTAGAATTTTAAAGGCATATGCAACTGAAAGAACAGATAGCTTGTCTGAATTTGATCGGCGCTTTTTTGAGGAATTAGATAAAAATCCATACACAAAAAAATGTGAGGCTCTAGAATTAGAAACACAAATAAAAGCATCAACACCAGCTGGTAGGCTGCAACAAACTTTAAAAATAAGGGAAATTGAAAGGACTGCTTTATTAGCAAAAACTTTTGATGCTGAGCAACGTCCCATTTTAGAAAAACGTTACTTAGGTGTTTTAGAAATTCTTGGGCAAATCAACCAACTATCAGAAGAAGAAAAACAAATTTTAGGCGCTTTAAAACAAAAATATCCTGCAGAAAATACACCTATTAAGAAAAAAAAGAAGAAAAAAAAGAAACCAGTTCCAGCTGCAACCCCAAGCTCTAGCTCGAATTCTAGTTGCAGTTTCAGCTCTGGCAAGAAAGAAGATGAAATTGACACAGCCTTAATCCCAAGCTTTAGTCCCAGCAATTCAGATGAATCTGATGATGAAGCGGAAACAACAAAGAAAGTATTTACGCTAGATGATGACGAAGAAATTCAAGCTGAAACACAAGAAGCAATAGCTCAACAGCAAGCGCAATACGCAATAGATCGAGCAGCTAAAAAATCTTCTCCTATGAAGCAGGCAACAAATGCCACGCCAGGAATTGAACAAGAAACAATTTCAGCAGCACAGATCATTCACGCACAGAATGCCAAATTAGCAGATACCTTTTGGCACGCAAAAGCTATGCCCTGGGATGATTTTGTAAAATTTATGCATAATATAGGTGGACCTATGGAAGACCCAAAAGGCGGAGGTTCCCATCGTAAGTTTAATTTTACCATGGATGATTCAGCGTTAACGTTGCCAGCTTATGAACCGCATAAATTTGGCAGCTCCAAGGTTGGAAGCAGACAACTTCAAAATGCTAGAGAATTTTTACTATCCCGCAAAATTGCTGTGCCTGAAAATAATCAGCAATAATGTCTCAAATTTATTTTGCGAACGCTGCCATTGCGCCAAAATATATGTAATGCTATAAACAGTACAACTGGTCGCATAGCTCAGCGGTAGAGCACTACATTGACATTGTAGGGGTCATAGGTTCAATCCCTATTGCGACCACCATTTGGTTGAAAGCATGCGCCGAATCATATATCTCATTTTATCATTTTCTATCGTTATTGGTTTTATTTTTTATGCACCTGGGGGGCTGACTCGGCCGCTTAAGCTAAGCGAAAAAACCACAATCTTTATTGAAAAAGGCGACTCAACACTTTCTATTGTAAATATGCTTAAGGAAAAAAAGCTCATTCCCTATGGGCTGACTTTTTTATCAGCAGTTGCGTTTTTTAAAGTCAAAAAACAATCCCTTAAACATGGAGAATACGAAATCGAGCCGCAAACTAACCTTTTGCAGCTGCTTCAAAAAATCATAAGTGGCGATGTGGTTGTTCACTACTTAACCATTCCTGAGGGGCTTACGGTTCAAGAAATTTCCAAAAAACTAGAGGACACCTCTCTTTTAACCGGAACTATCGAAATACTTCCTCAAGAAGGAACGCTCCTTCCTGAAACCTACGATTATTACTGGGGCGACACCCGCCAGGACCTTATCGAACGTATGGCCAAAGCGATGCAAAAACTCAGACAATCTGTCTGGCAGGAGCATAAAAACCAAAGTTTTTGCAAAAATTGGACTGAGGTACTCACCCTTGCCTCCATTGTTGAAAAAGAAACGGCACTGCCTCAAGAGCGAAATGTTGTTGCATCAGTCTATCTAAACCGGCTAAAAATCGGTATGCCCTTGCAAGCAGATCCGACGGTTATTTATGCAGTTACAAAAGGACAAACATCTTTTTACCGGCCGATTTTTAAAACCGATCTGGCAACAGAATCTCCTTATAATACTTACCTGCAAAAAGGCTTGCCGCCCACACCAATTGCCTGCCCAGGACAGGCCAGTATTATGGCTGTGCTAAAACCCGCTAAAACTTCTTATTTGTACTTTGTTGCCAATGGCAGCGGGGGGCACGAATTTAGTTCCGACCTTAAGACCCACAATCACCATGTTCGCACCTGGAGAGCGACAGAGAAGAAAAAAAAGGAAAAATGATGAACATCAAAAGAAGGGGACTCATGTTGGTATTGTCCTCTCCATCAGGTGCTGGAAAAACATCAATCGCAAGGGCTTTGCTTGAAAAAGAAAGCCATTTGAAAAATTCCGTTTCGGTTACGACGCGCCCTAAACGTTCCACTGAAGAGCACGGCAAAGATTACTTTTTTATCGGCGAAGATCAATTTAAAGAAATGCGCGATAATGCAGAGTTGTTAGAACACGCAGAAGTGTTTTGCTACCATTACGGTACCCCGAAGGAATTTGTTTTTGAGCAGTTAGAGCAGGGCTTTGATGTTATTTTTGACATCGATTGGCAAGGCACCCAGCAAATTGCCCAATTAGCGCCTAATGATTTGGTCACGGTTTTTATCCTACCTCCCAGCCTTGAAATTTTGAATGAGCGTTTAAAACTTAGGGGGCTTGATGATGATGAAACTATCGCTAAAAGAATGAACGAAGCTGCCTCAGAAATTAGCCATTGGCCAGAGTATCATTATGTTATTGTGAATGAAGATTTTTCCAAAAGCCTCAGCCAGGTCGGCTCGATCCTCAACGCCGAAAGAGCTAGACGCAAGCGCCAAATTGGTTTGGCGGAATTTGTTAATCAGTTTAGGCAAGGGATGTAGTTGGTTATATACTTGGTCTAAACAGAAATGAACCAAGTAAATGTTAGCTATTGCTTCATTGATTTACGTTGAGTGACGCAGTATTAATTTTTCGAGCCATTACTAAACCATTCGCACTTGAGGAACTTGAAGAGGAGGCTAGCCTTGAGATTGATGAAGAGCTTTGAGGAGAAAATTCTTCAACCACAACAAATTTTATTAAAAACTCATTAAGGAACTTTCTTGGCACTACAATCGATGTTAGCTTATCGCAGTTCTCTAAAGGGGCAAATCCTACTTGTCTAAGAGTATACGGAAAACTAACCGTGGGCAGGCTATTACATCTGTGGCAAAACCAATCTCCAAAGCATACCAGATTATTAGAAAGTTTGAGCGAGATAAGATTAGTATACGAGCAAAAACTTTCTCCAATCTCCCTAACTGAATCAGGAAGTGTCAACGAAGGTAAGTTTTTGCAACCCCTGCAGAAACCCCCTTCAATAGATTGAACTGTATTAGGAATAAGAATCGAAATCAGGTTTACATAGTCAAAACAGAACCCATTCCCTATGGCTCTAAGATTTCTTCCCACAACAGAAAGCTTTCGAATATATATAAAATTTTCTTCACAATCAAAATACTCAAATGCTTTGGCTTTATCTTTAGAACCAAAATCTGCTATCAATTCACATTCTGGGTGCTTTTGAAAGAAACTTTTTATCGTTGCACAATTAGTTCTGTTATTAATCTGATTTTCAGTTGCAATGACATGGTTAGGCACAGCAGCAGCTGGTAAGTTGAGGGCATCGTTTAAAGTAATATAAGAAAGTGCAAAACAAACCACCAAAGCATTTACGTCATCTTTTTTATCTCTGCTTACCCAATAAGTTCCGCAGGTTTTCATATGTAAAATTGCGGTAGGATGAACGCTGCTTTCTTTAGATAGCCCTGCTAATTCATCGGTTCTAACCTGCCTGAAATACCTTTCTAAAAAAGCGGGAAAGGGATTAACGAAACGGAAAATTCCTTGGCTTTGATTTAGAATTTTCGCAACGATTGCGCTAACAATCACCTCTTTTTGAGCTGAGTTTATTCTATTCAACCTCTCATAGATTTCATTAGGAATAGGTTGATCGTTCACAATAGAACCCACGATCGATTGCTGGAACGCGATTTCATCAATCCTATCTCCGAATGGCAAATCGACAACATTGGCTCGGCTTAAATTAGCGTTATCTGCTGGACTTGAATATTCTGCGATAGTTGACCCTAATGGATTTGTGACTGCATTACTACTAGATGAACGTGCAGCAGGTGCTGGGCTGGATGATGCACTTGAAGAACTTTTTGTAAGATATTCCTCCGAACTATACAGGGCAAAGGCCCCCCCAAGGCTAATAATACATAGGCTTCTTACTACACCTATCCAAACAGAAGGATTTAAATTTTTACTGATCACGAATTTTCCTTTTTATATTGTTTAAAAAATAAAAATACAGCATTATAATTTTTTTCAATAAAAAGTTCACCTGAAGGAAGATATTTTATTTGATAGTTTAAATTATTTGTCTGTTTTGAAATAATAAAACATGACGAATTTTATCGCATCGTAGCTGAGGGTTTATAGGGCCAATCTGTCCCCATGATCATGGTATAATGGAAACCATAAATTTATTAGTCTTCTTATGCTAATTTCTAAAAATTCCAGATAAATGGTCTTAGTTACTGGACCCGCGGATCAAGTCAGCGGGACTAGACTGGGCAAACCCATGAGTTTTCCTAGGTCTTGAACCTAGGACCCAGGAATTGATTTTGCTTAAATTGCCTCGCCCCTTAACCTTCCTCCCGCATTGCTTGCTTTAGGCAAAATATGCGCAGCTGGCTGGCGAGGTTACCCGGTTCTTTTTGTTGTTTTTCGATAGTGATGATGAGCTTACTGAGGGACGTATCGTGGGCTAGGCAGTAGGAATCAATGAATTGCCAAAATTCAGGTTCCAAGCGGACGCTGGTAGCATGTCCTTGGACTACTACCGAGCGTTTAATCATAGGTTATGCAGTTCCTGCAACGCCCGTATTTTCGTCGATTGTTTGAGTTTCGCCTTCTTGTGCTTGGCTATGGAAAAGTGCTGCAAAATCAACTGGTTGTAAGAACAATGGAGGAAATCCTGCATTGCTGGTGACATCAGCGATAATTTGGCGTGCGAAAGGAAACAGTAGAGATGGCGTTTGAATCATCAGCAAACTTGGCATGACTTCTTCAGGCACGTGCCTGACTTGGCATAGGCCCATGTACTCAAGCTCTGCGATGAAAAGAGTTTTTTCCTCTTGTTTTGCTTCAACGTTGATCATGAGCACGACCTCATAGGTTTCGTCGTCGATTTTTTTGCCATTCGCTTGAATGTCAATATCAATTTCGGGTTGCTCTTCTAAAACAACGCCAAAACCAAGATGATTTTCGAATGATAAATCACGAATTCCCTGAGCTAAAATATTATAGGATGGTTCTAGTTGTGCACGGATTTCAGACATAATTAAACATCATAATTAATAAAGTGATAGCCTGAGTATCGCCAATGTGGCTAAAATTCGCAAGGAAATTTTAGTGAAATATAGTTTTGGTTACGCAACAAAAAAATATACAATTTTATGAATATAGACTTTTAGTTGCTAAGGTTTTAGGGCAATCGCCTGAGTGGGTTTTTATGAATTTGCCCACCCTTGAATTTACAGATTCGCAAACCCAAGAATTAGATGATTTGGTGAATCGTCGTGCAAGCGGTGAACCTCTTGCCAAAATACTGGGCTATAAGGAATTTTATAGTAGGCCATTTTTTACCAATGAGTTTACTCTTGATCCTCGGCCAGATTCTGAAACCTTAATAGATGCTGTGTTACAGTCTTTTCCTAAGGATCAACCTTATCAGATATTGGATTTAGGCTTGGGAACTGGCTGCCTTTTATTTACCTTATTATGCGAACGCCCCAAGAGCTTTGGGGTAGGGGTGGATTTTAGCTTTGATGCCCTAATGGTAGCTAAAAAAAATCAAGAAAATCTTGGACTTACCGATCGATCAGCACTTGTGCAAGGTAATTGGTTAAAAGCTCTTAAAGGGCAATTTGATATTATCATCAGTAACCCTCCCTATATTAGCAGCTCAGAATACCTTGATATTTCAACCTTGCATGACCCGAATTTGGCCTTATTTTCAGGGGAAACAGGGCTTGAAGCGTATCAGCATATCATTCCTGATATAAAAACTTTTTTAAAACCTTCGGGTAAACTTTTTTTAGAAATTGGAAAGGGTCAAGAATTGTGTGTTCAAAACATCGCATTAGCGGCTGGCTTGTGCCAAGAACACGCTTTGAAAGATCTGTCTGGCATCACGCGTGTGCTATGCTATAACTTATGCAACTCGTAGCCGTTACATTTTAGGTTTATGAATAAATTTGACGCAGTTTTTTTAGGTATCTTAGCGCTTTCCGCCCTTATGGGTGTGATGCGCGGCATTACCAAAGAAATCCTTAGCCTGCTTTCTTGGGTTGGTGCTGTTTCGATGTCCTATGTTTTATTTCCCTTAACCCAGCATATTGCGCGCATGCAAATTACCAATCCGATGTTGGCCGATGGTGTTACCATGTTTGCGATTTTTATTATTTTTTTAGTGGTGCTGACTTTGGTCAGTCATTTTTTAACCTCAAGGGTTCGTCAAAGTGCTCTCAGCGGGGTTGATCGCTCGCTTGGGGTTGCCTATGGCTTGCTCCGAGGCTGCGCCTTACTTTTTATATTTGAATTAGTCATTAGTTGTATGTGGCTGCGTCCTGATCATCCGGATATGATTAAACATAGTCGTTTTGTAAATTTTATGTACAAAGGGAGTGATACCTTTTACATGATCTTACCAGGGCAGACTCAAAATTGGATTAAGTCGTTGCAAGAAAAACGCCTCAGCGAACGCAAACCCCCATCGATTGAAGATATCAAACAAGCAGGGCAAATTGCCGCGACCATCGG
The DNA here is from genome assembly GCA_903874955.1 of uncultured Alphaproteobacteria bacterium. Lineage (GTDB taxonomy): Bacteria > Pseudomonadota > Alphaproteobacteria > Paracaedibacterales > CAITNM01 > CAITNM01. The sequence continues at coordinate 32,276 of CAIQTY010000007.1, read as the reverse complement.
TGTACAGGTTGCTCCCGTTGTCCAAGCTGCTATCGATAGGGCAGCGCAAAAGCCTGTTTCTGCAGAGGAACTATCAAATTTGAAACCTAAAGATCAAACAGAACTTAAATCCAATAAGAAAATTAATACCAAAAAGCAGGATATTGAACTCGATCGATTGTTAGATCAAGCCAATACTGAGTAAACGGAGACACCTATGTTCAAAAAATACCGATATATTGCCGCGCTTCTTATTGCCTCAGTTTGCTGTTTTAGTGTTGTTCAGGCTGAATCAAATCAGGTTTCTATAAAAACTGCTGATTGCGCTGCGTGCGATGAACCGCTTCCTGGAACGGCTCTTTGGCACTACATGAAAGGTATTGAAGAGCTTTTAGGGGTGCGCACCAACCCTTACCTTGCTAATGAACATTTTAGTCGGGCTGCTGAGATGCATTATGCCCCTGCGATAAAGGCCTTAGCTGATAGTTATTATTCTGGGGATGGCGTTGCACAAGATAAACAAAAAGCCCTGGAACTCTATATAAAAGCCGCTAATTTAGGCGATGGTGCGGCGCAGTTTAATGCAGGTGTTATTTTGCTCAAAGGTTATGCTGGCGAGCCAAATACTAGTCTTGCTTACTATTATCTGTGCCTTGCTACCATGAACGAAGGCCTCGACGAAATGGCCCAAGATGCAGCGATCTACCGCGATGAAGCAGGAAACGTGTTAAAACCTGATCAGCTCAGGGATATTTACCGTAAACTTGTCAATAACCCTGCAACAAAACCAAACAAAGGTTCCCTTAAGCGTGCCCCGAATCCAGACTTAAAGTTAAAGGGTCCACTCCAAGAGAAGCCATCGACGCTCTCCAGCGAAAATCAAGGGCAGCGTTAAAGACAATTTCTTCACTAGGTTCAACAACCATCCATAGGTTGTCATGGATTTCTTGCTCTAGTTGGTTTGACCCCCACCCAGTATAGCCTAAGGCTAAAAGAAATTTTCTTGGCCCTTGCCCTTGGGCAAGGATACGCAATATATCAAGCGTTGCGGTTATACAAAAATTTTCCCCCACACGTACGGTTGAATCACTGTGATAATCAGTGGAATGCAACACAAACCCGCGGCTAACTTCAACAGGTCCTCCTGCTTGCATTTGCACGGTTCTACTGCCTTGATAGACATTAATATCAAGCTGCATCAGCAAATCATTAAAGCCTAGCGAATTAAGTGGCTTGTTAATCACAAGGCCAATCGCCCCATATTCATCATGACCACATACATAAATCACCGCATGATCAAACCTATTGTCAGCCATGAACGGCATTGCTACAAGTAACTTACCTGTTAAATAACTATTCTGCTGGAACTCTTTTTTTGAAACCGAATCTAAAACACGACGCACATCATCCTCATAACGTTTACAGAAGCTACATGCCCCTTAAGTACTATCATCATACATTACGAAGTGTTACGATTAGCTTAATAAATGAAAAAAACATATTAAAATGTATTTAAAAGTAAACACAAAAGAAGAGCTTGTTTTTTTAGTTCAAGATATAGAAAAGATGACATTATCTTGGATTGCAATTGACACTGAATTCTTTCGTGAAACCACGTATTTCCCTGTTCTCAGCCTTATTCAAATTGCAAGCCAAACAAAGGTTTGGATTATTGATGCTATAACATGTAAAGACTTAACACCGTTGAAATCACTTCTTGAAAATAAAAAAATAAAAAAAATTTTTCATGCCGGGGATCAAGATTGGGCAATTTTAAAGCAAGTGACAGGAGCCGCTACTTGGCCATTTAATGATACCCAAATCATGGCAGCTTTCGCCAAACTTGGTCATAGCAATAGTCTTGAATCCCTTGTTGCCAAACTCCTTGATTTGCCACTAGATAAGTCTCAGCAAAAAACTGATTGGCTCCAGCGGCCGCTGAGCCTTAGTCAATTGGAATATGCCTCCCAAGATGCTGCCTATGTTGCCAAAATATATCCCCTTTTAGATAAGATGCTGACTGAACTTGAAAGGGATTCTTGGGTTTGTGAGGAAATGGAACTTCTTTTAGAAAAATATCAAAACCCTAATTTTTCAAAAGATTGGTTGAAACTCTGTTCTACCGGTTGTACATGGCCAGTTCCGTTTTATGCCATGCAGCTTGCTAAATGGCGTGAAGAGTGGGCGAAAAAGCTTGATCTGCCAAAGCGTCATGTCCTTGCAGATGCGTTGCTCGAGGCGGTAATCAAAGAAAATAATTTAGAAGGCATCACCCAAAAGCATTGCTTGCCAGAAGTTTATGATGATTTAGTTTCTCTATGGGGTAGGCTGAAAGACGAGCATATCAATCATAGGGAAAACGAACAGGAAATTATGGAGATGGTTAAAAATTACCATCAGGAATTTTCCGTTGCCAAACGCAAAAGCTTTAAAAAATGGCAATTAAAAGCCAAAGCTATTGCAAAAACTTTAGATATTCCAGCCTACCTTGTGCTCAATAAACAGCAATTGCTGCAGTTGGTGACTGAAAAAACGACGCTTTCAGGGTGGCGAAAAGAATTTTTAAAACAAAAAATCCCAAAAGAAATGCCTGAGGAATTAGAGGTGGAATAATCCTCTCACGCCCTGTTGGGACTCTAGATGAAGTTAATCGCATCGTCTTTCAAAGGAGTGTTAGTGTGACTCTATCCCGTCTATTAGAAGCCCCGTAAGGGCCCTCCTAATCTAACAAAAATAATCAACTCAACTAACCTGCTCCTAATCCATCTACATATATCGTTATTAACTAGTGAAAAATCGAAGAGTCTTTGTTTTCTTTAGTGCTGCTTCATAATACTCAGCTGCTTTTTGAAAAGCACCGTTCACGAAACAGTTTTTCCCCAACTCAATCAGATCCAGGCCTTCTTTTTCTTGCTGGGTTGGCTCCTCTGGGTGACGGCCACTAGCGATCAATTCTTTGTTGTACTCCTCTATACTAAACCAATCATGTATGAATCGATTATACGTATTTGCTGCCTTTTCATATTGATTGAGTTCAGAATATGAAAGCGCCAAAGTCCGCAACGATCTTGTTTTTAAATCATTAGAAAGTAGACACTTTCCATCAACTTCTTCTAATGATTTTTCATAATACTCAGCAGCTAGTTCATTATAATTTCTGGTATCTAAATCTCGGCTCATACGGTGGAGCGCTTTATAGGTATGCGCAATAGAAAAATAGGCTTTTTTTTCATTTTCTCTGGTGATCCCTGGTATCTGGAGTGCTTTTAGATAGCTATTAATAGCTTCATGAAGAGAATCTTCGTCCCCCTTATAGACATAGGTTGTTCCTAAGCTAATAAGTGCGCATTCTTTCATATTTGCTTTTTTCCACTCATCCTTATCTAAAGCATCTTTAAATGCCTGTATCGCTTCGTCGTTTTTTTTGAGTTGAAGATATGTATGTCCTAAATCTTCGCCCCAATCACTTGTTCTTAACTCTTCTGGCAATTTTTTTAAGGCAGCTATCCTTCTGTCTCCATAAAGCCCACTAAATTCATTTTTTTTGAATGCTAGCGCATTTGAAAAATGATAAACCATTACACTGTGTTCTTTTAACATTTCAGCAATTATCCCTGCAGAATAATGAGATAATGCTTTATCATTATCATGGTAACCATCTACCTTTGTTGCTTTCTCAAATTCAACAAGTGATTCCTTGTACTGCTTTTTATGGTAGTAGGCCATTCCCAAAGCGTTATATACTCGCCCAATTGTATTTTTATCTCCCGATTCATTTTCCAATGCTTTAGTGAATGCCTCAATTGCATCGTCGTATCGTTTGATTTTGTTATATACATCTCCTAATCCTTTCCAAGCACTCATTATTAAATGTTCAGGAAGCGCGGGAGCCTCTTCATCTCCATTTAAATTTAGTGCTTTGCGAAAACATTCAATTGCTGCAGTGCTGATCACCTTTATTCTCTTTTTGTCCTTCCCCATTTGTAGAGAAGGTAATAGTTTTTTTCCATATTGTAAGCATTTTATTGGATCATTCTCTTCAATTTGAGCTTTTGTCTCAAAGGGCTCATCTCCTGAAGGTAGTGGCGGTTCTGCAAAGACTTCAAAAATGTTAGAATCCTCAACAGAAAGGACTCTTTCAGTTCCTTCTGGAAATTTTCTATATTCATAGCTACATCCATCTGCTGTAACACTAACTAATTCAATTCCGGGATACTCTTTATCACGATCAAGCATATAATATTCAACTATTGGAGTGTTTTTAATTGAGACTTTATGCACAGTCAAAGGTTTACCTTCAATCGTACTCTCACTCGTTGCTGAGGTTTCTAAAGAGGAAGAAGAAGAAGAAGATGATGATGATGAAAATGAAGATTTTTCACTTCTATCCACATTACTAGCACCTGATCCAAATATCCCACACATTGAAAAAACCAATGCCGTGTTTAATTTCAAGATTGTGTTTAATTTCATTTTTTAGCCTTACTTTTCAGATTTTTATCAATTAGATCGTTATCAATAGCATATTTGGATATAAAAAATCAACAATAACCATTTATTATAATAATATTTTAATGTGGTGATTTTTTTATGGGGGCTGGTTAAATAATTCGTAAAGTCAAAAAGTGTATGGGCACTGATACAGAGCCCCTTGATTAACCGAGGGAATGAATTTTAGAGTTTATTCTGCAGTATTAGCTTTATTTAAAGCTGTTCTAAGTCTTAAAATTAGCCCCTGTAGCCAAACGCCCTCAGCAATCAACTCGAGCTTTTTGAGCTGTTCTCTATAACTTCCATCATAAGGTAGGGGGTCTGTCATTAGCCTAATTTGTAATTCAACGTCGGATCTAATTTTCCTAAGGAAGTTAGGATTCTTAAGTTGATCTATACTTATTAAAATTTCTTTTTTTAAAAGGGGATTAGGATATATTTTTTGGGCTTCTATATAGGCATCAACTTCTTTACGAGCATGGTCTTGAATGATTTCTGCATCCGTGCTCTCTCTTCTAAGTATAGAATGGATAAGCCCAATTTGATGATATGCTTGTGATTTGCTCTCTCGCAAGTAGCCATCTATCTGTGCTGCAGCTTCTAATTTTTCAATGGCTTTTTTGCAGTTATGCTCATTGTAATGGGCCATGCCCCAATTGTAGAAAAATAATCCTTTTTCTTGGTCATTCGTCCAATTTCCTATTGGGAATGCTCGTTCATAGGCCTGAATTTTTTCATTGTTTTGGGTGAGTCTTGTTATTGAATCTAATAAAATTTTCCAAACATTTGCCCTTGTATCTCCATAAAGTAAAGAATTGCCGTCACTTAATTTCTGCTCAAGCGATGAAGATAGCTGTTTTGTGTGGTTATACAACGCTTCTTGGTTATCAGTCTGCACTAACTTAGCAACATTACTCTGGCTAGAAATTGGCTCTTCTTGATCTGAGCATGAAGATAATTTTAACGCTGAAGGTGACCTTGAGAACGGCAAGGGGGAAGAATAAAGCGAAAATTCAGGCCATGGCCCCCTGAAAGCATCATCGGCACTTGATCCAAATACTCCAAACATTGACATAACGATTACTGCGCTTAATTTCAAGATTTTATTGAATTTTAATTTCATTTTTTGCCTTTCCGCTAAGTATTTTATGTAATAGATTACAATAAGTAGCAAAAATAATAACTAAAAATTAATAATTATAATTTTTTGTAATAATATTAAAAAAAGGGGGGGCCGATACAGCGCCCCTTATTTGAAAATGAGAAAATAAAAGTGGGTTAGACTTGTTTTTTTATTGTGATCCCACCCTAGTGAGACTTCTCGGACGATTAGAATCTGATGGCATATGTTGCTTTGGTTTTAGTGTTGCTTTGAGCAAATCAAATTGCTTGATTTTCTCTGAAATTTCATCTTTGAAAGGATGATTAGGATTAATTTTGATTACTGCAGAATATGCGTTGCAAGCATTTTGGGCGTAAGCTGGATAGCGCATTATGTCGGCTTCTCCAAGTTTTTCATTAGCCATCGCAATAAAGTGATATGATTCTGCTTTATTTTCTGGTGGGGAACCGAATACCGCTATTGCTTTTTCAAAATCACTTATTGCTTTCTTATATTCCTCTTTCACAAAATAAGCGTATCCTCTTAAGAAGAGGGTATCTCTATTTTGTGCATCGGTTAGGGTGTTATTACCTTTTAAGATGAGCGCTTGGGAAAAGCTATCAATTATATTGGTAGCATATCGTTGGATTTCTGTTTTATCTTTTGTTCCTAATATTAACTGATAATATGCACATCCCATTACGTAAAATGACATTGCTTTATTTTGGTCGTCGTAACCAAGTTCTTTTACAGCTTTACTCAAGCTGTTTATTGCATTTTTGAATTGATGTTTTTGGTAAAATTCCATACCTGTTTGATGGAATTTCCAACCTTCTTCTTTTGACGTATTGAGTGGGTTAAAATTATTTTGTCGTTTTTTTTCATGTAATTTTGGTGCTAGGGCGAAATTCCCGTAAACTTTTTCTTGTTGTCCATGAGTATCTGGGAGTTCTGTTTCAGCATATATATCTGGTACTTCTGCATATACTTCTGCATATTGTTGCGTTGCGCCATTTAAGGGAAGAGTTAACCCAAATACTGTAAACATTAAAACAGCTGCCGCTGCGCTTAATTTAAGATTCATACCCATAACCTTTGTTGTTATATTCTACTTATGGTTCAAACATAAATTATTATTTAATAACAAACTGTTAATAAAATACAATAAACTTTTAAAATATAGTTTTTATGTTTTCTTGAAAGTGCCCTTAGGGCAATCATTTAGAAAAATAGGGGCGCAGATACAGCGCCCCTTGATTAAAGGAAAAAGTGAATTTTAGGCTAATTAGTTAATGCGTTCAGTGATTATATGCCTCTTCTTTTGAAATAGAGATCTTCGTTCCTTGGTTGGTTAATGTCATCTTTGTGAAGTTTATTAGCTGATCATAAAGTGCCGTTGTAACGGGTAGATTGATCTTTAATGCTAATTTATGTATTGCTTCAAGATTTTGAATAGCTTTTTGAGGATTTTCTTTATAAACATTATCACAATGGCGGTTCATCAAAGATTGGTATAGATGAGAGTTTACCAAACATCGGTTTATGATAATTACTAGCATATTTGGATCTTTATTTTCCCATTGAAGATCATGCCTTAAAGGAACATCAGCATTTAGTGCTTCATTAAAATAAAAAATTCCCAAATCTGGCTTTTTTGTCTGATAATAGGATAATCCTAAAAATAACGTGATATCCCTCCATGAATCTTGAGAAATTTGATGAGAGCCAACATATTGCCTTGATTTTAATACTTGTTTAAGGCAATCAATCGTTCTTTCATAATTTCCCTCCACGAATCGTTTGACGGCAAATTTAAGTAAAGATTGGGTTTGTTCATTATTAAATGTTTTTTTTGTAGATATATATATTTTAGATTTAAGTATTTCACTATGTTCTGTAAATGAAATATCAGCAACTGAATTATCATCACCATTGATATTTGGGATTGTAGTATTTTGTGCACTGTAACCTACCTCATAGAATGGTGTTGTTGCTTCGTCTAATGATGGTATTTCAGCTTCTTCACTTGCATATATCCCAAACATTAATATAACCAATGCAGAGTATAATTTCAAAATGGTGTTTACTTTTAATTTCATGTTTAACCTTTTTTTTTAATTTTCTTATACTTATATAATGATTCGTGCTGTATTTAGCAATAAAACAACAGCATAAATAATATTTTGTAATAATGTTATTTCATGGTGATTTTTAGTATTGGGGTGCATTCATCAAAAACACTCCTAAAAAGATTAGGGAAGGGCGCCTCAGCGCCCCTTCTTATTCTGCTTCTTTATTTGGAGCATTCTCTTCCGCTTGGTTAGTTAATTTTAGGTGCGCTTCCAGATAAGCTAAAATTGTTGTTTCATCTGGGTGATTTGGGTTTATTCTTAATACCTGTTTATACGCATTAGCTTCTAATTCAGCGTATGCTCGAGTTTCTGATGCTGATACATTTATTCGGTGTTCTTTGTAAGCATTAGCTTTATTTAACCATGCTTGAGCTATGTCCTCATTACTATTACTTTTTAGGTTTATTGCCCTATCATACTTATCAATCGCTTCACTGTATTTTTTATCCATATGACAAGCAACGCCGTAGTAAATCCATGTAAGTCCCTCTTCTGCTTTATCGTACCACTTTCCGCTTAAAAATGATTTTTTATAAGCTTCTATTGCCTGTGAATATTGTTCAAGTGCAACGTGCGCACGACCTATACTTCGCCAAGCAATCGAGACAACAAAGTCTGGTAGTTCTTGTTCTCTTAATTCCCTATGAAAATGTTGAATTGTTTTATTAGCATAATCTTTTTTAAGTCCATGATTGTTCGTTTCTTTTCTGAATTTTTCATTTTTAGCCCCCTCAGATTTATCTAGGTAGATAGTTGTAAGTTTTTTTCTTGTATTTTCTAATACTTTCAAAGCGTTTGATCTATCACTTTCAGGTAATAGGGATAGTGGTGATCTGCTGTCAGTTACTATTAACTCGAATCGAGAAAAATCCTTAATTATTTGCTGTGCAAGGTTTTTAAATTCGTCGGGATCTGTTACCAAGTTTAGGATTTCATTATTAGCATGAAAAACAAAATTAAATATCATTGCTATATTTCCTTGTTTAATTTTATCTAAATTTATTGCTTTAAACAATTTATTAATCGCGATGAAAGCGTTTGATCTATCATTTTTAGATAACAGGGAAAGTAGGGTTCTACCGTCATTTCCTGTTGACCTTAGTCGAGTGAAATACTCGATTATTATCTGTGCGTAGTTTTCAGCATCCTTTATATTCTCGACCAAGCTTAGGATTTCACTATTGGCACACAAAACAAAATTAATTGATGCTGCTATATTTTCCTGGCTATTTCCTTCTAGGTTTATGGCTTGATTAAATTTTGTAATGGCTTGTTTGTATGTATCAATCGATTTTGTCTCTCTACCCTGGTGGTAATAGACCATTCCCCAATTTTGCAAGGCCGCTCCTTCTTGACTTTTACCTTCCCAAACTCCAATTAAAAATGTTTCTTCAAACGCTTTGTGAGCATTACTTAATAATGCATATTTATAGGGTTTTTCCGTATCTTTATATTGCGAGATTTCAAGGCATGCATTTCCTAATTGTATCCAAAAATCTATTCTTAATTTGTCAGATAGTGCCGTTTTCTCTTCATATTTAAATCCCTGGGCTTCTGAAAAATTTTTGATAGCTTGTCTTAAAATAAAAGTATCACGAAGTCCTTCTGGATTATCTTTCAAACGCTCTAGGTAAGTAAGTGCCATGTAGTATGTTGAAATAGCTTTGTTCTTTACAGGATAAACATGTCCGACTTTTTCTACTAAATCTTCATCAACGTATGTTGCACAACTAAAATTATTAAACGCCTTGCTGTGTTTTTCATCGTCGTATGTTCTGTTGTGGAAATATAAGAGTCCTAAATTATGATATGCTTGTCCTTTTAAATTTCTATCAGTCCATTTATCTTTCTCTTTACCTTCATGTTGGTATTTAGATAATGCATCTTCATGCTCATTAATTGCTAGTTTGCATTGTTTTGTTTCTTCGCATACCTCTACTAATTTTTTTAAAGCATTTAATCTTAATTCTTCAGAAAGTATAGGATGATTATCAGTTCCTTTTTCAGCGAGTGCACTTGAAAAGTTTTTAACCGCTTCTGAATTTTTCCCTGCATTAAAGCAGTCAAGCGCTACATCGTAATAGGCTTTTGCTCTTATTTGTTGGTTTATTTTTCGCTGCTCTGCTTCTTTTTCTAGTCGTATTTTGCTCAGTTTTTCTTGTTCTTGCCAAATTTCACGTTGCTTTGCTTGTTCTTCTTCTTGTTTTTTTAGCCGCTCTGCTTCTCGGATTTGCTGTCTTTTGCGTTCATATTCGTCTTGTTCCTCTCTCATTTTGATAAAATTTATGGTAGGTCGGCCTGTTGGTATTACTGCTTGTTCTGCTTCATCTTCTTCACTTGCAAATAATCCAAATAATGACACAACCAGTGCTGTGTTTAATTTCAAAATAGTGTTTATTTTTAATTTCATGTTTGTATTTCCTAGTAAAATTAGTATTTACAAGATCACGATCTGTAGCATGATAAGTATTAAAAAATCAATACCAAACAGAATATTGTGATCATGCTTCACTATGTCTTTTATTTGCATCATTATACTGTGCATTTGTGTGCATGATTTTGTTATAGGTTTGCTGGATAAGCTCTTTTGAGTGATTTATCAGTGTGGTGCTATTTAATTCTTCAGCTAGGTGTAATGCCATATTAAATTTAGAACGTGCATCACAAAAAAAGCCTTTATTTTGATAGTACATTCCCCAATAATACCATGCTTGCCATTCATGATTTTTATTTGTCCACGTCCTATTCCTAGACAGCGCTGAATGGTATAGCCTAATGGGGGCATACTCAAGGATTTCTTTTGTTGCTCTACTCAGTGCTACCAATATTTCCTCCTCGGTCGCATTTTTAATGAATGAATCGAGCAATTCAAGTTTAGTCCAATCTATTGTATTTCTGGTTTCTAAATGAGGCATCTGTTGAAAGGGTTTAGCAGGGTGCTTTATCTGATTATTAAAATTTGATTCTGCATAACCGTAATTACAAGGTGAATGGTTGGGCAATGGCTTCGGACTGAAATTTGGAAATGGTTGGTTTGGCATATCCAATTTTGAATAAAGGTTTTGCGAGCCAGGTATAGGCGGTAGACGTTTAGGGCAGTTACTAGGTGTCAGAGCCTCATCGCTAGTGCTCGATCCAAATATCCCAAGCGTTGATACAATTAGGCCTGTGTTTAATTTTATGATGGTGTTTAGTTTTAATTTCATTTTACCCTTTTTTAAAATTCTCCGTTACGAACTATATGTAGTAACAAAAGAAATAAAAAACCACAAATGATAATATTTTGTAATAATATTTTAATAAGAAGCGGTGATTATCACAAAATAATATCTCTACAGCAGTTTTGAGGGGGCAAAGAGTTAACTTTAATCCTCTTTAGCATTTAATAGCGCTAGAATTTTTTGCCTGAAACCTTGATCAGAATTTAGTTTGAGGGCTTTTTTGCAAACCTTAATTTGTTCTTGCTCTTTAAGTTTACTAACAAAACTTAAAACGCTTTCTGGAACAAGCTTTGTTAAATCTCCTGTTAAGGCAAATGTATTATTCTCATTTATTTCAGCTGCTTTGATAAAATATTTAGCACCTCTTTTAGAATAGTCATTACGCTGTTCTTCATCCTTGGTACCTTCCCGCATTTTTGCAAAAGCACAGCTGATCCAGTAATAAGATGTTGCTTCTTCTTCTGGGGTACGTTCATCCATTTTTTTGACACTCTTTAGTATTACAATTGAGCGCTCATAATCCCCTCTTCCAAACCACAATTTTCCAATCTCTAGTTGTGTACTGACCTCGATGATTTCATTGCTATCCTTTTTTTTTGAAGAAGAAGGTGAATTAAGCTGTGAATTCAGGTGAGTGCTCGATGCGGATGATTGTGAGCTACTTTCGCCATCGTCATGAATACTGGAGGCCCTTATTCCCAAAAGGGTAGCCGCAAATAAGGCGGCAAATTTTGCAATCATGTGTGCTTTATTCCTCATCTCGCCTTATTCCTTGATGTTTTTATTAGTTATCACGATGAGTAGCATTAAGCTTTAAAAAAATCAACGATTCAAACCATGAGAAATAATATATCAAAAATTAGGTTATTGATTTCACCCAATCTGAAAATAATAGGAGCACCATTTAGGTGCTCCTTTATGAAAGTTGAGATTAAATTTGAGGGGGATATTGAGCTGATTTAGCTTGAAGTTGCCATAAGATTTGAAAAGAGCTGCTATTTACGTCTTTTTCAGAAAAAAATATATCTCCTGCTTTATTTATTTAGCGTTAAATTATTGACATGGTGGATTTTTTATATTTAAAATACTCTAAAGTTTAAATTTATGAAAGTTTGTGAGGAATATAATGTTAAGAAACTTACTTTTTATTGCCGTAGTGCTAGCTCAATCTATTAATGCATCTAGTCTCCCTGAGAATATGATTGAGAGTACTAAACTTTTTGAAGATGGAAAGAAATTTCACCGCACAAAAGCCAATAGTCCTATTTACTTAGAAGCTGGAACAGTGACAGTTTCTCTTAAAGAGTTTTGTTATTCAAAAGATAGCGAAGTAATTTCCAAACATGAAAAACAAAAATTAATCAGAAATGGGTTTAAAATAAAAACTATCAAAGATGATACTGAAGTTGGCTTTGCAGTTATGTGGCCTATGGGCTATATCTTACATGTCAGCTGGTTTGGCATAGATGAAGCACACCGTAGAAAAGGTTATGCAGAGCAAGCTATTATGACCATTGAAGGAATAGCCAAAGCCCACAAAGCTCAGATGGGTGTAGACTATGTATTATTCAATGTTTCGGAAGACAACGCTGCCATGACAGCGCTTCTTAGAAAAAATAGTTATGAAGAAAAACAGAAAGATAAAGCAATCTATTTCAGAAAACTAATTGCAACGAAATAATCTTATTAAATGAGGGCAAATCATCATGATGTAGTGCACTTGATAGTATCATATTATATGACATAAAAAGATATATGACCCCTTTTACTATAACCCCTAAAATACTCAAGCTTTTGCAAGATATTGCAAGAGAAGTTGGTATTCTTGAAGAGCGAAAACTTGCCGACATTCCCTTAACATTGCGCCGTAATAATAGCATTAAAACAATACAAGCTTCTCTTGCTATAGAAGGGAATACTTTAACCATTGCTAAGATTACTGATTTATTGGAAGGCAAAAGAGTATTAGGCCCAGCTTAAGATATTCTAGAAGTTAAAAATGCATTGCAAGTTTACGACCGTCTTTTGGGTTTTAATCCTTTGCAAATCGATGATTTACTCAAAGCGCACGAAATTTTAATGCAGTCACTGGTAACAGAAAACGGGCGTTGGTGCAGTAAAGATGTTGGTATACTCAAAGGAGTTGAAGTTAGCCATGTGGCGCCTCCCTCTAAAAGAGTTCCAGAGTTAATGCTGGATCTTTTTAAGTATATGCAGATTGCTGAACTTCCCTGGATTTTAAAAGCCTGTATTTTTCACTATGAATTAGAATTTATTCATCCATTTCAAGATGGTAATGGCAGTATGGGTAGATTATGGCAGCAGCTCTTGCTAATGAAAGAGGATCTAATTTTTTGCTATATCCCAGTGGAAGTTTTAGTAAAAGAGCATCAAAAAGAGTATTATCAAGTCCTTGGGGAAAGCGATGCAGCTGGTGAATCTACTGTCTTTATTGAATTCTCGTTAGAAATTATTTTTAAAGCGCTGATAGATTTTTCAAAAGTAGCTTCAAAGGTTCCACAAGATTCTGGTTCAAGATTGATTTTTTCAAAAACACGCCTTCAAAAAGAATGGTTTAATCGTAAAGATTATATGGAAACTCAGCGGGATATATCTTCTGCAACGGTAAGTAGAGACCTTATCTTTTTGATTAAATCATAAAATACTGTATTTAAAAGGACACAAAAATCAAGCATACCATAAATTTCTAGAATAAAGATGGTCTTCAGCAAATTATCTACAGCGCTCGGTTAGAAAAGTGAAACGTAGCTAATGAATTCTTCTTCTTTGCTTGACAGCGTATACACCCAAACATTGAATGCCAAGGCATAGAATAATCGATGGACCAGAAGGCCAGTCTGCATGGTATGAAACAAGCAGGCCGGCATAGCATCCCATAATGCCGACGAGTGAACTGACTTTGAAAATTTGCCGATAATGGGTACACAAAAGTCTGCCGGTTATGGCGGGTAGCATCATGAGTCCCAGGGCCAAAAGCGTTCCGATCGCCTGGTAGCTTGCGACAAGGTTACTGACTACAAGCGCAAAAAAGCTAAACATTAGCAGCTTATGGTGTTTTCCCGCAACCTGAAAGAGCAGCGGATCAAAGCAATACATCAGTAATAATTTTCGCCACTTTGCCAAATAAATGGTGGTGATTAAACACACAAACGCAATCAGGTAAAGGGTTGTATAATCAATTCCTAGAACACTTCCAAACAATAAATGCAGCACATTAGTGTTGGTTCCATGGTGAAACAGAATCAGCACCCCAAGCGCCAGGGAAAGACTGTAAATCACCGTAAAACTTGCATCTTCTGGAATGATCGATTTTGCGCTCAGGCGATTTGAAATAAAGGCCACAATCAGCCCTGCTGTAATACCGCCAATGAATAAGGGAATCGGCGACATACCAAAAAATATTGCCCCAAGGGCAATGCCAGGTAATATACCATGGGATAGGCTGTCGCCCACCAGGCTAAGCCCCCTGAGAAGCAAAAAAACCCCGAGCGGCACGGCAGAAATGCACAAAAAAACGCAGCTGATCAAGGCTTTTTGCATAAAAGCATAATCAACAAAAGGCGTTAAAAAAATGTTCCACAAACTGTGCATGGGACCTACCGCGTTAAATTTTGGTTTGGGCGAACGGTCAGGTGACCATTACCTACCTCAATAATAGTTGGCACAAAACTATTTACAAAATGCCAATCGTGAATAGCGATAATAATCGTTTTCTTTTTTTGATGCAGATCGCCTAAAACACTAGATAAATCATTAATGGTTTCTTCATCAATGCCGTTAAACGGTTCATCAAGTAACAATAGATCAGGCTCTTGGAGTAGTAGCCTTGCAAATAAAACGCGCTGAAATTGTCCGCCGCTAAGTTCCTGAATTGGCCGGTCCAAATCAACAGAAAGTTTTACCGTACTAAGGGCTTTTAAAAGGGACTTTGTTGTGTACTTGCTTTTTAAGTTTACGTATTTGCTCATCTTCAAAACATCCGCAACCGAAATAGGGAACGTCCGGTTAAAGTTTCCATTTTGCGGCAAATAAGCAATCGCCTTAAAATTATGATCTAGACTACCCTTTGAAGGTTTTAATAGGCCTGCAATCAGCTTTAAAAAAGTTGATTTTCCCGACCCGTTAGAACCAATCACTGCGCAATATGCACCTTGCTCGATAGAAAAATGGACATCTCTAATAATCGGCTTGCCTGGCTGATAACCAGAATCCATGTGTTTAAAAGTAAGGTAACGATCATTCATGTTTGCATTTTAGCACGAGTAAGCAAAACAGGCCCACCTTTTAATGATGTTTTATAGTATTTGAGCATTTGGGAGAATTAACCAGTTATTAATCTTTAAATTAATATTATAATAATGCAGAAAACATTTATTTCTGCTTATGATTATTTTATTTGAATTATATAGGAGAATATTATGAATAGAACTATAAAGAATTTTACAATTGCATCATTACTTTTTTTGGGCACAATCGCACAGGCGAATGCTGCATCTGACAACCGTTCGTTTATGAACGATGATACTTCTGTTCAATCATCTTCAAGAAGAACTGCTAACCCATTATCAGTTAGAAATATCCTTTTCACAGGTTTGGTAGCGGCAGCAACAGTAGGTAGAGCTACTGGATTTAGTGCGCCAGCGACCCCTAATCGATTTACAAATTGGTTCGGCTTCAACAGATTTCAACCACTTGAAAACGAAGTAGTCGCTGATTTAAAACAGATCAGTTCAGTTGTAGTAACTGATTTTGCTCTTGCTAGAAATGCAACACAGAACGCATGGCAAGATTTCGAAAAGCAAGAACAAAATTGCCTTCTAGATTTAGAGCAAGACATTTCATCTGTTGAAACCGCAGAAGCTAGCGCGGCAAAAAGTCTACTTTTAAAAGCAGAAGATGAATATGATGTTGTTAAAACTAAAGCGCAGAACGCATGGCAATATTTCGAAGAGAAAGAAAAAAAAGACATTCTATATTTAGAGCAAAATCTTTCATCTCTTGAAAATGCAGCGGCTAGCACGGCAAAAAGTTTTGTTTCAGAAGTAGAAAGTGAATATGATCTTGTTAAAACTAAAGCGCAGGACGTATGGCAAGACGTTGTTTCAAAAGTAGAAGGTGAATGTGATCTTGTTAAAACAAAAGTGCAGAGCGTATGTAAAGATCAAAAAACACAAGTGAAACCTGAAGATCGTGAAAAAAATCTACAATTTCTTCGTGGGAAAGCACAAGGTCAATTTGGTGATTCTGTTGATGCATTCAAAAAGGCTTTGCAAACAAGTAAATTAGTAGTGCGAGAAGAACTTCGCTCTCTAGGAACTAAATTGTTACCTTTTGAAGATGCAGTAAAAACCGACCTAGAAAATGCAGAACGAGCCGCAGTGAGTGAGACGCAACTGTTACTAAAACTATTATCAGATCTTAAAGATGATGTTTCAGAACTAAAAGTGAAACATTCTTCTCAGGAGACTAAGGCTTCTACTCCAAAAGCTCCTGTAGCTCCAGCTCCAGCTCCAGCTCCAAAAAAATAATGTGTAAAATTTAGTAAATAAAAGGCGTACTAGACTTATACAAGGCGCACAGGGAAACCTGTGCGTGTTTTTTATACCCAAAAGTAATAATATGACCAAAAATTTCCATTCAAAGTCAGTTTATTAACTCCCTAAAAATTAACTAATTATTAACCTTTAAATTAATATTATAACAACGTGGAAAACATTTATTTCTACATATGATTATTTTATTTGAATTATATAGGAGAATATTATGAATAGAACTATAAAGAATTTTACAATTGCATCATTACTATTTTTGGGCACAATCGCACAGGCGAATGCTGCATCTGACAATCGTCCGTTCGTGAACGATGATACTTCTGTTCAATCATCTTCAAGAAGAACTGCTAACCCATTATCAGTTAGAAATATCCTCTTCACAGGTTTGGTAGCGGCAGCAACCATTAACAGAGCTACTGGATTTTCTTCTCCTGCTCCAAAACTACCTACTTGTCCTAACCAATGGTTCAGCAACCTATGTGATAATATTAATAAACAACTCGCACCAGTAGAAAAAGCACTTTTCCAAGATGTGCAATTTATTGGTAAAGAATTTAAAAAAGATGCTGGAATTGTCGCTAATCAAACAGTATCAGCAATTAATGCAACTGAACAATGGGCGAAATCTACTGCTTCTAAAGTAGAGACTGAAATAACAAAAGATATTCCTCTAGTTAAAAAAGCATTTTGGGGCATCGAACAAACTGCTGAAAAAGACTTCTGGGCTGTTGAAGGTGCAGCCGTGAATGAATCAAAAGTAATAGGCACTGCACTAACAACAGGTTGGGGTGAAGTTGTTGCTGAATCAGAAAACTTGTGGGGCACTGTTCATGGTAAATTAGATAGCTATGTTTCATCAATTAAAGCTGAATTTAAAAGTCTAGAAGATAGTCTGCCAGCATCAATTCAAACTATACGTACAACTTTAAGCAAAGACTTAACTGCATTTGAAACTCAAGTAAGTAAATCATATGGCGATATTAAAAATTTAGCATCATCTGAGCTTCAAACTCTTCGCGATGGTGCAAGCAAAGAGCTAGCGATATTAAAGGGCGATGTGATAACTGCTTACAATAATGTTCTTGCTCTAGAAAAAGCAGAATCTGCTAAAATTGGAAAGTTTGAAAGTTATCTAGGAGCTGCTGCTAACGATGTTCTTATAAAAGCTATAAAAGATTTTGATGCTGCTTTAGCGGCTGCGAATGCTAAGCTAGTCGATTTTGAAACCTATGCAAAACTTGAACTATGTGAACATCATAAAGAGGCTATTTTGTCACCAGTGGTTGTACCATTTGCTGCTGCAGTAACTTCAGCTAACGTAACTAATAGCAAAAGAAATAATCAATTTAGCGGTAACAATCAAAAATAGCTAGTAAATTTAGGTCAATGCGCACGGGGAAACCTGTGCGTGTTTTAATAAGGTTAAAATCAGATTTTATACAAGACCTACAATTTTATGTCAGCAATACAAGGTAACGATGATTTTAAGTACTGATAGCTTGTTTTTTTTGTCTAAGCCCCCTGAGAGAAATTCATGAATAATATAATCAAAAAATTCACAATGGCTTTAGTATTATTTTTCGGGGTAGTTACCCAGGTTTATGGCTCATCTAAAATCGACTACGGCTTTGATATAAACGACAATCCACCAAGTGTCGGCAAATCTGCCTCAAACACTCGTCATCCATTTTCTGCACGCAATCTTGTCATCGGCTCCTTTGTGGTCTTCGCGTCCATGGGTAGGGCCAATGGTTTTAATCCACACTCTTCAAGATCTCCCTTTTCAAAACGTGGTCAC
Organism: uncultured Alphaproteobacteria bacterium; assembly: GCA_903874955.1. Classification (GTDB taxonomy): domain Bacteria; phylum Pseudomonadota; class Alphaproteobacteria; order Paracaedibacterales; family CAITNM01; genus CAITNM01. The sequence goes on along the minus strand of CAIQTY010000007.1, from coordinate 13,980 downwards.
GCTTTATTATTATGCGCACCACAAAATAGTCGAAATGATGCTAATTTTTTTGAACATCAAAAAGCTATAGGGTTTAATATTTTGCCTGTGAAAGACTCAGCTAAACTCTATCCGTATATCAATACAACCGAGCATAATCTGGAACTTGCCCGGAATTTTTCTTCAGTTTTACTCAAAGATCCCCAAGTGAGAGAGCTTGTTAAAACCTTCGCTATTAATGTTTTGCAAGACCTATGGCCGAGCATTAGCAAACAGCTTCCTAGAATACCTCTAGTCCAAACAGTTATAGGATCATTCTTTAAAGCGGTGCAAACCACAATAGTTGATTATGTATCAGATATTTCAGCCGTTGAGGATGTTGCAACAGATGCAACTTTTGAATTGCTCAATAGTAAGATAATACCTGATGAGAGTATTAGGTTGATAATTGATTTTATTGAAGAAAAATCAGTTCCAAAAAAAAATTCAAATAGTACAGAATCTATCACAATAGAGCGATCGCTAGAGACTGATTCCGACAAAGTCGTGTAAATTTCTATGCGCATAGGGAAATCTGTGCGTTTTTTTATATGGTGCGAATAAGTGTTTGTTTTTATTTTTTATTATTATAATAAATCTAAAATATATTAAAAAAAGAAATAAAATAACTATTTGTTAACTTTTTTAATATTATTATTCTTATATGGGGGGTTATTTTAATTTTTATAAAAAAGGAGTGCTTTATGGTTAATTTAGCAAAAAATTTTGTGATTTTATCTCTTGTGTTCTTAGGAGCTATTACCCAGGCTAATGCTTCTTCTAGCAGCCTTGGTGGATTTGATGACGATTCATCAAGTCTTAACAGGCAAGCATCATGCCGACACCAAGTGTTTTCAACAAGAAATCTTGTGATAGGTTCTCTAGTGCTTGCAGCCACGATGACAAGGGCTACGTCACTCAGCAATCCGTTCTTAAATTTCCTCAAGGGGCCTCAACATGATTTTTCCTTTCCTAAAAATCAAACCCATAATGAAACCCTTGTTAAGGAATCCGTTCTTCAAAAAGATCTGGAACTTATCGGGGTTGAGGCGCTTAAGATTGTATCGCCAGTGCTTAACGCAGAGATTGCGACCTTCCCCTTAATTGGAAATGATTTGGTAACAATCGCGAAAGCAACTGAAGCAGCGATAGAAACTCCAAGAGCAAATATATCTTCAGTTGAACTTGCAATCGTTGATGCTGCATTTAACGTGGCAACTTCGGGCCTTCCAGCTAGGGTAAAATCATTCTTAGAGCTATTTCTAGATTTTGTTGGTTGGAAATTTATGCACCATCATCAAAAATAAAAACTTTTGATTCTTTTACATTTTTAATTTAACCGAATAGGAGAATTTTCATGCACAAGACAATCAAAAATTTTGCCATTTTTTCACTTCTGGTTATAGGTGCTGTTTCCCAAATGAATGCATCTTCAGATACAAATGAATCATCAACTATTCCAAGTGATCAGGAATTTTCTTTCCTTCCTAAGCCAGTCTTGAAAAGAGGAATGAATATATCATCAAAAGAGAATATTACTATTGAATTTGGAAATAGTATAACAACAACAATTCAAGCGGTACAGAAAGACTTGAAAAATGTGAGTGGAGAATTCACCGGTGATGGACAATCTGCAACGCATCGTACTTTTGAGGATATCAGATATGCTGATCAAAAATTCGAGGCTTTTCTAAAAATCCCACAAAGTACACTAGAAAAATTAGTTGGTGAAGAAGTCTTTTCTAGTCTTCCATCCCCTAGATTAAACACAAAATGAAAAATCTACACCCAAACTTTATATTGGTATGCGCCTTCACCGCTTAGGAACAAATCGGTCAATCCCCAAACCAGGGTATCGAGTCGATCGGGCGATGCTCTGGAAGCTTCTGGCACAAAGCCGCACAATTGCTTTTCAAGGAATCCCATGGGGGTCTTGTGTTTAACTTTGCCTTGTTCGTAAAGATTGACAATTGGTTCAGCGCGAATTGCCTTGCCGCGGGTGGCGCGTACCCCCTTGAAACTAATGTGATCATCCTGGGCTAATAACAGGTCGCGCACCATGTCACCTCCTTTGTTGACCTCTGCTACGACGCGATCCGCCTTATAAAGGTGGTATAAATCGACCACTTTCTTAACCCACTGATTGGGTTTTGATTTCATCGTGGCATCCTCAAGCACATAGGCTTGTTTATTGGCGTGCAGGCCTATGACGACAATACCGGTTTCATCACTGGTTTCTTTGTTGGTATCGGCCGGATCAACGCTGATCACAACCCGTTGCCATTCTTCGGTAGGTGGGGATTCATAGACGATTAAATCCCGGTTCCACAGGGCGCCTTCGGTTTCATCGAGCATTTGTGCATAAATTTCTTGAGCCTCTAGGCGGGTTCCGTGAAATTGCCTGTGAAGATTTTCTATAAAATTTGGCGCTAAATTTGCTGCGTTATCAAAGGTTGATCCCCTTGTAACATGGCAGGTTTCATCCTTTAGCAATGTGTTGAGCAGGGGGTTTTTTCTTGGCGTGGTGGTGATGATGCATTTAGGATCTTTGCCCAGGCGTAAACACAGCATGAGCTGCTGCCAAAAAAGTTCTGGATATTTAAACTTTGCAAGCTCATCAACCCAGGCGGCATCGAACTGGGGGCCGCGCAAACGCTCATACCGGTCACCGGCGAACAGTTGCACCTTTACCCCGTTTTTAAACTCTAACAGGCCATCGTTTTTGCTATACCTTTTTAAGGCAGTTTTATCTATCACATTCAGCAAACCGCTTTCGCCTTCGATCATGACATGGCGTGCTTCAATGAGGGTTTGTCCGACCAGGGCGATGCGATTAAAGCGCTTGGTTTTGATCCAACTCCACACGGTTTCGGAACCGGTACGGGTTTTTCCAAATCCTCTGCCGGCTAAAATGAGCCAGGTATTCCATGGTTTGTCGGTGGGTTCCAACTGCTCTGGCCGTGCCTGATTTTCCCAAAGGGCACTTTCCGCTTTTTTCGCGTTATGTTCAATGTTTTTGATGAGCCGATTTTTGAAAAACTTAAAGAATGTTTTCGGCTTTTTTTGCACATCAGCAGGTTGCAGCATTCACCCATAGATATTGGAGTTTACTTAAGTAAGTATAACGATCATTGCAAAAAGCCCCTAAAAAATTTTTGTAGGTAACCTTTTGTTAATACCTTTCATGATAGGTTTTTAAAAAGCTGTTAGGGCGACAATATTTTATTTTTTCAATTTTTTATGAGTTTTGTTGCTTTACTTACATTGATTTTACAAAAAATTATGATAAATTTTTATAAATTTTTACTTACAAATAGGGTTTTTTTTATGCTAACTATAATAATTTTTTTGGGGTTTTCCGTATCGCTTTTTGCTTCAACGCCAATGGATGGTGATCCTGATTTTCCTTCTGATACCCCTTTGTGTAAAGCTTTCAGCAGTATGACTGTTGCTGGGCAGTCTGGGCTGCATTGCCAACAAGAAAAAGAAAATCAAATCGCTACGACACCGTCTTTTAGCCACGGCCAAAAGACTAATCCACTCAAAGTTAGCAATATACCTGGTCTGCCTTTGCCGCGATCACCAAGGTCTCCTTTTTCTAAGTTTTCCCGTTCTAAAATTTCCCCTCTGACTCTCTTTAATTGGGAGGTAATGGGTTCAGGAAGGTATGAGAAACAAACGGAATCCAGAAAAGCAAGAGAAACAGAAATTACTAAAAAAAGATTTGAACTTCCTAGCGATGGACGTAGTCTTAATCCTGAAAAAGTGATTAGCCCCTTATATGCCAATGAATTTGTTATTGATGCTCAATCTTTCATACCTATTGGTGGGTCCAAATAGGATGCTAATTCCTCTATTCCTGAAACCAACTAAAATTGAGGGTAATAGGCCAGAGATTGCCCACCCACAGGACGCTTTGCCAGAAGCTGCGGTTGCGTATAGGAATGCGGTGCGATTGGGGAACGATTAATAGGGTTAATATCATCATTATTAGACCTGCTTAGAAATCGGTATACTTGTTCTTCTCGCTCTAAATGTTCACGCCAAAATGTGCTTTGAATCCAGTGGGTGCGTGCACCAACATTTTTAATGCTCAATAATTGGGTCATGAGAGCAGGGATATCTTCAGTGATAAGGATTCCTAATACATAGGGCAATTGGAAGGTGAATAAATCAGCATTAACTTTTGGAAAATTAGCTGCATCGAGCAGAGATATTGCTTTAATGAGTTTCATCCTAAAGCTTGCATAAATATTAGGATTCAGGCTTGCTGTGATGCGATTAGTTGCATCAATAAATGCTGGGCGGTGTTGAGTAGCCAATGAATGGTATGTGGCATGTAACTCTTTTTCATATCCTGCGGCAACGAGGAGCGGATATTTTATAATGGAACTTGGGCCCAAACATGGAGATGATAAGGCGGGTGATACGGTATTACATTCAAGTTGATTTTCATCTTTTAAGTACGGCGATGCACTATAGGCAAAACCAAAGCAATTGGCAAACATCAGCACCGGGGCAATTTTTAAAAAGCTTCTCATTAAAAAAACCCATAGGGAGGTTAGGGGGCTGAGTTTTGAAAAAGTCTTCATAATTTTCACCCCTGCCTTTTGCCAAAACGCGATATTTTATTTTGTAATAACAATAAAATTAAACACAAATAAATTAATTTTTGATTAATATCCCTATAAATATAAATCGATGGTACGCACTGGTTCCTAAGTTCAAGACCTAGAAAGACTTAAAGGGTAGGGATACTTTCGCTAGTTTCTTGCTAATCAGTCAGCGGGTTCAGTATCTGTTACCAAAAAATCCAACTTTAAACAATATAAATCTCAAAACGCCGAATAAATATGCAATAAAGTTATTGACATATTAAGATCAGAATACTATATGATTTGTATCATTAATATTTTAAAAAAGGAATAAGATGAATTTTTATTGCAAAAACGCTTTAATATTATTTGTTTTCTTGAATCTTTTAGCATGTAACGTCTGTGCTGATGGGGTTGATATCGTTTATCAAAATAATTGTAATCGCGCCAATTATTATAACTTACCTATTAGCCAAGATGAACCTACGGGTATTAAAAAGCTTAGTGGGTACACAGATAATATTAACAATATTTTGACCGATAGAAATAAGGTAGATACAACGCGCATAGCAAACCCTCAACAGAAAAAAAAGATGTTTCAGGCAGTGATGTCTGCGGCAATTATATACACTCATGCTGGCCAAGAAGATGTTCAATTATCGAAATATCTGAACCATAGAATAGATTCTAATAATATTCTTTTTAACCATTTCGAAATTCTTCGTTGTGTTGCAAATTTTTCTATTTTTTGTGCAAGAAAAGTTGATCTAACTCAGCATCGTGATTTGAACTCGCTAGTAAGCTTGAGCGGTCTTTCTTTAACAACAATTACCGAATGGTACGAGGAGAGCTATCGCCAACATTCAACAGGCATTAATTTGAGAACGAATACAAGAGCAAATTCAAACCAGGATCGTCGTCGGGATTATGCAAATGATGATGATCGACGAATTGCTTATCCAAGAGGTGGCAACCAACGGAATGCATTGGCAGCCCAAAGTAATTTGGTGACAAGCTTCCCCTCATTAATAGACAATAGCAAAATCTTGAGCTATCTAAGTGAAGATTCTGATGATGATCGGGAACGCTCTAGGGATCGCCGCGGCATTTTTCACAATCCAACAGACGATTCCGATGATGACCGGATAGACCCCAAGTATAAATCGATGCCTAATCCTAATTATGAATGGTAGTATTTTTCTCCCATCTCATGGGCAGTAACTGTTCATAAACTTAAAAAGGGTGTGCTTTCCCTCAGCACGCCCTTTATGAATTTTTCAAGATTTTATCCAAGTTCAAAATGATCAGTAATTTGTCTTTGAGTTTATAAACGCCGGAGGTAACCTCTCGCCACTTAGGATCGAGAATAGAGGGAGCGGCTTCAATAGTTTCGGGCGGAAGGGAGAGGACCTCTCCCACGCTGTCGATCACCAGGCTATAGAGTTCATCGCCGTATTCCACCACGACATGCATACCTTTTTTGGGGTTAGCTTGTTCAAAAAGGCTAAGCCTTTCGCGTAAATTAATTGCGGTGACAATATTACCCCGAAGATTCATCACCCCAAGAATATCAGAAGAAGCAAGGGGCACCGGCATAATCGGTTGGCTTGAAAAAACATCCTTAACTTTTTTAACGGGAATGCCGAAAAGCGCGTCTTCAATATGAACCGTGAGGTATTCTTGTTCAAAAGAGGGTGTGGTTTCTATCATAGGGCCACCCCTTGGCTGTTATGGGCTTGTAATTTGATGATTTCATTGAGTTTGCCGATGATTTGGCTGCGGTTGGATTTGCTGACAAAAGGGATGTCATCAAGGGGATTTTGGCCGTTATCCTGTTCTTCGATTTGGTCTTGATTCAATAGCGCCATTAAGGGAATTGGGGATTCATTCCTAAGGGAGGCAAGATCAGTTCTGATAAAATCTTTTGGTGGGGAATCAAGGTCGAGGATGATCGTGTTGATATTAAAGCTTGGAACAAGGTAAGGCCTTGCTTGATTGATTTGGTCGAATTTTAAAATATGGTAGCCTTCGGCTTGCAGCAGCGGGGTTAGAACGCTGATACCATAGACGTTATCGCCAAGGTAGAGAATATTTTTCTTGGTTTGTTCTTTTGAAGAGGTGTTGACCTCACCTGGGTAGACTTTTTGGAAGTAGTATTCCACGTCAATAATGTCGGTAGCATGATTTCTTAATACGATAGTGCCAAGTTTTCCGGGGGTGATGGACTTCATTTGGACATCCATTTCTTCTTCCAAAATATCAACGATTTCATCGATGATGACCCCCATGGTGTGCTGGGCGTTAGATAAGATGAAGGTTGGTTTGATGCCCTCGTTTGGGAAATCGGAAGATCCGCTTAAATTGATTAGGGGGATAAGGTTGCCGCGGTATTGAATAAAGGCTTTATTGTCAGAAAATTCAATTTTTTCCATGGCGATGGTCTCTAGCCGGGTGAGGGCAGAAAGGGCGATGGCTTTGGGGGTTTCATCGCCTGCATAAAAGACTAAAAATACATCGCGTTGGTGAACATCGTGGATGGTATGTTCGATGGCGAAGGCCTCGTTGAGTGATTCGGTGTTGTGTTTGTCGCCAAGGGAAGTGACCAATCCGTTTGGATCAAGAATCATGATCACGCTGCCATCACCAAGGATGGTGTTGCCCGCATAGATGGGAATATGTTTAAGTAGAGACGGCACGGGTTTCACGACAATTTCTTGAATATCATGGACCTTATCGACGATGAGACCAATGACCTCGACGCCGACCTGAAGCACGATGATGTGGGATTTATTGAAATCCCCTTCCACCATCAGATCAAGTTCCTGTTTCATCCCTAAAAATTCCCTGAGGTTGATCAAAGGGATTAACTTATTGCGCAGGCGCAGTACCGGCTTATCGTAGAGGTATTCGACTTTACTTTCACAAGCGTTGCTAAGTTTAACAAGTTCCAAAATACTGAGTTGTTGAATGGCAAAGCGGTAGCCATCAATCTCAGCGATAAGTACTGAGACGATCGCAACGGTTAGGGGAATTTTAATGGTAAAGGTTGAGCCTTTTCCAGCTACTGATTTAACCTCAACGGTTCCGCCAATTTTTTCGATATTGCTGCGGACCACATCCATGCCGACGCCTCGACCAGAGATATTGGTAACCTTTTCAGCGGTTGAAAAACCAGAGCTAAAAATAAATTGAAAGACCTGACTTTCTGTCATGGTTTGCAGCACGTCTTGGGTGACAATGCCGTTTTTGAGGGCTTTTTCTTTGATTTTTTCAATGGGTAGGCCGCGGCCATTATCGGCAATTTCGACAATGACTAGCCCACCTGCGTGGAAGGCTTTAAGGGTAATCTTGCCTATTTCGGGTTTGTTGGCTCTAAGGCGATCTTCAGGGGATTCAAGCCCGTGATCGGCGGAATTGCGGATCATGTGGGTAAGCGGATCTTTGATTGATTCAATAACTTGGCGGTCGAGTTCGGTTTCCTCGCCGATCATTTCTAACTCAATTTGTTTACCGGTGTCGTGGGCAAGGTCTCTGACTAGGCGAGGAATTTTGGCCCAGGCATTACTTATCGGTTGTAGGCGGGTTTTCATCAGGCCTGTCTGGAGTTCTGAGGTGATGTGGCTAAGGTGATTTAAAGACGTGTGTGCCTTAGGGTTGTCGGTATTTTTAAAGATTTGAAACAGCTGATTGCGGGTTTGCACCAAGTCGCTTACCGTGTTCATGAGGTTTTCTAAAAGCTTAACGTTGACCCTGACGTTTTGATTAAGTAGGGAGCTTTCTCCTTCGGCTTTTTCGGCTTTGGGTTTTTTCTCTTCAACGGGGGCAGCAAGGGGCACGGCTGGCACAGGGGAGGTTGAGGGGGGCGGATCAAGGGGAGCTTGCTCATGTTGCGTTGCGTCTTTTTCCGGTTCATGTTTAAAGTTATCCCAGCCAGCGTCTTGTGCGGAATCAGGCGGTTGATTTTCATTCTGGCCGGTCGCTATGGGAACTTCTTGAGGCGCCTCGGGTAATTCAACTTTTGTGTCTTCTTTATGTCCTTCGGCCGCTATGCTTAACTGGGCGATGAGAAAATTGTCATCGCCTTCTGGCTCAGATCCATGTTCAGCCATTTCGGTGACAATAAACTTAACGGCATCAAGGCATTGAAAGATCAGGGAAATAATTTCTGATGAAGCATCAATTTGGTTGTCGCGAATTTTAACCAAAACGCTTTCACCGGCATGGGCTACCAGTTCAAGCCGCTGAAATCCAAGAAATCCGCAGGTGCCTTTGATGGTGTGCAAGGTACGAAAGATGCCATTTAGGATATCGGTGTTATTAGGATCTTTTTCTAAGACGATGAGATCATTATCTAGCTGAGCGAGGCTTTCGGTTGTCTCTGATAAAAAATCAACGAGTAGTTCATCCATACGTTAAACCCTTTGGCACCATGACAATCTTTAAAGGTTTTTTTGCAAATTTTGAGCTTCGCTCATGATATGGGCGATCATTTCGTGAATAGCTCTTGAATTTGAACTGATCGTTTCAAATTCATCATTTAAAATGCTGGTTTTTTCTTCAACAGATTTGGTGCTTGCGGCGGCATTTTGGGTGTTTTGGCCGATTCGCTCGGTTGTCTCGCCTTGTTGGGCAACGGCAAGAGAAATCGATGAAGATATTTTATCCATTTCTTTAATGGTTTTAGTGATTTCATCGATGGCATTGACGGAATCGATGGTTGCATTTTGAATGCAGCTTATTTGGGTTTCAATGTCTTCAGTGGCTTTTGTGGTTTGGTTTGCCAGGTTTTTAACCTCGGCTGCGACCACGGTAAAGCCTTTCCCGGCTTCTCCGGCGCGGGCGGCTTCGATGGTGGCGTTGAGCGCTAAAAGGTTGGTTTGTTCAGCGATATCTGAAATGAGATTAATGACTTTATCAATACGCTCGACCGCCTCTGACAGATCTTGTACCGCCCGGTTGGTGCGGTTTGTCGTTGAAACAGCTGCTTGGGTGATCTCGCTGGCTTGGCTGACTTGGTTTCCAATTTCTTTTATGGAAAAAGCTAATTCATCGGTTGAGGACGTAACGTTATTTGTACTTTGAATAGCTTTCCCAACTAATTCCGCAAAGGACTGGGAGTTTTTGGAAAGCCGATCGACGCTTGCATTCATGGTGGTTGCTTCTGATAAACAAGACTGGGCCTTGGTGATAATTGATCCGATGGCAAAATTAATCGCTTCGTATGCGCCTTCTTGCGGATAAGTTTTTTCAGCTTGCGAACCTGCCTTAGTATTTTTTTGTTCTTGGTTTTTTATTTCTTCAACGGCTACGAGAAGTTTTTGAAAAACCTTGATCGCATCGGCTATGTGACCAAATTCGTTATGTTCCCCTTGAAAATAAATGGTGGTGTTTTTATTGCCGTTTGCCAAATTTTGCAGAGAGTATACGACTTTTTCTATTTTGGCACCGTAGCGCGCAGCAATGAACATACCAAGAACGATAAAGCCGGCAATACCAGAGTTGATGTTGCCAAGATCTTGGTGGTTTAAGTGTCCGTTTTTGTGAGAATCGAACAGGATATGGGCTGATATAAAAGGAAGAAGGCTAAAGACAAGGATAAAAAGAACCAGCTTTATTTTAACGATCTGTTTACCCATGACGTAACCTTTATTATCTATCAAAATCAAAAATCAATGCTTAATTTAATTTTAAACATAATATTGTTAATTTATAATTAAAATTGCCAATAATGAGGAGATTTTGAATTGATGGGGTGCGCTAGAATTAACGCATGTGCCTGGGGCAAGAGAACGTGTGGTGGGGGGATTTCTCGCTGCACCTGATTCAACGCCAGAGGGTGAAAAAATTGTCGATGCAGAATACGAAGTTAAAGAAGACGACCGTAAGAAAGCATAATCACTGAATTTAGCGAAAGTGGGGAGAGTAATGTCTCCCCTTTTTTTTAGCTATATTTTTCGTCTTCAGTTTTCATTGAGTGGGAGCAGCAGTTTTTCTAATCATTCTTACTAAACCGTACAATTCTTTTGCATCGTAGCTGAGGGGTGATAGGAAAAATTAGGCCCTATGATCAAATCATTATGAAAATCATAAATTTATTAGTCTTCTTATACTAATTTCTAAAAATTCCAGATAAATGATCTTAGTTACTGGACCCGCGGATCAAGTCTGCGGGATACTAGTGGGGCAAACCCAGTACTTTTCCTCGGACGCCTACCCTAGGAACCAGATTAGTAACGTCGAATAAGATTCATTACGCCGCGCGCTCTTAAATAAAACAATCATATTTATACTTTATTCATTATTTGGTGCTTAAAATATAATATTTGACATATCAATAGTTATTGATGATATTGAAATTTTAGTGTAATTTCTGATTCTAAAATAAGGGTGAAAAAATGAAAACTTTTAAAAATGTTTTATTCCTGATGTTTTTAGTAATTGGGGCGCTAAATGCATCCTCACCGCGACAACGTGATGAAAAATTAGCCGCTACGCCAGTTGGTAAGCAAGTTGTCTCTCTTCGTGAGTATACAAAGCTGCAGGAAGAAAGAGATGCGTTAGCAACTCAATTATCCGATCAGAAACGTGAGATAGAAAATATCATTAATATTCATAAGGATAATCTAGATAGAATATTGTATAGTATAAATCCTCAGATAAAATTCGATTTAATCCGATCACTTCCTTTAGAAGAAGGTAGCGATGAAGAGACCTTAATGCTGAGGTTTGTTGATTTCGTTACTGGCCGTCTAGCGCATCCGGAAATTGACATGGAGCAAATTAAGCGCATTTTAATTCCTATATTTAAGGAAAAACCAGGAGAATGTCATCGTATTCTTGGGGTGGTGTCTTCAGTATTAGCGTTTAAGTATTTCATATCAGAAATAAAAACTATTACATCTCATGATCGACGTATTGCTGCCACAGCGATTCCATATGGGACGTTATTTACTGGGGACGCTGCTAAAATCTATATAAAACTAAAAAGCTTTCTTGATAAAAACGACGGCACTGCAAAGTGAAGGCTGCTATATGCAGAACATACGCTTGGTTTGCCAATCGTGCTGAGCCTTAGGAGCAGTGGGCGATTTTGATTTATCAAAGAGAAAATTCTTTCCCCCAGTTTTCTTAACCTTTTGTTAACCATTATGAATTAAAAATTGCAGTATAGAAGATTAAATTTAATGTAAAGCAATATATGTCCAAAATGTCAAAATTATTTTTAACTTTAGTGATAACATTGTGTTTGTGCACAAATACGTCTCAGGCAGCAACCTTGGATGAGACCAATCTTCCCGAACAGCCCACGCATTCAAGAACAACAAATCCTTCTTCAACTCTTAATATTTTAAGGACATTAGCGCTTGGTTTAGCTTCTTTGGGTGGGGCTGATGCTTTCAGGGTACCTAGCCAGCTTGTTGTCACGACGCCAAATGTTCATAAAGAACTTCGTTTCAAAAAATATTTTAGACTGGCTGCAGAGAAAAATGTTAATGACCTCACCCCTGGGGCAAACAAAGACTTTTCTGGAAAAGGTATTTCTGGCAAAGATACTTCTGGAAAATTTGATGCTATTGCGTTTGCAAACGAACGCTATGCCCTTATGGGTACATCGATGGAAGAAGAAGAAAGAAAGTCAAAAAGTCACGATACCGTCTTTGATAAACTCATGATTCTAGCGCCAACGGCCGCCATAGAAACGAGTCTTCTTTCTTTAGCGCAGCAGCATCTTTCCAAAGTTGAGTTGTTTGGGGGTGCAGTTGCAAGTTACTTATTGGCAGATTTTCTAACAGGACTCTTCCATTATGCAATGGACAATTTAGATTGTAATAATCAAAATTTACCACATGCTATTCGAAAAACGATAATAAGTTTCACGTTGCATCATTACGCTCCAACTATTTCAAACAAAGGCTATTGGGGGCTTACACGTCAGTCTTGGGTTGCAAATTTTGTTATGCTTGCTGGGGCTGCTCTGTCTAGTTTATCGAGTAACCATCTGCCTTCTTACATGATGGCTTTAAGCGGTTTAATTGCTACGCAATCACAGTATTTCCACTTTTTGGCGCACCGTAATCCAAAAGAAAACTCAGCTTTTGTTAAACTTTTACAACGTTCTGGATTGATTTTAAATCCAAAATCCCATAACAAGCATCATACTCCGCCTTATGAAGACAACTTCTGCGTTATATCGGGTCACACAAATGGTGCGGTGGATTGCACAATTAAGATTGGCAAAACCGTGCACGGATTTTTAAAAAATTGGCAAAAGCCACAACCAATAGACTAAACCTATTGCATAAGTTTGAAGGCCTAAAAAATCAGCCCTTCTTTTGCAAAAATAGGAAATTAATTTGGTATGATTTAAAAAGATAGCCCTAATGATTTTATCGTGTTTTCTATATCGTGAGCATGGTCTCTGGCCTTTGGTTTATCTGAAGATCGGATGTGATTGAGCAAATTTTCAAAATTAATTATCGCTTCATTCGTTGCTTTTTGACCCGTTTTAATAACTCTGCCAGCCTCGTCTTTTTCATCTTGTGTTGAAAAATAAACCCCTTGTTTAATAGCAACCACTACAGATCTTAAGAAACCTATAATATCACTATTACGATCATTTTCGGTTAAATATTCCTTCACAATAATGGAAGTATACAATAAAGCAGGCTCTTTCAGAAAGTTAAACACTTCAAATAACGCATCAATTGTGCATTTTGTATTGGAAAGTTCTTTCCTTAATTCAGATAGTTCTCTCGTTGATTTAGATAGTTCATTATTTGCTGATGTAAGTTCATTGAATGTTTTCAAATGTTTTTTCTTTTCCGCTAAAAGACTATTCCTTAAACTTCTCATTCTAAGGGTTATATTCATAGGTTCTTTACTGATATTTTCTGTACCAGGTTGACCGTCAACAGAATGTTCATCCTCCGTCAAAGACCAAGTTGAAGACGCACTTAATAAACTTGTTGTCACTAATACTAACAAGCCTATGCTTTTTGTTGCATTATATAAATTCATTTTTTCTCCTGAAATAGTATAAAAATTACAATAAAGACTATTAAATACCAAAATTGTGTTTTTAATGCAATAATAATGTTAAATAAGGAATTTTTATTAATATAATGTATTGTTAAGATTTTATAGGAAAGACTGAATTCGCTTGAGCATGTCAGTGGGGACGCAGAGGGAGGGCAATCCCAGGATTTTTCCTTGGCCTTGCTAGGATCCAGCAAACCAAATAAATGATCTTACTCATTAGACTCTAGACTCTATGGTCAAGCCATGGAGAGACTAGGGGGGTGAACCCACCAGTATCAATTTTCCAATCCCTAATTCTAATTTAAGCATATATTAATATTTATTATTT
>CAIQTY010000006.1 GCA_903874955.1 uncultured Alphaproteobacteria bacterium | reverse complement strand
TGTCTATTCTAGATACCAGGCTTCCGGCCTAGCTCTAGTTAAGCTATGATTACCCCGAAATAGGGAAATAATCGATGCTTTGTGAAGAAGTCATGCACCGCACGCTAGCTGCAGTTAACTTACCACCAGGGGTAGAATATAGTATGGGGCGTTAACTTAAGGTTAACAGCAAGCAACAATATTCTTGTATCTGGGTTTTTAACTCAAATTACTGTTGGATTTTACTCGCATCTACGCTTTTATAGTTGGAGAGATACTGATAGGCCCTAGTGGATTATATGTTAAAAGTGTATCGAGAGGTATAATAGTAACGGGAGATGACATCCTCACTAGTCTCCCGCTGACTTTATCAGCGGGTCCAGTGAAGTGGATCTATCAAGTTAATACTCCTGCAAAGCACTAGGAAAACCAAGATAGTCTGGAAATTTATTCAATTAATTACCTTTCCCAAAAAATTTATCAACTTGTTTAGCCAGGTTAGAAAAATTTCCTATCAACACTTTTATTTCTTCTTTTTTTGTTGGATCAGTAATTAAATTAATTTTCAACATCAAGGTTTCGCTGGATTTATTAATATTTTGTTTGATATCAGCATGGTCTTTATAGTCTTGCTCTGTAAACGTATGGGCGGATAGCGAAGATGGTGTTGGGACTTCTGGATTTACTGTATTACTTACTTGTTGTTGCGGTTTGAAGCGATGCATATACTTTGTCGATCCAATAACTACGGGGGGTTTTTCAGGATTGACATTAATTAACTGATCCGTATGTTTTTGTTGCGGCTGTGGAGTACTAACCATAGCCTGTCCAAAATGAGATGGCCCGCCTGCTGATTGAGGAGGATGACTCATCATAGCTTGACCAGTTTGAGGTTGCCGGATCACTTGACCAGCTTGCCCGTGTGATGCGGCATTTAACGTACAAATCATAAATATTGATACGTTTAAAATTAATAGTTTTATATAAAACACAATTAAAACCTCCTGTTAAATTTGATGTAAATTTGCATAATTAAATATTCTTAATTTTATTTTAAAAGAATAATTGTTTAAAATTAATTAATGACCAAGGAGATTTTATATTTAAATAAACATCATAAAAATTAAATCGCTCGATGGTATCATTCATCAATTCCTTTTTCCAAAAAACCTATCAACATCTTTATACAGTTCGTCAAGTTTTGCTATAAACTGCCCGAGTCCTTCTTTTTGTGCTTGGTTAGAAATTCGATTGGATATTGAAGATAAGACTGACCTTGAATCAACAAGGCTTTTTTGAATACTATTGTAGTCGTTTGTGGTAACAGTTTGCTGTTCTTCTTCCTTTTGTTTCTGCGCTACTATTTCATTAAGATTCACTAATCTAGGACCGTGTGCAGTTACTATAGCAACCTGACGGTAGTGTAGGTTTGAAAATTTTCTAGGATTTTGCAATACTTTTCTTGCGGTTACTGTTTCCCATCCACCTTCTGTTGGCCATCCTATTACAAATTCTTCATCCAAAGGACTTATTGCTTGGACAGAATTTGCATTTCTTCGCTGCACTTGATTTTGCTGCTGCTGTGACACACTCTGGCCAGAATAAGTTGGTCTTGAAACTTGAGCACGAACCCCCTGCCCAACTTGCCCGTTTGATGCAGCATTTAACGTGCAAAGCATAAATATTGATACGTTTAAAATTAATAGCTTCATATAAATCATATTAAAATCTCCCATTAAATTTTTAATATTATTTGAAAAATTATTTGCTTTCATTTTTATCATATAAATACATTTGTTTATAATTAATTAAAATTCAGGGGTGTTATTGTATTTAAAAATGTATTTTATGAAAACAAAGTGAGATATTTTATTGGTTAGTTGGAAAAAGCCTCAGAAGATGAAGTCGACTGACTCTTCACAACACTTTTCTCATGAAATGTGATGAATGGCCCATAAAGCCTTTTTCTATGCTGACAAGAGTTGTGAATCCCAATTTTTCATAAAAATCCTTAGCCTGAAAGTCTGCCGTATAAAGTTGAATGATCGGGCAATTTTTGGTTTTGAGAAATTGCTCAAGCTGATAAATAAGCCTTTTTCCAAGCCCTTTATTTCTATGATGTTCGTCAACCCATAAGTGTTTAACATTGCAAACATCCTCCAAGAATTCTCCATTAAGGCCAGCCAGCATTTCTGCATTTTCAGATTTAATATAAATCGTAAAAGAAGCAGGGGTATAAGGACCTATTTTTGATCGATTGTAGGCTTTCAAACCGTCTAATATTTGTTTATCAATTGCTTCGTTTCCTGGTTCTTCAATGATAAGATCCTCTGGAGTATTTTTCATTTGAATATTCTCCTACTATGGTAAGCCCGAAAGCGTAATAGGTTTAGCAATCATTTGCCTCCCCATTCAAAGCACTGAAACTCCCCTAAGGTTTCAAAGCTCAACTGCTGGTAAATTCTAAAGCCCGCATCGCTGGAGGCACATAGGGTTGCATAGTTCATGTCACTTTTTTGGGAGAATACCAGAAGATGCTGCATCATTTGAGTGCCATAGCCTTGACCACGTTTATTTTTGGTGGTTATTAAGTTAAATATGCCAGCGCTTTTTGTATAAGCATCCATATACAAAGTCGCAATAACAGCTGGCGTATTATGTTCATAGCCTACGAATAATTTTTCTTGTTTATCTAACATCCAGCTTTCAACCTTTTCATAAAACTCTCTAGCTGCAGCATCGTAAGGTTCAATCACCTCAATGAAATGATCAAGTTGGTTTTTCTCTAAAACCTGTTGAATAGAAAGAGTGCCTGCACCCGCAGGCGCAATATTTTTAAGTTCGCACAACATAGCGTGTTCTGTCGTGGATTTTTTAAAATACATTGCCTTTAAAGTTTCAGGTAACCAAGCCGGATCGCATGTCGGTGCAAGCCACCAAGCAAAAGGTTGGTTGTTAAATAGCGTTATCATTTGATGAATTTTTTTCTCAATAAATCCCTCGCCATGGCGGGGCATCCCCCCTAAATAGACGTCTCCTAAAATCGAGATGTTATCGCGCACCCTTTGAAAAGGATCATAAGCTCCTTCTTGATTTTCCGCCCATTTTTCCAGGTGGGTATCGCAAACAACATTAAACATCGATGAATTGAGGCCTGCGTTAATGATGGTAATATCATCGTATTGCTTAACGCAAAAGCCTGCTAAGTCTGGTAAATACTTAAAATGCCCAAAGGTATTTTTTGCGATAATTTCAATGGTCACGGTTTCAGACCAATATAGATATCAAGAATAGCATTTTGGGGGTTTAGGGCTCGTTCATCGTAGACCTCAAAATCAGCGATGTATGCACGTTCACCGACTAGATCTGCCGGTGACATTTTCCAGATATTTTGCCACGCGGTGATGCATACCATCGGCATCGGCCCTGACTTTGTGGTAAATTTTGCGTACGCTTGTGCTGGAATACTAAGGGTTTCAAACCCCTCCCCTACTCCATCAAATGATTCAACTTCCTCACCAATAAAGTATGTGTAATCACCTTTGTAATCGTTTTCATAATTTGTATACACGCAATAGGTGACTCCAGGATTTTTGCGATTGGCTATTTTCGCCGGCAAACCACCTTGGAAATATTTCCCAATGGCAAGCGGGATTTTTGCCATCACCGGGTTCATTTCCGATGCTAAGTTGGTTCTGGCAGTTATGCCAACAAGGTGAATGATTGGCAGGGAAATTGAAGCTTTTTGCATAAAATTTGATTTTGATGATTAATTGCTTTTTTATTTTTAGCAGCAATATTTTTATATTGCCATTTTTATAGAGACTTGACTTGATTAAAGCCCTATGTATTATCAAGTATTCTGTCGCTTCAAAATTGTAATAAAATGTCATTTAGCATAAAAAAATTTACTTCCTTCGGATTATTAATAGCAATTTTCTTCAGCTTTTTTTCCCTTTTAAACCCTACCAAAAAAACAGATCTGGTTTATATCTGGTATAAAGCTTCAAATTTTATCCGCTATAGCTTTAAAAAAGTGGCTTTAAGCAGACCCAATCCTATTTGTTATATCGATGATGATAAGCTTTCATTCAAAATAAAAAACCCACCTCAATGGAGTATTAACCAGATTTCTAGCGATATCCGCGCATATAAGAAATTTTCTGCGGACGATGTAAATACTACCTTCAAGGCTTTTAGTTTTGGAAACAATGTCGTTAAAATTGCTATTGAAAACGGGAAAGTTAGTATTGTTAAGAAGGAGGAGACAATCTTAAATGGAGCCTCCGCATTCGGATTATCCTTATATGAAGCGATATTTTCCTATGCTGTAAAAAAAGGATATGTAAAAAACGTCACATTCCTGCTGCGTTTTACTGACTTTTTTTCTAAGATTCCCTCCAATAAGATTACAGACTTTTCCCCCATTTTGGGCGTTGCAAAAGACATCAGCAAA
Source organism: uncultured Alphaproteobacteria bacterium (assembly GCA_903874955.1). Taxonomy (GTDB): domain Bacteria; phylum Pseudomonadota; class Alphaproteobacteria; order Paracaedibacterales; family CAITNM01; genus CAITNM01. Next base: position 27,409 of record CAIQTY010000006.1, on the reverse strand, counting down.
AATATTGAAAAGAACATAATTCTTATTCCTGATTGGATGAATTTAAACAGTTGGGCGAAACTAAGCCCCAGGATTAAAATCGCCAGAAAAACATTTCCATGGGATAAAAAGATAAACAAAATACTTTGGCGTGGCGGATATGCCGATGTAACCGGTTTTCGAAAAAAAGTTGTTGAATACACCAAAGCCACAAATTCAGATTTTGTTGATGCTAAATTTACAGTCGATGAAGATGAAAACTTCATGCATCCTGAACACCATCTTTCTTATAAATTTCAGCTCTCGATAGATGGGCATACTGCTCCCTGGGAGCGCCCGGTTTGGCAGCTATATTCAAACTGCGTCATGGTGAAACAAAAATCGACGCTTATTCAATGGTACTACAATGCTATTAAACCTGATGTCCATTATATTGAAGTCACAGATGATTTGGATGATTTAACTAAAATTAATAAATACAGTGACCAGCAACTCAAAGAAATTTCTCAAAATGCCATGAACTTTGCGGAGGATAATTTAAGTGTAGAGGATATGATTGCCTATGTGATTTTAGTTTTACAAAAACTCGAGAAATTGCAGCAAAGCGCTTAAAAAGTCAAATTATTTTGCGGTCATGTTTAGCGATCATTTTTGCAATACAAAACGTATTTCTTTTTTGATTTTATTTTGTATTTATAAAATGATGTAATTATTTATGTGCATATAATAAGGTTGGAAATGACTATGACAAATATCACCGTCAGATTGCCCGAAAATATGCTGCACAGCATTGATATTTTCGCAAAAGATTTACATCTCTCAAGAAGTGAATATATCAAGAAAGCTATCCTTTCCATGAATAAAACATTGCAAGACAAGGCACGCACCCAACAATTGATCGCCGCTAGCCAAAAAGTCAGAAAAGAAATCATGAATGTAAATAATGAGTTCGGGTTGATAGAACATGACCCCAAAGATTAATTTTGGAAAAATATGGCTTGCCAATCTAAACCCAAAAGCGGGAACAGAACCCGGTAAAACCAGACAAGTGTTGATTATGCAAAATCAGGTCTTACTGGATATTGCCCATCCATCCACAGTTATTATCCCCCTTATAACGAACTTAATAGAGGGCGCTGAACCATTACGCATAAGAATTCCAGCCTCTGCTAACCTAGAAAGGGATTCTGATGCGCTCATTGATCAAATCCGCTCGATCGACAATCAGCGTCTGATTAAAGGGCCATTAGCTTGTTGCGGTCAATCGACCCTGCGCGCTGTACAAAATGCGATCAGTGAAATTCTCGGCATTCTTGCGCAATTCATGCGCATGATTTGGACAATAGCGTTCATTGAAATTTAAAAGGGTCAACGGTGCTGGCCCGCCTCGATTTTTCCCTCTGCATTTAAAAGATTTTGCTCCACTGGGGGGATTAACTATTCAGAAATATAAACCCAGCACATTAAAATGTACCGGGTTTAAGAATGATAAAAAACTATCTGCCGCTACCAAACATTGCTGCTAACAGTGCATCTATATCTGTTGTAGATTGCGCCTGTTGTGCCTGTAAGGCAGATCTCTGATTTTGCAACTGTGCTAATAAACTAGACTGATTACTAAGGGCAATCTCAGCTTCAGTGATTTGAGTTTCGGGATTTTCTTGTTGGGTCCTTAAAATTGACAGGTTAGCTTGTTTATTCGAATAAATTTTATATGCTTCCGCAATTTTTGTATCTAACTCAATTAATTGGGTTGCTGTCGGTGCTAATCTAGCGTCGATATTTGTTACATCATCCGGTGCGATAGGGACATTGTTAAATTCCCTGACTAGTGAAGGAACGTGATCCGAAGCAGGGTTGTTGATATCCTCATGGGTGTTATTACTAGACGCAAAAAGTGTTCCGCTTATTCCAATGCTTACAACAAGTAGCTTTTTTAATTTGTTATTCATAAAAATCCTTAAAAAAATATTAACTTTCCAAGGTTACATATAAATATTTTTTACTTGTGATTCAATAATAAACAATAATATTTTTAATAAAAGACTTATAGATTTAATTTTTTGTTTTTTCGTTTGCTTTTTGTTCTTTTATGGTGATTATATGATTACGATATTTAATCCATCAATAAGATTTTTAGCGTTGAAAAATGATGTCCTTCTCATGTGGTTCCCAGGGTCAGTGCCCTGGGAAATCATGGCAAACCCAGCTCCGTTAAAGAGCTGGGGCTATCAAAAATTATGAATTACGATTTTCTTCTAATTCACTATCAAAAGATTGCATAGCATCAATAAATTGTTGTTGCAAAACTGATTTTTGGCTATTTAACTCTTGTAAAGTATTTGCCAGCTTCATAAGATCATTATTTTTTCTGAGAATTATACTTCCAGATGCATCTTCTCGTTCTTGACCGATCAAACTATCTAACTCACGAGTAAGAGTTATATGTGCCTGTTGGTCATTAGCAATTTTTCCATCAATTTCAATCAATTGATTCTGCAAGGTAGCTAATTTTGTTTGGAGATTTGTTGCATCGTCTTGAGCTATAGGGGCAATTTGTACCGCTACTGAAGCTGTAGTTGTCCCATGACCCGCAAGTGATGGCACTGCATCTGAATAATAACCAAGACAAGGTACACCATCAGATGCAAAAAGTGCTCCGCTGATCGCAACGCTTAAAAATAATGCTTTTAGATTGTTTTTCATAAAAATCCTATAATAAAATGTTAACCAATGCAAAACATATAGAATTACTTTTTGATAATTTCAAGTGGTTTTTTTAATAATATTTTTTAAAATAGAAAAAAATTGTTATTATAATTTATTAAAAAATAATAATTTAAATTTTAACGATTGCATTAAGTTGTTTTATTGTGCACAACGGCACATTTATCTCTGTCGGCAACTCAAATAATTCAGCGGTTTATTTTTGTTTTTTCTATGTACTAAGTCTCGCAAAGCGCTAACGCGCTGCTTACCTATGTTATGGGGAAACTGCCTTGGATTGATATTCCCAAAAAGCTTGGAAATTATAGAAAAATGCTCGCCACCACTAGAGTTTTCGTCGTGCTGGTGCGAGTATCCACGCGATAAATTCACTTCACTGGACCCGCTGATCAAGTCAGCGGGAGACTAGTGAGGCAATATCCGCACCCTTTGTTTTCTTTGCCTAGAGCATAGTGTCCACATCTACAAAATTAATTATTTGTATCAAGTTCTAGGGACATTGTTCGGGAATGGTAATCCCGAACACAGGTTAATTATTATAAAAATCTAAAATTTAAATTTCATTACTGTGTTTGCCTGAAGTTACTTCTTCATAAGATGGAGGTGCCTCCATAGAATTATTTATTAGTTGTTTTGCACTATCAAACTTTGGTAGTGCTTTTAGCGCTTTGAGTTTTAAGGTTATGGGTTGATGTTCAACAAGTTTGTTCGTTTGTTTCAAAGGATTATCTGGATTCGGCGTCAAGAATGGCAGGGATGGCATGAACCTACTAACGTAGGTACTCATTCCGGTTATTAACTTAACAGCTTCTTGCTTAACGGTAGTATCGATGCCATCTTTTTGGAGCCTATTAATCAGGTCCCAGCTTTTGGAAAAATTAGCAATCTGGGCCGCAGATACGTTAATTTCATTTTGAGCAGACTCTATAGCCTTCTTTTCATCATCGGATTGGTTCTCTGAAGATTTCATTTCCTGTAATAAAATAGCGGCTTGTTCCATACCAACCCTGTAATAATCAATGAAATCTTTTAAAGTGTTCCAGTTTGCTATGGGAAAACTTATTGTTTCAATTTTTTTATGATTTTCATCTTCAAGTATTCCTCTGATTAAGTCCATTTGACTATAATCTGCTTCAATGTTTAATTTGACGCTTTGTATATTTATTTTTTGAACAGCACCTTCTTGATCTTGGGCTGAAAAAACAATTTGTCCGGGAAATTGATCATAAATACTATCTGCAAGTTTTTGAAGCTGCTCTGGGTTTAGACTGCTAAGGGTATGACCGTTAGTGATTTGTATTGACCCACCCCAATTTGGCAGGCCCACTTGATACAAGACAGAATCGATAATGGATACGTCTCCAGCAACATCCGATGCCTTAACACCCGGAAACATATCTTGCCATTTTAAATGGACATGCTCAGCTTGCTGTACTTCAGACCGAGATTCCATCATTTTATCAGCGCTTGGAGGGGTTGAGGACAGACCACCTTCAGCCATGAGTGAAGGTAGCGTTGCAACAGTTGCAACAAGTGTATATAACAATTTTTTTTTCATTGAATATTCCATTAATAGTTTGTCTATAATTATACTATTAATTTTATCAATTAAGATAATGTTAAAAAATCAAAATTTTCTGATTTTATTTTAATGTATTTTTCTGAGAATAATTAGATACGTAGCTTTGTAATTTTTAACGTTGCATATTTTTTTTGAGAGGAGTAAATGATTTGTAACAACAGTCAGCTCTAGGATTAGAAATGGCAATTTTTTCTTCCCTCAATCGTGCTCAAAAAGAAGCGGTCGGGCTTCTTCAAATCGGAACCTTCCTTGAATACTTTGACCTTATGCTCTACGTCCATATGGCCGTATTGCTGAACGAGCTGTTTTTCCCCAAAACAGATCCCCATACGGCAGCCCTTATTTCAGCATTTGCATTTTGTTCAACCTATGTTTTAAGGCCCTTTGGAGCTCTTCTCTTCGGTTACATCGGTGATAATATTGGCAGAAAAACAACAGTGATCATTACGACCATGATGATGTCTATCTCGTGCGTTATTATGGCGAACTTACCGATTTACGCTCAGGTCGGTATCACGGCAACCTGGGTTGTAACCCTGTGCAGAATTGTACAAGGGTTATCTTCCATGGGAGAGATCATGGGCGCACAGATTTATATCGCAGAAATTACTAAGCCTCCGGTTCAATACTCTGTCGTTTCTTTCGTCAATGTTATCGCTGGCGTTGGATCCGCGGCAGCACTTGGGGTCGCATTTTTAGTAACGGCCGTAGAATTTAATTGGCGAATTGCTTTTTGGATTGGTGGTGCGGTTGCTGTCATTGGCTCCGTAGCAAGAACAAGACTTCGGGAAAGCCCTGAATTTCTTCAAGGTAAAAAAATGCGAGATAAAGAAATCAAAGAAAGAGAAGCCTCCAATCAAGTGCCTATAAGCAGAACTGAAAGAATTAAGTCTTATTTTGTCAACGAAAAGAATGCTCGAAAAGATTTTATTTCATACTTTTTGTGCTATTGCGGATGGCCCGTTTCATTTTACCTTTGTTATATGTATTTTAATCCCCTGCTTAAAAGCTACGGTTACACGCCAGAAGATATTATTTATCATAACTTTTTACTGAGTTTCTTCCATGTGGCTTTTGGAGTGTTTTACTCGCTGATTTGTTTTAAGTTTCACCCATTAAAGATTGTGAAAAATAGATTATTAATCTTCATGGTATTTGCTGCCATACTACCCTTACTTATTAAAAGTGCGCAAAGTCCAACTCATGTATTTTGCATTCAGGTGGTAATACTGCTACTTGCTATTGGAGAAATGCCTGCTGCGGCAGTATTTATAAAGCATATCCACGTTTTAAAAAGATTTACTGTTACAAGTTTTGCGTATGCAGCTTCGCGCGCCCTTATGTATATATTTACATCTTTTGGCCTGGTTTATTTTACTGAATTGTTTGGACCTTATGGGGTATGGCTTATCCTCATCCCTGTTGCGATGGGCGTTCTTTACGGTGTTAATCACTTTGAAAAACTAGAGCGCAAAAGTACTGAAAATTCCTATCAAAGCAATACTAACCTTAAGGCAGCATAAGTTTTTTTGACATCCAGCTGTGGGAATTTTCCTGCGGCTGGGGATGGTCAAGCCTATTTCCATATTAACAGTTTGTTAACCTAATAATATTATAAGATAAATATGAGGGGTCGTATTTTTAATTTATTATTGGGAGATTTTATTATGAATAAAACTTTTAAACTAATCACGCTCATGTCAGTTTTTTTAATTCCTGGAACTGTTTCAAGTTTAAGTGCCAGTTCTCATTATCATCCTCATACACAAAACTCAGAAAAAATCTTTAGTGAAGACAGTACAGAAACCGAAATAACTCGTGTACATGTGGATTTCACCGCAAAGCTTAACCCGATTGATGAAAAGGTAGATTTTACTAAGGCTCGTAAGAAGATTATAGAAGCGGAGCAAGCTCAGGCAAGATCAATATTAGAAGCGGAAAAAAATGAAAAAACGTTAATAGACACGGCCTTAGAAGAAATTGAGCTTCAATATAAACTTCAAATGGGCGCTTTGACTGCAAGTTACCAATTGACTGTAGATGAATTAAATACAAAACATCAACACACAATTATACAGCTCGCTGAGCATCATAAGCACAATGAAGAATTAACTGGTCATAATAAAAGGCTAACTTCAGATCTTGAAAGAACAGAAGAAGAACTTAGAATCTCAGGAGCTTTAAGACTTGAACTAACCTCTAGAGTTTCATGTCTAGAAGGATTAATTGAAAAATTAAAGTCTCAAGTTTTTCATGATTTAAAGACCCTTGATACTTCTATTAATGGATTAATTGCAAGAATTCAGAGAGAAGAAGCTGAACTGTTTGAATCAGTTACCCGTAAAAATGCTAATATTCAATCAGAACTAGGCACATTAAAAGCTCTCTTTAAGTTTGCAGAAGCAGACGTAGCAGAAATCGCTGCATTAGATTCAGTAAAAACTGCCGTTAAAACTGTAACTAGTGAAGTCGTTGAAACTTTAACTAGTGAAGAGATATATATTCATGAAAAACATACTTCAGAGGGAGTTAAATCACACCCCCACGGTCACAAAAAATAAAGGTATTACCCATTAGATATCTGCGGGGGGTTTCCCCCCGCAGATCCTTAAGCTGCTTTTGCATCTAATTGCGATATCATCCCACTAATTTTGTTAACAACATCGTCAAGCAGGCTTGCATCATCTCCTTGGGCCATAATCCGAATCAGTGGCTCAGTACCCGATTGCCGAACCAGCAGCTTGCCAAATCCATCGAGGCGGAGCTTTGCGTCATCAATAGCAAGGCGGATGGTATCATCATTAAGATTAACTGCATGCTTAGTGCGCACATTGCGTAAAATTTGTGGAACCGGTTCAAAAGTATGGCCAATTGCACTTGCAGGCATTTTTCTGCCAACCATGAGCGCCAATACTTGCAGGGCTGCCAGCAGTCCGTCACCAGTTGTTGTATAATCACTGAGGATAATATGCCCAGACTGTTCGCCACCAACATTGCATCCTTTGGTATGCATCATTTGCAGCACGTTTTTATCACCAATGTTAGAAGGGAAGACCTGCAGTCCTTTTGTAGCCAGGAATCTCTCTAAGCCAAGGTTAGACATATGGGTTGCAACAATTCCATTGCCTTTTAAAAGATTTTGATCAAACCAAAGATTGGCGATGAGCGCCATGATCTGATCTCCGTCTAAAATCTGGCCATTTTCATCAACCACAATAAGGCGATCCGCATCTCCATCGAGTGCAATACCGATATGGGCTTTATGTTCTAGTACGGTTTCTTGCAAAGTTGTAACGTGAGTCGCACCGCAGTCTTGATTAATATTGATACCATTTGGGGTATTGCCGATAGCAATAACATCGGCGCCGAGTTCCCATAAAACCTGAGGGGCAACTTTATAGGCAGCGCCATGGGCACAATCAACCGCAATTTTAAGTCCATCTAGGCGCATGCCCTTTGGAAAGCTTGATTTTACAAATTCATTATAGCGGCCAAGAGCATCATCCACGCGGCGTGCTTTACCAAAATGTTCAGCGGGGCTTAACGTGAAATTATTTTGGTGGGTTAGTTTTTCAATGTATTGTTCATCATAATTAGTAAGTTTAAAACCAAGCGCATCAAAAAATTTTATGCCGTTGTCTTGGTAAGGGTTGTGAGATGCTGAGATCATCACCCCCAAATGGGCACGCATCGAGCGCGTGAGCATGGCAACAGCAGGCGTAGGCAATGGACCTAATAACATCACATCAACGCCCATACTCACAAAACCGGACGTTAACGCCGATTCAATCATATATCCAGAAAGCCTTGTATCTTTGCCAATCACCACTGTTGGTCTGTGCTGACATGACCCAGTTAAAGGCGTTTTTTCTTTTAAATACTGAGCAGCTGCCATAGCAATTTTTAAGATAATGTCTGGCGTCATGGGTGGCTCGTTAACGGCTCCGCGAACGCCATCTGTTCCGAATAATTTCATAAAGGCTTTCCCTGTTCTTGAAGATGCTGGGATGTAATCCATCCTCCACCTAATACTTGATCGTTTTCATAAAATACACAAGCTTGACCTGAGGCAACTCCATATTCAGCATTTGCAAAATGCACCGTAGCTGATGCTGGCCCGGATGCAGTTACTATCGCCTCGACCGGTGCGTGGGTTGAACGGATTTTCACCATGCAGTTAAGGCCTTCGCGGAAGTGCTCAAGGCCCTTTAGCCAGTTTACTTCTTTTAAATGAATAGCATTCACGGCCAGTGCTTCCCTAGGGCCTACCCAGACTTCGTGTTTATCGGCATTAAGCCTAATTACGTAAAGGGGTTCAGGCGATGAAACGCCAAGGCCTTTACGTTGACCAATAGTGTAATTAATAATTCCATCATGGCGCCCGAGTATAGTTCCATCGATATGGATAATATTCCCAGCATCAAGAGCGCCTGGCCTTAATTTACTGACCACGCTTGCGTAAGAACCATTTGGCACAAAGCAAATATCTTGACTATCTGGCTTTTCAGCAACAGTTAGGCCAAACCGCATAGCGTGGGCGCGGGTTTCATGTTTAGGTAATCCCCCTAAAGGAAACCGCAAATAGTTCAGTTGATCTTGCGTTGTTGTGAACAAAAAATAGCTTTGGTCACGGTTATGGTCTAAAGCGCGGTGCAGCTCTGCTTTTTTATTTGCAAACCGTTGCACATAGTGACCGGTTACAAGCGCTTTAGCATCAAGATCACGCGCAGTTTGCAGGAGATCCTTAAACTTCACATTCTGGTTACACCGCACGCAGGGAATCGGCGTTTCTCCTTGCAAGTAGGAATCAACAAAATCATCAATAACGCCAGCTTTGAAAACGCTTTCATAATCGAGCACGTAGTGAGGAAACCCCATTTTATCAGCAACTGTGCGAGCATCGTAAATGTCTTGCCCAGCGCAGCAGGCGCCTTTCTTATTAATCATAGCGCCATGGTCATACAGCTGCAGGGTGATGCCCACTACATCGTAGCCTGCTTCTACCATTAGGGCTGCGGCAACCGAGGAATCAACACCACCAGACATTGCTACGGCGATGCGTTCTCCGGGATTGACGTCATCAAGCACAAACTGGGCTTGGGGATTTTTTTTTGTCAAAGAGTTTGTATATTGCATAAATAATCATCAAAGGATAAAGCCATTCCAAAATACCGCCTAAGAAACTCATAATTTTTTTAAAACCGAGCAGCGACGTTCCAAAAGCAACGCACACACTAACGATTAGGCAAACATGGCTACTTACTCGTTTCCTTAAAATATCTTTATATAAGAAATCTGTCCACATTGTTGTTACAAGAGTTGCTGTTGCAAGACATGAAACAGCAAGAGTCACACTCACAACCATAGCAGAATAATTACCAAGGGTTTTTTGGGCAATAGCTGCTAAAAACTGTACCTGTTTAAGGCCAACTAAATCAGGCGCATAGTGGGCACCGAGGGCCATGAAACCATAATAGACGACACACAAAATTCCACCGCCAAGCATACTTGAGAGAACGCCGAGCTTGAATAATTCTTTTTTACCAAAGCTTGGCCCCGCTTGTTTTCTCAAATACTCATAAATACTGCAAGCGATAAGAGTGGCGCCCATTAAGTCCATGGTTTGATAGCCAATCTTAAGGCCGTATCCAAAGCATTCTTTTGCAGGGGTAGCCACGTGCTCGATCTCTGGCGCAAGCCAAAGCCCTGCAATAATAAGAATAGCAAGACCACCTAATTTGAAGGGGGTTAAAAACACCCCAATAATTTCAACAAGTCGATTTTTTTCCCAGCTAAGGGCAATCAGGGCAAGACCAAAAAGGCCAGAAAAAACCCACACCGGAAATTCTGGGTACATAAGCCTAAATCCCCCGAAAGAAACGAGCATGCACCTTGGGATAATTCCAAACGGTCCGACCAACATAAAAATGAACAGAACAACGGAAAAGGCGCCGATTTTCCCGAGATTTGCGTAGTACGCATCTCGGTTGCCTTCACTGCGGATAAAACCAAGGACACCAATAAAAGGAACAATTACAGCGGTAATGATCCAACCAACAAGAGTATAAGAAAACATGCATTGGGTTTTATAACCGGCCACAAGAGGAAATACTAAATTCCCTGAGCCAAAAAACATTGAGAACATTGCAAAACCAGCGGTAAGTACAATACGTGTATTCGACACAAAATATCTCCTTATTCTTTTTATTACTTAAGTTTATATATTGGTATTCCCTGAACTAAATACAAGAAATTTGTTATTGAGCAGTATAGACTCCGTAAATTGTAAGAACAATATGATGAAGAGATATAAAATTTTCGTCTATTCACAAGGCGCATAGGCGGTTTAAGGGGGCTGCATATTAAAATTGCCACCTCAATTTATGAAAAATTTAATCAAATGATTCAAAATATGCTTGATCGTTGCAAAAATGCAACGCATAAAATTTTAAATCTCAATACAAAAATAAGCCAAATGTAAAATATTTGACTTATCATGCTTGGATTTAAAATTGCGATACGTTTAAAAAATTTTTTATTTCTTCTTGTGGAATTTTTGTTTTTTCTCAGTTAATACTGTTTTTTACAAAACGAATGAATTCTACTAACTCATATGCGCTATAAGCATGTCAATTTTTGTAACATCAGCAAGCTGGATAATTTTATCCTCTACCCCTAGATCATTAGCGTCTTGTCTTGCCCAATTGGCATATTTAATCGCCAGATCTTTTTTAAGCAGCTTTCTTTCAGTATCAGTTTCATTGCTAGATGCCCAGTAGTAGCATTCAGCAGCACTGACTAGAGACGTTACCCGATCTAGGTCCTCAGATAAGCGAGCCGAAGTAGCGTATAAAAGACCACTATTAACATAAGAAATAGAGGCTAATCTTGAAAAATTAAGAGAAGTTGAGGCACGTAATTCACGAAGGTTAGCGCCTAAACGAATATAGCAGCCTGCTAGATCCTGAAAAGATTGATCTTTAGAAGAAAATCCAGACAAAATAATTAACGGTGCCGGCACACTATTACGTAGTGATGGGGAGAGTTTTGGTTTGATAGCCTCCACAAAAGTATTTTGCATACGTTCTATAGTACTTCTCATATCTTCTTGTTCAAGGTTCTCATTAGAAGGGGCAAATTCTGCTGGAATAGACCTTCCTACGGCGCCTCTTAGCCTAGTTGCTTCTTCAGAAGTTGCTTCGCGAAGGTTTTCAGCAAATCTTGCCCGTGCCAATCTTATACAAGATCTTCCCGGATCATTTGCATCTAATAATGAAAATCCCGTCCGCATTGTTTTTGGAAAGCTAGTTTGGGATGAAGACTGGGAAGAGGACCACGCTGCTGAATTGTTTAAGGATAATACTGCTAGGATTATTGAAAAGCCACGCATAACGATATCTCATAAATAAGAAGGGGCAATTTTATTCTACATTCATAAATATTAAATAATCGTTAATTTTTTTATAAAACTCAGAATTTTTAATTCATTACGTTGAAAAAAGTAGAATAAATAGAGAAATGCTGCTCCATAAAGTTTCCCTCTGGCTTAAGCGGAGTATTCACATAATAGATTCGTTTCACTTGACCCTCTGATCAAGTCAGAGGGAGAGTATAGATTTTATAACTTTTCTAGTCCTTGAGCCTAGGATCTACATGTAAAAAATCAATTATTTGGATATAAATTCTATAGTTTTCCTAGGCCTTGAGCCTAGGATACACCGCTTTAATGAACGTCAGCGTCAAGGTCACCGGTAAGATCAACAAATCCTGGATCTTCTTCCTCTTCAAGTAGGGTAGGATCATCGACCACGGCGATATCCGCTGCGTCGCCTAAGGCTAAATCAAAATCATCTAAGGGCAGTACAACTTCTTTGGCTGCTCGTCCGCGCTTGCCGCGCATTGTTGTATGCACTTCGCAAACCGCTCCGCATTTTGGACATGTCGCAGGGGATTTACGCAGATCATAAAATCTTGCGCTACACCCATTACAAGTCCGTTTTACACCCCATGCTAATTCAGCCACTTTTTCCCCTATTCCCTTAAAAATTTTTTACCTATTGTTTGGAAATGCCATGAAATAAAACTTTTGTCAAATTTATTTAGCGGTTTTAACTATATTAAATGAGAACGGCCCTAGAGTTTTACGCTCTGCTTCATTTTAGGTCATCATCAAACATTTAGAGTTTAAATTACAAATCTTATAAACCTATCCGGCAGAATATCGCTCTGCTGGCCTTCCGGCGTAAACAAAAGTCTTTCCTTCTTTTTTAAAATTACTTAATTCATTCAATTGTTTTACATGTTCCGCAATTGCGACTTGATTTGGATCAGTCGACCATATTTGGTTAGATTCAAATTTAATTCCTATTTAAGAATTTTTCTTGTCAACAAATGAAATTTATTATTTTTTTAATATAGAAATAATAAATCTTTCCCTTAATAATTTTTAATATTTTCTTAGGTTTGATGGAGTTGAGATAAGCACCTTATCAATGCTACTCTTACGCTAATTTAAAAAATATAAGTCCCTATGGAATCTGCTATTCGCGATGCAATACGCAATTTGGTGTTGCCAGGAACAACTTTAAATGCACTGGATTTGCTTGAGTATATTCAAGTTGATGCAACCAAGGCATTTTTGGTGTTCAAATTACCCGATGCCTTTGAAACAGTTGATAAAGCCTGGGAACAATCGATTCAACAAGCGTGCCAGCAGGTGTGCGATTTGCCGATCATGATTACTTTTAACCGGCACAAAACCGAACAAAAAGTGGCATCCGGTATTAACGGCGTTCGCCACGTGATTGCGGTTGCCTCTGGTAAAGGTGGGGTGGGAAAATCTTCGGTTTGCCTGAATCTAGCTCTGGCTGCGAAAAATCTGGGATTTAGTGTTGGAGTGCTTGATGCGGATATTTATGGTCCGTCCCTGCCCACCATGACTGACTTGTTCGAAAAGCCTGAGGCGACCGCTGATAAAAAGATTATTCCCCATCTGAAGTTTGGCGTTAAATTAATGTCGATGGGGTTTATGGTGCCTAAAGATGCCGCAGTGATATGGCGCGGTCTCATGGTGCAAAGTGCAATCGGGCAAATGCTGGGCGATGTGCTGTGGGATGTTGATGATAAGCCATTAGATGTCTTGTTTATCGATTTGCCCCCCGGTACCGGGGATGCGCAGCTCACCATTGCCCAAAAATCGAATTTGTCCGGGACGGTGATTGTTAGCACCTCCCAAGAATTAGCGCTGATTGATGCGCGCCGTGCCATTAAAATGTTTGAAAAAGTCAATATTCCAATTCTAGGCATTGTTGATAACATGAGCCATTTTGATTGCCCTGGTTGCGGGCTCAGTTCACACCTATTCCCTGAAAATGGCGTGCTTGATGCAAGCCGCATTCATAACATTCCCCTTTTAGGGCAAATCCCGATTGATATCGCGTTCAGGCAAGCGGCAGATGCTGGCACACCCTTTTTGCTTGAATACCCGCGTCATCCGATTTCTCTGATTTTTGCTCAAATCGCACAGCAAGTTGCTGATGCAGTATTAGGCGCAACAAAAGCGGTCGCCCATGGCTAAGTACTTGATTCGCTGCACGGTGCCCTATAACCTTGTGGAAAATTTCCAAAAGGCTTTGGAAAATATAGCGCAGAGCATCATGGTGTTTGAGGATGTGGACTCCCCACCATCGGATGCGATGGATGAAAATGGCTTTCCCATCGCGAGCCTCTTTCAAGTCGATATGCTATGCGATGATACAGAAGTTGCTTTTTGCAAAGCCCAGGCGGAAGCCACCGCAGCCCTTTTAGGCCTTGAACTTGAGGCAACCACCGAGGAGGTTGAAGATACCAATTGGCTGCTCGCCTGCCATCAGGATCAGCCGGAGGTGCGCGTTCATCCCTTTGTGATTCACAGTTCCTATAGTAAAGCAGTTGTGAAACCTGGTGAAATTACTTTAAAAATTGATGCTGCCACCGCGTTTGGTAGCGGCGAACACCCAACCACCCATGGCTGCCTCAAACTTTTTGTAGCCCTTGCTAAAAAACATCAATTTAAGTCCGTGCTTGATATGGGCTGTGGAAGCGGCGTTTTGAGTATCGCTTGCAAGAAACTTCAGCCCACCGTTACGGTAACTGCCGTTGATATTGAAGCAGAGGCGGTGCGCCGCACCCACTTGAACACAACCCTCAACGCGTGCGCACACAATTACAACGTGGTATGTTCCGTTGGGTTTCAAAACCCTCAAACTCATGGTCACTATGACCTTTGCTTTGCCAATATTTTAGCAAATCCGCTAATGCGCTTAGCGCCCGAAATGAATCGCTTTATCAAACCTGGGGGCTATGTTATTGCCTCAGGTTTGCTTGATAAACAGGCCCAACTCGTGATTCGGGCCTACCTCGCTTGCGGCTTTGTTGTGGATTCTAAAATCAGCATAACCGGATGGCAAAGCATTGTGTTTAGGCGGATTTAGGCCTAATTTTATTGAATAGGAGGTTTAATTCTTCGGATCGCTCTTACCATATTATCCCTTCTTCGAGAATTTGAGGACAAGCTTGAAGGGATTGAAGAACTTGAGGAGCTTGATAAACTGGGAGATGAAGTTTCCTCAATGACAACAAAATCACCTGGAAGCTTGTAGAGGAATCTTCTTGGGATCACAGCTGAAGCTAGTTTCTCGCAATTGATGCAGAAACAATTACTTATAACCCCAGTTCGGGATTAGAAATAAGTGTTTACAAAGGATAGAAGGCTATTTTAGTTAATTTTTAGCAAACATTTAACAAAACAACCCTCCATGAAGAAAGATATCTCAGAATTATTTATTTACATCGATGATTTTTGTAAGCAGTATCAATTATTTTTTCAAACACAAACTTTACCAGCCATGCGAAAACCTACCAGAATCCCAGGATTAACAACCAGCGAAATCATGACTATTGTCTTACTTTTTCACCAATCACCCGCAAAGAATTTTAAGTTTTTTTACAAAAACTATTTACAATTATACAAATCAGACTTTCCTAATCTTCCCAGTTACAACCGGTTCATTGAACTGCAACAACAGTGTCTAGGATATTTTCATGCTCTGTTAATGATTTTATGTGCCATCGCAAAACATAATGGTCTTAGTTATCTAGACTCAACCCCTATTCCCGTTTGCCATAACAAAAGAATCTACAAACATAAAGTGTTCAATGGACTAGCAGCCAAAAGTAAAAGTACCATGGGCTGGTTCTTTGGCTTTAAACTTCATCTGGTAATCAATGAAAAAGGTGAGCTCCTCAATGCTATGCTAACGCCCGGAAATGTTGATGACCGAGTTCCTGTAAGACAAATGACTGCTAAATTAACAGGGGTATTATATAGATCCTATGTTAATGGCTTTATTCATATTTTTTCAACACTTGTTGCTTATGTCCTTAAGTCTAAAAAACCCGCTATTAAACTTGAAAATCTAATCCCGAACTGAGGTTACAAGTGTGCATGGTTTACATCAATACCATTCTTATTCAAACGTCGCTGTCAGATCCTAAATGGGCCTCTATTTTAACCCCTGAAGGTATCGCCATTATTTCATGCTCATATTAACCCTTATAGATCCTTATCCCTTGATATGACAACGCGCATTATCATTGAAACTCAGCTTTATCAGGAGAACGTTGCATGACAGACGGAGCAGAAAAAACAACAGAGCCAACTACAGAAATCACACCAACACCGAAAATAGCCACAGCAACGAACACGTCGACACGAACGCCTGTGCGTGAAAAAGCAAGGCAATTTGCAAAACAACTCATTAAAGAAAATCCGGATTGTACCTATTTGCGCGAGCTCTTTCGTCATATTCGCTTCGAGCTTAAAATTTCACCGGAAGAAACTCCAAAAAATCTGCCTTATGTGCCAACCGAAGAAGAAATTAAAAAATATTACGCCGTCGTTTGGCAATCGCGCAATATGCAAAATGTGATCATCACAAAAACACTTCTTTACACAGGAGTTAGGGTTGCTGAGCTGGTTCGGATTTTAATTAGTGATATTGATTTTGATCGGTGTCAAATTCGCATCAATCAAAGAAAGGGCAGCAAAGATCGAATAGTTCCGTTTCCAGAGTCATTCAAAGAAGTTTTGGCGATGCATACCCAATCCATTACGCAAGAAGGTGGAATACACCTTTTTGAATCCTCGTGGAAAAAACCATATACGGATCGCGGTATTCGTAAAATCTTGGCTGTCTATTCAAAAGCGGCGGGTATGAAGCATTCTATTTCACCGCATAAGTTTAGGCATTTTTTATTCACGTGGCTTAAAAAACAAGGGATAGAAGATGCTCTTATTCAACCGTTTTCAGGGCATGAAAGTAGACTATCTCTAGAGATTTACTCGAAATTGTCGATCGGGGATGCGCAAGAGTCTTATGAAAATGTGATTGCTAAATTTCCGGTTTGAAGCAGTTATAAATTTTCCATTGCCGATTCTGCACGTTCCGTCCCTCTGGGCCTACTTAGAGAGTGTCACATGAACCGTTTTGGCTTCTCCGGAGAAGAGCATGAAGCATAATCGGCATGTCCTTAAAGTTAAGCTATATGTAACCTTATGGACATGATAAATTACCCTATGCGTTTTATCAGCATGTTATACTTGACTTATACGCTATTTATCGGCATCATAAATAATGAAAGAGAAGCTGATATTGAGCTTACATCATGCCGACAAACTTTAAACCCATTTATAGTATCACCCCAGGCATTGCAAAAAGCCTGATGAGAATTGAGGCTGCTAAAGAAAAAGTTGCGTTACTACCTGTTAATCCTACAGTGCTAGCCTCTTTACGTGAAACTGCAAAGCTATATACTACGCATTATTCTACGATGATAGAAGGTAATCAGCTTAAGCCTGATGAGATCAAAGAGGTCATTGAGCTTCAAGGACATTTCCCCGGTAGAGAGCGTGATGAGCATGAAGTAAAAGGCTATTATGCTGCTTTGGCTCAATTAGAACAATATGCGTCACAAAACCATCCTGTTACCGAAAAAGTCATTCAAACTTTGCATGCTTTGGTGATGAGTGATGGAAGAACGCGCATTAAACCAACACCTTACCGAGATGGACAAAACGTTATCAAGGACAGTGGAACAGGAACGATTGTCTATATGCCGCCGGAAGCTAAGGATGTTCAGGGTCTTATGCGCAATTTAGTATCATGGATTAAAGAAAATGAAGAGATACCATGCCCTATTGTCGCTGGCATTGCTCATTATCAGTTTGCAACAATTCACCCCTATTATGATGGCAATGGACGAACAAGCAGGTTACTGACGACGCTAATCTTGCACCTTGGTGGTTATGATTTAAAAGGACTCTATTCTCTTGAAGAATATTACGCTAAAAATTTGCTTGGTTATTATCGTGCTATCAGTATCGGCCCATCTCACAATTATTACTTTGGAAGGATAGAAAGCGATATAACCCCTTGGGTGGAATATTTTACTGAAGGGATGGCTTTTGCATTTGAAAAAGTTGTCGCGCAAATGATGCAAAGCTTTGAGAAAGGCGAAAAAGATCATTCGCAGTTGCTACGCACGTTAGATCAAAAACAACGTAAGGCATTGGAATTATTTAAAGGTTATGATGTTGTTACAGCCAAACAAATAGGTGATCTATTTGGCTTCCAGCCTAGAACGAATGCTGCACTTTGCAAAAAGTGGGTTGAATGTGGTTTTTTAGAAATAGTAGATGCTTCTAACAAAGCCAGAAAATATAAGCTGGCAGAGCCTTACGATGTTATTGTGAAGCAGAGTCTATGAGTGGACTTGAGACTTTTAAAGAAATCTCTATTGGTGGAATAACAAAGGACCAACTGATTAAGCAGCTAATTGAAGCTGGTATCCAGTTTAATGAGTATGCAAAGATACTCTTTGAACATCAGCGTTTTTCCCCAATCAATAAACCTGAAAAAGTTCAATTAGTCAAAGTGACATTATCTGACCTGGATATGGATAATCCATGTTCTTTTCAGGAAGTTCTCAATCGGGCTTCAACTCTTGGGTTGAGAATTTGTCCTCTTTAGTGCGCTGCATTTTTAAGATTGGAGTA
This sequence comes from uncultured Alphaproteobacteria bacterium, assembly GCA_903874955.1. Taxonomy (GTDB): domain Bacteria; phylum Pseudomonadota; class Alphaproteobacteria; order Paracaedibacterales; family CAITNM01; genus CAITNM01. The sequence continues at coordinate 9,026 of CAIQTY010000006.1, read as the reverse complement.
TTTGGAGCAACCAGAGGGCCCATATCTCACAGTGGGGTCAGATAGACCTGAGAGTGATGAAAATTATGCGAATGGCTTTTATATTAGAAATTTTAATAAAACACTTTGGTTAAGAAGTTATCGCGCTACAGATTTTTGTGAATGGCCAATGGATAACGAATTCCTGTTTCTAAAGTGATTAACTGAAAATAAGATCAATCAAATTATGCGTAGCTATATGTTCCATTCAAACATCATTAATATTTACGGCGAAGAAGGCAAAGCATGGCTTGATGCATTGCCTGAACTAATTGCGGCAATATCTTCAAGATTAGGCTTGCGTGATTTAAGAGAGGTCACTAACCTTACTTACAACTATGTGCTATCAGGCTTTCAGGGTGATGACCCTATCATTTTAAAACTAGGACTTGATTATGAGGCACTAAATCGAGAAGCTTTTGCGCTCAAGTATTTTGCAGGCTGCGGTGCAGTGAAGGTGTTAGCCGAAGATGATGGCATGTTGCTTTTAACAAGCGCCGTGCCTGGCACATACCTTAAAAGTTATTTCCAAAACACGAACATGAATCCATAGAGATTGCCTGTGGGGTTATGAAAAAGCTGCACAAAGTAAATATTCCTAAAGATCACACATTCCCTCACATCAAAGATTGGCTGGCAGCTCTGGATAATGATTCGTCCATTCCGCATGATTTTTTGCAAAAAGCAAAAAAGCTCCGAGACGAGATGTTACAAACTTCTAAGCTAGATGTTTTACTCCATGGCGATCTCCACCATGATAATATTTTACAAGATGCTGATGGCTGGTTGGTGATCGATCCCAAAGGTGTGATTGGAGAACCAGCTTATGAAGTGGCCGCTTTTATCAGAAATCCTATGCTGGAATTACTGAATCACTATGATGCGCCAAATATTATTGACAATCGCGTCACTCGCTTTGCTGAGCTCTTTGAATTACCATCGCAGCGAATCCTTGATTGGTGCTTTGTGCAAGCGGTGCTTGCATGGGTTTGGGCGTTAGAGGATGGTTGTGATACAAGCTATTTCCAGCAGTTAACAAAGATTTTTGATAAGATGCAGAATCACGATAAACAGTGAATAATTATTGATATTCGCTATTTTGGTTGGTAATATTGGCCATATTGAACGGGTTACAACTGAGGTGCGAATGAGCAGAATTCAAAAGATAAGTTCTTACTTATTGGTGGTTTTTAATATTTTAATCGTGATGATTCCCCTGTTTCTGACTGTGCAGTGGATTTTTATTGCGTTCAAAACAACTGACGTATCGAATGTCATTGATTTTTTTGGAATGCTAGAAAAGACAATCCAAACACCCGAAGGATACGTCAACCTCAGCAATGTTTCTTGGACGCCTCTGTTAAAGCTACTTGGCTTTAGTGCAGATTTGATCGGGGCTCTACCTTTCTTAATCAGCTTATTTTTTCTTAAAAAACTCTTTGTTCATTATAGAGATGGTGAAATTTTCACTAAAAGAAACGCCATTCTTTATCGAAAACTAGGTGTGTTCTATTTAATTGATGCACTGTTTATCAAGTCATTCAGCCAGACGTTGATGATTTTAGCTGTAACGATGACTAATCCTCCTGGGTCCAGATATTTATCCATCTCCTTTGGCACGCCCAATTTATCTTCGTTATTTTATGGAGTGCTCGTAATCATCGTATCTTGGGTGATGTTAGAAGCAAGCAAGCTTCATGATGAACATAAGTTCACAATATAAAGAGAAAGAATAGGTGCATATTCCCCTGATATTGCTTATTATTTCAGCAAGCCTTCAAGAGATAAGTTCCCCATTGCTACTTTAGTTGGCGGTTCATCTTTAGAAGACGACATTACAAGTATCATTCATTTTCATCGTTACTTTTTAAAAGAATTTTTAGACTTAGGTGTTGGCGTTATCACTATTGAGCAACAAGGCGTTGATGGTAATCAAATTAACAAAACTGAGTTCATGGAACATTACACAAGATCCAACCGCTTGAGCGATCACCGAACAGTTATTGAACATCTCAAAAATCATCCGCCATTGGGGTGGAATGGGAAACTGATTTTCCTTGGTGTTTCTGAAGGGGGTCCTATTGTGACAACTTTGACCACTGAGTACTCATCAGATGCGCGTGCAACAATAAATTGGTCAGGCGCGGGAGATTGGTCTTGGCGCGATGAGCTTTGGATTTTTATGCAAGATATGATTAAAAACACTCCTTGGTATATAAAGTTAAGGGCTCAGCTTCCTTCAAGGATGCCGTATTCACTGGATTTGTATTTTCCAAAATCACGAAAGGATCATGATAACGCTATGGATGAGACAATTAAAAATCCAAGTGCCAATCTTAAGCTTGCGGGCATGACCTATAAATATCATCACGATGCTTTAATCGTTTACCCAAAACCAGAATATGAAAAAATCAAAACCCCTTATCTGGTTGTTGCTGGCACTAAAGATTCAATTATCGATTCATCATATGCCTTTGTCCGCAAAGCAAAAGAGGTAGGCGCACCTGTAACTTATATGCGCATATCAGATATGGATCATTACGTTAGAAAAAAAGAAGATGTCATTAACGATTCATTTGCTTGGCTTAAAAAGCAGCTTTTAAATTATGAATAGGCACTAATATTAAAAAGAGTTGATGATCAATCACACCACCATATGTAAAAGTTTAAGTAGCTGGCGAATAGAATCCATAATAAATATGGATTCATAAGCAGCGAAACTGCTTTCATTTTCCGGTAAGCTAGCCAAATGAGCGCACAGACCAGAATATCCATAGCGCCCAAAACCACGAGGGAAAGTCCGGTTAAGTGGTAATGGAAAAACAAAGGTGTCCAGCTCCAGTTTAAGATGAGCTGGCTCACGTATAAGGTTTTGATAACACTTAGATTGGGAAATGATATGGTGCGCCAAATGAGCCAACCACAAGCCACAATAATGCCGTATAAAATAGTCCAGGCAACCGGAAACACATAATTTGGCGGTGTCAGGGTAGAGCGATGTAAGGTGCTATACCAAGTGCTAATCTCTGGCTTGGTTAAAGAGCCAATAATTCCTCCAATTGCTATCAGCGCCACGATCCAGATGATTAAAGAGAGGTGGTTTTTAGCGCCTTAGTTCATGCACTGTTTCTCACCATTTTTGCTTCTTTAGCAGTTTGTTTTTGCAAAGCAGACTTATATTCAGACCAAAAACTTATTTTTCTTTTATGCTTTGTTTCGATGACTTTTAAATATTCCCCATGATTTTGCAGTGTGCCCCAGTTTGCTATTTTAGAATTTAAAACACCACATGTTACAAGATCTTTAGCTGCATAATTATAATATTTAGATTTTGTTTCATCTAAAACTGGTTCGATCATTTTTCTATAAAGGAGCGTAGCTGCAATAGGATCGGTATTTTGCAGCAAATCTGCAGCAGGTCGGAGCGTGTAATATTGCCTGCCATTTAATTCATTAAACCTAGCATGTACAAATTTTGCTACCTCTTCAAATTCCTGTATCTGGACTAAAAAACTCATAGCCCCATGTGGTTCTGGGAATTGAAATGCTTTTTTAACAGCATCTGATTGAAATGTTTCTTTAAAATCTGGTTTTGCAGCTTTTAAAATTTCCCCATAAAGTTTTGGGCTCAAGGTTTCAGAAAACCATAATAGGCGCTCCTTTTGAGCTTGTTCATAATTTCCATCTAATTCTAAGGCTTGTATTTTTAAGTCTTTTTTATCTTTTTGCCAAGAGTGATTGATAGGTGTTTCCATATTATCTAACCACTTGAGTGCTTCTTTTGGACGCCAATGTTTGATAAGTCTTTTAGCTATATCCAGATGATCATGCGCACAAATACCGTCCTCAAATGCACAGGCAGCAATATATTCGTCAACGTCATTTTGACAATCTGCAATAGACTTGAGGCCATGTTTTATAGTCAAAGCATTTTTATCATTTTCCGCATTTTTAAGTTTTTCTTTAAGTAAATCAAAGTCTTGATCTTTTAAAACGTCCTTAAAGCTGTGAATGATACTGTCATAAATGCTGTAATCATTGTTGATGAATCGCGTAAAAATTATTTCTACAAGTTCTTGATTATTTGGTAGGTTAACTTGCCTAGCAAGCGAACCGAGGTCATCGCAAGCGGTAAAAAATACACCGCTGACAGTGCCATTGCTATCATCAACCCGCTCTAGCGTATTTTTATGCATATCTAGAAAATCAAGCATCATTTCAAAAGCGATCTTAGGAGACTTAGCATTAAAATCATTGACAATCCTCAAACGTAAGTTATTTAAACGATCTGCCAAAGAATCAGATTCGTAATAGTCGACAAATTTTGAAGACCTTTTAAGGGATGTAATTTCTTTTTTAATCATACTGACTATTTTTTTAGGATCATCATCTAAGCCTGCAAAAATGATATCGAGCTGCTTCCCTACATATCATGTAATGATAGTAGTATATCGACAAGCTTTTCGTGATTTGTAGCTATTAACAGCTCTCTTAATATTAATTCACTATTTTCTGATTTTTTCTTATCCATTTATAACCTCATCAATAATTCGTTTTTGTAAACCAGCCTCAGGGCTGTTTTTATCCGCAATTTGGCACAGTTCAAATGTTGCCTTCCACAATGCCCAAGCACGTGCACGAAGCCATGTATCTGGGTCCATATCCATTTTTGATATAAAAGTCTCACGAGCTTTGCCGCTCAAATACGTCCAAGCGATAACAAGATCGCATGCAGGATCTCCAACGGCAGCGCCACCAAAGTCAATGACAGCCGATAGTTTTCCGCCATCCATCAGTATATTGCCAATCGAAAAATCTCCATGAATCCATATGGGCGCCTTATTCCATCTCGTCGCACACGCCTGATCCCATAAAGCTAGTGTTTTGCTTGCATCTATAATCTCAGCTAGCTCTGCTATTTGTTCTCGAGCTCCTTTGTCGTAAACACTGACATGGTCACCACGCCACCAGTTATGTTGACCAGGCTCAGGGCCTTTAACGTCGGTAATCGCTTGTAGTTCTTTTAGAAAATTGGCGAGATCAAAAGCAAGTTGTTCCTTTTCTTGCTCTGTTAGTGTCAGTAGGTTGATGCTTTTTCCAGATAACCATTGATATATAGAAAATGGATAAGGATATTCTACCTTTGATACTTCAGCATTTGCGTCGTCAAATTTCGGGCTTCGCTTGTGCTCACCTATTAATATAGGCTCCGCAAGCTCACCACTCATTTTCCTATCAACTGCTGAAGTCTCTTCGGTATATGCCGACGTCTTTCCCATTTTAATCGGGGCTGGAATATTAACACTTAAACGTTTCGCTAATTGCGGCAGTAGTTCTTGCTCTTTTGGAACTTTTAAAGCGTAATCTGCGGCTGTTGGCATACGAATGAGCATGTGCTCGCCAAGCCTATAGGTGCGGTTATCATGCCCTTGTTTTTCAACATCAACGATCGTTAAGCTAGCGTATTCTGGAAATTGCTCCGCTATGAGTTTGCGCGCAAGATCTGTGGTTAGAATCATAACTCCCCCCTTTTGATTTTTTGTAATATCAAACTTTTCAAGGCAAGTGTATTACCAATATCGTTGAATTCTATGTTTGGAATATAAGGTTCATTATCTAAGCGAGGACGGTTACGATAAACCTTGATAGGAAAAGAGAAAGTGCCAGAACCACTTGGTAAAGGCAATGACCTAACTTCCATATACACTCTATCCGCTTTTGTCTTTTGACCAATCAATATAACTTTTTTAGTCATAATTTTTAGTTCATCAATGAAATCTAGCGCGGCACTTACATTGAAAGAGTCAGTGATAACAATTACTTTAAAACCAAACTCTGACTCGGAAGTTATATTTTTTGTCGGTCCGCAAGTTTCATAAGAATATTCCCTATAAAAAGAATCTCCTCTTTCCAAGCTTTCTTTTAATCCTTCCTTTACACCTTGTAGCCATTGGTTGGTCGGATATCTTGTCAGTAAAGACGAGATATGATTTAAGTTACCCTGACTTGCCCGCCAATCAACAAATACTTTCTTATTATGTAAGCATTTCTTTTTATGAGCGTATTCTTTGCCGAATAAAGCGTTGACAATTTGACTGCCATAATCTGAATTCCCCCCTTGATTTCCACGCAGATCAAAAACGATATATTTTTTAGTCTGTAAGCCTAAGAGTTGTTTGACGAGCCCTCCGAAATCTTTTTCCTGCTCAGTTTTTAAGTCAAAAGCAGGCAAAGTGATCCATGCAACTTCATTAGAAGGCTCTGATATAGAAAACTTCGATATGATAGCATTTTGTTTTTGAGGGGTGTTATCAAGCCAATGAACCCATAGATGAGTATCATTAAAGCTCTTAGCAAAATCAGAGATAATTATTTTTGAGCTAGAATTGACATTAGATTCCTTTATTGCTGACTTTGCTGTTTCATAAGAATTTTCTAAATTTTCACAAAAATTAGGATCTTCGTTATTGTAAACACCTGGATGGTTTTCCAAAATTGATTTGTAAATAAAATACAGATCGTTAACCAATGGATTTTGTTTTACAGCGCAAGCGGTCATCAATACTGCGCAGGCAATAAGCAAGGCTAATTGTTTCATACAATACCTCCTACAAACCACTCAGATGCTACCTGTAAATTTTGATCACTCAAAAACTTGCGTTTTGGATGGTCGTGAGCCCCGCATACCACAACGATTTGGGTGGCACCCTTAGCCTTGGATGCTACCTGTAAATTTTGATCACTCAAAAACTTGCGTTTTGGATGGTCGTGAGCCCCGCATACCACAACGATTTGGGTGGCACCCTTAGCCTTGACTGCAGCCTTGGTCTCTTCAATTAACCTTGCTCCAATAGACTGCCAAAGGTTTTCTGATTGCACGTAGAAATCATCAATCATCAATGTCAGACCACCTGGGTTATAAACTTCCGGATCAGGCATGAGCTTACAAATGATAAATCCCAAGATTTCTTGGGTGTCGCTTTCCGCAGTGAACATCACATAATTTTTTTCTTCCAGCAGTTCTTTGAACCATTTTTCCTGTGCCTTATCGCCTTCTTCTCCAGCATAACGCCAAAATTGTGGCTGAGCTTTCTCGTAAAGCATGCGCTTTGCTTTTGAGAGTGAAACCATGGCAAGGGTATCAGTAAGCTGAGACGTGCGCACAACAAAATGGGGAACTATATTTTGATTGGTGCTATTTTGCGTATCAAATTCAAAGATGATTCTTCGCGGGCAATGCTCATCATAAGTAACTTCCTTGATTTGCTTATTAAAAGCGCCACAGGTAAATTCACTAATTGCTTTTTCCCAAAACTTCAAGGCTGACTCATTATTAGGGATAACAGAAACTTCCCAGGTGCCGGGATGCATATTCCAAATCTCTTGAGCAATACGAGTAGCAATGCCTCCACCTTGGAATTTAGCGACAATAAAAAACTCACCCATGTTCCAATTGGTTGTAGAATTTTCAGTTACTTGATTCAGCAGAACAAAACCTGCTATCTCATCATAAACTTTAACTAAGAATGCTTTTCTGGATGGATCAATAAAGTAATTTTTAAAATCAAAGCTCTCATAAAGCCCATCTTCTGGAATAGCCCAGTCAGAGGAAATTGATCCACATTCTCGTGATAAATCATAAACATAGAAACGCGCCATATTTTGAATGCAGGGATAATCATCCATCGTTGCTTGAATAATCGAAACCGTCGGTTCAAATTTTCTAAGTAGTAGATGATGTACTTTGCCTGCACCACTTACATCACCTTCCATCATGAAATCACACACATGTTTGAATCCTGCCTTCATATAAACATGCTTTGCTTTAGGGTTATCGCTAGCAGGATCGATTATGAATGTATCTGCTCTGGTGTCAAAAAATTCTCGAAAATAATCGATAAAGTCAGATAAGGTTTGAGATCCATAGCCTTTACCAAAAAACTTAGGATTACCGATCATATAATCGAGGCCGTAGGTATGGCCTGTTTTTGAAAGTCTTTTGAGTTTCTCTTGTCCTATATTTTCTTTATGTGTTTCTTGAATCGTCATTAGCATTGCAAAAGGTTCACCTTCAAGGAATGCAATCCAATAAACGTACCAGCCGCCAGCATAAGACGATGGTATTGTTCTGCCTTGTGCAAAATTTACTATGTCATCTTTATGGGCCTGGGTGTTATCCCAAAATTCCATACTGTGGGGCTCACGCAACCAGCTAAATATGGTGTCTAAATAAGCTCCTGTTACTTTTTCAAAACGAATCTTCATAATTCTTCCCGAAAATAAATTTTTTGTATCATGCCATCAGTCAAAACTTTTTCGGATCTGAAATCAAAACTTTCAAAAATTAAGCCAAGCGGTATCCCTTTTCCTAAGATTCTCGGGACAATTGTAAGAATGACTTCATCAATTAAGCCTTCTTGTGCAAAGCTTTTGGCAAGCTCTGCACCGCCTAAGAGCCAGATGTCTTTATCTGATGTGAGGTCTTTGAACTTGGCCATAAACTCAAATGGGCTATCGTGCGTAATGCTGATATAGGGTTTATCTGTTTCAAGTTTTTTGGAGGTGAAAACATAAGTTTGTTTATCCGGCCAGCCCCAATCACCAAAGCCTATAATTTGTTTGTAGCTTGTGCTCCCCATCAAAATAGTTCGGCAACTTGAGCGATAAGTTCTCTAATTCTCAAACGTAAATCACCCGTTAAAATGCGCTTGCGATATTTAGTGATCCAAACAATGTGAAACCGATGGTGAAAAACTGTATGACTTGTCTTACTGTAATCGGTCATGTAACTGAAGTCTTTTCCATCTGAAGATGGAGGTTTTAACCAAAAAAAGGGACTATAAAATAGAGCAGTCACGGATGCTGCTCCCAGCAGAATACTGATAATTTTTACTCTTACGGGAATAAGCGGTATGTCAGCAATAGAAGCTTGTGATACAACGTTGAGTTCCTGATTTTTCTTTGAATCGTTTTGCAGATAGCCGTAAATTATCCAAGAAAGAGATGTC
>CAIQTY010000005.1 GCA_903874955.1 uncultured Alphaproteobacteria bacterium | reverse complement strand
TATAATAATTAAATAAATTTAAATATTTAAAAAGATATTAATGAGAATATTTATTTTATTATTAGTTATCACGTTAACAAACCTATCAGCATCGTTTCGTGACGCAGAAGCCCTTGCTGCAGGCATAGAAGAGGGTCGTCGATTTGAATGAACACTTTTTCTTTTTAATGATCAAGGCGGTGTAAGTTCTGCGGCCATCGCCATGCATAATGGAAAACAAGTAATTTTTACAGCTGGTCACTGCATAGACTTTGAAGAAGACGGTGAAGTCTTTTTAAACCATACAAGAGACAGAATCCATGAAAAACTTTCTGAAGTTAAAAGAGAACCTAAGATCCTGAAACAATAGGGCATCATTGATTCTGCCAGAATAAAATCTGCAAACACTTTGGAAAGTGAAATCATCAGTATAAGAGAAAAATTAAACAGTCCTAAATTTTCTGACCAACAAATACTCGATATTGCTTACCGCAAACTTAAAATGGAATATCAGCATGTATGTGTGGAAGGACCATTTTTATCAGTTGGAAACATTCTAGAATCTCGTGTTCTGATAGAGGGTGAATTCACCCCTGAAACATTGTATTCAAAATGGACTCCACAGTCCGAATCGACCACCGGAATAGTACCCCCTGGTATTAGTGGTGGACCAGCAATAGAAATTATGCCTGCTGGCACATCAGTTTTTCGGGGAGTTAATTCTTGTACAGCAGTTTTGAAAGATGCAAGAAGTTTTTATGCCCATCCAAGAATATCAGACATCATTCCCTTATTAACCTGGATAAATTCAGTTGCCGCTGAACGATAATTGATCTAGTCCAGAGTAGGTCATTCCCCGGTAAGCCTTATGATTCGCGGAAAGCCCAAGCGTTAAATAGAGGAAATACAGGTCAACAATTTCATAAAAAAAACTCCCACATCGAGTGGGAGTAATCAGTTTATTTTTCACATTCTGTTTTTTGTTTGTACGATTCTTTCCTGCCAATGGTATAGATATTTACAGTCATTTCGCCTAGAAAAGTTATAGTGGCATCGATTTCTTTAATCATTTCTTGAAGTTCGAATATTGAAAATTAGCAAATTTTAAGCTCTTCCGCCCTTTCTAATAAAGCTGCCCCTTCCCGATCCCCTTCTTCAGTATCATCAATGTCAATGTGATCTTCAAAATCGGATCAAACCAAAAATAGACCTCTTTCTAAATTTCGGATTAAAAACTACGTGATATTTACATTCGCAAGAACTATGATTTAAATGGTTGGTGTTTCACATTTTCCGAATTCCTTTCTTCTTTGTACTTTGAGCAGCACCTCGAATTTAGGAAATCTTTGGTTTATGTCAAACGCTTTGATTTCTTCGTATAATGCAGGGGTTTAGCATTTGGGATAATTAAATAAAATTTTAAAAAATAATAAAATATCTAAGAAAACTGAATCTAAGGCAAAATTTAATGAAATACTACATGCGAATAATAATTGCATTAATAAGTCCCTGTATTTTAGCTAAACAGACAACTCAACTTCAAAATCAAAAAGGAGACGTTGAAATTTTTGAGAAAGAAGATATTGAAGAAAGAAATATCAAAAAAGAAGTAAAAGTCACAAAAACAGAAGAGAAAATACCAAGTTCATGGAATTTGAATAAAGAAGGTTATCATGAATTTCTTGACGAAATTAATCAAACAAAACTAGAACTCAACGGCACTATTTCTACTGGGTTAATTAAGGTTCAAAATTCCAATTTTGGAGCTGGTTCGGTTGATGCCAAAAATGCTCATATCGTTAATCAAAATCCGCTTTGGTCAGAGTACGTTTTCACACCAAGGATACGCTTTGCTGTAGGCCTAGATAACAAAAGTATAGCTTATGGCAGGCTTAGTTCTGTTGGCGCCACCACACGAGGACAAGGAGATGCAAGCGCTATTTCCACAACTGTACGAAGGCCAACATTAGTTGCCTATGAAGAAGTGGTGGCCGGATGGAAATCTGGGGAATTAACAAGTACCCCTGATTTAGTCGATATATCTTTCGGTCAGCAGTGCTTTACTGCAGGTGATGGCTTTGTCCTTGGTCTTGGCACAGTGAATGCATATAAAAGAGCAGCCTTCTTTTTAGGACCTAGGTCCGCCTTTAAAGATACTGCGGTTTTAGCCATTAACCCCTTACCTGCTAAAGCTCAAATCTTCCATCTAAGAACAAATACTAATCAACAACTGCTTTTTAATACTGATCAACCAAAAACCTCAATATATGGCGCTTATATTGAATATGCTTCTATGGATCCTAAAAAAAAGGAATCAAAATATTGGAATGCTGGATTGATACTGATGAAGTTTTATAAGGCCGATAAGGAGGCTTCAGATCCTTCTCAAAAAAATCGCGATGGATTACTTGTCATTAACCCAATGATCGGTGGCAATTTTTTCCCAAACAATAGAGATATTCGTTTTCACGCAGGCTGCGTTTATCAGAAAAATAATAAAATCGGTCAAAAAACAAAAGCCTACGCGTACTACCTAGAACCTGGTTATACTTTTAGCAATTTATGGGGATCGCCTCTATTGTTTTACAGATATTCACACTTTAGTGGTGACTCAGCAGGATCCGTTAAAAAGTCCTATGACCCACTTATGTTCGCCTGCGGAACAAGAGATGGCTACGGAACCTGGGAAACAGGTCAAATCCAGAGCAGTTTCTATTTTTCAAATACAAACCAAAACGTTCATAACGTTCAACTCAAACTTACCCCATCAGATAAATATGTATTTGGAGTTCAATATTTCCATATCAACTTCGATAAATTATACCAATATAACATTAAATCAAAAGCAGGATCTCGAGAGCTTGATGCTTATTTCACCTGGACACCTAATGATTATGTGTCATTAACTGCAATAGGAGGGATCTTAAAGCCAAAATCGGGTATTAAACAGTATACGATTGCTAATAGCAACAGTGTGAGCCCATCAAAGATTGGAAAAACTGTTTACATGCTTGGGTTAATGCTCACCTATACTCTGTAATTTAGGAGTTACTAATACAAAAAAATCTCAAGACTTATCCGTTATCAATTCCAAGAAAAACTAAAAAATATTTGAAAAACCTCCCTTAAAGTAGTATTATTTCAATACAACCTGATAATTTGGTGTTTTTATGAATAATATTTTGCATAATTTGTTGTTATTAGTTCTGATAATAAATATAAATTTTGGGAACTGCGCAGATAGACTAGCTATAGTTAAAGAAAATAACTCTGCTAGCAGAACTCCAACTCCCCAAGCCACAAATGCCAGGAGTCGCTTCGATTTTTATACCCCCCCCCAACACTCTTCTCGTGCTCTAGATCCAAGCCTTATGAAAAAACAGGTAAGAAGAGATATTATTATGCTTGATAAAATAGGTGGTGCCCGCTCCGCTCAAAATGACGAGCAACCTATTAATATTACAAACAACCACTCAGGGGTTACAAAGGATCGATCAGAACGAGATAAGGCTTTCAAAATCTTCAATCAATTACAAGGTATTATTCCAATAGGTAATGCTGAAACGAGCACCTTAATAAGAATAAAACCGTCTGGTAATAAGGTAGCCCCAGTATCATCACCTTCCCCAGAAGCACCAACCAGAGATCCCTCTCCTGAAGATAAACAGGCTCATGTTCCCCTCACGAGTTCATCTTTCAGCGGTTCTGTTGCCACTCAATCACAAGCCAAAAAGTCATCCGATAAGAGCGGGATTTTAAGTTGTTTGAGTTGTTTTAGATCACAAACAACAGAGTAAGCCAATTACTCCCACTAGAAGTGGGAGTAATTGGCTATTGGCAAAAAATCATTAAAAAATAAGATGGCGGAGAGAGTGGGATTCGAACCCACGGTACGCGTGAACGCACAACGATTTTCGAGACCGTCCCATTCAACCACTCTGGCACCTCTCCTATTAGGCCAATAAGCCATAAATCTGTCTGAAATTCAATTACTTTGTTTGCCTTAAACCTCTTGTCTGGGAGGAGCGAGAATCAATAATTTTTAACCTTTTAATAGTATCACTCTGCTGATGAGATTACAAAATCAGGCTATGCTCAATTTCTACTAAAACATATCCTTAGGATTAAAGCTCATAGTAATATTTTTCCATTGATCGTATTTATCTTTCGGCAATGGCAATGGATTACATTTAGGATCAAGCACAGCGCGCTGCGCACTTTCCGCAGCTATATTGTAATATGAATCTATTTTCATGCGGCGTTTGTCAACAATATCAGCTTTGATAACTGTGCCCTCGGGACTTAGCTCCATATCAACATCAACAATCAAATCTTTTGCACCTTTAGCCCCGGCAGGCACTGACCAACAAGGCCTAATTTTTGACCTGACCGCATCAATTTCCGATGCAGTTACAACCGGCGCCAAATCATCAACCTCTGCCCCTTCATCTCCAAGTAAATCATCAATTGCGTCAGAATCATCTTTAGCAATACCACTCAAAATGTCATCAACACTTTTCTTTTCAGCTTTTGGCTTTTTGTCTTTAGGATCTTCTTTTTTACCCTTTGGTTTTGGTTTTTTAAGATCAACCTCAGCTTTTTTAGGTTTTTTCTTTTCCTGTTTTTTTGGTTCTTCTTTCTTTTTTTCTTCTTTCTTGGGTTTATCTTTGTTTTTTTTATCTGGAACAGAATCCTCTTTGAGTTTTTCAGGGTCTTTTGGCTTTTCTTCTTTCTTTTTTTCTTCTTTTTTAGGTTTTTTGAGCTCTTTTGGCTTTTCAGGTTCTTTAGGTTTTTCTGGTTCTGGCTCTGGTTCTTTTTTTATGTCTTGTTTGGGCCCTTCATCTTTGGCAACTTCTGCAGGCACTGGAGCAATTGCATGCTTAGGAGCAGCAGATTTTTCACTTATGGTTACAAAATCAATAATCATAGAAGGCGACGTATCAATTTTTTGAAAAAGCGCAAAATGCAAATCAAAATAGATAACAAGCACAACACAGAAATGCAGCAAGATAGAGTAAAGAATCGCTTTACGCATTAACTACCGCGCAGATGAAGCAGGCAATTCCGCTATCAGCGAAACTTTATGAAATCCTGCAGCGGCAATAGCACCCATTATTTCCATAACCTTACCGTAGGGAATCTTTTGATCGCCGCGCACATAAATTTTTGCTTCAGGATTGTTATTGGTGATGGCTTTTAATCTATCTACCATAGATGACAAAGGAACAAGCGCTTCCTGGATATAGGTTTCGCCTTTAGCATCGACACTAACGACCAAAGGTTCTTCAGTATCATTCATTTGAGCTGCTTGGGTTTTTGGAAGATCAACCGGTACCCCTACAGTGAGCATCGGCGCTGTTACCATAAAGATGATGAGCAGGACCAACATTACATCCACCAAAGGAGTAACATTTATCGTGGAATTGAATCCTGTGTTACGCCTACGGCCAGTTCTTTTATTAGGAGTGTTAACTTGACCAGCCATTTAGTTGTGCTCTTCCAGCTGACGTGAAATTATTGAACTAAATTCGCTTACAAATGCATCTAACCTATTTCCATATCTATTCAAATCACTTGATAATTTGTTGTAGGCAACTGCAGCAGGTATTGCCGCTACCAGACCAATAGCTGTTGCAAAAAGTGCTTCAGAAATGCCTGGTGCAACAACTGCTAGGTTTGTATTTTGCATAGTCGCGATGTTTTGAAAGCTATTCATAATACCAAGAACCGTTCCAAACAAACCAATGATGACCGCATTCGCGCCCAAAGATGCTAAGAACCCCATATGGCGCTCTAGTTGATCCATTTCACGTCCAACGGTAACTTGCATCACTCTTTCAATGCGCTGCTCAAGGGTACCCCGCATTCCTGCAGCTTTTGTATAGCCTTTTGACATTGACCGACGCCACTCACGCATAGCCGCACAAAACACGGCAGACATAGGGTCTGTGTAACGATTTTGCAAACGATTAAACAACTCGTCCAATGGACCACCTGACCAAAAAGCCTCTTCAAATTGATCAGCCAAACTGTTGAGTCGGTGCACGCGAATAACTTTATAGAAAATAATTGTCCATGACCACACCGAGGCAACAACGAGCCCCAGCATCACCACTTTAATTATGATATCCGCCCCCCAAAATAGATCCCACATGGAAAGATGTTTCACTACATGGGCTCCCCCTTGAGCCATGGTTTGCATAACGACATCGCTTGCAGATGGAATACTTGGAAGGACTGCATTTGCTGCAGTCGTTGCAGATTGAGCGTCCATAAAATCCCCTAATGTCCGGAATTATTTGGAACAACGCGAGAGCGAGCCTGCTGACCAGCTACACCCTTATTGTTCAAGACGACAAAAACTTTTTGTCCAACTGACATTCTTGGCTCAGCTCCTTGAGCAATTGTCTGAACACCACCACTATCTAATTGAACCGTGTACTCAAAACCTTCCTGGTTCGTCAAACCTTGCTCAATAAAGTGTCCTGCTACACCACCAAGCAACCCACCTGCAACAGTTGTAAACGGTCCCTTGTTACTAACAACGTTACCTGCTACCGCACCAGTTACAGCACCTGCTGCCGCACCAAGGCCTGGTTTGTTGGCATCTGTTGCCACAAGATTGACAGTTCTTATCGATATAATTGTCCCAGGAAGACTTGCACTATTAGTGCCAACATCCGCCATGGAATAGTCACTTCCACCCAATTTCGGAGCACAATTCGTAAGCAATAGGGGAAGGGTTGCTAGCGCCACTAAAAATATTTTTTTCATAAGGTTAGTTATTGAAAGTTCTAGGAGAATTATAAAAGGTTTAATAAATTTTGACCAGATGCTGTATTCACCTTTAAAGCTGAGCTAAAACTTGCTAAAAGCAAAAGTTAGAATCTGCCTCAATTCAATATAAACTCTTACACACTGAAAAAACCCCCTAGACTGAAAAAGAATTTTTCGATATGTTATTAAAAGTGCCGGTTTAGCTCAGCTGGTAGAGCAACTGATTTGTAATCAGTAGGTCGCGAGTTCGACTCTTGCAACCGGCACCATTCAAAAAAATTTTCAAAAATCTTTCACCAGACTACAAATTATTGGTCTTGGTTTCTAGGTCAGTTTTTTGATCATAAAACTTTTGTATTCTTGTATTTTGACCTAGATATAGAAAATATCATATGAAATTAAGACTATTCGAAGAACCTTAAAAAGTTTCAAAAAAAGATAATCAAAAATAAGCGCTTGGCAAACCCTGCTGTTCTGTGCATATTATCATCCAAATTATTACAACCACTTTACACAAGGAAATAGCATAATGAACAAACAAGATTTAATAGAATTTGTCGCAAAAAAAGCTGAATTAACAAAAAAAGATGCTTCAGGTGCTGTTGATGCAGTATTTGACGGAATTATTTCTGGCCTAAAAACAGATAAAGAAGCACGCTTCGTTGGATTTGGAAGCTTTACTTTAACTCATAGCCCAGCACGTAAAGGTCGCAACCCAAGCACGGGTAAAGAAATCGACATCGCAGCTACCAATCGTGCAGGATTCAAGGCTGGTAAAGAAATGAAGCTATCAATAAACAGCTAAGCTCATTTTTACAAAATTTAAAGAGAAAAATTAAGTGTATTAGCACTTAAAAATTATGGACACATGCGAAATTTTTTAGTGTATCCGGTTTACGCTGATAATCTATCGTATATAGTCTTATAGGATATGTGCGGCAACTTCATACTGTACACACATATCCTTCAATTTTAGAAAACCAGCAAAACATATTGACTTCAGATAATTATTGAATTTAGCTAAAAAAAGGTGTACGCTTAACATAATTAGATTGTTAATGTCTGTATTTTTGGCGTGTTTTTTTTAAGAAATATTATCTCTCTCGCTACCGCAACCACCGGTTAGGTCCGGTAATCTTTCGTTTTTAAATTTCTTTTTTATTTTTTTAAAATCTAGCGATCCCCAGGGAGAGATTTATGTTTAGCAAAATGCCATTTGTTTTAATTGCTGTTGTTTTAGCAGTTGTATTTTTAGATCCTTTTATCTCACTAACTCTAAAGCAAACTCTTTACGCACTAAGTCTAACGATTAAAGAAATCATCGTAGCGCTACTGCCTTTTATTATTTTCGGATTACTATTTAAGGCCTCTGTAACGCTCGCAAGCGGCGCAACGCGCATCATTGGTTTGATTTTGGTCTTAGTATGCATTTCAAATTTTGTATCGACTTTCTTGAGTCATTCGGTGGGAAGTTGGATTTATCATTTTGATTTATCGATGATAAAACCAAAAGAATTTCAAGGCTTGCAGCCCTTGTGGACATTGACTCTACCCAAACTTATTCCTAACGCAGGTGCTATGTTCGCAGGAATTATATTGGGGATCTTAGCATCAATTTTCTGCCCGCAGCCCGCACAAAAAATTGCTTTAAAAATCGATAAATGGGTAGGAGGACTTCTCAAAAGCTTTGTTTACCTAATTCCGTTTTTCGTAACAGGTTTTGTTATAAATCTTCAATACGATGGGGTTGTGGCAACAATTGCTAAAGATTACACAAGCATTGTTGGGGTAATCGCACTAGCCTGTTTTAGCTATATTTTTTTGGTTTATTTTTTACTAAGCAGCGGCAAGATCAAAACTTTTGCCAATTGCATAAAAAATATGCTTCCCGCAGCAATTAGTGGTTTTAGCACCATGTCGAGTGCTGCAAGCATGCCCCTTACAATTATTGGCGTAGAAAACAGCGTTAAAAATAAAGACTTATCGCGCTCTGTTGTGCCTGCCACAGTTAATATCCACCTAGTTGGAGATTGCTTCGCAATTCCAATTTTTGCCTACGCTGTGCTCAAAAGTTTTGGCATGAATGAACCTAGTTTATTAAGTTACCTGACTTTTTCTTTATACTTCGTTATGGCAAAATTTTCAGTGGCCGCTATTCCAGGCGGAGGTATTTTAGTTATGCTACCGATACTTGAGAGTCACCTAGGCTTTAATGCAGAGATGATGTCGATGATCACAGCTTTATACGTTTTGTTTGATCCCGTCATTACCTGCGCCAACGTTTTTGGTAATGGCGCATTTGCAAAATTGATTGATAATATTGCTGCAAAAATTGGGATGAAATAATAAAATTAATTGATGGTTAAATAATGTTGTTTAATAATACTATTATAAATCAAAATACAAAAATTTTGTGAAATTAAAGATGCTAAAATTGATTCTTGGAATTTTAGTGATTCATGGATCTGTAAGTCAGTGAGCAACTAAATCGACACTAGCAAAAAATAAAGTTAGGCTTGAGGCCTATCAAAGGTCACTTTAAATAGAACACCAAAAGAAAAAACTCCAAAATGATCCTGAAAAATTAAAAAATGAAGCTCTCAAAATGAGAGAACAAACGCAAAAGTATATATTAGAGCAACAACAAAAGCCCGAGCGAAATTTAGCGCAACCTCCCCAAAGCCCCCTAAATATGGTGCTCCAAGAGCTTGCAAAAAATCGTCAATCGTCAAGCGAGAGAAGAACTTTCAAAGAACCCGTTATTTAGCGGTCCTGCAAATCCAGCTCCTCTTTCTTTAAATACGCGACAGCCTTTACCACCTCCTACTTCTTTATCAGTCAGGTAAGATATATAAAGAGCGTCCTTTTGTAAAAGAACGGCGCTTATTATTTTTAAATTTATTATTTGTATTTATTTATAATTAACTATTTATAAATAAAATTAAACAATAAATTTTTATTTTACATCAGTCATGAAAATTGAAAATTGGAGCTTAACCAGCAAAATATCTTGGTCATATATCCTTTGTTTTTTATGCATCGTTTTTCTTGAAATTTTTGTTGTTAGACGAGAAAAAAACGAATCGTACACGGCTGAAAAGAATCGTTTAAATAACCTTATTGAAAGTATACACTGTATTACTGAACACTACCATAATCTTGAAACTTCAGGTGCACTAACTAAAGAAAAAGCCCAAGAAATGGCATTTACCCAAATAAAAGCTATACGGTATGAAAAATCTAACTATTTTTGGATACAAAACTCTACAACCATGTTGATGCACCCACTAAAGCCTGAATTAGTTGGACAGAACATACTAGGCATCAAAGATCCAAACGGAAAAGCCCTGTTTGTAGAAATGGTTGAGCTTGTTAAAAAGGATAGTGAAGGTTTTGTTGATTATATCTGGGCAAAACCAGGCTTTGATAAACCACAACCAAAATTATCATACGTAAAAGGGTTTAAACCATGGGGATGGATAATAGGAACGGGCGTTTATATTGATGATGTTGATGCCAAACTTATAAAAAATATATACCTAGCCCTAGCTTTTTTAATATTCGTTTTTGTTCTTTTGCTTTGTTTAAGCCTTTTAACACATTTAAAAATTGGAAAACCCCTAAAAAAACTCGCTATTGCAATTGATGAAGTGACTGATCAAAAAGTAAACGTAATGCTTCCTCAATACCAAAGAAATGGTTTTTTAGGGAAACTGATCAGCTTTGTTGAAATTGCAAAAATCAACCAATCCGTTCATGAACTCTATGGAACATCACTAGAATCCCTGCGAATGCAATTCGGTCTGCAAACTGTTAATGGAAGCATCATGCTGGTAAATCCTGATAAGTTAATTACTTACATTAACCCCCGCTGCAAAGAACTTTTTGACGAGTATTTTGAAGAATTCTCAAAGATCATATCTCTGCCAAAAAATCTTGAAAATAACAATATCGCCTTACTAAACCCCTTAAATAATGGAGATATTATTAAAGATGGAGAAACCTCATCTGCCACAATTCAGTGTGGACAAATTCATCTGTGGTACCAAGTCCAACCTATTTACAATAGCTCCCAGGAACATCTTGGATTCGTTATTGAATGGCGGGATTTAACCGATGAAATACAAATCCAAAAAGATGTTAATGACTTGGTGCAAGCTGCTCTTGAGGGTGATCTTTCAAAACGGATTGATACTCGAAAACTAGATAGTTTTATGCTTAGTTTATCAACTAGTATGAATCAATTATTTGAGACTATTTCGGATAATATTTCACAGCTCGCTAAATTGATGTCTGCATGGGCTAGTGGTGATTTGACCTATAAAATAAATCAAGAATTCAAAGGGGTTTTTGAAGATCTTCGTAAAGACGCGATTTTAGCATCTAGCAATACAAATGGAATTTTGAAAAAAATTATTATTGCAGGTGAATCTATCGCCGAAGCTGCAGAAGAAATTGATGAGGGGTCAAATGATCTTTCAAAACGAACTGAAGATCAGGCAAAACAGCTAGAATCCACTTCATCCGCTATGACCCAGCTCACTTCAAGCGTTGAACAAAATTCAAAGAACGCTCAGCTAGCTGACGATTTTGCCAAAAATGCTCAAACTATCGGAAATAAAGGAAGTGAAACCGTCCAAGAAGTTGTCGATGCAATGCAACGTATTGCGGATTCATCGGCACAAATTAATAGTATAGTTGGCTTGATTGATGAAATTTCTTTTCAAACTAATTTACTTGCACTGAATGCTTCTGTAGAAGCTGCAAGAGCAGGTGAAGCTGGACGCGGTTTTTCTATTGTTGCTAATGAAGTACGTAATCTAGCCAAACGCTCTGCTGATGCTTCAAAACAAATAAAGGAACTCATCACAAATAGTGATTCTCAGGTAAAGAGCGGCGTTTCCAAAGTCAATAGTGCTGGAGAGAGTTTAGAGCAAATTGTTACCTCTATTACTCAGCTTGCTGATATTATTGGTAATATTGCGAATGCATCTAAAGAACAAACTTTTGGACTGCAAGATGTTACAAACTCTGTAACCCTAATGGACTCAGTCACTCAAGATAATCGAAACTTAGTCCATGAAAGCTCTGCAGCATCTAAACAGCTTTCAACCCTATCAAGAGAACTTAATGAACTCATCCATTTCTTTAAAGTTGATATGGATGAAAGTAAGAGCGATAGTTATTAAAACCTTAAAACTCATAACCTTGATCAAATTAACTTTTTAGGAAATACTTATGAAAAAGAGTGGTATTTAAATGATTGGTATATTTGCTGCAAAACGCACAGCAATCGGAGCGTTTCAAGGACAGTTTAATTCTTTTTCTGCAACTGATTTAGGGCGCTTTGCCATTCAAGCGGCTTTAGAAGCTTCTGGATTAAAAACCGTTGATGAAGTTTTCATGGGATGTGTTCTACAGGGCGGGCTTGGCCAAGCTCCCGCGAGGCAGGCGGCAATAAAAGCAGGCCTTGACGTTAGCGTGCCCGCAACAACAATTAATAAAGTTTGTGGTTCAGGAATGCGTGCGCTTATGTTTGCATGTGATAGCTTGCGCCTTGGAAATATTCAAACAGCTATTGCAGGTGGCATGGAAAGCATGACCAACGCTCCATACATATTAGATAAAGCACGCAGCGGGTATAGATTTGGTCATAGTATAATAACTGATCTTATGCAACACGACGGCCTTGAAGATGCCTACCATAAAAATTCTCACGGCGGGCGAGTTGCAATGGGATCGTTTGCTGATGACACTGCGAATGCTTTTTGCTTTACGCGAGCTGATCAAGAAGAATTTGCAAGCGTTACCCATACAAATGCCTTAGCTGCACAAAATTCAGGGGCCTTTAAAACAGAAATCATTCCTGTTCTATTTTCCGATAAAAAAGGAGAATTAACCCTTGATCAAGATGAACAACTCAGCCGCGTCAAACCTGAGAAATTCTCAAGCCTAAAACCAGCTTTTAAACCAGATGGAACAGTAACTGCCGCTACAAGTTCATCTCTTGCAGATGGTTCAGCAGCTATTGTTTTATCAGCAAAAACCGATGGCTCATTAGGAAAAATTGTGGGATATGCCTCCCACTCCCAGAGTCCAGAAACATTCACTACAGCACCTATTGGCGCTATCAAAAAATTATGTGCCACTCTTAACTGGTCTATTGATTCCGTTGAGGCTTTTGAAATTAATGAAGCTTTCGCTGTTGTCCCCATGGCTGTAATGAAAAATTTAAATATTCCTAGAGAAAAAATTAATATGCATGGCGGCGCTTGTGCACTAGGGCATCCCATAGGTGCAAGTGGGGCGAGAATCGTGGTAACCTTGCTGAATGTCATGATTCAAAAAGGTTTAAAACGTGGTATCGCGTCTGCATGTATTGGCGGGGGAGAAGCAACTGCCATTGCTATTGAAATCTAAAATAGGAATGGGAAATTTTATTAATTTAATTTTTTCCGCAATTTTTTTATTTCTAATTGGTTGTAGCTATCATTCAAATTCCTACCAGGTATTACAAGGACCAGTCAAAACTGGTTTTGTTGACATTGAAAATGGACAGCTATTTTACCAAATTGTCGGAAAAGGTGATCCAATCATCGTTATCCATGGGGGACCAGGACTAGATCAGGGTTACCTGTTACCTGGGATGTCAGCGCTTTGCAAAAATCATCAGGTTGTATTTTATGACCAGCTGGGATCTGGTCTTTCAACTATTAATGTAATTGACGAAAAGCATATCAATATCGATCTATTCGTTGAAGATATCGAAACATTAAGAAAAACTCTTGGTTTTGAAAAGATAACCATAATTGGTCATTCCTGGGGTGGTATGCTAGCAATGCGCTATGCGATTAAGTATACCAATCACACCAAAAAATTGGTACTGATGAATACTTTACCTGCAACAAGCTCTGGTATCCACGATTTCATAGAAGCAGTCGAAAGAAAAATCGAACCAAGCTTTAAAGAAATAGAAAAAATTCAAGCATCTCAAGCATTTATAGATAACGATGCGAAAGCGATTGAAGATTATTATCGTATCTTTTTCAAACATTACTTACACAATCCGTCTGATCTTGAAAAATTAAATACGCGGCTTAATGCTAAGGGTGCAGGAACGGGTAAAGAAATTGCCAAAATCTTGGAGCCTTCTATTTTTACAAAATTTGTTGATCTGACGGACAATCTTAAAAAATTAAAGATCCCCACCCTCATTCTCCACGCAGAGAGTGATGCATTACCTCTTAGTAGCGCCAAAGAAATTGCAGATGCGATAAAAGGATCGAAGCTTGTTATTCAAAAGGAATGTGGGCATTTCCCCTATATTGAAAAACCCAAAGAATGGCTTGATATTGTTGAAGATTTCTTGTGCAAACATTCTTAGGGTTAACGCACCTCTATAAATAATTCAGTAACAATAAAAATCTGTCCCTAAAAATTGTATTTAAGAATGATTTAACTCTTATCGTTCACAATAGGTTCATGACAAAAGAATCTATACCTATTGAACAAATTGGCATTCCGCTGCATCCATGCAGACCAGAAGTATTTTTACCTAAAGAAAAACTGGACAAATTTTCCCTATCTTTGTTTGATCTTTCATCCCATGGAAGGGCCAAAGAAGCTATTGAATTTGGCCTTAAAATGCGTAACAAACGATTTCACATTTTTGTAATCGGTGAAAGTCGCTGTGGCCGCATGTCGACAACAATGAATTATTTGCAAGAATATGTTAAAAATCTCCCCGCCCCGCCCGATTGGGTTTACGTTAATAATTTTTTAGAAAGCCATCGCCCTATTCCCTATAAAATCCCTTCTGGCCAAGGAATTTATCTTAAAAATAAAACAATTGAATTATTACAAAGTATTAATACTATTTTGGGGAAAATTTTTGGTTCTAGTCATTTTCGTAAACAAGCTGATAGCTTAAGCCAATCCTTACAAAAACAAATAGACCAACAAACACAAGATTTGCAAAGTCATGCCAGAAGTAAGGGCTTTGAATTAATTTCCGGCATTGATGGTTTAACTCTTGAAGCCCAAGACGAAAACACCCATGAAGATGATGCAAAAACTTCAAAAGACTTAGTGTCCTTACGCAATTCTCTATTGCGCCTTAGCGTTTCTGCAAACCTGGCAAATCAAAAAATCGAAAATCAAATTAACCACCTTAAAAAAAGTACAGCCCGAAAAGTCATTGCGCCCCTATTTCAATCGTATAGAGATGAATTTTCTCCCCACTTAAAAGGCTGGATAGATGATTTTAAACGTGATCTTTTAGAAAATCTCAATCTACTTTTTGATGAAGAAAACCCCAAAGCAAAACTTAGCAAAGCTGCACTTGAGCGCTATGACATTAATGTCATTATTGATCATTCACAAACGCCAGAAGCCCAGGCTATTTTGGAGTCTAATCCAACCTACGAAAATTTATTTGGCTCCATCAAATACCGTAATAATCCCTCAACGGGAGGACTTGAGACAAATTTTACTTTAATACGACCAGGAACCCTCCACCGTGCAAACGGGGGAATATTGGTCTTGCGAGCCGACGAAATTGCCAACGATGAAGATGTTTGGGATATGCTAAAATCGGCTCTACGCGATGGAAAAATCAGTATTCGTGAGCGTTACCGTGAAGGCAGCACGCCTCTCGATGATGCACCAAGCCCACGTTCTATCCCCCTTGACTTACAAGTCTTTTTGGTAGCCTCCCCTAATTGGTACTACAATTTTTTTCAACAAGACCCTGATTTTCCTTCTTACTTTAAAATTCGCGCTGAAATTGATTCGGACTTACCGGCAAGTGATGAAAACATTACGAATTATCAAATCCTTATTCGCTCAACCTGTTTAAAAGAAACGGGTCGCGACATTAGTCCAGGAGCAATTTCTTACATAACAGGCTATAGTTCTAGATGGGCAAAAGATCGAGCAAAACTCTCAGCAAAATTCGAACTTATTAGCGATATTTTGGCTGAGGCAGAGACCATCGCGAGTGAAACATCTGCAAAAAAACCCATTGAAGAAAAAGTTATCGCGCAGGTTTTACAACAACGCCGCCGGCGCAACTCACGGCTTGAAGACGCGACAATGGAGGATATTCAACGTAATCAAGTACTGATAGACACCCAAGGAAATAAAGTTGGCCTAGTAAATGGCTTAACTGTTCTAAGCCTTGGTGACCGAAGTTTTGGAATACCATCGCGTATCAGTGCCAGGACATATGTGGGCGAAAAAGGCGTTGTTAATATTGAACGCCTTACTGAATTAGGTGGACCTATTCAACAAAAAGGAGCATTCATCTTAGAAGGATTTTTAAACGGTATCTTTGCGCAAAAATTTCCTTTGTCTTGCTCATGCTCTTTAACTTTTGAGCAAAACTATACCGATGTTGAGGGAGATAGTGCATCTATGGCAGAACTGGTTGCAATTTTATCCTCATTATCCAATGCTCCTGTCAGGCAAGATTTAGCGATTACAGGGTCTATTAACCAATTTGGCAGTAGCCAAGTGGTAGGCGGCATTCACATGAAAATAGAAGGATTCCACCGGTTATGCAAAGAACGTGGTTTCACTAAAACTCAGGGAGTTATCATACCGAACGCTAATATCACAAATCTTACACTCCGCCCTGAAGTCGTTGAAGATATTGCTGCTGGAAATTTTAAAATTTGGGGCGTTGATACAGTATGTGAAGCAATTGAACTAATGACTGGTCTGGAAGCAGGCGTCAAAATTAATACGTATGGACAAATTGTTGGAAATTTCAAAAAAGGAAGCCTTTTCGATAAAGCCTCGCAAACCCTAAAAACATTTCACAAACACTTGAAAAGTAGGTCCTAGAAAGCTAGTGTTATCTTTTAGTTTTTAAAAGGAATATTTTATGAATACAACAGCTTCTGGTCTAGCTTATGAAGATATCGTAGAAGGAACAGGTAATAGCCCAAAACCAGGACAAATTATTTTTGTGCACTATACTGGCACTCTTGAAAATGGGCAAAAATTCGATAGCTCAGTAGACCGCGGTGAACCATTACAATATACCCACGGTGTCGGGATGGTTATTCAAGGTTGGGAAGAAGGTTTAGCGACCATGAAGCCAGGGGGTCAGCGCCGCCTTCATATTCCATCTCATTTAGCCTACGGAGAGCGTGGAGCTGGAAAGCTGATTCCAGCGAATGCAAACCTTATATTTGATGTTGAATTAATTGAAATTATAGATGCTGCTTAAATGAATTACCCCGCCGCAAGCGGACGGGGTATCAAGTAAAGAGATTTAACAAGTTTTTTATAATGGTAATTGGACGGTCGAGCAAATTTTTAGTATAAGGAATACATGAACTTTTAACCTGAAGAGATATGGATTCTTTATCATTAATTATTATTAGCTGCGGAGCATTAGCTATTATTTATGCCATTTTCGCAGCTAGCAGCGTTTTTGCGTGTTCTGCAGGAACAGACCGCATGCAAGAAATTGCCAAAGCTATCCAAGAAGGAGCGAAAGCCTACCTTAATCGTCAATATAGTACAATTGGCGTTGTTGGTGTTGTTATTGCCGCCTTACTTGGATTTTTTATGTCAAAGCTAGTCGCAATCGGATTTATTCTGGGAGCGTTTTTATCCGGAT
This sequence comes from uncultured Alphaproteobacteria bacterium, assembly GCA_903874955.1. Taxonomy (GTDB): domain Bacteria; phylum Pseudomonadota; class Alphaproteobacteria; order Paracaedibacterales; family CAITNM01; genus CAITNM01. Next base: position 29,834 of record CAIQTY010000005.1, on the reverse strand, counting down.
GCGCCGGATACGTTGGAATGAACGTATCTGTAAGGGCGAATGTACGTACAGCAGAAGCTGCACGTAAAGGACTTGTTCCAGCCCTTGCTATTGCTTTCAAAGCTGGTGCTATTACCGGCCTTTTAGTTGTTGGCCTTGGTTTGCTTGGTATTGCCTTGTACTATTTCTATCTAACCAGTATAGAAGTTGAGCAACGCCAGCTGTTAGAGGCTTTAGTTGCCCTAAGCTTTGGCGCCTCCCTTATTTCAATCTTTGCTCGCCTTGGTGGTGGTATTTTCACAAAAGGTGCTGACGTAGGTGCTGACCTTGTTGGTAAGATTGAAGCAGGAATTCCTGAGGATGATCCACGTAACCCCGCTGTTATTGCTGATAACGTTGGTGATAACGTTGGTGACTGCGCTGGTATGGCAGCTGACCTTTTCGAAACTTATGTGGTAACCATTGTTGCGTCTATGCTTTTAGCAGCCATCTACTTCACAGGTGATTTGCAACAAAAACTGATGACCTACCCTCTTGCATTAGGAGCGGTTTGTATTGTTGGCTCCGTTGCGGGAACGTTCTTTGTTCGCTTAAGTGAAGATAAAAATATCATGAAAGCGCTTTATAAGGGACTTATCGCTGCAACAGTAATTTCAGCTGGATTAATTTTCTGGGTGACCAATTATATGTTCGCAGGTGTGACAGAACCAATGGTGATTAATGATCAAAATTTCACAATCACTTCTCTGCATATTTGCGGATTAACTGGTTTAGGTGTTACAGGCCTATTAGTTTGGGTGACTGAATATTACACATCTACTAGCTACAACCCTGTACGCAGCATTGCTCAGTCATCAACTACTGGTCATGCGACAAACATCATCCAAGGGTTGGCTGTTTCTTTGGAATCAACAGCTCTACCTGTTGTAATCATTTGCGTAGGAATCCTAATTGCTCACCTTCAAGCTGGCATATTGGGTATTACCGTTGCAGCAACAACAATGCTAGCCTTAGCTGGGATGGTTGTAGCGCTTGATGCTTATGGTCCAGTAACGGATAACGCCGGTGGTATTGCTGAAATGGCTGAACTGCCAAAATCAGTGCGTACTGTAACCGATGCCTTAGACGCGGTTGGAAATACAACTAAAGCTGTAACAAAAGGATATGCTATTGGTTCTGCTGGTCTTGCAGCACTTGTATTATTTTCAGCGTACACACAAGATCTTAAGCACTATTTCCCATCCCTTTCGGTGGAATTTAGTTTAGAAGATCCCTACGTACTGATTGGTCTATTAATCGGTGGTATGTTGCCGTTCTTGTTTGCTTCTATGGGTATGAAAGCCGTAGGACGTGCAGGAAGTGCGGTAGTTGTTGAAGTGCGCCGTCAGTTCAAGGAAATCCCTGGAATTATGGAAGGCACAGCGCGCCCAGACTACAGCGCAGCAGTTGACATGCTTACAAAATCAGCAATTACTGAAATGATCATTCCATCTATGCTGCCTGTTTTAGCACCAGTGTTGATTTATGTAATTATCAACTTTGTCGTCGGTCAAGCTCAAGCCTTTGCTGCCCTAGGCGCTATGCTGATGGGAACAATTGTAACTGGTTTGTTCGTCGCGATTTCCATGACTTCCGGTGGTGGTGCTTGGGATAATGCCAAGAAGTACATCGAGGATGGTCACTTCGGTGGTAAAGGTTCTGATGCTCATAAAGCAGCCATTACCGGAGACACTGTTGGTGATCCATACAAGGATACTGCTGGCCCAGCAATTAACCCGATGATTAAAATTATTAACATTGTGGCATTGCTTCTACTGGCGATTCTTGCTCGTTAATACTTAAAAATATCACTAAAGAAAAACCCGCCTCAGTGCGGGTTTTTTATTAAATGAAAAGTCCGTAAGTCTAGAGTCACTTTAAACAGCATCTATTTAATCATCTTTATATTCTCAAGGCCCACTTTATAATCAGGGAAACGCAGAGTATAGCCGGAATGTCTAATTTTATTTGCATTCACTTTCTTACTGTCTTTATAAAATTCCGCTGCCATGGGCGAGAGCACTGCTTGATCAAAAGGAACCAATTTCGGATAGGGTTTGCTCAACAAATCACAAGCATATTCAATAACTTCTCGAGATGAAGCCGGTAAGCAATCTGCTAAATTATATATTCCCTTCAAATTATGATAGAAGGCAAACATTGCAAACCCAGCGATGTCTTCAACATGAATGCGTGAAAAGAGATGACCGGGCTTATCAATCCGTTCGGCACTATTTAGGATTTGATTTATTGCTGACCGATCTGGTCCATAAATACCTGCAAGTCTTAGAATGCATGAATTAGGGTATGCCATCCATTGTTGTTCAATTTCAAGGCGCCACTGCCCCCTTTGATTTGTGGGTCTGCATAGGGTATCTTCTGAGACCCAATCCCCTTGATGGTCACCGTAAACACCGGTTGATGAACAATAGGCAACCCAACAATCGAACTGATATTGGTCAAGTACTGGGTCAATTCCATCAACGGGAGGCACTGTTGAAATTACCCCATCAACAAACGGTAATGGCTGGCCAAATGCAATTGTCTGAACGCCATTAATTGATTCAGGTTTTCTAGTGACAATAATTACGTTATGCGTTTGGTAAAGTTTCCTAACAAGAAATTGCGCAACGTATCCATAGCCAAAAATTGCAATCGTTTTCATGGAATCTAGCCTTTTAAAACCTGAGCATATAGTATCAAGAAAATATTTTTAGAAACAGCACGATGAGCATTTATCAAGACCAAAAGGCAATTAGGCTTACAAAGGAACTACGCGAATATCTTCTAGAAGTGGGCATTCGTGAACCTGCGCTCTTGAAAAAATTACGGGAACAAACAGTCACCATGCCCGAACGCAATATGCAGATTCTGCCCGAACAAGGTCAGTTTTTAAACATGCTCGTAAAAATCCATCAACCAAAAAAAATCTTAGAAATTGGCACCTATACGGGCTATAGCTCAATATGCATGGCATTAGCTACCCCTGATGTAATGATTACTGCCCTAGATAAAAATCCGGAATGGACTAAAATTGCAAAAAAGTATTGGCAAGAAGCTGGAGTTAGCGACCGTATTCATCTAATTATAGGCCAAGCGCTTGATGCCCTTCCAAGTATTGCTGATCAAAGCTTTGATCTTATTTTTATCGATGCTGATAAAAGAAATTACCTTAATTACTACGAACAAGCCTTACGGATTATAACGAATACAGGGATTATTATTATTGATAACGTTTTATGGAACGGTCGTGTTATCGATCCGGCTCATGCAGATTTAGGGACAGAAACAATCCGAAAACTAAATGACCTGATTAAAAATGATGATCGCCTTGATATTTCTATGATACCTATTGGCGATGGGTTAACGATTTTGAAGAAAAAATTATGGTAGCGGAGGAGGGACTCGAACCCCCGACACCCGGATTATGATTCCGGTGCTCTAACCAGCTGAGCTACTCCGCCAATAGGCGTAATATAGAATCTAGAGTTATTTTTGTCAAATTAATGCGTAAGAATTTTTTCAAGCAAAAGAACGTCAAATCACAAAATAGCGTAAAATAAAACAGTCAAGTGACTTCTCAAGCAAAACTCTAATATTGCAAACAAATCTATCCTAGATAACTAGTTCAGATTGCCCTTAACCTATTGTATTAGGTGGTTTAATTGAGCCTTTGGGTTTGGATTATTAAATAACCTTTCGTACTCTTTTAAAAAAAGTGAAAAACTTTCTTTCGGAACATCATTAAATTTTCTTATGAGAATTACTATTTTTGTATTTTAACAGAAACTTTAAAACACCTTGGAATTGAATGCTCTGTAACTGATGAGGATATCGACTTTACAAGAGAATAAAATAGACTTAAAAAGTTACATGAAAGAATTTAAAAATCACCATCTCCGTTTTGCAACTGTTGACGATGCTTCCAGTATTGTTGATCTGCAAATACGGGGATGGAAACACAGCTATCAAGGTATTATTGATCAAGCTTATTTAGATAGCATATGCCAAACCAAGCGCTTGCAAGGTCGACTAGAGCACATGGCAAAAGCCATAAGCTGGACGTTCGTCGTTGAACATGAACATAAAATCATAGGCGTATGCGATATAGGACCCGCAAGAACACCTGAATTTGGCCGGGGTGAAATATATGCAATGTATGTAGATAAAGACCATCACCGTCAAGGAGTTGGGGGTATGCTCTGGAATGCAGCATTTGAAAAACTTAAACGAGAAAATTTAAGCCCTGTTATTATAATCGCCCTCTCAAAAAATTTTCAGGCGCAGAACTTTTATAAAAAAATGGGGGGCATTATTTGTGCAGAAATTCAAACACCTATAGGTAGCAAGCTTTATGATGAAATTGTTTTCAGGTATGAATGCTAAAATCAGGTTCGCCACGCTTTCAGATATAGACTCAATGGTTACTCTATCCCGCCAAAAGCGTTTGACCTATGAAAAAGACCAGCCAGTGTTTTGGCGCCATGCAGAACAAGCTGAGGAATCGCAAACCCAATGGTTTTTGCAACTACTAGAAAGGGTGGATCACATTTTGTTGATAGCTGAGTGCGATAAAAAACTAAATGGGTTTATCATTGGCAGAATTATGAAAGCGCCTGAAGTATATGATCCTGGTGGGCTTACCCTTATGGTTGATGATTTTTGTGTAAAAAATTCCGATCTTTGGCAAACCATAGGATATAGATTGCTTTTACAGCTCAAGCAAGTTGCCAAACAAAAAGGTGCTATTCAAGTGGTTGCGGTTTGTGGTAATAATGATGCACCAAAAGTAAATTTTCTAGAAAAATCTGGCCTTAAGGTTGCGTCGAAGTGGTTTGTTGGAAATTTTTAACCAAATTTTTTTTAGCATTTTTAGTTTTAGGTTTTGCCATATGGGCTGGATCTTTATCTGAATCGAGGTCATTTTCTAGAATTGATAGGATTTTGGTTGAAAAAAACAAACGCGTAATGAGCGTTTTTTACAAAGGAAAATTCCTAAAATCATATAAGATCGCATTAGGCGGAAACCCGGTAGGCCATAAAGTTCAAGAGGGTGATCAAAAAACACCAGAAGGGACTTATCATATTTCGGCTAAGTATCCTAAAAGTCAATTTTATCTTGCGCTGCAAATTTCATATCCTAATACAAGAGATTCAGAAAATGCCCGCAAAAAAGGAGTTTCTCCTGGTGGCCAAATCATGATCCATGGACTGGGGAAAACATTTGGCTGGCTGGGGAAATTGCATGTTAAAAGTGATTGGACCCTTGGATGCGTTGCGGTGACAAATGAGCAAATCAAAGAGATTTATGACGCATGCCCAGTTGGTACTAAAGTTGATGTAAGGTCTTAATTTAATAGAAAATCTAGGTTAATTATTGACAGGAATTCACTAAATTAGAGAATATATCTTAATGTGTGTAATTTTAGTGTTTTGTGAAAAAATCAAAAAATGTAATTGAATTATTAATATGCTTATCATTGATGATGACTTTTAATAGCTTGAATGCTAGCAGTTTAGATTATGAATTTCCATCATTTGCTAAGTGTATGAAAGTTATCTGCTTAGCGGTTACTAGTGTCATGACTATTAGCAATTCAGATGCATACCTATTGAATAAAAATCCAGTGAGCAATGAATACGGTCATCTAAACTCAGCCAGAAATATTTTTAATAGCCGACTTTTAATACCACAACAAACTTATTCCAAAACTCCAACTTGCTTTGGGAGTCTTACCACCTTTGGTTCGGATGATAACGATAATGAAGACGACTTTTTGTCTGAATATCTCAGAAGAAAAAAACAAAAATATGTAGACAAATCTAATCCGTTAAAAAAATGGGAAGAAGTTAATATTACTTTGCGTGATATCTCTGAACGTCTCTATACAGATATCTGTGCAGGCATCCCCTCTCCCTTAAATGCTAAAAAATTTTACAAAGAGAATAAAAAACTTCAAAAAATGTATGCTGATAGATTTTTTGAAGCACTCTCTTATAATGAAAAAACAAGCAGAGAACAATCAATTAGCAATGTTTTACATATTTTAATTGTTGAGAGGCGTTTAGGAGGCAAAGCAATTAATGTCTTTAGAAAATCCCTTCCTATAATACCACCAAAAACCCTTGAGGACCCTCACTTTTTGAGCGTGCTACTTAAATTAAGTAATGATGATATTCCAGAGTCAATCGAATATTATATTGATTTTATGCTCACGTCATATGAAGATGCATTTGACTATTTTTAATAACGCCTCTTTGAAAAACACATTTTTTGCTTTTTCTACAGGATATTATCGATTTGCTGCTGCATTTTATCAGAATAAGTTGACAAGCATCTTCTGGGATAATACAAATATATAGGACGGAGAGATGGCCGAGCGGCTTAAGGCAACGGTTTGCTAAACCGTCATAGGGAGTTAATCCTTATCGAGGGTTCGAATCCCTCTCTCTCCGCCATACCTCGCTGCATCACCCTTTAAAGTTCTAGAAACTAAAAAACACGAAATCTAAATTTATACGCGGTAATCCTGATAGTGACGAAATAAAATCATTTTCCAAAACATTTACAGCTAAATTGGCAAATGATGGAGTGGATTATGACCTCATGCACTATTCGGTTTTATACACTTTTTTCAAATCTCTTGTTTTCAATTCGCTAGATCAAGATCCATATTTTTGGTGGAAAAGAAAATAAATTTAAAGCGTATAACCCGTCAATTCCATGAAAATTAAAAGTGCATGGGATAAATCCTTGAGGTTCATCCCAAATGTATTTGGGGTGCATTACGAATTGCTCAAGCTAGTTTGACGAATTAGCATCGGGATATGTTTTTGTGTTACTTTGTGAGATGAAAAGTAGAGTTGAATGAGCGGTTCATGCTCAAAAAACCAGAGCAAGGTTAGTAAAAATGAGAGGCATCCGTTTAACTGATAGTCAAGTTCTAGACATTTGTACGGCCTTTAGATCCTGTTTTTTAGGGGGTGATAGTCTGTGGTTATTTGGCTCTCGAACTAATATAAATCAAAGAGGAGGCGATATAGACTTGTATATTGAAACGGCTATGGAGAATCCTGAAGAAATAGTAAAAAGTAGACTGAGCTTTTTAAATAAACTCGAAAAAGCACTTGGTGAGCAAAAAATTGACGTTGTTATTAAATCTAATAATTTTGATTTAGATATATATGATATCGCAAAAAAAGAAGGAATCCAGCTGATATGAATAGCAATGAACGTTTAATCCTTGAATTAAAAATATGCAATATCCACGTGGGTAGGCTCGAGCTTGCTATTAGCAAAGTAAAATCTCTTTATCCCTTTACTGAAGAAGTGATGCAAAACCTTCAAGATGAAGATTTAGGATACCTAGAGCTGTTTACAACCCGTTTGGGTAAATTACAAGACGCATTGGGTGAAAAGGTCTTTTCCCTAATCTTGGAATCTCTGGGGGAATCGGTTTCTAACAGAAGTTCAATTGATAAACTAAACATGTTGGAAAAGCTTGAAATTCTACCTGATGTTACATGGTGGCAGGATTTAAGAAAATTGCGTAATGTTCTCACCCATGAATATCCTGATAACCCATCATATATCGTTAGCAACCTTAACACGGCATTTATTCAAGCAAAAAGACTATTAATTTTTTGGGAATCACTCGCCAATTATGTAGATACTAAGATTTTTAAAAATCAATAATACTCCCTGAAGAGCCCCTTATTTAACTAAGCTAGTTAAACGCCTGGCAAATTTTCTAGGTAATTGTGCTGCCAAATTTTATGATAGGTAGCCGGGTCTATATTTCCACCAGATACAATGACTAAAATCTTTTTTGCCGTATTCCCATTTCTTATCCATTGAAAAGCTCCTGCCATCCCCAGGGCGCAGGTGGGTTCAAGATTTATTTTAAGCAAATGGGTTAACCATTGGGTCCAGTAGATAATATTGTCTTCTGGGATTTCATAAATGTCATCTAATTTCTTGATGTACTGAAAGGTTCTCTCACTGATACTAAGGGTTCTTGTGCCATCAGCGATTGTCATTGGAGATGTTGTAAAACGCTTAATAACACCAGTTTTATATGACTGTGCGGCATCGTTAGCAATTTCAGGTTCTGCTGCATAAACTTTAGAAGTGTTAGAGAACAACCGCGTTGCCAGGTACGTACCGGAGATTAATCCACCACCACCGCATGGGGCAAATACAGCATCAAAATTACCTTCATCCATCCATGCTTCAAGTGCAGCAGTGCCTTGGCCAGCAATGACATCATCATGGTCGTAAGGAGGCAGCAAAAAACATGTCTTGGCTTTTTCTGCAGCAAGGTCTTCGGCCTCTTGTCTTTCATCGGTTAGAATGACCTCTGCTCCATAACTTTTTGTTGCGGCAATTTTTATAGGAGAAGCAATCTTTGGCACAATGATCGTAGCTTTTACCCCGAGGCATTTGGCTGCCCATGCAACTGCTTGAGCATGATTGCCTGAGCTATATGCTACAACCTCATGGGGTAATATTCCCTGCTCTTTAAGCGCGAGTAAGGTATTTAGGGCGCCCCTAGCTTTAAAGGCGCCAACCTTTTGCATACCTTCAAATTTAAAATAAATCTGCGAAATCAATGCCTCATTTAGGGTATTGCTTTGCAACAAGGGGGTATGGTTGATTTTGCCACGAATACGGTTGTAGGCGTTTGTGACCGCTGAGGGAGATAAGATTTCTATTTTTTGCATGAAAAAACTCCATCTATTTCAACTTTTGCATTTAAGGAAAGGCCTGCAACTTTTACCCGAATTCGAGCGGGATAAGGTGCGTTAAAGAACCCTTCCATGACTTCATTCAAATTTTCAGATACAGCAAGATCGGTGTAATAAACATTGATTTTAACTGCATCACCCAGCGTAAAATTTGCTGCCTCGCAAATACTTTTAATGTTTTGAAAACATTGTTTTAGTTGAGTTTTTGGATCATCACTAATAATTGTTTTCTCATTAGGCCTGATCGGTAACTGTCCCGATACAAAAAGCAGATCACCAGTCCGGACTGCCTGAGAGTAGGTTCCAAAAGGAAGCGGGGCATTTTTTGTTTCTATACGTTCCATTTTTGCACTGTTCTTGTATTTTATGACAATTAAAAGTTAATCCTATCAGTCGAATTCTTTTTTTAAAAGATTTTAATTTGGCTCTTTATTCAAGTTTAGTATCGGTATTGATTTTAAGGGATATGGGATTTAATATGCGAGTTAAGTGGAGTCTGTTAGCAATTGATCGTATATCAAATGCAGCAGAAAAATGGATGAGGAATGATGACAACCAACTTGGAAGAATTTAAACGCCGTATGCAAGCGGCTATTGATGTTTTAGCAAAGGAACTTTCTGGATTAAGGGCGGGGCGTGCTTCGATTAACCTGCTTGATCCGATTAAAGTTGATGCTTATGGAAATTTTGTTCCTATTTCTCAAGTTGGAACGGTGAGCGCACCGGAGCCGAGGCTTCTTGTTGTGCAAGTTTGGGATAAATCCATGGTAAAAGCTGTGGAAAAGGCGATTCGTGAATCATCTCTTGGGGTTAGCCCCTCGGCAGATGGTCAATTGGTTCGGGTAGCGTTACCTGATCTTAACCAGGAACGCCGTCAGGAGCTGGCCAAGCTTGCTGCCAAATACGCGGAAGATGCAAAAATCAGTGTTCGGAATGTACGCCGTGAAGCAAATGACCTGATTAAAAAACGCGAAAAAGATAAAGAGATTTCTGAAGATGATGCCCATCGTCTGAATAATGATGTGCAAGAACTGACAGATACCCATATCAAGAAAATTGACGATATGGCAGCAGTTAAGCAAAAAGACATCATGCAGGTTTAAAAAATCCTTTTTTTCGCAGTTGTATTGCTAAAAAAATATTTTTAAAGCTTTTTTAGGATGTTAGGGATGACCTATTAGGATTTATAGATCATTGAGAAAGGGCATGACTTAAAGATTCAAAAGCATCAAGCAGTAATAGCTGTGCTTTTGTCTGCTTTTGAATATGTTTAATTTTGGCTTTAATATTAATAACTTATTTAACTATTTGTGGTATGGGTTTGACACCCCCTCCCCCACCCACAATTGTAGGGAAGTAGGGGTACAGAATGAGCCAAAAGTGGTTAATTTCGCGTTTAAAAATCATAGAAAATTGATCGGTATTTTGCCTCAGTGGTTTTTATATCGCCACAGAGGATATCGCTCATGACAATAACTTTCATAAGTATTATTTGCTCCATCTTGATACTAGTTTTCTTGAGCTATTACAATTTTTGGCGGCCCGTTAAAAATTCATCGTGGCCAAGAATTTTAATGTTTCACGATACATCAGATGCACCATCCAGTGGGATGAATATTTCCCTGTCAGACTTGGAGATACAAATTCAATATTTGTTAGCTAAAAATTATACCTTTTTAAAGATGTCTGATTTAGCAAATTTTAATGTGCAAAAACCCCATGTAGTTTTAACATTTGATGATGGGTTTGCATCAAATCACACCCACCTCTTTCAACTTTTAAAGAAATATAATGTCCCTGCCACAATTTATCTGACCCCAAATATTGGACAGATTGAAGCACTAACACCGGAACAAATACAAGAAATGCAAGCCAGCGGACTGGTGGAGTTTGGCGCCCATACCCTAACCCACGTTAACCTTACGAAGGTTGATGACCAAACGGCCCAAAGAGAAATTGCTGAGTCAAAAGAGGTTGTTGAAAAACTAACAGGTGTGACATGTTTAAGTTTTGCATATCCCTATGGACGGTTTGAAGAGCGTCATGTGCATATGGTCAAAGATGCTGGCTTTTCATCAGCGGTCACGACCAAAAAAACTATTCTGCCTTTTGATACACAAAATGCTTTTACCTTACCGAGGCTTAATACAAACAATTGCACAAATCGGCTTCAGTTTTATTTGGTTCTGAGTCGTGGACGGTATAAATTATGAATCGTATCAATGCTAGCGCTTATGTGATTTGCCGTAATGAGGAACATAACATCAGGCGGCTTTTGGAAAATTTAAAAGAATTTGATGAAGTCATTTTAGTCGATAGTGGTAGCACCGATCAAACCCTTGAAATTGCTAAGACCTTTTCAAATGTCAAAATCTTTCATCAACCCTGGTTAGGGTTTGCAAAACAAAAAGCTTTCGCTCTTGAAAAATGTAAAAATACCTGGGTGCTGAATTTAGATGCAGATGAAGTGTTGTCTGATGAATTAAAAAACGCTATCAAAAGCTCCATCATAAACGATGATTGCGACGCTTTAAGATGCCCCCTATCGGAGGTATTTCTTGTAAAACCTGCCCATAAATGGTCAAAGCACGCCGATAAAATCCGATTTTTCAAAAAAATCTACGGGCAATATAAGACTGATGTTTCTGTTCATGAATCAATTTTTATCGATGGAAAAGTTAAACAAGTCAATGGCGTGATTTATCACCATGGGCTTGTATCAATAGAAGTGATGACCAAAAAAAATAATGAGTACTCAAGCCTTGCAGCGGCAGATAAATTTGCAAAAAAAAAGCGATCAACTATTTTAAAAATTTTATTCAGTTTTTTTTGGGCATTTTTTAGGGCTTATTTCCTCAAGCGCTTTTTCTTAAATGGTGTTGGTGGGTTTATTCATAGTATGTCGATTGGTTTTTATGCCTTCCTTAAAGAAGCTAAATTGTATGAGTTGGAGATAGAACCCAGAAAAAAATAGTATACGAAATTGGTTAAATTTGTAACTATATATCTTTATAGTGCGAATTCAGAGATTTTTTATGAAATTTAACATCTGGGTAGTAGCATCAATAATTTTTGCAACCATACAACTGTGTTCTTACAAAGCGTATGGTTCCCATAGCCAAGGATTCGTTTTTAATGAGCTTGCTGCAATCAAGCGTTTTAATAAAACTTTTTCACATACAGTTCAACCAGGATGGACCGGAGGCGATGCTAAGGGACGTAGACTCCTTAAAACGCAAAAATATCTAATTTTTGGTGGTTCTGGTTCAATATTTCGTAGACCAAATAGCACATTTCAGCATTGTATAAATCTAGTTTTTGGTTGCTGTCGAAAAACATATGGAAAATTTGAGAAATATGGCGTGGGGAACAAAAACCATTATACAGTTAATACATATGCTCAAGAGAATCCAGACTTAGTGGCAGATATGAATAGTGTGTCTGAACTTGCTCGTTTACCAAGTGATAGATTTGACGTTATCATCGCTTCGAATATTCCTTTTGAGCATTTTTCGTCAGGATGTTTTATAAATGCTAGACGACTTTTAAAATCAGGCGGTTTTTTGATTATTAACAACCTGCAAGGTGAAATAACTCCAGAACGTACTGCTAAAAAGATCAATGCATGCTTGGCGAAGTTTGGGTTTTTTCCCGCCAGAGAAATGCTGGATTCTTTTGAAAGCCAACTTAGAAGCATCGGGTTTACAGAAGTGCAATTTGCTTTCGGGAAACCAAACGAAGATCCTTGCGTGATCTACCGAAAAAAATGAAGCTCACTGTTTTTATAAGGGGGCTAATACTCCCTTTTAAGACCCTTCATTCCTATCTAAGCAGCTTGTTTCTGCTGAGTTTCAAGAGGGACAGCGCTCATAATTTTACGCGGCCATTGATTGATCACCAGCCCTGAAAAAACGACCATGCATGCTAAAAAGCTAAGAGTGCTTAGATTTTCGTCTAAGCACAGCCAACCAAAAAACACAGAAAAAACAGGAATAAGAAGACCGTAAATAGAAATTTTGGCTGGATTATGTTGACGCATTAACCATGTCCAACCAGTTAAACCAAATAAGGTTGCAATAATCACTATATAAGCCGTTGCGGCAAATTCCTTGGTGCTGAAAGCATATAGGGATTGCATAAAGACTTCAGGACCTTCCCAAAAATGGGATAACAGAAAATACGGAATAGGAGGAACTAAACTCATCCATACGGTTAGCTGTAACATATTGACGCCCTTTAAAGTGCTAGCAATGTTATTTGATAATCCCCAACACAATGCGCTTGAAAGAACCAAAACAAATCCTGTTAAGGTCGAGACATTTTCAGATTGAACACCCAACATCCCCACACCGCAAAGGGCAAGCGCTATGCCAAATATTTCACGCTTGGATAGCCGATGACGAAAAAAAATGTACGAAAACAATGCTGTAAAAATAACCTGAGTTTGAAGAGTGAGAGCACACATTCCAACACTAATTCCCATTTCTAACCCCTTAAACATCAGGGCGAATTTTGAAACTCCCAGAACAAGTCCAATCAGAATCAGTTTTTTCAACGGAATATTTGGTCGTTTAATGAAAAATATCAAGGGAAAAGCAACAAAAACAAAACGCAGACAACCAAAGGTAAGTGGCGAAATACCTTTAATAGCCAATTTAATCACGACTAAATTAAACGCCCAGCACAATGCAATGCCGATTGCTAGGCAGATGTCTTTAAATGGGATTGCTAGCATTTAATCTAAGTAATTAAAGATTTTATAAAGTAACAATAAAACAAAAACTTAAATATTGATAATTATCAAAAAATCATATCAGGATTGATATTTTTGCAGAAGACTTGCACAAAACCTTAAGAATTTCTATATATATATAGAATTAATTTATCCGAGCTCGCCAATTTGAGGCAACTATCTAAATTTAAAAAGCCCCATTCATCTTTGATGTTTTGTCTAATGGCTGTCCTGGTGGCCCTTGTTGATATGGCCTCTGATTTGTACATTCCGGTGCTGCCTGAAATTGGTCATGCTTTTAAAGTTGGTGAATCATGGACTGGCGCTACAATCAGTATTAATTTGGTTAGCCTGGCATTTTCCGGTTTGTACTATGGAAGTCTATCTGATGCAATTGGCCGCAGACCGGTCATCATAGGCGGCTTGTGTATCTTTACCCTGGCTAGCTTTGCTTGTGGCTTTGCCACAAATATAGAACAGCTGCTCATATACCGTTTTTTTCAAGGTTTAGGTGGTGGAGTCGCCTTCTCAGTTGGAGTTGCCGTCGTGCGCGATCTGTACGAAGGAGGTCCTAAAAGCGCCGAGATGTTCTCACGTATGCAAAGTGTTATTGCTTTATCTCCAACTTTTGCTCCTATTATCGGTGGTTTTATAGGCGCTTTGTATGGTTGGAAAAGTATTTTTTATATTTTAGGCTTTTTTTCTGTTGCCCTTTTAGTCGCCATGATTTTGTTTGGAAAAGAAACGCTTTCACCTGAAAAAAAACGAAAAAAATTTTCTAGCGGCATTAGAGATGAGTATAAGTATTTTTTAAAACGACCACTCTTTTTATGTTTTGCTGGTATACAAATTTTAAGTTTGGGTTGGTTTTGGTCGGAATTGGCATTTTTACCACCCCTGTTTCAGGATCATTATCATGTTTCCCCTAGTTCATTTGGTTTATTTCTTGGCGTATTAATGGGCGCTTATATTGTAGGGACATTCTTGAATCAGTATTTAGTGCACCATGTGGGCTTAAAATTATTAGTAAAAATTGGTTTAGGTTTATTCTTCTTAACCGCGATATTAATGTGTATAGCGCAAGCGCTTGATTTTGTGTCTCCCTGGATAATTGTTATGCTCAGATTCCCTGCAGGAATGGGATTTGCCTTTGTATTTGGCAATGCTGGGACGCTTGCGCTTGATCAGGAAAAAGATCGATCTGGAAGTGCGGCTGCTCTTATAGGTTCAATGGAACTATTATCTGGCGCAATCTGTATTTCAATCATTGACCTTTTTGAATCAGTAGCGCTCTACCCTTTGGCATTAATGATGATCGGTTGTAGTTTCTTTTGTGTATTGTTGATTATAAAAGCTAAACACTTACTTAAATCAGCACAGCCCAATTCTGATGCTTCAAAAGCCATTGTCTAGCAAAACAGGTTGAAAGCTACTTGTCTTAAAAACAAGTAGCTATTTGGAGGAAATTTCAAAAAGGAAGTTTCAATCCAGGAATATTTAAACCACCTGTGATGCTGGACATCTCGGCACCGATGCGCTCATCAATTTTACTTTTAGCATCGTTAAAAGAAGCAATAACTAAATCTTCTATCATTTCAACGTCATCTTTATTAACGATTGAAGGATCAATTTTTACAGCTAATAGTTGGCCTTTACCATTCACCGTGGCTTTAACCATACCTCCGCCTGCAGTGCCTTCCTGAGTGATAGATTCACTTTTTTCTTGCATTTCCTGCATTTTTTTCTGCATTTGCTGGGCTTGTTTAAACAGTTGATTCATGTTCGTCATAAATATCTCCTAATTGATCGTCACTTTTGCATCAGGGAAACTATGCAAAATTTCTTTGATAAGCGGGTGGTTAAGAGCCTGTTGCTTTAGATTTTCCCGTTCTATAGCTTTAGCTTGGATAATTGTTGGATTATGTGTGTCCTGGCGGATCTCAATTTCCCAGGGCTGCTTTGTAATACGTTCACATGCGTCTTTCAAAAGCTTCGTAAAATTCTTAGGGGCACGCGTGCCAAGTCCACAAACTAAATGGCCAGGTTTATAGGAAATGAGATGCACATCATGGAGTATATGTCCATGCAGGAGCCCTTCTTTTGCGTATAAAAAAAGTTCCGCCATAGCTTCAAATGTTTGTGGCATTGAAGCACGGCCAATATTCCCTGCTATAGATGGCGTTTCAACATTATGGCTACCAGAAGCACTTGAAGGATTCGCCAAAATATCTTTCACAAATGCCAGGCGCATTACAGCAACATCAAGTGCTTGTGATGGTTGATGACTCGTTTTGACATCATCATAAGATTTTTGCATCAAGTCCCAACTTTGCATCAAGACACTCGTTGGAATTAAATTAGTGAGAGATTGACCTTTTTGGCGATCAGCTTCTGGCCAGCCCACATCTTTTACAAGAGAAGGGACATTCTTCATGCAAATAACCCAATATAAAATCTCTATCAAGTCTTGTGCGATTAACAAAGGATTACCACCGTTGTTATAAATGATGTGAAGATTTTTTATAGCCTGTTGCACGTTGCCATTAAAAATTGATTCAAACACATCGAACAAGGCATCTTTATTGCTAAGGCCTAGCATCTCTTGAACGGTTTTTGCACTAACGCTATCGACGCCACTTAGCATAATCGCTTGATCCAGCAGGCTTAAGGCATCTCGCATCGATCCATCGGCAGCCCTGGAAATTATCGCTAGGGCGTCAACTTCTGCAATAATATCTTCTTGCTGCAAAACATGCTGCAAATGGTTTATCACTTTTGCCGGTTGCATCGTAGCCAAATCAAAACGCATACAACGCGATAAGATAGTATCCGGGATTTTCTTGATTTCTGTCGTCGCAAAGATAAATTTTACGTGAGGTGGAGGTTCTTCTAGCGTTTTCAAAAGTGCATTAAATGCTGATTTTGAAAGCATATGAACTTCATCGATGATGAAAATCTTATAGCGGCCCTGAACAGCTTTATATTTTGATGATTCAGTAAGCTCACGCATGTCATCAACACCAGTATGACTTGCTGCGTCGATTTCAACCACATCCATATGGCGATCATTCAATATGCCTCTGCAGGATAAACAGATATCGCAAGGAGTTATTTGGGGGTGTTGCAGTGTTCCATCTGCGCCTAAACAATTGAGACTTTTTGCAATAATACGAGCGGTTGTTGTTTTGCCAACTCCGCGGATTCCGTGTAGCAAGATAGCATGAGGTATACGACCGGTTTCAAAAGCATTTTTAAGGCTTTTTACTAAATTTTCTTGACCAACCAATTCTTCAAGATTTTGAGGTCTATATTTACGGGCTAAAACGCGATACGACATACTTTTTTCCATTAGTGAAGATTGCACCGACCCAATTACCAATCGTTACGGCTGCTTTCTTCCGAACCTGACCGGGTTAGCGCGGCACTTGCCCGGGCAACCTTCATTTGAAAGCTACCATGATTTTACCGAAAAGAAAATAATAAGATATGCACCTGTATAAGTTCATATGATAACCTCAGGTAGATGTAAGATAGAAACGCTCTAACTTATTATTGATTTGTTAAAACAAGACATTACTATTTGGTTTGATACCTGATATCTCATAAAAGTTAAAAAATTGTTAAGAATTTCATTGGCTGCTCATAAAAAACGTGCTTTACTTGAATATAAGATATTTTCTAGGTCACGTTATGGGCGTTGCATCAGTGATGGTTACAGATAATCTTGAAAGAGACGCATTACCTAAAACGCTTGGAACGATTTTAAGGCAAGAGCGCCTAAGACAGAAAAAAAGCCTTGATCTGGTTTCAGAGCAATTAAAAATTCGCAAGGTTTTTTTAGAAGCAATCGAGCAAGAACGGTTCGAAAGTCTTCCTGGAGGTGTCTACACAGTTGGCTTTATTCGTTCCTATGCAGCGTTTTTGGGCCTTGATCAAGTTGCTATTATTGACCGTCTAAAAGACGAGAATTTTTTTAGTCCGGTTAATCTACCCTCAGTAGGAGACGAACAACATTTCATAGCCAACAGGTTCGTTCCAAGTAGCATGGTGTTAATAGGAATCTTTATCCTGACCGTTTGTTGTATTGCTGCCTATTTCTTTCTCGATGGAGAACAAGTCCATATCAATTGGCCGAACACAAGTTCAAACGCTTCTTTGTAGATTTATCTTTCTTTCATGCATTTAAAAGCCTCTAGCGCCATATTTCTTGAATCTTCAAGACTAACAATAGGACGAGGGTAAGTTTTCCCCAAAATAATTCCAGCTTTTTTTAAGACATGCTCTGGAGCTTCCCAAGGTTTATACAAATATTGGTCAGGCAATTGACTTATTTCAGGCACAAATTTTCGAGTATACTCACCCTGCGGATCAAATTTTTCTCCTTGAGTGATAGGATTAAAAATTCTGAAATAAGGCGCAGCGTCAGCCCCTGATCCAGCTATCCATTGCCACCCTGCACTATTATTTGCAAGATCTGCATCCACCAAACAATCCCAGAACCAATCTCTGCCATGGCGCCAATGAATCAGGAGATTTTTCACCAAGAAAGATCCCACTATCATTCGCACCCGGTTATGCATATAACCAGTCAACCAGAGTTCACGCATACCAGCATCTACGATAGGATAACCCGTTTCACCCGCTTGCCAAGCCTTTAGATACGTTGCATTTTCTTGCCAAGGAAACAGATTAAATTTTTCTTGAAAGTTTTCAGTATGTAAACTTGGAAAATGATAAAGCAGATAATGGGAAAATTCCCTCCATCCCAATTCACTAAGAAAGTGATCCAAATCTTTTTCAAAATTTTCTATAGGGAATTTAGTTTGTGCGGCATGCCAAACTTGATTAGGGGAAATTTCTCCAAAGTGCAAATGAGGGGAAAGTCTTGAGACATTTTTTAAAATTGGAAAGTTTCGCCCTTCTTTATAGCCCTGTAACCCGCGCTTTAAAAATTCTGTAAGCCTATTTTTTGCCGCCTGTTCTCCGATTTTCCAAGTTAAATCCATGGTTTTATGCCAAGGGTTAGAAGGTAATAAATTTAAGTTTTCAAGAATGGTGTGATTTGATTGATCTTTAAATAATTCAATATTTTCAGGAGCTGGCAAAGGAACCCTTGGTGGTTTTGACTCTAAGCATCCTCTTCTATAAAACGGAGTAAACACCTTGTATGGAGTATCATCTTTTTTTAAAATTTCCCATGGCTCCCAAAGTAGAGATCCATTAAAGCTTTTACAATCAATGTTAATATCCTTAAGCATCGCTTTAATTGCAGAATCGTCGCGTATGCGCCAAGGTTCATAAGATCTATTCCAGTAAACTGTTCTTACTGAATATTGCTCAACTAATTTTTGGATAATATTTTTAGCTTCACCTACATAGATGTTTAGCATTCCATCTAAACTTATGTTCAACTTATCCAAACTATGGTGCAACCACCAACGAGCTGCTGCTCCGACTTTGAATTCACCTTGGCTAGCATCATCTTGAATGTAAATTGGCAAAACCAAACCATTTTTTGCAGCTTGATAAAGTCCTGGATTATCACCTAATCTCAGATCTTGCCTAAACCAAAAAATAGTTATTTTATCCATATTTTTTCTCTTTTTTTGACTGCAGTATAGCTATAGATAAAAATTTAATCTCGTTTATTTTTTGAATGTGACGAGAGCACTAAAATAACAAAAACCCCTATTTAAATATTTTTAATTCAACGTAAGTAATTGTTAGAATTGTTAATTTTACAAATAACCTTTTTACCATATACAATGTATCAATGCGCTTTTTAAAAACCCCATATGGAAATAACTAAGGTCATTACTCAAAGCATTCAAGCAACAACGGCAAAAAAGGCTGAAAAGCCGGGTGAAAAAAAGCAGAAATTTTCGCTTGATGAAGCTAGCGAACAAATTCAAGCGAAATCTTCTCCGGGGATAATGCTAACGCCTATTGATGCTCTGTTTCTCAACCTTGATCAACGGCGCAAAGAGCGTAAGCAGGCTTTGAATAAGAGTGAAGAAATTTTAAAACAACTTGAGTATTTACGTGTTGGCATCATTAGTGGAAAAATTTCAAAAAATATATTAGAAAACATCGCAAATCTTCTAGAAGGCTATAGTAAAACTATAACCGAAGAGCCCCTACAATCTCTACTTCTAGAAGTGGAAACAAGAGCCAAAGTTGAATTGGCCAAGCTAGAGAAAGCCGTTTAGATTTTTTTAACTTTTGGTAGATCATTAGAATTTAACGATTTCAGTTTAAGATAAATTAGAAAGTACACTTGGTTATCCCAGTAATATCAATGGGAGAAGCTTTTAACTTCAGCCATTAATACCACCTGGAAAATTACTTCGTTTCGATTAGCTTCCAAACTATAATTGCAAAAATAACTGCAACCACTTGTGCTGCCGCGAACAACCAAAGTTGATGGATAGCCCAACCACCATGAACTACAGCAACACCAACACTTCGAGCAAAGTTAACTGAAGTATTTGTCACCGGAATACTAACCAGGTGAACTGCTGCAAGTGTTAATCCTACAAATATTCCTGTAAATTCTGTAGAAAATTTTTGACGAGTCGTCGCAAGAACAGCTAACAATAAAATCTCTGTCATAAGAACTTCTGTAAGGAAACAACTGGCCATAGAATATCCGCCTGGTGAATGTTCACCAAAACCGTTGCAAGCAAAACCCGCATCTAAACTAAAACCTGGCTGACCATGGGCTATATAGAACAAATAATACCCCCCAACTATACCACCTATAATCTGAGCTACAATATAAGGTAACACATCAGACCCAGGGAATTTTTTTGTAATAAATAAACACAAGGTTACAGCTGGATTAAGGTGACAGCCTGAAATTGGCCCCAATAAGTACGCAAGAAGTAATAACGCAAAACCGAATGATAGAGATACCCCTAAAAATCCAATATGTGAGCCCGCTAAAACAGCGCTGCCACATCCGATAATTACCAAAAATGCAGTGCCAAAACTTTCCGCCAGATACTTATTCATAAAATTCCTTTCATTAATTGCTTGAAAATTTCTATATGTAAAGCATTACATAATTATCTTAAATATTATTTAAATTTTAGTCAATTTTGATAAATATATATGTGACGCTATTTCATCTAGCTCTATCACTTCTTTGCGCATACTCTCAAAATCAATACGCCTTTGCTCATTCTCTTGAATTTTCTCGAGTTTTTTTTGTTCGCTATAAGCCAAAAATAACTGCTCTTGAATTTCTTTCATTGTTTTTTTTAAATCTTCATTTTCTGATGCATACTTTATATTTTGAGAAGTTCTTTGCATAACAAAAGCATCGAGAGTACCGCAACCTGTAATATTAACTGATGCAATTAAACGCTCTGTATTAATGTAACGAGTATTTTTTTCAATTTCTCTAAGCCTTACGTCAATTTGTTCATTAATCAGAGAAATTTGCAGATATAACTCTTCAATCCTATGGTTATTAACGCGCAGCATTTTTTGCAAAGAAACTAAAAGTCGACTCACTAAATGCACAAAAACTTGCTACTCTATAGAAAATTTAGCAGAGCCTAAGTAAACAAATGGTAACCGGCATGATTAAAAAATTTAAGAATAGTTTTAAATATTCTTGTAATGGCCTGAAAGCAACATTTAAAAGGGAATATTCTTTTCAAATAGAAATTGTCGCCATACCAATTTTAATTATTTTGCTTATTTTATTACCCTGTAGCCCTGTTCGAAAGATGGTCATGATGGCAAGTTACTTAATAATTCCGTGCCTTGAATTGTTGAATAGCGCCATAGAAAAGCTTGCTGATAGATTAACTACAGAACATGATGTAGCAATTGAATTTGTGAAGGATGCAGCTTCAGCTTCGATTCTTTTGGCGCTCATTCAAGTTGTAATTATTTGGATTGGCTGTCTGTGTTTTTAAGGGAAAATTTAGTATCGACAATTCTGATATCGATAGGGTTTTTATTACCTGATTTTTATTTAGGAACAATTGCTGAAATCTTAACATGCAGCATTCCCCTAACTACCTTATGTGGAGTAGTTGGCTTCTCTTTCATTCTCAGTTTTGTCAAAAACCGCTGGTTTTTGGGATTTATTTTAACGGTGACTATAATAACCCAATGCATTCAACTAAATCACTGGGCCTATTTCGGAACCCCTATTCATTCACACGACATAAGCAAAGCATTTCTTGAAGTTGATGAAATTGCTGAAACCGGCGCAGCATCTTTTGCTCAACTATGGCAAGTCTGGGTTGCAACATGTTTATCAATACTACTTATTCTTATTGGGCTCATTTACTTTAAGAAGCGAAAACGCATTCCCTATTGTTGGGTATTAGTTTTATTAATCCTCTGCATTACCCCTGTTTTGTCGTACATAAAAGGACCATCTTTTTTCTATACAAAGCCGACATCAAGTACAATTTATAACACAATACGAGCTTTTTCAGATTGGCTCGTTAATTCAAATTCAAAGGTTAAAGCACAAGACTATAAGCCATATAACATTACTTATGGAACTTCTAAGGTGAAAAACATTGTTGTTATTATTGGTGAAAGCATAAGTAGCCGATATATGCATTTATATGGGTACGACAAAAAAAATACTCCCTTCTTAGATTCTCTAAAAAATACTCCAAATTTTGCTTTTAGTAGAGGTGTCTCTAGTAGTGTAGCAACTACGAGTGCATTGCAGTTATTTTTTAATAGCTTTCATAATCCTGGTTTTGTCTCACTAATTCGTAAAAAGGATGCAAATCTATTTCGTATCGCGAAACAACAGGGCTACAAAACTTTTGTAATTTCGGCTCAAAATGAAAAGCTTTTTCACGATACAGGCGTTGAATTTGTAGACAGCTTTGCCTCAGAAAAAGATATAAAGAAAGACCTTGCTAAAAAGGGAGATGAAGCACTGATAGATATGCTAGAAACATTCTCCTTAGGATATAAAAATCTAATCGTGATTCATTTACGCCATATTCACAGTCCGTTTGATACCTATACAAAGTATTATCCTGATCTTGCTTTTAATAAACAAAAAACAAAAGATCGTGAAACACAGACTCAACAAGAGTATGCAAACGCTTTGCTATACCATGATTACTGGGTTAAGGAATGTATCAACGCAATCCAAAAAATTCTGCCCTTGGATACAGTTGTTTTTTTCACAAGTGATCATGGAGAATTAGTTGGAGAGCGTGGCTTATATGGCCATAATCTTATGGAGCCAGAAGTTGTTGACGTTCCTATATGGGCCCTTGCAATTAATACAAACCCAAGCCACATCGCATTTGCTAAAAATACCATCGTCAGTCACTACGATTTAGCAAAACATATAAGCGCTCTCATGGGCGCCACTATTATCAATCCTAATGAAGACCCTAAAAAACAATTTATTCATAGCAGTGAAATTTACACTAATTATCAATTTATGCCATGGGATAAGGACAGCCAAAATGTTACTTTTTTAAAAAAAGAGTGGTTGAATGGCTGACAAGCTTTACTTAATTAGAAAAGCATTTAATTCGACAGTCAAACTCTTGGTGTAATTTTTATATGGGATAATATTGTTTTACAAATTTTTATTTTTCAAAACCTTGCGAAATTTTTGATATGTACTAAGCGAATATTTTATAATTCATAAGAATTAATGATAAATTAAAGAATCAAAACCTTATTTATATTCACAACCTTAACACTTCCTTAAAGCACTTATGGTAGTGTATAGTTACGCACATGAATGAAGATAACGTATTAAATGCGGCATAATTTTTTAGAAACAATCACAGGCGCTATTGTGCTTATGGTAGCTGGCGTTTTTTTCGCTTTTGGCTATCAATTTTCTACCTCATCAAGAGTACAGACCATTAGAATTCTTGCGAATTTTGACAGAGTAGATGGCGTGTCTATTGGGAACGATGTTCGTATGGGCGGTGTAACGATCGGTCACGTAAGTAGCGTTTCTATCGATAAAAAAAACTTTAAAGCTGTGCTAGCTATGGATATTGATGCATCTTTAAAAGTCCCAAAAGATAGTTCAGCTGAAATTTCCAGCGAAAGCCTAATGGGCGGAAAATATGTAAATGTATCTCCTGGTGGTGATGATGAGTTCTTAAAGCCTGGCGATAAAATTTCCTTAACACAGTCCTCGGTTAGTTTTGAAAGTTTACTGAGCAAGTACATTTTCAGCCAAGGAAACAACAAAGAAAATAAATAGAATAAACTATGGCTACAGCATTGTTGCGTCTGAAGGATGCCTGTATTCGTTTCGGTGGAACTCCTGTATTTGAAGGACTTACAACCCAGATTTTAGAAAATGATCGTATTTGCCTAGTTGGGAGAAATGGTTGCGGAAAATCAACTCTTCTAAAAGCAATCGCAAAGATTTATGAGCTAGATGAAGGGGAACATTTTTTATTAGCAAACCAAAAACTAGTTTATCTAGAACAAGACAAAATCTATCCAAGTGGTATACCAACCTTAGAATTACTAGAATCGTATGGGGCAAAAACCTATGAGGCCAGGTCAATTCTTGATAAATTGGGCATTGACCCCGATAGCACTTTAGACAATGCATCTGGTGGACAACGTAGGCGATTCACCTTAGCTGAGAGTTTGGTAAGCCAACCTAATATTCTTTTGCTAGATGAACCTACCAACCACCTTGATTTACCAAGCATTCAATGGCTTGAAGAATATTTAACAAAATTTCGCGGCGCTGTCGTAATGATTAGCCATGACCGTAGATTTTTAGAAAACACATCAAATACTACCTGGTGGATTGATCGCGGCATTCTTCATGTGAATAAAAAAGGCTTCAAAGATTTCGATACTTGGTCGTCGATACTGATGGAAGAAGAAGAACGCCGCCTTGAAAAATTAAATACGCGCCTTAGATTAGAGACAGACTGGCTAAATTACGGTGTAACGGCACGGCGCAAACGCAACCAGGGACGCCTACAACGCCTTCATGAACTGCGCAGTGAACGTCGGGATCTGATGCAAAATAAGGTTCGGTCAATCGATGTGAATCCGGTTAACTTGCCAAGGGGAAGCAAAATCATCATTGAAGCCAAAGATATTACAAAAAACTATGGTGATAAAACTGTTGTAAAACCTTTTTCGTGCAGAATTTTGCATCAGGACAAAATCGGTATTATCGGACCAAACGGAGCAGGAAAAAGCACTTTGGTAAAAATGTTAATTGGTGAACTTGAACCAGATTCCGGAAATGTCAAGCAAGGCACAACGTTAAAGGTTACCTATATTGATCAAATGCGGGCCAACCTTAACCCTACTGATACGTTATGGCAAACTCTATGCCCTGAGGGTGGTGATCAAGTCTGGATCGGCAATGAAACTAAGCATGTGGTTGGCTACTTAAAAGAATTTTTGTTTAGCGAAAATCAAATCCGCGGCCAAGTTAGCATTTTATCGGGCGGAGAAAAAAATCGTCTGCTTTTAGCGCAGGCACTCGCTAGCCCCGGAAACTTACTCGTACTGGACGAGCCTACTAATGATCTAGACATGGATACGCTTGATTTATTAGTTGAGTGTTTACAGCAGTATCATGGCACACTCATTGTTGTAAGCCATGACCGTGATTTTTTGGACCGTACAGTTACTTCAACCTACGTCGTATCTGCATCTGGGGAAGTCCAGGAATATGTCGGTGGTTACAGCGACATAGAAGACACTTTAAAAGCTGCAAAAAAAACGACTCAAAAAACAAAACAAAAAGAAGAAGCTCCTAAGACTGAAAACGTCTCCAAAAAACTCTCCTATAACCTTAAACGTGAATGGGAAGAGCTCCCTAAAAAAATTAAAATCTTAGAAGCCCGTAACCAGGAATTAGAGAAGCTCTTGGATGATGCAAATCTATACGAAAAGAATCACCAGCAATTCAAAGCCCTTAGCGAAGAGCTACAAAAAAATCAAGAAACTATTGATACTGCCGAAACCCGCTGGTTGGAACTGGAAATACTGGCAGAGGAAATTTCTAGAGTATAGTTAACATTTTTGAACAATCAAAATCCCCAATCAGATAGATCTTAAGGTATCGCCAGTCTAAGTGGCATTGATGTATTCTTTTCATCTTGCAACAAACCGCTATATCTCCACACTGCTATAAAACATAAACCTATACTTGCACTGAAAGTGCACCACCCTATATTTGTGTAATTAAATGCTAGAGCTATATTTTTTTCAAGGGTAGCAAGCAGAAGGCAAACATTGAACCCGATAGTAAAGCATACAATTTTAATATAAAATTTCGGCGCAGATTTTGTGTGCATTGGAGCAAGTAACGGAGCGCTAAAAATTGCAGAAAAACTAGCAAATAATGTTTGGTGGGTATAATAAATCAACGGATGAACTATAGTACTCGCAGGAAAAGTTGTTAGCATAAAAAGCCCCATAAGGGATATAAGCGCCATATTTACAAAACCAAACCGCTTAGATAATAAAACTGCAGGTGCCAACAAAAAGATATAGATTATGAAATATATCCACCTATGAAAAATAAAGTTTAAATCCATAACTAAAACATCAGAAATAAAATTTCTGAAATACATATCGTTAAAAAAAATAATTGTAGCTGAGGCAGCTCCTAGCAAAGGGCACAAGGCTTTTTGTTTCCATGAAACAGAAGAAAATACAGAAGCTATTTTAGCAAAACTATCATTTATAGAAGGAGAATGTTTTTCAATGTACCGGTAGATTAACCAAGCCAAAGTGGCTGCTATAAGAGTTATAATAAAGCATATATGAGGATTTTCAGGAATATTTTGCTTAACAAGACTAGTGATTAATCTGCCCAGGGACATCGCCCCTATTACCAAGCCGCTAATCAGAAAATAGTTACTTTTTTCATATTTTTGAAAAAGATAAACACACGGAAAAATCTCAAATGATGTCTGCAAAAAACTATAAAAGAATTTAGCTATATAAATACCTGCAGTGATTTCACCAAATTCCCAGTTAAATTGAACAACAAATACAAAAATCGCAGAAATAATAACGTATAAAAATGAGGTTATTTTGATAAGTTTTAAAAAACCAATTTTCATTGCCATTCGAGCTAAAAAAATAACACCAATAATTCTAGCAAAGAATATCGTTATAACCCAAATATTTGAATCGATATTACTACTTTTTACAAAAAAACCAGAAGCTAAAGCATAAACCTTCAAAAAGTCATTGATTAAGCCGAAATTCAAAAAGTTTATCGATTGGCACAAAACGGCCAGGGCTGTAAAAAACAATGTGTTTAATGAATGGGTTTTTGTCACATAATTTTGCTAGCAAGAACTTCCATCATATCTCTATGCTTTTTTATACATAATGTCAATGAAAAAGCTTACGTGATATTTAAAAAAGCAATTTTGCCAGCACGAGTTTCTTCAATATCTATGTGCTTTTTTATACATAATGTCAATGAAAAAGCTTACGTGATACTTAAAAAAGCAATATTGAAATTATATTTTTTATTTAAGGGAAATAAATATTCCAAAATCTATTCAAATTAGGATGCTTTAATCAATCGATAAAAGAGAAATAATAACTAGACTAGAATCATGTGTTTTGCAGGACCTGAAGTTTTTTATGCGCGCCATAAAAATGAATATTTTTAACTAGTTAAACATCATTCCTCGTCGAAAAAAATAGCATCAAATTTTTGCAGCTCTTGATCGCTTGTTATTTCAGCAAAATTAACTTCGGGGTATTTTTCTTTCAAATATGCAATTGAAGCTTCAACACGTTGTTGATACGTCCAGATGTACTGCAATAATTTCGAACTTACACCTTCTCGGCAACCTTCAGCTCGATCATCAATTTCTGCATTTTTTGAAAAAATTCTTTTAAATACCCTTGCATAGCAAATCCAGCGAGGGTAATTAAAATGCAAAACAAACTCTGCTCGGCAAAAGCGCATTTCCAGTGATTTTATGCTATTGCCATCAATAATCCAGGCATTTTGCCCCACGATTGATTGTTGAATATCCAAGAATTCTTGTTTATCACGTTCTTGCCAATTTTTGATAAAAAAGTGTTTATCTAAATGATGCAGAGGGAGATTTGTTTGCTTATGTAATTTATGGGAAAACGTCGATTTTCCACTACCTGGACGTCCAAAAATCATAATCCTTGACGGTATTGTCACAGCTACCTAATTTCAGGATATTCTTTTGGACGATTGAGATAATACTCTATATTATCGTTTTTTGAATCTAGCTCAACAAAAGAATTATAAATTTTTGAGGCAAATCCCCCTTTTTTGTTTTTTTTACGGAGGCGTTCATTTTCAACATCATCAAAAGATACGTGATTCACCAATGCAAAAGCATAGATAACTTCAAGTAAGTCAGCCAATTCTTCCTTAATTTCATCTGAGTTTTTTGCGCCAATCACTTCGTTCGCCTCTTCTAGCATTTTTGCTTTAAGACGATCGATGTATTCTTCCTGCCCCATCACACGTTCATCAACCAACACATCATTAGCACGAAGAATTTCAGGCATTTTATCACGGATGAGTTTATCAATCTTGAAGCGACGCTTACCAGCAGAAATGACAGATATGTTTTCCGCCTGAAAATTCATATCTCTATGTTTTAGCATTAGTCTGGTTTTATTACTGGATTCGTGAGCTATTGAGTTAAATCCAGCTTTTTCATAGGCACGAATCGCATTTGTATTTGCCGCATCGGGATCAACAAATACATTATGAAAAGCACCAAAAACATATTGGTTTAAGAAAATTGTCAGTGCTTTTGTTCCGATGCCGCGACCAACAAAATCAGGATCGCCAATGTACCAATCAATGGCAGCGCATGAATCAGGCAACACTAAAGCATAGTCATGCTCACGGGGAAAATCGTGTTTGTTATAAAACTGAATATAGCCAATCGGAATATAATCCACGAAAATAATGTAGGCTTTTATCAAACTCCTTTCATCAATAATAGATTCGTATTTTTTTTCAATTAATTCAGAAGTCCAAATTACTTGAGAATCCCACCAAACCCTAACATGAGAGGTTTCTAACCACTTAAGCAACAAGGGAAAATGATCTTTCGTCAGAACATCAAACGTTATAATCACAGATTATCTCCAAATTTTTGCCACAAGGCTGTTATATTAAGAGACCTCAAATAAGACAAATTTTCTTTTATGGTTTCGAGATCCCAATTCCACCATTTTAAAAGCAATAATTTTTTGATCTCTTCATCGCTAAATCTTTTCTTAATCAAGCGTGCCGGATTTCCTCCCCAGATTTCATAAGGGGCAATATTTTTAGTAACCACTGCCCGCGCTGCAATAACGGCGCCGTCAGCTATTTGAACACCAGGCATAATAAGTGCCTCAGCACCTATCCAAACATCATTACCAATAACAGTATCACCCTTATTGATGTGACCTTTTGGCGGCACTAAGGTATACCCATCGAAATCATCGTCCAAAAAATCCAAAGGATAAGCCGCGATCCAATTATAATTATGCCCTTGTGTCCCGCCCATCATAAATTTTACGCCAGTTGCAATTGAACAAAATTTTCCGATGATAAGTTTTTCCCTTGGACAAATGTTATCCAGTTCATCCAAATACATAACGCATTCTTCAAACGGTTTTCCATGGTAATAGCCTGAGTAATAAGAGTAGTCACCGGCAACGATATGTGTTGATTGAAGGTGATTTTTAATGATGATTGATTCCCGGTAGGAATTAAAAAGCGTCATCGACCAATACCCATACCATCATCATTTGCACTACTGCAATAATATACAAAAAATCAAAATTTTTAAATCCGTTCCAGATCTTATATCTCTATTGAGTATCTGTGTTTCTTAATTCAATATGAACTCTTACAATGGCTAATTTGGGGTCGACACATATCTGAATTTAGGCTAAAAATATAGGCAAGCGGGCGCCTAGCTCAGTTGGTAGAGCAGCTGACTCTTAATCAGCGGGTCGTAGGTTCGATTCCTACGGCGCCCACCAAGGTGGATAAAGGTTTCAGGGATTTTTGAAAAATACATAATTTTTTTGGTGCTACCCTGGTGCTACCTTTTTGGTGATTATTTACCCTTGTTTTCTGAGAATATAATTTGATAATTCCTTCCATAATTGAGTCATAAAAAATTTAGCAGTTTTAAAGAAGCTTAAGCTGTTTTGACTAGATCAACAGATATGGTCTTCACCCCATAATTAAGACCAAAAGAATTGAGAAAATTCTCATTATGAACAATAGATATAATCAGAGGAGAACTTTTCATGAAGAAAACAAAATTTAGTGAAGAACAAATAGCCATGGCTTTGCACATGGCAGACC
>CAIQTY010000004.1 GCA_903874955.1 uncultured Alphaproteobacteria bacterium | reverse complement strand
TAAATATATATAATAAAATTTATTAATTTAATAAATAAAAAATCATGAAAAAAATAGATCAATTGTCCCTAAAAACAATTTTGTTAACATCACTAATGTTACCAGTGGTTTTTGGAACAGCATCTCCACAAGCAACGATAAGTGTGAAAGATCGTATAGCTGCTTTAAATAAACAGCCTGCCAATCAAGCAGTCGCTACAGCTGCATTGACTGATAAGAATAATCTTACTGGCAAAAGAAATGCAAACGCAGTGCTTGGGACTTCAGTAAAAAAAGCTGAAGACAGAGTAATACAAGTCTTTGAGCAGCTTTTTATTGCAGCTGCAAAAAATCCTGTGTACGCACTTCGCTTGAAAATTAACCTGAAAAGAATTGAAAAAACCTTTCCAAATGTTGCAGTTGCTCCAGGTCGAGCAGCTCTTAAAACTGGGGATGATTACTTAGATAAAGCAATTTTGGTTGCATCTACTTACGCTCCTTACAACAACAGCTTAAAAATCACGCAGGTCGACGTAGATGCATATCCGGGCTTAACTGATGATTGGAAAAAAATTGCCGCTGGTGCACTTTTACCTCAAAATAATGGAAAAGATATTGCTTATGATCCATTTTCACTTGGTATGGTTTTGGTATACCGCCTCAGAAATGCTGAAAAGTTAGGGGGGCAGGATCCAATGGCGATTGATTTATACGATAAAAATGCCGCGTTTGTTTTTGAAAAAGAAGCGAAAATGGCTAGTGAAGCCTCAGGAACAGGTACTGGATTAGTTAAACCCAAAGTCTCTCCATTGGTCGCTAATGGTCCTCATGTAGATCCAAAAGAACTTGCATACGCAATAAAAAAACATCAAGATAATCCAGTTGTGACTTATCCAATAATTCCACTTCAATGACCGCTACAGGTTATGTAGCCTCAGCTGAGGTAGTATTTCACACATAAAAATAATAATATTTTAAACCTTCCCTGTGGATAAAATTATCCACAGGGGGCTTGTATTTTTGGTCTTGCTCCTTTAATTTAATCCTTACGTTGATCGTTTTCATTTTTATTATAGGTATGTAACCCCATGGCCCAACCACAGTTGGTCGATAAGGAAATTGTTGTCACTGGATTTGACCGGCTGCCCCCGACTTCTATGCTGCAAGATCAATGGAATATGGTCAAACAAGTGGTGGCGTCTGATATTGGCGCAAGCCATAGCAAAAGTTGGATTGAACCGCTCGAATTACTAGGCCTTGAGGGAATGACATTGGTCCTGGGATCTCCGAATAGCTTTGCTAAGGATTGGGTTGAAAATCATTACCTGGACTCATTAGTAAAAGCCTGGAAACAGGTGAATATGGTGATCCAAGGCGTTAAAATTGTTATTCACGAACAACATCCCGTTGCAATTGCAAATACAAATTCGATTGTGGAAACTGCTGCCCATAAAAATCAAGACTCTTTCGAATCATTTGAAAAAGAAGAGCCAGGCAGCTATACCGGGGCACCGCTTGATAATCGTTTTACTTTTGAAAATTTTGTCGTTGGAAAGCCAAATGAGCTAGCTTACGCTGCTGCTCTTCGGGTAGCAGAATCTTCTACTCCTCAGTTTAACCCATTATTTTTGTATGGTGGGGTTGGTCTTGGTAAAACCCATCTCATGCATGCGATCGCATGGAAAATAAGGCAATGCCATCCTGCCCGCAAGGTAATTTATCTATCAGCTGAAAAGTTTATGTACCAGTTCGTTCGTGCCCTGCGGTATAAGGACATGGTCGCTTTCAAGGACCAATTTAGGGCTGTTGATGTTCTCATGATAGACGATGTCCAATTTATTAGCGGCAAAGACACGACTCAAGAAGAATTCTTTCACACTTTCAACGCATTGGTTGATAAAAATCATCAGGTGATTGTCTCTGCAGATAAGTCGCCCTCAGACCTTGAAAATATTGAAGAGAGACTTAAATCTCGCCTTGGTTGGGGACTTGTTGCAGATATTCACCCAACCACCTATGAATTGCGCTTAGGTATTTTGCAAGCAAAAGCAGCAGCTTTAAATGTTAAAGTGCCAAAAGAAGTTTTAGAATTTCTAGCTTTCAAAATCACATCTAACATCCGTGAGTTAGAAGGCGCACTCAATAGAATTTTAGCGCACGCGAGCCTTGTGGGACGATCTATTTCGTTAGATACGACCCAAGAAGTTTTACGCGATCTTCTAAGATCTAACGATCAGCGCCTAACTGTTGAAGAAATTCAGCGCAAAGTTGCTGAGTATTTTAACATTAAAATGTCTGATATGGTTTCTAATCGTCGCATGCAAAATATTGCAAGGCCGCGTCAGGTCGCTATGTATATTGCCAAACAGTTAACAAGCAAGTCATTGCCAGAAATTGGGCGAAAATTTGGTGGACGAGATCACACAACAATCTTGCACGCGGTAAGAAAAGTACAAGAGCTTTGTAATGAAGATTTTGATTTTGCCAATGACGTTGAAATTTTAAAACGCAGCCTTCAAACATAATTTTATAAACATAACTATTTCGGAGAAAACATGGAACTTACAGTTCAAAAAAGCCCATTTTTAAAGGCACTATCTCATGGACAAAGCATTGTAGAGAAACGTTCAACAATTCCTGTTCTAAGTCATGTTTTACTGAGCGCAACCCATGCCGGTATTACGCTAACCTCCACCGACTTGGATATGGCTTTGGTTGAGACTGTTCCGGCGCAAGTTCGGATCGCTGGGCGCATATGTGTGCAAGCACACCTTCTTCATGATATTATCAAGAAGTTTCCTGATCTGCCTATCGATATTGAGATTAACCAAGAAACGCAGCAACTTAGTTTAAAGGCTGGACGTTCTAATTTTAATCTTCCAGGACTTGCGCCTGAGGATTTCCCTGAAATAACTAGTTCTGCTCTGACTCATCATTTTGATATCACCAGTAGTGATTTTCGCTACATGATTGATCACACACGATTCGCTATGTCGACCGATGAAACCCGTTACCATCTAAACGGAATTCATTTTCATCTTTTTGACGAAGATGGCCCAAAGCTTCGCGCTGTTGCAAGCGACTTACATCGCCTTGCTTGTGTGAGCATTAATGCTCCAGAAGGTTCAGAAGAGATGCCATCGATTATTATAGGTCGCAAAGCTATTGCTGAAATTAGAAAATTATTAGATGAAGGCTCTGATCAAATAAAAGTAGGTCTTTCTGATAGTCGCTTTGAACTTAGCATTCAAGGTGGACAAAACCGTATGATTTTCAGCACACGTCTCGTTGATGGTGAATTTCCTGAATACCAAGGAACAATAACCGCAGATATAGAACGTACGGTTAAAGTTAATACCCGCGCACTTTCTGATGCAGCTGACCGTGTAAGCACCGTCATTACTGATCGCGATCGGATTTTGCGTATTAACTTAGAAAATCAGCATGCGAAATTATCAGCTATAAGCCAAGAACTTGGTGCTGCTCAGGAAGAGGTTGATGTAGAGTCTTCGAATAGTGAGCCAATTCAAATATGTTTCAATGTGCGTTATGTACTTGACGTCGCAGGATTGATAAAAGACGAAGAAATGAATATCCACTTAACGTCACCAGAAACACCAATCATTATTCGTCCGGCAAATACCAATAATGAAACCTATGTTATCATGCCTTTGTTTGCTTAGATTGTGAGCAGATAAAATCTTATGGGTGAGAATGAGTTGAAATATGACACAGTTTGTGTCGAGCGCAATTGCCCATAGGGTGGTACTATGCTAATTGTTGGTTAGGTGAATGATCTTTAGGAAAGCATGCATACTCAGAGTGTTCAACTTCGTGTCAGCCTAACTGGGCGTTACGCAACTGCTTTGTTCGAAGAAGCTGAAGCTCAGCATAACATTGAGATTATTATGCGTGACATAAACCTTTTCAAGGCGCTATTAAAAGAACATCATGATTTGGATAAAGCCCTAAAAAGTCAGCTGCTGCGTTCATCAAGCGTTGTCGCTATTATCGATGAGATTGGTAATTCTGTTGGGTTTTCTTCGCTTTTTGTCAATTTTTTAAAAGTTATTTCTGCCAATCGGCGGTATTCGTTGCTGGAACAGATAATCAGAGATTTTCTGACCCTGGTTGATCACAAAGAAAATACTCTCCCCGTTAGGGTGGAAGTTGTATCAAAAACGCAAAAACACTTGGGTGTTGTAGAAACTTTTGTTAAAAACATGTATCCCAATCGATCGTATAGATTTGAATATATTGAAATTCCTGAACTTTTAGGTGGTTTTAGAGCTTTCATTAATGAGCGATGCTTAGACTACAGTTTGCAGGGACGTCTAAACCGTCTATTAAACCAATTAAAAGAGGCTTAATTATATGCAAAATCGCGCTACGGAAATTAGCGATATTATCAGAAAAAACCTACATCATGCTGATCAGACTTTTGATTCTTATGAAGTCGGGACAGTTCTTTCAGTTGGCGATGGTATTGCTCGCATCTATGGACTTGATAATATCCAAGCAGGTGAGTGGGTTGAAATCATTACTTTAGATGGAACAATTGTTCGAGGCATTGCAGAAAATCTAGAGGTTGATCATGTAGGTGTTGTGATTGTTGGAAATGATCAACTTATCCAAGAAGGTAATCAGGCTCGACGGACCCACCAAATCGTTAACGTTAATGTTGGCATGGGTTTACTAGGCAGAGTTGTTGATGCTTTGGGTAATCCTATAGATGATATGGGGCCACTGGAAGATGTAAGTCTAACCCCCATTGAGCGCAAAGCCCCAGGTATTATTGCTAGAAAATCAGTAAGTGAACCAATGTTAACTGGAATTACGGCAGTAGATGCCTTGGTTCCCATTGGGCGTGGGCAGCGCGAATTAATCATCGGCGATCGTCAAACTGGAAAAACAACAATTGCGATCGATGCTATTTTAAACCAGCGTGAAATTAATAAAGGACCAGATTCTAAGAAACACCTTTATTGTATTTATGTGGCTATTGGTCAAAAACGCTCATCAGTTGCGCAACTTGTTAAAACCCTAAAAGACTATGGGGCAATGGATTATACTATTGTAGTTGCAGCAACTGCTTCAGATCCTGCTCCTTTGCAGTACCTTGCTCCATACACTGCCTGTGCAATGGGGGAGTACTTTCGAGATAATGGTATGCATGCATTGATCATATATGATGATCTCTCAAAACATGCGGTTGCATACCGTCAAATGTCGTTGCTCTTAAGGCGGCCACCAGGACGCGAAGCCTACCCAGGTGATGTTTTTTATTTGCATTCACGCCTCCTGGAACGTGCTTCAAAATTAAGTGATGAGTTGGGGGGAGGTTCGCTTACCGCTCTTCCGATTATTGAAACCCAGGCGGGGGATGTTTCTGCATATATTCCAACCAATGTGATTTCTATAACTGATGGGCAGATATTCTTAGAAACCGACCTTTTTTACCAGGGTGTGCGTCCTGCTATTAACGTTGGGCTTTCTGTTAGTCGTGTCGGTTCTGCGGCGCAGACAAAAGCAATGAAAAGTGTTGCTGGAAAAATCAAATTGGAACTCGCTCAATATCGTGAAATGCTTGCGTTTTCTCAATTTGCTGGCGACCTTGATGCTAATACTCAAGCCTTATTATCCAGGGGCGCAAAGCTTACGGAGCTTTTAAAACAAGACCAGCGGAAACCTCGTCCCTTGAGCCATGAAGTTGTTATATTGTTCGCAGCTGTAAGGGGATTTCTTGACAAGGTTGACGTTGAGAGAGTGCAAGAGTTTGAAAAAGAATATGTTCATCTTCTTGAAACTCAAGAACCTGAAATGCTCTATGCCATTAACACAACAGGCATTTTAAGTACTGAGCATGAAGAAAAACTAAAAACTTTCCTAGATGAATTTTTAAGTCGTTTTATCCATGAGCCTCAAAGAACTTCGTAGAAGAATTTCTAGCGTTAAATCAACGCAGAAGATTACATCTGCCATGAAAATGGTGGCATCGGCAAAACTACGACGTTTGCAAGAACGTTTGAATTTCGGTGCTGAATATTTGCAACGTTTGAAGCTTATAGGTAACCACTTAGGGGAAATACATCAAGACCTTGAGATTCTCTCACCTTGGCTAAGTAATGAGGGCAAGCAGAATTTGATCATTATTTTTGGTGCAGAGAGAGGTTTATGTGGTAGTTTTCACACCAATTTTCTTCGGTATGCAAACCAAGTCATCGATGAGCAGCAGTCAGCTCAGTTGGTAGTTTTTGGACAAAAGGCAAAAGAATCGCTGAAGGGTCGCTATAAACAAAATCCTCTTCTTGATATCTGCACAACACCTAGTATGCCAGCGTTTCTTGATCTAGCTAAAGCTGTAGAACCCCTAAAAAAATCAAAAGAAATTGGTAAAATTTATATTTTAGGATCTGCATTTAAAAATATTCTTAAACAAGAAATGTATTTTAAGCCTTTTTCTCTTGTTGAGCATAAATTACCTCAACGTGCTTTTGATACAACAATTTTTGAGCCATCACCGGATGTTTTTTTGCCGCATTTTTGTAGTCAATATTTAAGTGCAAGTTTTCATCAAGCATGGCTTGAAAGCCTAACCGGAGAAATGGCATCACGCATGACCGCCATGGATAATGCAACGCGTAATGCAACAGACATGATCCATGACCTAAGTCTTGAATACAATCGCACACGACAAGCACATATCACCACAGAATTGAATGAAATTATCGCTGGATCAGAAGGAGCAAAATAATGACCACCCAACCTAAAGGCCATATATCTCAAATTATGGGTGCTGTTATTGATGTCTATTTTGAAAATTACCTTCCTCCTATTTTGAATGCCCTAGAGGTTCCTCACGGCGAAAAAGATAGAGGAAAATTAATATTAGAAGTTGCGCAACACCTAGGAGAGGGTACAGTTCGAACAATTGCGATGGATTCAACGGCAGGACTTCACCGAGGCCAAGAGGTTTTAGACACTGGATCCCCTATTTGTGTTCCGGTGGGTCCTGAAACACTTGGAAGAATAATGAATGTTATTGGAGAGCCTATCGATGAACGCGGTCCCTTTAATACAAAAAAATACTTTCCAATCCACCGAAGTGCTCCTGAATTTATTGAGCAGTCTCCTGCTACAGAGATATTGACTACCGGGATTAAGGTAATTGATCTTTTAACCCCCTATCCTAAAGGAGGTAAAATCGGTCTTTTTGGTGGTGCTGGCGTTGGTAAAACCGTATTAATTATGGAGCTAATTAATAACGTTGCTAAAGCCCACGGGGGATATTCAGTTTTTGCAGGTGTAGGGGAGCGCACCCGCGAAGGAAATGATTTATACCATGAAATGATTGATTCAGGCGTTGTTAAACTAGGCGAAGAAGGTTCAAAAGCCGCCCTTATTTACGGTCAAATGAATGAACCTCCTGGGGCACGTGCCCGCGTGGCCTTGTCTGGGCTTACAGTGGCAGAATATTTCAGAGACGTTGAGGGTAAAGACGTTTTATTTTTTATTGATAATATTTTCCGTTTTACCCAAGCGGGTGCTGAGGTTTCAGCCTTATTAGGACGCATGCCCTCTGCGGTTGGCTATCAGCCGACGCTTTCTTCGGAAATGGGCAACTTGCAAGAACGTATTACTTCTACCACCAAAGGTTCTATAACTTCTGTTCAAGCAATCTACGTTCCTGCAGATGACTTAACTGATCCTGCGCCAGCAACATCCTTTGCTCACTTGGATGCAACCACGGTTTTAAGCCGAAGTATTGCAGAGCTTGGTATTTACCCAGCAGTTGATCCGCTTGATTCGACTTCACGAATTCTTTCCGCTGAAGTTGTTGGTGAAGAACATTACCGGGTGGCGCGCAGCGTGCAAAAAATCTTACAAACTTATAAATCATTGCAAGATATTATTGCAATTTTAGGTATGGACGAATTATCGCCGGAAGATAAGCTAACCGTTTCAAGAGCGCGTAAAATCCAACGTTTCCTCTCGCAGCCATTTTTTGTGGCCGAAGTGTTCACTGGAAGCCCAGGTAAGCTTGTTTCGCTTGCAGATACAATAAAGGGATTCAAAGGGATTTGCGACGGTGATTACGATCATCTACCAGAGAGCGCTTTTTACATGATTGGTAGTATTGACGAAGCGCTGCAAAAAGCGAAGGCTGCCTGAGAACCAAGCAGCCAAGTATTTTGAGAGATTAATTAAACCATCATATTACGCGTGGCAGTTGGTAATTTGAGTGTTAAACCATCGAGTTCTTCGGTAATGATAATTTGGCACCCCAATCGTGATGTGTGTGTTAGGCCAAATGCCAAATCGAGCATATCCTCTTCATCCTCGGTTGCGGTTGGCAGCACTTCAAACCATGGTTCATCAACAATTACGTGGCAGGTTGAACATGCCAATGACCCTTCACAGGCTCCCTCCAAATCAATACTATTGCGATGAGCAATTTCTAATACAGAAAGACCCAAAGGAGCATCTACAGTTATTTTTGAACCGTCTGATTTGATAAAATGAATAGATGGCATATGAGTTCCTCAAGAAATAGTTTGATGTTGAAATTTTTGTTTTATAGCATTTGCTATACGTTTTTCTGCAAATGGCTGAGCCAGTAAAGCTAACTTATCGCAGTGTTCTTGAATTGATATTCTATCTTGCGTTGATAACTGGGATTTTATAGCCTCAATACAAATTTTTAAATCATTTATAGTTGTTTCGTCAAGAAGATGTGCATCTATGGCTAAGGCACTTTCAAGTTGGGCAATAAGTTGCTCAGCTTTTATTTTGGCAGCGATTAGTAATCGGTTGTTGAGATCTTCTTTTCCATGTTCGAAAGATTGCCTAAGCATAGCTGCATAGTCTTCAGCAGTAAGACCATAGGATGGTTTTACTTCCACTTGCTGAGCAATACCTGTAGTTTGTTCTTGCGCGCTTACAGTTAATAGGCCATCAGCATCTACACTGAATGTTAGGCGAATGCGTGCAGCACCAGAAAGCATTGGAGGGATCCCTGTTAAGGTAAATTGAGCTAAAGATCTACAATCTTTGACAAATTCTCTCTCTCCCTGAACTACATGAATACTAATAGCGGTCTGCCCATTTTCATAGGTTGTAAAATCTTGAGCCATACGAATAGGAATGGGGCTATTCCTTGGAATAATTACTTCAACAATACCGCCCATAGTTTCAATGCCAAGGGAAATAGGAATCACATCTAAAAGTAAGGTATCAACCCCATGAGTTAATTGATGTGCTTGCAGTGCCGCGCCGAAGGCAACAACACAATCTGGATCAAGATTAATTAGAGGTTCCTGTTCAAAAAATGTCTGAACAGCGCTACGAACAGTTTGCAGCCTCGTTGAACCACCTACCAAAATAATTCCATCGAGCTGATTTTTAGTAATACCAGCATCTTTAATGGCCTGTACGCAAATCAAAAGAGTTTGGTCAATTAACGGATTACAAAGAGCATTTAATAATTCATCCGTTACACCATGACTTAAATTTTCTTTGGCCAGACGGGCTTTTTGATGATCATCCCACTTAAAATGATTAGCAATGAGCGCGTCTATATCGTCACCGCCTAATTGGATATGCCCACCGGTTGCAAGAACCTGGAATACACCCTTGCGCATAGATAAAATCGACACATCAAAAGTGCCTCCGCCAAGGTCATAAACCGCGAAAGTACCCTCTTTGCCTTCATCAAGTCCGTAAGCTAAAGCAGCAGCTGTGGGTTCATTGATAAGGCGCAGCACTTCGAGTCCTGCAAGAGATGCCGCATCTTTCGTGGCTTGGCGGGCAGTGTCGTCAAAGTAAGCAGGAACTGTAATAACTGCTTGTTCCACAGGGTGTCCCAAGGCATTTTCTGCTCGCTTTTTAAGGGTTTTTAAAATTTCCTGGGCTGCTGTAAGCGCTGTGTATTCGCCTTTGATAATATTCGTTGGTTGGTGCATCATTCGTTTGGTTGAGCGTAGCTCACCACTGGCGGTGTTTACTACAGATGGCATAAATAAAGGACCAATATTATCTTCCAGAACTTTTGGTTTGCCATTTTCCCAAATTGCTACAACAGAATTTGTTGTGCCTAAATCAATGCCAATTGCGCAGGACTGTGGGGTTGTTTTTGGGATTTGACTTGCAGGTTCAGTAATTTGGAGCAGCATCATCATTCCCTAACAGTCTTGCTAGAAACTTAAGTCTTGAATAGGCAGCCAGAGTTTTTACCTGAGTATTCTCTTGCAAGGCAGACTCAAATTGCACCAGTGCATCTTGGTAAAACGGCCTGAGGTCTGCGCCATTTCTTGCCATGTCTTGTAATTCCATCATTTCCATTAAAAGAATCGGGTCAGCTGTTGTTTGTTCAGTCGGCAATTGCCAACCTTTAGCTTCAATAGCGGCATCAGCACACTTAAGGGGGGATCTTAAAATGTGGTAAGCATTGTTTGCGTAAGCAGCGATTTGTTCGGCACTTTTTTTCATAAAAGCATCCTCACCGCTAAATTGATCGGGGTGAAGATCCTGCATCATTTCTTGATAACGTTCATTAAGGGTCGCTTCGTGAATGAAGATGGTGATCGGCATGCCAAAAAGGGCAAAAGGATCTTTATACATGGAATGATTTTCCACAGCCACAACGGCCTTTTTCATTAGGGTTGTTAAAAACAAAGCCTGATTGAAATTTGTCGGTAACAAAATCCATTTCAGTCCCCAGCAAAAACATAATAGCCTTAGGATCAATCAGGATCGTGACATCTTCAACGATGATCGATTCATCTAGATCATGTTTTTCATCGGCGTACTCTATGCTGTAGGCAAGGCCGTTGCACCCCTTAGTTTTCAGACCAACGCGAATGCCAAGACTTGGTTTTTCACGCTTTTGTAAAAGCACGCGAACCTGGTCAAGAGCCGCTTGAGATATACTAATCGCTTGACGCATGGGTTTTATGACTTTTGTTTTGCTTTAAAATCTGCAATTGCCGCTTTAATGGCGTCTTCCGCTAAAATTGAACAATGAATTTTAACAGGAGGTAATGCTAAATGCGATGCAATCTGTGTATTTTTAATAGTAGATGCTTCATCAATCGTTTTGCCTTTTATCCATTCAGTAACCAGGGAAGATGAAGCAATCGCAGAACCGCACCCAAAGGTTTTAAACTTAGCATCAGCGATAGTACCATCATCGTTTACGGCGATTTGCAATTGCATGACATCACCGCAAGCCGGCGCACCCACAAGTCCAGTCCCCACGTTTTTGCTTGATTTATCCATCGAACCTACGTTTTTTGGATTTTCAAAATGTTCAATAACTTTTTCACTGTATGCCATAGTCTATCTCCTTTAATGAGCTGCCCATTGGATTGATTTAATATCGATTCCTTCTTGTGCCATATCCCAAAGAGGACTCATAGCGCGTAATTTATTCACGGCTGTAGTAATCGATGCAATCGCTTGATCAACTTCAGCTTCGGTCGTAAAACGCCCAATTCCAAGACGAAGGGAGGTATGTGCTAATTCTTCTTCAACGCCCAATGCACGCAATACATAGGAAGGCTCTAGGGATGCTGATGTGCAGGCAGAACCAGATGATACCGCCAAATCTTTGATACCCATCATCAGACCTTCTCCTTCAACATAGGCAAAACTGATGTTCAGATTGCCTGGTAGCCGTTGATCAAAATCTCCATTTACATAGATTTCCTCAAGATTTTCGCTAAGACCTCTATATAAACGATCAAATAAGTTTTTGATACGTTGGTTCTCAGCTTGCATTTCTGCTTTGGCAATCGCACAAGCCTCTCCAAGGCCAATGCACAAAGGTGTAGGAAGCGTACCAGAGCGCATACCCCGTTCTTGACCACCGCCCGTAATAATTGCATTCAAGCGAACCCTGGGTTTTCGCCTTACAAACAGGGCCCCTATACCTTTGGGGCCATAAATTTTGTGTCCGGATATACTTAAAAGGTCAATGTTCATGGCTTCTACATCAATTGGAAGTTTACCAACTGCCTGGGCTGCATCGGTGTGAAAATACACGCCGGATTCTCGGCAAATTTTGCCAATTTCAGCAACTGGCTGAATAACGCCAATTTCGTTATTTACCATCATGATTGAAACCATCATCGTTTGGTCCATGATGGCGCCTTTCAATAGATTCAAATCTATTAGGCCATTCGCCTGCACAGGTAGGTAAGTAACATGAAAGCCTCGCTCTTCTAAATGGCGGCAACTATCAAGCACACATTTGTGTTCTGTAACGCACGTAATAATATGGTTTTTTTTACTTTTATGAAAATCTGCAACACCTTTTATCGCGATATTGTTTGATTCAGTCGCACCGCTTGTAAAAATAATTTCCCTAGGATCAGCATTAATAAGATCTGCTATTTGCGCGCGCGCATGTTCAATCGCTTCTTCGGCCTTCCAGCCGTACGAGTGATTCCTGGAATGAGGATTACCAAAATGCTGCGTAAAATATGGCAACATTTTATCAACGACTCGCGGATCACACGGGGTGGTTGCTTGATAATCTAGATAAACTTGTTTATGCATAATGCGCCTTATTTTGTTTTTGAGATTGTGTATCGACTAGGATTTTCCACGCTGCTATGCATGTGTTGATATCGTCTTGAGTAGTTTCCCAGCCATAGCTGATACGAAGGGCACATTTTGAAATGGTATCGCTTACTCCCATGGCTTTTAATACATGTGACGCCTTAACTTTTCCAGAAGAACATGCAGCGCCTGAACTTACAGAGATACTATTAAGATCAAAATGCATCAGTTGCACTTCACTTTGAACGCCTAGCATAGCAATAGAAGTTGTATTTGAAACACGTTGGACTGATTTTCCAAAAATTTTAACATTGGGACAAGCACTTGATAGATCCTTTTCAAGAGTTTCTTGAAAACGAGACAATTTTACTGAATCAAATTTTACGCTAGATATAGCTGCACCCATGCCAACAGCGCCAATGATATTTTCAGTGCCTGCCCGCAGACTGCGTTCTTGTCCGCCTCCTTCAATAAGAATATTTAGGTGTATGGACCCATTGATAATAAGCGCACCGACGCCTTTGGGGCCGCCAAATTTATGGGCTGAAATCGTAAAGCTTGGAAGTTTACTCCAGACAAAATCTGTTTTTCCAACAGCTTGAGCCGCATCAACATGCAAATGGGCATTGTAGGTTTTGCAAATTTTTAGAATTTCATCGATTGGTTGAATGACACCAGTTTCGTTGTTGACGGCTATGGCACATATCAGGGCGGGGGAATGGGACTTTTTTAAAAGTTCTTCCAACTCTTCAAGTACGATGATTCCATTATGATCCACGGGAATAATGGTTGCGTCTTTCCTAACATTGAGTGCGCTATCATGTTCAACGGCTGACACAAATACATTGCCATTAAAACCTTTTAAGATCATATTATTAGCTTCTGTTGCACCACTGGTGAATACAACATTGCGGGCAGGAACAGAAAAATATTCTGCTAGTTGCGACCTGCCATTCTCTAAAATTTTTCTGCTAGCTCGTCCATGTGCATGCACTGAGGAAGGGTTTCCTAAGTAATCAAAAGCATTCAGCATGGCATTTTTTGCCTCCGGTAATATGGGCGTTGTGGCGTTGTAATCTAGA
The DNA here is from genome assembly GCA_903874955.1 of uncultured Alphaproteobacteria bacterium. Classification (GTDB taxonomy): domain Bacteria; phylum Pseudomonadota; class Alphaproteobacteria; order Paracaedibacterales; family CAITNM01; genus CAITNM01. Next base: position 2,975 of record CAIQTY010000004.1, on the reverse strand, counting down.
TAGATCATGCAGATCTCCTAGCATTTTTACTGTTTAACACAACGATAGGGTGATTATGTTCCCCACTTGCAACATCCTTAAGGCTTACTTGAATGAGATAGTCATGCATAACTTGTTCTAGCTCACGCCAAAGATGGTGAGAATTGCAACGACCCCCGGTAGTTTGACATCCCTTTGCTTCGCTTGAATTGCAACGTGTAACTTTCACTGGGGCATCGGTTGCCAGAATAATATCGTAAATTCGTATTTCTTGAGGGGGGCGTGCAAGCTCATAGCCCCCATTTGTGCCACGAGCACTTTTAACAAGATTACTGCGCCTAAGTTTAGAAAAAAGTTGCTCTAGGTATTGCAAAGGCAGTTCTTGACGCAGCGCTATCGTAGAGAGCGAAACACAACAATTATCGTCTTGCTTTGCAAGGTCTACCATAGCCATGATCGCATATCTAGACTTAGTACTTAATTTCATAGCAATAATCCCTTCGGTGTGTTACTTTGGGGCGACGTGTTTTTCATAACCTAAGGTAGAAACTAAAATACCTGAGTAAAAAAGTCAACTTTAAAGAGACGTTTATTCAATAAAGAAAATGACTTCATTGATAGTTTTTATAAGATTTAGAAAGGAACTTACTTGATGCCTGAAGTAATTTTTACTGGTCCTGCTGGACGTGTTGAAGGTCGGTATTCTGCTGGTCCACAACCTTCTTCTCCTGTTGCGTTGATTCTGCACCCTCATCCGAAGCACGGTGGAACCATGAATAATCGTGTTGTTCATGCTTTGTATCAAATTTTTGCTAAAAAAGGTTTTTCTACACTGAGATTTAATTTTAGGGGTGTTGGGCGTTCTGAAGGTTCTTATGATAATGGCGAAGGGGAACTAGCTGATGCAGCTGCAGCGATGGATTGGCTACAATCAACCCATCCTCAAGTGAATAGTTTTTGGGTTGCTGGATTTTCTTTTGGTGCTTGGATTGCCATGCAATTATTGATGCGTCGTCCAGAATTAGATGGATTTATTGCCCTTAGCCCGCCTACAAATATGTATGATTTTAACTTTTTAGCGCCTTGCCCCGTTTCTGGACAAATTATTCATGGAGAACAAGACGCTGTTGTCCCGCATCAATACACCGACACTTTGGTGCAGAAATTACGAAGCCAAAAAGGTATTGCTATTGATTACCATATCTTAAAATCGACAGATCATTTCTACAGTGAGACCCTTGAAGAGATGATTGGTCTTGTCGATCACTACATTGAATTACGTATCACAAATGTTTTAAAAAAACGAACTGCATAATAGCTTTGAGTCTGTCAGGAAATTCCCTACAATTTAAAAAAAGTATTATTTAAATACATTGGCAGACTCGAAGACTAATCTTGTAGAATTCATGCAGGCGTTTGATAGGCTGGTTCCTATCGATCCTGCTGCTTCTAAATCAGCCAGCACATCACAAAATCAGCTTCCTACTTGGCTTGTAAAGATATTAACGTACACGTCATCAAGTGTTGAAGGATTCAAAGACTACAGTACACTTCGAGGATTTTATGCGCGAAATTCCCGTGCAACAAATATTGCAACAAAAACTGATACATTGTCTTCTAATGCTTTGCGGCATAGCAATGTTATTTTATACATCCCAAGAGGAAATTTGCAAACAAAACTGGAAAGTCATTTGTATCAATCTAATCCAATTGAAAAAATAACGATCGTTAATACTGCAGAATTAAATGGCGTTATCGATACGCTTCAAAGTATTGAATATGAAAATTGCTATGTTCAGCAATTGGAGCCAATTATGGATTGGCTTTTAGTTGAACTCAAAATTACAAAATACACTAACACTCTTTTTCAATATTCAACCGATGGTCGTTTAGAAGGTAAAGATATTGCGGCAATGGATTATTCTTTTAATCCGAAAATAGGTGTTGATATTTACAGTTTGGGAGATTCTAAAAAAGAGTCAGAAGAAGAGCAAGAAACTGATTCAGAAGATGATGAAGATTTTGCAAATAAAACAGGGAATAGTCCTGAAATAAATTCACATGATGATCCAGATGGGCAAGATAATAATTCTGGGGATAATGAGGGTTCTAAGCAAGAATCAGCAGAAAATTCTGAAAAAGACCAAGATAAAAAGGCAGCTAATGATGAAGGTGCTGACAATAAAGCACAAGGCAGCGAAGAGCAAGATAACAGCGATGATGAAGAAAAAAATTCCAAAGAAGCTACAGACAGATTAGAAGGTCAAACAACTGCTATTGCAGCTGTTAAAGCTCTTGTCGGAGGAGATACCCAAGCCATAGGAAATTCTATAGCAATGCTTTCGGGCGATAAGGCAAGATTAGCAGGTGCGGCATTTAAATCATCCGGATCAAATGATAAAAACGTGACCTTGGCTAAAAATACTTTTTTTTCAATGCTTTCGGGAAATAAAGCAAGATTAGCAGATACAGCTTTGAAATCATCCCAATTAAGCGATAAAAATACGACCTTAGCAAAGAATGCTTTTCCATCACTCCTTTCGGGAGATAAGGCAGGATTGGCGGATAAAGCATTGAAATCATCCGAATTAAGTGATGAAAATACGGCCTTGGCGAAGAATACTTTTTCGTCAGTACTTTCGGGAGATAAGAAGGAATCAGCTAACGTTGCTGAAAAAGCTATATTCAAATGGCTATTCAGTTCCTCACTAGATAATGCTCCCTCGGAGTCATCCGATTATGATTCTAAGGATGATGATTCACCATCGAGTCCACCAGATGACGATTCAGGTAGTGATGATTCACCATCGAGCTCACCAGATGCTACTTCAGATAGTGATGATTCACCATCAAATCCATCAAATTCTGCTCCTGGTGGAGATTATTCCCCATCGAGCTCACCAGATGCTGCTTCAGATAGGAATGATTCCCCGTCGAGCTCACCGAATGCTGCTTCAGATAGTGATGATTCACCATCGAGTCCACCAGATGCTGCT
>CAIQTY010000003.1 GCA_903874955.1 uncultured Alphaproteobacteria bacterium | reverse complement strand
AGTTCCACCGGCTCTCTTACCTTCCACAAATTTTCTTTTTCACTTTTCAAATAACGTGGCTCCCATCGGCGCCTTAATAGTGAATCTAATCATTCATACTCACTTTGTCAACGCCTTTCCTCTCCTTTTATAAAGTTTTTTCATTTTTTATAAAAATAAATCCTTGATGGCGTCATCTGCACGAATCCCTAAATGGCCAAAATGCCCTTTTACATTAACGTTTTTGACTTTCTGGCTTTATTCACGATGTTACTATGCCTTGTGATTTGTTTCTGATGAACAAGCTTCTATGCCATCAAAAAAATTATTTAAATACCCAAATTAAACTTGATTTCAGTTGATGATTAGCGAAACACTAATAGTATAATCACTAAAATTATTTTTTGTGCCCAATCTAATCGAAGGCCGCGTAGATGAATTGCTTGGCCAAATACTTAATGCAGAAAGTTTCCAACTCTCTGGCTTTGTTGAGCGTTTGGAAGGCTTAAGCGCAATTGTTAGGATAAATTCACAAAAGGTTCATGTGGGAACGCGCTGCCGGTTACACCCATTGAATTATCCAACCGTGCTTGGCGAGGTAATAAGTTTCGACCGTGATCTTGCTCAAGTGATGACTTTTCAACCCCTAAACGGCATCCATGCAAAATGCTTGGTCATTTTTTTTGAACATGATGCAACCATATACCCCAGCTTAAATTGGCAAGGCAGAGTTATTAATGGACTTGCCGAACCAGTAGATGGAAAAGGAGAGCTTTCCTATGGGGGAATAGAATACCGCATCAATGGAACGCCTATATCCGCTCATGAACGCGCAAAAGTAAAAGATAGAATCGAAATTGGAATACGAGCAATCGATACATTTTTAACCTGCTGCAAAGGCCAAAGGCTTGGTATATTCGCTGGGTCGGGCGTTGGCAAATCAATTTTACTATCGATGATTGTCAAATTCTCTAATTGTGACATTTGCGTGGTTGGCCTGATTGGCGAGCGCGGCAGGGAAGTGAAAGAATTTATTGAGGATACTCTTGGTCCTGAAGGACTAAAGCGAACAATTTTAGTTGTAGCAACATCTGATGAAACGGCTTTAATGCGCAGACAAGCTGCTCATCTAACCTTACGAATCGCTGAGTTTTATAGAGATTTAGGGCTTAATGTTATTTGTGTAATTGATAGCGTAACGCGTTTTGCTATGTCACAAAGAGAGATCGGTTTAGCTGCTCACGAACCCCCGACAACAAAAGGGTATACACCAAGCGTCTTTTCCGAGCTACCTAAATTACTCGAGAGAGCAGGACCTGGAATAGTTCATAAAGATGGAAAAACAGGTTATATCACAGGATTTTTTACTGTTCTTGTTGATGGAGATGATCATAATGAGCCTATATCAGATGCGGTAAGAGGCATCTTAGATGGGCACGTCGTTCTGGATAGAAATTTAGCAACACGTGGTCATTATCCGGCAATTAATATATTGCAAAGCATCTCGCGCACTGTCCCCATGTGTCACAGTGAAACAGAGCAACATGCAGTTCAAAGAGCGAGAAAAAATTTAAGCATTTATAATGATATGGTCGATCTTATTCGATTAGGGGCCTATAGAATAGGTACAGATCCTTTGGTTGATGAAGCAATTACATTACAAAAAAAACTTGAACCATTTTTGCAGCAACAACCTAAAGAATTTGCACCTCAAAATCAATCATTTCAAACACTTAAAGAGATCATGAGCGTTTAGTTATTCACACTTTTGGTCATTTTTCCTCGCCTTTTTCCACGTCGTTACCGCTTGTTACGTCAATCACGCTAATTAAATCTTCTTTTTTCTGTGGAATACCTGTAAAGGCTGATTCTTCATTTTTTTTCACATTTGCGGCGTTAGCATAATATTTTCCCATATTGATTATAAAATAATGAGCTGCTAATAACACCCCACTGCTAAAAAACACGTATTTATAAGCATTATCATCGACTACTGCAACCGATGAACCTACCACTACTAGGGCTTTACCAGCAGCACCTAGAACATTGCCCAAAAACTCATGGTCATAGGCAAGCCTTGTGTACCATTTCTCATATTTTTTATCACTTTTATACTGGTTTATTGCGTCTGCCGCTGCTTCTTTTTTGATTGAATCTATTTGCTTTGGACTGAGAAGTAATGAATCTTTCGTTGTTGTTTGAACGATTTCTTGTTGATCATCTTTTTGTTCAAAGATCGGCGTTTTCTTAAGTCCATTTTCTAGATCTTCTAGAGGGAAACTGCTCAGGTCAGTTGCAAATAATGAAAAATTTGCAAAAATACTGAAAATAGCCACAGAATAAAAACGTAAAATTTGTATATTCATAATCAATCCTATATTTAAAAATACATTATCGCTAATTACATACTGAATATGAATTATTAAATATTGGTTAAATGAAACGATGATGTTTTAATTTAAAAATAAATTTAAAAAGATGCTACTTTGCTGCTCTTTAAAGCACTAAATTCTAGGTTCACGTAACTACTGTATAATCCCTCCTGGCGAATGAGTTCTTGGTGGGTACCAACCTGTTCTATACATCCATGATTTAATACCATGATCTTATCAGCTTCCATCACTGTGCTTAAACGGTGCGCTATAACAAGTGTTGTGCATTCCATGCTTAGTGATTTTAAGTTCTGTTGAACGATGAAGTCACTTTCTGCATCAAGAGAATTTGTCGCTTCATCAAGTAATAAAATGCTTGGGCAGCGGAGTAAGACTCTTGCTAATGCTAAACGCTGTTTTTGCCCACCAGAAAGTCTCACACCGCGATGGCCGACTTTCGTTTGAAGTGAATATGGCAAATTTTCAACAAATTCTTTTAGGTGAACCATTTCTAATGCTTGCCACAGATCACTTTCATTAGGCGTTAACAATCCATAAGCTAGATTTTCAAAAATTGTCGTTGAAAAAATCACCGCATCCTGCGTTACCAAACCAAGTTGATTCCTTATATTTTCAGCGGATAAGTCTCGATAACTGACTCCATTCAAATAGATATTTCCAGCATTAGGATCATAGAATTTTAAAAGCAAAGAGAATATGGTGCTTTTTCCAGCGCCGGATGGACCAACAATAGCGATAGTTTCACCGGGTAAAATACTCAGATTTAGAGCGTTAAGCACTTTATTTTCTGGCCGAGAGGCATAGGCAAAATTTACTTGATGCATAGCAAGTATACCGTGGTTCTTAATTACTCTTGGCAAAACTTTGTTATATTTAGGAGGAATTTTATTGATGATTTCTAAAATTCGATCACCAGCCCCAGCTGCACGGTAAAAATCGGCAAATAAAGATGAAAAAGAACCAAGTGATCCACAAACGGCAACGGCATAAAATAGAAAACCGAGCAAATCCCCTTTTGTAAGAGATTGTTCAAAAACCATTTGGGCGCCTAAGTAAGCAACAACGCACAATCCTGAAAAAATCAACACCATAGCAAAACCAACCAATTTTGCACGAGCTTTAGCCGCCTTTAGAACAGACTCAACAAAATGTCTGTTGTAACCGTGAAAAGCAGCACGATCCTGATCAGCATGAGAAAATAAAAGGACCGTTTTTATATTATTCAAGGTTTCATCTACAAATTGAGCCAGATCTGCTAAAACGCTTTGCGCGTAACGCCCATGAACACGTACGATTTTTCCAAAATAAATAACAGGCAGCAAAAGTGCAGGGACTATGACGCAACTCATGAAAAATAATTTCCCTGAGGTCATTAGCATCATTACAACACCACCAATTATGATGAGCGCGTTTCTGATAAAAATACCTAAGCTATTGGTTAGCACCAACTGCAAAAGGTTCATATCGCTTGTTAGTCTCGTTACTAGATTTGCAGGCTGATAGTCTTCAAAAAATGATACTGGAAACTTGAGAATATGATCGAAAACATCATAACGCAAAAGAGCCATCAGCTGCTCACCTATCCAGCTAATGTAATAGGTGCGAACATAACTGGCTAATGCAAGAAGTAATACTCCCGCAGCCAGACCTACAAGAATCCAGCCGAAATATTCTGTACCCTTAGTCAGTATTCCGGTATTCACAGCAAAAGTTAGGAATTTACCCAGACCAATAACCATACCTGCTGCAATACTCAGCATCACTGCTGCTAGAAAAATTGATGCATAAAATTTGGGTATATACTTTCCAAGCAACAGCCAAATAGTTCCTACAGAAGCTCTTGATTCATTTTTCGGAGTAATATCGTCATAGAATGATTTTTCACGCATTTAAATCTTGCCCCAAAACATCTTTAAGCTCCCTATTTGTTCTTGTACACAACCATCGATCGGAAGAATAAGAAAAATGATGCGCTCCTGTCACAGGTGAAGATAACCATAATTGATCCATCGTACCATGATAATTTAAAAGAAATTGACCAGTTGGATGCTTGATTAATAAAGCACCATCAGCATAATCAGCGTCCCAATCAGCTTCGAGAAGGTCTAGCAAGTCTTGAAGATACTTTAAGGCAATAGCCTGATGCGAAACTTTGAGCAATTCTAAAACGCTATTTTAATACTCTGGCCCAATATACATGAGTAATATAAGGAAACTCAATCACATCGTGGTCTTTAATTGCATCATGCACTGAGCAAAGCTCCTTCATTTGTTCCACTACTGCTTGTTTTTGAGATTCTGGAAGGGCCGCAATAAAACTCATGCCCAAAGCACGATGGGTAAGATTTTCTTTTAAAAAGTGCTGACTATAATCAAACTTTAAATGCTCTAAAGGCGAGAAGTATTCTTGATTTTCAAATGCTTTTTTCCAAGCATTAAGTTCAAAACGCGCAACAAGTTCATGGGGATAAGAAAAAATTATTTTATGATACTCATGCACCCAGTCTACTGCATCATTACGTTCTTGAAATATGATGACAAAATAACCGTCTTTTTTAAGAACCCGCGCAATATCCGCAAGAGCATTATAATTGGAAAACCAATGAAAGGCTTGAGCTGCAAGCACGGTATCAAAGATATCATTTTTAAAGGGAATTTCTTCAGCTTTTGCTATAAATGCTGGGAGTTTTGGATGTTTTGTCTTCAAGACTTTTAACATATTTGGCAGCCATTCAGTTACCATAGGATTGAATCCGTGCTGCACAAGCAAGTCAGTAAATTTTCCAGTACCTGCAGCAAGCTCTAAAAGTTTAGAAGAGGGACTAAAATTAAGATTGTTTTTCAAAAAATCCACTATCTGACTAGGATAACCAGGACGACTTATTTCATAACTTTCAGAACAACTATTAAATGACTTAGCTAATGAATTCAAAGGGGATAACCATACGTTTGTGGTGGAGCCTAGGGGAGTCGAACCCCTGACCTCTACAATGCCATTGTAGCGCTCTCCCAACTGAGCTAAGACCCCGGTACTTTCTGTTTTAATAGTAAAACATTCTTGCGACAAGTCAAAAACTTAATTACGAATAAAAATAAAGGCTTTATAAATTTTATGAACTGGCAAGACACCGGCGTTGTTTTAAGATACAGAATCTATTCAGAAAAACAATTAATTGTCAGCGTATTTACCCAGGAACGAGGTCGCATTGACGGCATGATAACTCGAACAAAAGCATGCCTTCCGCAACCAGGAGATTTGGTCTCTGTTTCAGTCAAAGCAAGACTAGAGCAGCACCTAGGAACAATAAAATTAGAAACAAAACAAAGCCATTCAAGTTTACAGTTTTCTGATTCAACGCGGGTTTACGCACTCAAAACCATGCTTGAAATGCTGGGTGTACTGTTGCCAGAAAACCACCCTTATATAAATTTATGGGATGAAATTAATAAGACCATGAGTTCTTTTTACCAAAAAGAGGTTGCAATTCGAGCATATTGCGTATTTGAGGTATCACTGATCGAAGAATTAGGTTTTGGGCTAAGTTTAAAAACCTGCGCAGTCACCGGCAAAAGAGAAAACCTCACCCATGTTTCCCCTAAAACAGGATGCGCTGTCTGCTTTGAAATAGCATTACCTTACCTCAATAAATTGTTGATTTTACCAGAATTTTTAATTAATGAAGAATCTGCTGCAAAAGAATCTGATTATCTCAATTCCTTAATGCTTACAGGACATTTTCTAACCAATCACATTGCCCATAATAGAGTTCTGCCTCTTGTGCGCCAGGAATTAATCCAAAAACTCCGCTTAGCCACTTAAATTTAATGGTTGGCCTGGTTTCAATCAGATTAGGGGTTATGCTAGCTTATACTCAGATATCAAAATTTTAAAAAGATTTAGAATATATGCAAACAGATTGGCAAAAAAATTTAAAAGTACAGCTTTATGTTGATGGCGCCGACCAAGGCGTCATTGAAAAAATGGCAAAATTTGATTGGATCATTGGGTTTACAACAAATCCAAGTCTCATGCGCAAATCTGGCTCAACAAATTACAAAGAGTTTGCTCAAAAAAGTTTGCAACTAATCGGTGATAAGCCGATTTCTTTTGAAATTTTTGCTGACGATCACCAGGGTATGATAGCTCAAGGGTTAGAAATAGCCTCATGGGGTAAAAATATTTATGTAAAAATCCCTGTGGTTAATACCAAAGGGGAATCAACAGCAAAAGTTATTAAAGAACTCTCTCAAAAAGGCATAAAACTAAACGTTACAGCTATTTTTACGGTTGAGCAGGTTCAAGAGGTGGTAAGCAACTTGCAAAGCGGCGTTCCTTCAATTGTCTCAGTATTTGCAGGCCGCATTGCCGACACAGGAATTGACCCTATGCCAATTATGGCCCAAGCAAAAAAAATAACCAAAACCCTGCAAGGCTGTGAACTCCTTTGGGCAAGCCCCCGCGAAGTTTTAAACGTGTTTCAAGCTAACGATGTAGAGTGCGATATTATCACTGCAACACCAGATATTTTAAACAAGCTAAATCTTACTGGAAAGAACTTGAACGAATTCAGCATTGAAACAGTACAACTATTTTATGAAGATGCTAAAGCAGCTGGCTTTGTGATAGAAATTGATTCAAATTCAAACGCGAATTAAATTCTATAACTAAGCGCTTCCAGCACATGCTGTTTTAAAATATTTTCGCAAGCACCAAGATCGGCAATGGTTCGGGAAACCCTTAAAAGCCGATGGTAACCACGTGCTGAGAGATTATAACGTTTTATTGCTTGCTGTAATATTGAATCAACTTCTTTATCAGTACGTACGGCTTTATCGAGCATTTCACCATCAACATGAGCATTAACCCTTAACTGACAATCATATCGCTTATGCTGAAGTGCCCTTGCATTTTCTACTCTTAACAAAATTTTATAGCTAGATTCTTCTTTGCGCTCTGCCTGTAATTCTTCGGGTTTAAGGGCCTGAACAGGTATGATCAAGTCAAACCGGTCCATCATTGGTCCTGAGATCTTTTGCTGATAATCTTGAGCACACTTTGGTGCTCTACTGCATTGACGATCCGCATCTCCAAAATAACCACACCGACAGGGATTCATTGCTGCAACACATTGAAATCGTGCCGGGTAGGTATAATGGTGCTGAACACGAGCGATTGTAATAGAACCAGTTTCTAGCGGTTGCCGCAAACTTTCCAAACATCCCCTTGAAAACTCGGGCAACTCATCTAAAAATAATACACCGTTATGCGCTAGGGAGATTTCTCCCGGTTTTCCTTTTTGTCCACCACCAACCATTGCAGGCAATGAAGCGCTATGATGGGGGTCTCTGAAAGGGCGTATTTTTACCAATCCATCTTTTGGTGACATGCCCGCTAAACTATGAATAACTGTTACATCTAAGGCTTCTTTTGCACTAAGTTTTGGAAGAATGCCTGGCAATCGAGAGGCTAGCATTGATTTACCAGCCCCAGGAGGGCCGATCATCAAAAGATTATGACCTCCAGCAGCAGCAATTTCTAAACCTCTTTTAGCGAAATGTTGGTATTTAACATCTTTCATATCAAAGCCTGACAAGTTTGGTTCCTCAAGCTTTGGCTCAGGTTGCTGCAAAATAATTTCATTTCTAAAATGCTGAATAATTTCTAAGAGATATTTAGGCGCCAATACACAAATGTTCCCTCCCCAACATGCTTCAGGACCACAATCTTTTGGACAGATAATCCCTTTTCCATGCTCTGCTGATAATAATGCTGATGGCAGAACACCTGGGACACTCAGAATTCTGCCATCAAGAGTGATTTCACCTAAAGCTATATAATTCTTAATTTCCTCTATCGGAACAATTTTCATGACACCCAAAATTGCAAGTGCAATAGGGAGATCGTAATGACTTCCTTCTTTTTGAAGGTCAGCCGGCGTCAAATTAACGGTTATGCGAATTGCAGGAATATCCATTCCAAGACCGTGTAAACATGCTCTGATTCGCTCGCGTGATTCAGCGACCGCTTTATCAGCCAAGCCAACAATTGTAAAAACAGGCAAACCAGGTGCAAATTGCACCTGAACCTCAATTAATTTGGGCTGAACACCAAAAAAAGCGACCGTATAACAAGTTGCTAACTTCATCTTTTTTATTTTATTTTGCAATTAAAATTGTTAAATAAACATTAAAAAAATTTTAAAAAGTACTATTGGATGAACTTGAAGATAGATATTTTTTTTACATCGATAGCGACACTGATCAAACATTACTAAAATTTTCAGAGACACCTATAAAATTTCCGGATATATGAACTTAGATAAACATTTAGTGTTCCAATACCCATAGTTTTTTCAGACGAAACGGGTTATAGTTTTTGCAAGTTTTAGGAAAAATTATGAACATACGAATAATAATTATTTTTCTTGTTGCAGTTGTTACTGGAGCTGGGTTGTATAAGCAGTTTTTAGTGAAGCCCAACACCGAAAAAACAGTTGGGATTTTCTCATCCAAAGCCCCTGGTATAAAAGATGACATTAGATTTATTAAAAGATCATTAAAGCTATACGATATAAACAGCAATCAGATAGTAGATGAATCGAATCCAAATTCAGAAAATTCAGAAATCAAAATATTTCTAGATCAGGTAAAGTACGATAGCTATTTAAAAAAAGATGATAAGTCAATAAAACTTGCTGTACGTTTAACTGCTAACGATGAAGAAGAAAATCTAAAAAGTACTGGAATTTTTGAAGAAGACAAAACCGAGGAATTGCTAGAGCTTATTGAAACTACAATAAAACAGCCTTTAAATTGCTTATTGCTGTATGATCAAAACGCTCCTCAATCTGAGCAGGTAGCCACAAGATATGAAGAGATTGCTAAAATTAAGAGAATCAACTTAAGTTTGTGTGCACTTGATAGAAATCAAAATATTTCTTCGATACTAAAAGAAAAAACTAAAAATATTAATGTCGTTATTATGATCCCTGGAAAAATTATTTTTAATGATGCTGAGCTTATTCTAGAACACTTTAAAGTCCATAAAATCCCTGTATTTGCAAATAATATAGGATTGATTCGATGCGGAGCATTAGGTGGTTATGACTATGACACGCAAGAAATTTCTCATAGTATTGCTGAATTTGCGAGCGAATTTCTAAAGGACCCCAAAAACATAAAAAGCGATATATTTGACGAATTGCACTCTCAATTACACCTAAATATGGATGCCATTTCTCGGCTTGCAATACAGCTAGATCCAGATTTAATAGATGAAGCTATCACTGTTGGTGGTGCAGATTTATGAATACTATACAAATTATAGGCGCTCTTGAACTAGGATTAATCTATGGGTTCGTTGCAATAGGCGTATACTTATCTTTAAGAATCCTAGATTTTCCTGATTTAAGTGTTGATGGTACATTCCCACTTGGAGCAGCGACATGCGCAGCTTTAATCGTAGCTGGAATCCATCCTTTATTGGCCACAATAGCTGCTATGCTTTTAGGAGCGATCGCTGGATTAGTTACAGCTTGGCTGTCAACTCATCTACGTTTTTTGAATTTGCTCTCTGGCATTTTAGTGATGACCGCTTTGTATTCAATCAATCTTCGAATTATGCAGCGACCCAATATTCCTCTTTTAGGGGAAGAGACTATTTTTGAAATATTTTTTCAATCGCTCAAAGCACCTTTAGGATTTTTTTGGAGAGTATTACCAATTCTAGCTTTAATTATTTTATTAGTTATTGCGTTGAATCGGTTCTTAAAAACTAATATTGGTCTAGCATTGAGAGCTACAGGAAATAATGCTCGAATGGCAAGAGCACAAGGAATAAACGACAAAGCAATGATCAGCTTAGGATTATCTTTATCAAATAGTTTTGTAGCATTAGGCGGCGCCATCTTTGCACAAGTCAGTGGCTATGCTGACGTAAGCATGGGCGTAGGCACTATCGTGGTAGGGCTAGCTGCTGTAATCATTGGTGAGGCAATCATTCCCATAAGAAAAATAAGCCACGCCATCATAGCCTGTGTAATTGGTGCAATAGTATATAGATTTGTTATTGCAACCGCCCTCAACATAGGCGGCTCTCTATTACAGGCTTCCGATTTGAACTTAGTAACTTCCATTCTCGTTGGTATTGCAATGCTTTTACCAGATTTAAAAAAACAATTAAGGACGAAAAATGATTAGCCTTAAAAAGATTTCAATTCATTTTGGAGAGGGAACAGCAGCCTTTAGAATAGCTCTTAAAAATTTATCGCTAAACATTGAAGAAGGTGAATTTGTTACAGTTATTGGCAGCAATGGAGCAGGAAAATCAACATTGCTTAACACAATTGCCGGAGAGTTTACTCCCTCCTCTGGTCAAATTTTCATTGACGAAGAAGACGTTACAAAAGAAAGCACAAATTTACGGGCTAAACATGTAGCCAGAGTTTTTCAAGATCCAGTTGCTGGAACATGTGCTCATTTAACTATAGCTGAAAATCTAGCTTTAGCATTGTGCCGAGGAAAAAATCGTTCCCTTAAAAGTGCTGTTAATCGAAGTTCCAGAGACTATTTTCAAAGTGTATTACAACCTCTTAATTTAAATCTTGAAAATCGGCTCGACACACAAATGGCAATGTTGTCAGGTGGACAACGTCAAGCTGTAAGTCTTCTTATGGCAACGCTGAGCCCTTTGAAAATTTTACTTCTTGATGAACACACTGCAGCCCTTGATCCAAAAACAAGCCGGTTTGTAATGGATATAACAGAAAAAATTATAAAAAATAAAAAACTGACAGCTTTAATGGTCACCCATAGCCTATCAAGCGCGCTAAAGTATGGAACAAGAACGATCATGCTTCATGAGGGAAAACTTATAAAAGACATATCAGGGGAAGAAAGAGCATTACTCACTCCCCAAGATCTGATGCAACAGTTTGGTAGCTCATTAGATAGCGATCGTCTACTTTTGGATACCTAAGCTGAGAAGGACTTGTTTGTCTATAGGCATAAAACGGCACAAACCTAACTTAACAGCAAGCTGCATTTTTTCCAATGACTGTTTTTTTACATTCCCTCTAGTTAACCCTGCAAGTCCCTTGAACCATAAACCAACAGGATGATTAGGGGCTGACTGCAAAACGATATCAGACATTTTATCAACTTCGATAATATTTTCGATTTTATCAAAACATAAATTTAAAAATCCTATACTCATGTCGACACGTTCTGGAAATCTATGAACGTGCTCAGCAACTAAAGTTTTAAATATCTTAAAAAATTCAGGATTTGCCAAAACATTTACATTTTTCAAACTAGCAAATGTATTAAATAAATTGATGGTATGAATTGAACTTACCAGACTATTTTTCTGAAAAGAGTCTAAGTAATCCTTTGCCAAATTTATAACAACTTTTTCTAAACCAGGTAAATATTTTTTATCAATATGAGCTGTGCCACTCAAAAAACCACTATAACTGCCAATAATCATATTCGAGGCTTTATAAGTGCTCCATTTATCGTATTGATGTGCTGGATCATCAATAAATTTTGAAATATCCTGTTCAAAAGTTGCAATAGATTTAGGTTTATATCTGTTCAAAGAAAGGCTCGACCATAGCTCAGCACAAGAAAAAATTATTAAAAATAATCCAAAACCTAAAAAAATAAATCCTAGCAGCTATATGTTTAGGGGGCGGAAACCAGTTGCTAGCACTTGCTTCAACAAGCTCAGGTTCAACATCATCAACTGCTACTTCTAGCAGTGCAGGAGCCGCAACTTATGGTACTTCGGCATACTATGCTTACCAAAGCGTTGCGACAACTCCTGGTGCAACCGTGACAGAAGCATCTGTTATGGCTGTAAAAGTAACTAAAATTTTAGGTTTAGTTAGCGCTGTAACTGCAGAAGCTTCTGAGGCGATGCGTGGAAATAAAGAAACAGGCGTTGCAGGAAGCGCAGGTGGTGTAAAAGTTGCTGGTTCATCAGGTTCACAACACCGAGCTTCAGCTTGGATGCGTGTTAGCATGGGCGCAATTGATAACGCAACAAGTAATCAAGAATGGAATGGTCAATCATACTTAACAATGGTCGGAGCAGATTATAAATTTAACAATACATTCTGCGCAGGTTTAGGTTTAAGCTATTCAAGACTTAATGCAAGAACAGAATTCAACAACGGTCACATGCGCGAAAACACCTATGGTGTAAACCCTTACTTGATCATCGTCCCACACAAGAATTTCAATTTTGAATTTGTTGGAGGATACAGCACATCAAAAAGTAATGACGATCGTCGTTGGATAACAACTAAAGAAAGTTCAGCCGGTACCACTAACGTTGATGAAACATTTAAATCTTCACCAAAAAGAAAAGCGATGTTCGGAGGTGTTTTTGCTAACTTGAATAATAAAGTGAATAAAACATCATTTAATTTACAAGTTGGATATATAGTAATGCAAAGTAAAGTGGGAGCGTTTAATGAAAGGGCTACCGATGCAAAATATGCTGGTAATGCTGTAAATACTCCATCCAACACTTTTAAAGCGCAAACAGCTACTGGTAAAATTTTGGTATCATATCAAATGACACCAAGTGTTGCGCCTTTCGTAACGCTACATGGTCAATATGACGTGAAAAAGGCTAATCCAGTTGGATTCACAGCAGGAAATCAAGCTGGTTACGTTGTAAACCGTTCAGCCTTCGGTGGTGGTGCAGGTTTCAGTATAAAGAACGAAGATGCCTTGTCAGGAAGTTTACAGTTTGATTACACAAAACGTGGTCAACTTTCAACTTACGTAACAGGACTTCGCTTCCACTACGGATTCTAAAATCTTAGTGCACTTAAAAAAGCTAAAAAGGGCGGTATTTTTTACCGCCTTTTTTTTATTCGGCTGCAGCAGCAATCAGCATCGCATCAATAAAGCATTTAATTTAGCTAAAGAATTTGAATACGAATCTGCAATCGTTCAGTGTTCAAATTTCCCGATGCAGATTTTTTATAAAAACTTTAACAGCAAACATGCTATTATTTACTTAGAGGGAGATGGTCTAGTCATTAATAGATTCGGAGAAATTGCCTCAAACTCAACTCCTACTGATCCCATGGCAATCAGGCTAGCAGCAGTAGATAATAGACTTATCACTAAAATTATTATTAATCGGCCTTTTCACTATCTAAAAAGTGCAAATTCAAGCAGTAAATACTGGACAACAGCAAGATATTCACCAGAAGTTGTTAGGTCTATTTTTGAAGCCATAAAAAGCTGTCAAGAAAAATTTCATTTTGAAACCATTGAACTCATTGCCTATTCTGGCGGAGCATCAGTTGCATTTTTACTTATTCCATATTTTAGAAACATCACCAATATTATATCCTTCGCTGGAAATTTAGATCATTCAAGCTGGACAACCTTTCATAATTGCCAACCACTCTACGAATCGCTTGATCCTCTAGAAATTAAAGATAGTATCGGCAAAATTCCCCAAATTCACTTTGTTGGCACCAACGATACAAATACAACTATAGAGCTTGCTATGGCCTTCAAAAAACAAATCAAATCTGAAAAAATATCTATTATTCCTGTCGATGGGTTTGATCATGACAGTAATTGGCCTAGTGTTTGGCAAGAAGAATTGAAATTAAAGTAGCAGTGTATTTTAAAAACGACTAGAATGAAAACAATACTAGAAAAAATGAATAGTTGTGATCGTTTCTTGCCCTAAATGCTACAAGCAATACAGACTAGATGTTAGTCGCCTTAACTACTCACGCATGCCTGATGGAAATGGCCAAGGCGTTCAGTTGGCTTGTTCTAATTGTCACGAACAATGGTGGGAAGTGAAAAAAGAGTCAATAAATACCAATCATTCACAGCAAAAAGTTGCTGTTCCTGATCAACCCTTCAGAAATTTGACTGATATTTCATTATTGTATCAGAAACAATCAGCGAATTACGCATACCAGGAATCCCCTCGTGAGAGTCAGACCACTTTTGTATCAAGAAGTGAAGATCGTATGTTCGCACAACCACAAAATGTTTCAAAAAATCTATTGGAACAAAAAAAATGGAATAACTTAACAAAAATTGGCATCTGGAGTTTCATTATTTTTATAGGGATAGTTACAGCTGCTTTAGTGGCAATGCGGTTTAATCTACCTTCCCTAACCCAGTCATCTCATTACAATCAAAGTGCACCGGGCGATATCAATATTGAAAATATTCAATTTGATGTTACAGCTCTTGATGATCAACATCAAAGAATCAGCGTTCTTGGCAATGTAAAAAATCCAGGTCCTTTGGCTGTACCTTTGAAAAATATTCAGCTTACGGCATGGGGGTCATGTTTACCTGGACAAAATCCTAATGAACAGGGATTATGTCAAATTCGGGTATGGCCATATAAATGGAAACAAGATTTGTTACAACCAGGAGAACAGCTAACATTTAAAAGTGTTGCTAAGATTCCTGCAAATTTACATGTAGATCAGGTTCATGTTGATGTCGCAACAAACTGAAGAAAAAGTCACTCATGGTGTTATTGAAAATTCAAAATACCATGAAAAATTACTTCATTTAGCAAACAAAAACGTACAAGCAATAAAGATTTATTGGCCTTTATTAATTCTTTCACAGGCGGTTGGAATTGCTGCACTAATTTTAGTTTTCAACCAGAAAAATTTGCACAAAGAGCAAGAAAATAATAATAAAAGAGATATAGAACAAAACAAGCAGCAAACCGCCATAAAAAACCTTGAACAGCGCTTTGATAATTTGAATGAAAGATTCCTCTCGCTTCAAACGCAGCAGGCAAAAATTGTTAAAAATCTAATCTCACTTAAAATGACTTTATCCAGTCAAAAATCAGAAAGTGTAAAACAAAACGTAAGCACAGCAGAAATAAATATCACACAAAAAACTGTGTTAGACACATTAGACCGTATTGGCGATAAAATAAGATTAAATGAGTCTTTTGCAAGTTTACTTACGAGCATTCCAAGAACATACATTAACTTGCCAGAGTATAAAATTTTACAAAAATTTTCTACACGACTGCCCTTAACATTTCAACAACTTAACAAATCATTTGAAGAAATTCAAAAAAACTACACACCTCAAAAACCAGCCAGTAACTTGCCTAAATGGGTATCAGATATTGCCTCTGTTTTTCATGGAACTATAAAAATTGAAAAAGCTGACCAGAAAAAAGAAAATCCTTTAAAATCTATAACTGATGCTCTTGGCGCACAAGATTTAAAATCAGCTCATGCTTTTGCCAAAAATTTTGATAACCCATCAATTAAATCATGGGCAGATCTTATTGCAGAAAGAATATCACTTGAAGAAAGTTACTCTTTATTTGCTGAGAAAGTACAAAATCTAGCTCAACAGACTTCTCAAGAAATTGAAAACAAACCAATGCAAAAAGCACAGGAGAACCTTCTTTAAATGGCACTTATCAAAGGCTTGCGCTTTTTCATTGCCCTAACTTTTCTATGCGCTATAGGCATTTTGCTTACTAGCTATCCTGGAGAAGTAACCATAGGATGGTTTGGTTACTCCATCTCACTACCAATTGGTTTATTTTTAACTTGTTTAATTGTAACTTTTGCTTTTTTTACTTCGCTATATGGAATTTGGAAATGGCTATGGAGTCTTCCTAACAACTATTTTACTCATTTAAAAAGTAAGCGAATCAAGAAAGGTAATAATTTGTTGATCGATGGCCTTAGTGCCATTGCGGCTGGTCAAAATCATGAAGCGAAAGAAGTTATAGGGATAGCATGTGAACTACTACCAGATGATCCCTTAACACAATTTATTGCAGCTCAAGCGGCTAACATGACTGGAGATGATGAATCAGCCACTAAGCATTATATGTCGATGCAAAAGGATAGACGTACAAGTTTCTTGGGTCTTCGCGGTTTAATTTTGCAAGCCAAAAGTAAAGAGCAATATAAAATTGTTCAAGAGTACATCAATAAAGCTCTTATTATTCGGCCAGACTCACCTTGGTTGCAGCAAGAATATCTATCAAATACAATTCAGCTTGCACAAAGAGGTATTTTTCCAAAAACTGAGAAAAATAAAGCAACTAAGTACATTTCCAAAGCAGATTGGTCACGTCACCAAGCGATGTTGAATTGGCTTAAATTACAAGGCTCAATGCCTTTAGCAAATAGTGAAAAAGAAAAATTGCACCTAAAAGTTTTTGAACTAGCACCTGACTGGACAGAGAATGTCATACAATTGGTTGAACATTATATTCAACAGGAATCACTCTCAAAGGCTCAGAAAATATTAATGGATTCATTCAAGCTTTATCCACATAGATCTCTTGGGTTGCTGTGGGATAGTGTATTCAATGAAATGGAGGCGGTTGATCGTTACCGAACTTTAGAAAAACTTGTTTCAAATCAAGAAGACCATTCTGAAAGTCAGTATTGCCTTGCATCAAGCGCAATCAAGGCTCAATTGTGGGGGCAGGCAAAAGAACACCTTGATAAATTGTTAAGCCACGGTTACACACGGGCCTCATGTAATCTAATGGCAGAATTAATGGAAAATCAATATCCGGCCCAATTCGATTTAGCACGAGAATGGTGGCATAGGGCATCACAAACTTCCTCAGACTATGATTGGCAATGCAATCAATGCCATACGCATTTTGATAGATGGCAACTCATCTGTAGTAACTGCCAATCAACAGATCAAGTTTATTGGCAAGAAACGTCTACCGCACAAAGATTTGTCAAAGGTGATTTAGAAACAGCGCGTATTTATCAAATCGTATGAAAAATTCTAAGAAATTATTTTTTGTTGCATATTGCTTTATAGTCGCTTCATGCTATTCAATGACGCCATCAGAAGCGGTCTCAAAGTGTAAAACATCAATTGATAATGCTAAAAAAAATTTTGAGAAATTTCATAATCCTATTTTTAGAAAAATAGCAAATACCGTAATCGCAGAAATGGAAAAGATTCACGATACGCTTTTGCATGTGTGCCCAGTAAAAGAAGTTTCAGCAAAAACGAGTCTTTGTTTAAAGCATGAAGAAAATCTAGCTTGGTTAAATGATATAGAGTCAAACTGCAAACTCAACGTTGACCCAAACATAGATTCAAACGTTCAAAAAAATTCTGAGTCCTGTGAAGCTAACAAACTTCCTCAAAGAAGAAAACCCGTAGGGAAGGATATTAAAGTAGATCAAAATTTTAATCCTGATGACTTAAAAACTCAAATCGAGACCGAAAATCAGAAATCTTCGATAAATCAAAATTCTGAACCAAAAACAAAATCAACATCCTTGCTTTAGACTGTCTAGAGTAGCAATAAAAGAGTCTTTTTTTCCTTTTTTAATCGCTATTTCATTAGATAGTATGGCTAAAAACTGCTTTGCATTTTCTTGTCTAATAGATTTATTAATTAAAATTCGATGCCAAAAAATTGCTTCTGAACTAGCTTCCTGCTTGTTAAGGCCTTTAATAAGAGCAAGTTGCGGAAAAGCAGCTTTAGGCTTGGCACTTACAGTTTTTTTTTCAGTTGAATGTGTATTGCCAAAACCAAATAAATTCTTTTGCATTATATTCTACTGATCAGATTTTTGATTTGTCTGCTTATTAATATAATCCATCAATGAACTTTCACCAATATTTCCCTTCATTTCTGAACGTAGGGTAGTTATCTGGTTAATTCCCTCTATTTCAACATAATAAACTTTGTAGCAATCAGTAACCCAAACAATTTTCACTGAAGAATCACCTTTTTGAAATGAAGTGGTTACAGCAAAATCATTGTCTTTTGATTCTGATGAAAGTTTCGGAGCTAATGTTGCATCAACCATCGCTGCCAATTTTCCCTCACCCGCGTAGAATTCTAACAAGTATTTCGCTAAATATTTTTTAACTTTTTCCTGATTTTCATCGCTCAGTTCATTGTATTTAAAAGGAGAAAATACAGCCCTTGTTATCCTTTCAATATCTAAATATTTATTAATACTCTCACTTAGCTTTTGTCTTTTTTGATCATCGGGCGTTCCATTTTGGTTCACTATATCAAGAGCTTCTTGAGCAATTTTCTTAATGAACTCAACAGCTATTTCTTCAGATTGGGCTTTTTGTTTTTTTGCATCAACTGTATTTTCTTTTAAATTAGCATCGTCAGCTTTACGTTTCACGCCAGCCTCAAGTTCTGTTATATTTGTAGATATACACACAAAAACAAAACAGATAATATAAAGCACCTTTTGCATTTTTAAATTCCACATTTTTGAAAAAACTTTTCTTGATAGTACCATTTAGATATGAATAAATTCCTAAATTTCCAGTCAATTAATTTAAAATTTCTAATAATTTTTGGTATTATAGGTGGATTCGCATTCGCACCGATTAATCAACCGATAATTCTCTATTTGTCTATCTATATACTGCTTACGCATTTAGAAGTACAGAAAAATTTCCGTATTTTTTTTAGAAATGCTTTTATTTTTTTCTTCTGCTTTTTTTTAACACAGCTTTATTGGGTATCGTGGGCATTAAAGGTGTATGGTTTACCAGAGCTCATGCCTATTGGGCTAATTGGTATGCCGATCATTATTGGAATTTTCCCTGCCATATGTGTGCTGCCTAGTTACTTTTTTAAAGATAATAAAATCAAGTTTGCCTGGATCTTCTGCATCGGCTGGTGTTTAAGCGAAATAGCACGAAGCTTTTTATTCACAGGCTTTCCGTGGAATTTAAATGGCTATGTATGGGATTTGCCAATTTTGCAAAGTACTAGATTTTTTGGAATATTTGGCCTTTCGTTCCTAACGACTGCTTCTGCTGTTGTTTTATATGCTCGGCAAAAGTATCTCGGGATAATTATTTTTTGCGCCCTTTCCGGTTTATGGATAGATGGACACCTTCGATTAAAAAACCCTTCTTTAAATACCGATGTCTGCTTACGTTTAGTTCAGCCCGCCATTAATCAGCAAGAAAAATGGCATCCAGATTTTTTTGAAAAAAACCTATCAATTTTAGAAATTTTAACAACGCTTGAAGCAGAAAAACCTGTTCACTTAACAATTTGGCCTGAAGCAGCCATTACAATTCCAATTGCTGATCATGCTGATTTTTTGGCTCGCTTGGGCAGTTTCATTAAGCGGGGACACCTAATTACTGGAGCACCCAGGAGAACATATGATCCTGATAAGGCATTCAGTAGCCTGTATGTTATCGATAGCAAAGGATTGATTCACGCAACTTTTGATAAATTTCATTTGGTTCCCTTTGGAGAATATGTTCCCTTAAGGTCTTTAAATCCCTTTCCTAAGCTTACCGATGGCAAACTTGACTACTCGCCAGGTGATGGACCAAGAACAATTAGCTTGCCTGGAATTCCTCCATTTAGCCCGCTTATATGCTACGAAGTCATTTTCAGCGGCGCGGTTATTGATGCTAAAAATCGTCCAAAATGGCTCTTAAATATTACTAATGATGCTTGGTATGGGGAAACAAGCGGGCCCTACCAACACCTCAAGATAACGCAAGTAAGAGCTATAGAAGAGGGGTTACCACTAGTAAGGGTGGCAAACAACGGCATTAGCGCGGTAATCGACGGCTTTGGCCGAATCGTTAATCAACTTGAGCTTAATAAAATTGGCTTCATTGATGCTTATCTGCCTATTGACTTGCCACAAACGCCCTATCGAAATTTTATCAACTTATTTTTAGGAATGGGTAAAAATAGCATCATCCTGTAGCCGCATCTGAAAAGTCATTTTTATTCCCAGAAGATATACTAGGCAGCACTTTTTTTTAGTTCACTGGATTGGCCAATTCTAATAATTTCCCATTCAAGGTGTTTACCAGAATATTCTTTCACCTTTTGCCTTACAATTTCACCTAAACGTTCTAATTCATCGGCAGATGCACCGCCAGTATTTAACATAAAATTACAGTGTTTTTCGGAAATTTTTGCAGAACCTATGGAAATTCCACGGCATCCAGCTTCATCAATTAGCTTCCATGCTTTTTCAGAGTCAGGATTTTTAAAAGTGCTTCCTCCAGTACGACCTTTAATTGGTTGGCTTTCTTCTCGTAATTGCAAATATTCCTGAATGCGATATTGAATATCAACATTATCACCAGCCTCTGCCCTAAACCCAGCACGAACAACAACGCAACCTTTTGGCAATACAGATTTTCGGTAGGTCATTTTTAATTCATGTGGATAAAGCCTATGAAGATTACCGTTTTGATCAACAATTTCAACCCAGGAAAGAATGTCCTTAACTTCAAAACCATAACAACCTGCATTCATTGCAATTGCTCCACCAACTGATCCAGGAATTGTCACTAAAAATTCAAATCCTTTGATATTATGCTGTAATGCGAACATTGAGAGTGTTCTATCAAGAACTGCAGCACCTGCAATCAATTCCCCATTTTCAATAAGAATTTTTGAAAATCCTCTTCCTAATTTAATAATGGCGCCGTTAAACCCACCATCACGCACCAATATATTCGACCCTGCACCAATAACAAAATGGGGCAAACTGTTTAATTTATTTTTCAAAAAATACTGTAAGTCAGCTGTATCTTCAGGTTTGAACACTACACTCGCTGGCCCACCAACTTGAAACCAAGTTAACCCTGAAAGCATCACATCAAAACTATAGCGACCCGTCACTTTAGGAAGTAGAACCGCCTGTTTTTCTTCTAAAATTTTTCTCGTATTAGTAAGCATTCGTTAACGTTTCCAAGTTATTGTTAAGTTAACCCGAAAGGGAAGCGGCTCAAATTTTGTGTTTTCCCCTCAACACATTTTGAGCCGTTCTTTATAAGGCATTCTCATTTACTGCTTTTAAAATGGGGTGAAAATTCTTTTCTAAATCTTGCGCGAGCTCATGTGCCCAAGCTGTAATATTACCAGCCCCCATGCAAATCACTAAGTCCCCTGGCTCGAGAAATGGCATTAATAATCCCGCTACAGAAGATGGGTATTCAAAATAACGAACTGTCATACCTGTCTTTGCTACCGCATTCGATAAATCCTCGCCAGTAACACCATTTGGTGCCTCTCCAGCTGAATATACAGGAGAAATGAGAACTTGATCACAACCTTCAAAGCAACTGGAAAAATCCTCAAATAAATCTTTCAATCGAGAAAATCTATGGGGTTGCATAACTGCGTATATTTTTCCTTTAGTTGCTTGCCGAGCTGAAGAAATAACTGCTTTGATCTCAGCAGGATGATGAGCATAATCATCTATAACTCGGACCCCATGAATATTTGCTATCTGAGTAAATCGACGTTTTACCCCTTTAAAGGTTCTGAACGCATGACGAAGAACAGCATCAGATATACCTAATTCTTGAGCTATAGCGATCACTGAAAGGGCATTTTGCACATTGTGTTTACCCATCATTGGTAAATAGACATCTTTCAAAATTGCTGGGAGTGTGGTGATGTTTTCCCCTAAATAATTTGCTAGCTCTCTTTGTTTTTCTAAGTAATCTGGTTTAATAACGACATCAAAGGTTACACCATGCGGTTCAAACCTGATATTTTGAGCGCACACGTCTGCCTTGTCATTAAAACCATAGGTTACAATTCGGCGATCATCAATTTCACGAGATAGTTTTTCAACCACAGGGTGGTCCGTACAGAGCACTCCTAAACCATAAAATGGCACATTCCTTACAAAATGACGAAAAGCTGCTTCTAGAGCTTCAAAGTTTCCATAGTGTTCCATATGTTCTGGATCAATATTAGTAACGACAGCAATAGTTGCTGGAAGCCTTACAAAACTTCCATCAGATTCATCGGCCTCAACAACAGCCCAGTTACTTTTTCCAAGCCGCGCATTCGTATTATATTCGTTTATAATACCACCGTTCACAACTGTCGGATCCATCCCCGCTGCATCTATTAACCAAGCAAGCAAAGAAGTTGTAGTTGTTTTTCCATGAGTACCACCTACTGCGGCTGACAAACGACTGCGCATGATTTCTGCTAGCATTTCTGAGCGGTGCATCACTGGAATTCTTAGACGGCGCGCTTCAACGAGTTCAATGTTGTCAGGTTTTACTGCAGTTGAAACAACAACAGCTTGAACATTTGCCAAATTTTTGATGCTATGGCCAATAAAAACCGGAATACCAAGAGATTCCAGTCTTTTTGTATTGTAACCTTCCGCAATATCAGCGCCTTGAACAAGAAAACCACTTTGATGTAGCACTTCAGCGATTCCGCTCATTCCAATTCCACCAATACCAATAAAATGAAGAGCCCGCGACTGTCCAGGTAAAATATTCATTCAAATATATTTTTAAAGAGAACTATTTTCTATTGATAGCTATCTTATAGGAAATTTTCAACCCAATCTGCTAAATCTTCTGCTGCATTTGGCTTTGCCAAGTGATGAATTGATTCACTCATTGATTCTAGAATTTTTCTATTATTCATTGAGTTTTCAATGATTTGAGCCAAAGCAACAGGATTGAGTTCTGATTCCTTAATCACCCATGCCCCGCCTGCATTGGCAATAACACGCGCATTTTCTCCTTGATCATTATCTTTTGAGATAGCTAATGGCACAAGAATTGCTGGCACACCAAGGCAAGTCAGTTCTGAAATAGTTGAAGCCCCTGCACGACAAATTGCTAAGTCTGCGTTTTTAAGTCTACTTGGTATATCACTAAAAAAGCTTTCTAAGCTTGCACTCACTGATAATTTTTCATAAGCAGTTTTGACTTCATTCAATTGTTCAGACCGACATTGCTGCGTAATGAAAAGCTCTTGCCTCATAGAGACAGGCAATAACTCAATTGCTTTTGGAACAACATCTGAAAATAATCTTGCTCCTTGGCTACCACCGGTCACACAAATATTAAATTTTTTGTAATCTTTTGTTCGAGGTTTTGCCATTGCTGCATGTACAACTCTACGCACTGGATTACCAATCCACACTGCTTTACTAGGGGCACCTTGTGTAGATAAAAAACTCGTAGCCAATCCTTTAGAAAAGGGCTGCAAAAATTTATTTGCTCTGCCTAGGACTGCATTTTGTTCATGGATAAGAATTTTTTTAAAAAACAAACGTCCCGCTATCATACCCGGTACCGATGGATAGCCACCGAAACCAATAACAACTCTTGCATTTTTCCCATAAATAAATCGCAAGCTTTTTAAAAGACTTTTAAACATTGTAAAAAAATAAATAAAAAAATTATCCCTGCGAACGTTAAGTACCTCTATAGAATCAAAATATTCATAATTGACAAAATTCATAGCTCTAGAGTCAGTAAGGAGTCCTAGTTTATGGCCACGCTTTTTTAAAACCGAAGCCAAACCTTCAGCTGGAAAAACATGTCCACCCGTTCCACCTGCACATAAAATAATCATAGTAACTCCTTCATTAATTCCATGGCGGCCATCTTCGCTGCCTGATTAACGTCATGCCCCGAAAGCATACGAGCTATTTCGTCTATGCGTTCTTGTTCAGAGAGAACCTGAACTGTTGTCGCTGTTTTTGTCTGTTCTTGGTGCTTCTGAACGACAAGATGATGGTGCGCCTGAGAGGCAACCTGAGCAGAGTGAGTAATCGCCATAACCTGACCAAATTTCCCCAACTGACGCAGTCTTTTGCCAATTGCTAATGCTACAGATCCACTAACTCCGTGATCAATTTCATCAAATACTAAAGTCGATAAAGTGTCTTGGTTTGATGCTACAACTTTTAAAGCAAGCATTAACCTGGCCATTTCTCCACCAGAAGCAGTCTTATGCAAAGGAGTAAAGTGCTGACCCGGGTTCATGCATACCTCAAATACCACTTGTTCAATACCATGAAGACCCCACTGAGATTCTTGTAATGGATTTAAATTTATTCGAAACCGCGCATGGGGTAAAAATAGATCGGGTAATTCTTGATGAATATTATTTTCTAAGACACGTGCTATTTTTACCCTATGGTCAGAAAGAACCCGGGCAGCATCAATATATTCTTGCTTAGTTTTTAGAAGTTGTTTTTCAAGCTGCGCGCGCTCATATTCTGGATCATCCAGAACGTCTTGTTGTTTTTGCAAATTTTTAAAAACAGCGTATAAGTCATCCCCAGCAATATTATATTTCTTAGAAATAGAATGAATTTCACTGTATCGCTGATCATAGACCTGCAATTCATGAGCATGCACCTGATGCTCACTAAGTAAATCTTGAAGGTTTCGCTGAGTTTCTTTAATTTCAATATAGGCACGATCTAAACTCTTAATTGCTTCATTTAGGATGGGCGAATCGATTGAATTTGACCTAGTCAGTGTTTGCTGATGCTGTGCGATTTCGCTAGACAAATCTTTGGGATAAGTCATTCCTTGCAAACAAGCAGAAACAGTATCAGCAATTTTAGCAAAACCAATGATTGCCTCGCGTTTTTGCAAAAGCAGCGTTTCTTCTTGGTCTAAAGGATTAAGTTTTTTCAAATCCTCAAGTTGCATTTTCAGAAATGCTTTTTGACTTTGATTTTGAGAAAGATTTTCCTCAAAAATTTTAATATTTTCCTGAGACTGATAAAATTTTTCGTATGAATTTTCAACATTTTCTCTAATTTGTTGATTTATTTTTTGATCCAGCAAAGCACGTTGTCTGCTTATTTCAAATAAATGGTCATGCTGCCCATGAATATTGAGAAGCTGATCACCCAAAATTTTCAATGTTTGTACAGTTACATGCTCATCATTAATAAAGGCCTTAGAACGGCCATTGGCCTGTAAAACTCGCCTTAGGGCAATACATTCATCAATAGGTATTCCCAATTCTTCAAACATGCTATTGAAATACGGATTGTGTTCGAACTCAGCAAAAACTGTAGCTTGCTCTGTATTTTTTCTAATAAGGCTCTGTTCACCACGTTGACCTAAGACCAAACACAAAGCATCTAGTAGAATCGATTTTCCAGCCCCCGTTTCACCAGTTAATGCACAGAAACCTGAATCAAAAGATAAATCCAACGCCTCAATCAAAACAACATTACGTATGCTGAGCGTGCGAAGCATTATCTAGCGTTTAACCCCTTGCACCGCTTCGTAAGCCAATACATACCATTGGGAATCACCATAATTATGACCTAAAACGGCAGCAGTTGCCTGAGCTTCATCATACAAACCAAGAGCTAAATAAGAAATCACCAAGCGGTAAAGGGCTTCAGGAACTTGAGAAGATGTTTGGTACTCTTTAACCGTTAATTTTAAACGATTAATAGCAGCTAAATGAGATTCTTTTTGCTGGTAAAATCTTGCGATTTCCACCTCTTTCGCCGCTAAATGATCGCGAATTAAATCAATTTTAAGCCGAGCGTCCTTAGCATATTCACTATTTGGAAAACGATTAATTAACTTCTGGAACTCTTCAGCGCTCTCTTTTGCAGGGGTTTGATCTCGTTCAATGATTGGTATTTGCTCGTAGGCAATTAAACCTTGCATATACATTGCATAGGGAACATATTCATGACCTGGATGCAATTGAATAAACATTTGGAATGATTCTTCTGCATCTTCATATTTCTTAGCTAAATAATAAGAATAACCTGACATAATTTGTGCATTAAGCGACCAATCAGAATAAGGATGTTGACGCTCAACTTCAGCAAACGCCACCCCTGCATCTTTATGTTTTTTATTCTCTAAACGATCTACAGCAATCAAATAAAGCTGTTCAACCGACATTTCATCAAATTTTTCGCTATCGTCTGCACAGGATGCAAGCAATAGAACAATCACAGTAGAGAGAAATTTTTTCACTAGCTAACGTAGTTTCCATTTTCGCCAAAGATAGCATAAGGAAAGTATGTTTCCTAGAGACCGATCTATCATAATGAGCTCAAAAAAAATCTGGTTTTATACTCAATAAATATTCTTTTAACGGTTTTTTAAATTTTATATATTTATTCTTACATTTATAAACCAGAGCTTGTCATGCATTGTAAGTCTTGCTACAGTTCGGTCGAAATGAAATAATTTTATTAAATTTTGAATGCAGAGGTTTCCTTGACACAGAGTGTCGTTATTGTAGAGTCGCCATCGAAAGCAAAGACTATTAATAAGTACTTGGGTAACGATTACAAAGTTATTGCTAGTTATGGTCACGTTCGTGATTTGCCCTCCAAAAATGGATCTGTAAATCCTAGCGATAATTTCGCCATGATTTGGGAACTTGATGAACAAGGTAAAAAAAGAATAAAAGACATAGTAACCCAAACTAAGGGTGCTAAAAATTTATTTCTCGCAACCGACCCGGATCGTGAAGGGGAAGCTATTTCTTGGCATATTCAGCAAGTCCTTGAGGAAATGAAAGCAACCAAAGACATGAAAGTGCAGCGGATTGTTTTCAACGAAATTACTAAGCGTGCTGTTCAAGAATCCCTAAAAGCTCCTAGAGATGTTAATAAGGAACTTGTTGATGCTTACCTAGCACGTCGTGCTCTGGATTATCTTGTTGGTTTTACATTATCCCCAATCTTATGGAGAAAGCTCCCTGGCGCTAGGTCTGCTGGACGCGTGCAATCAGTTGCGCTGCGCTTAATTGTAGAGCGCGAACAAGAAATTGAAGCATTCAAAACACAAGAATATTGGTCGGTTGAAACCCAATGCATGAATACGGCAAGAGTTAATTTTCTTGCCAAACTAAATTTTTTAGATGGCAAAAAGCTTGATAAATTTGGATTGCCCAATGAAGAGGCGGCTAAAGCTGCTGCAAACACAATTGAAAAATCAACTTTTTCCGTTGGCGATATTGAAAAAAAACAGGTGCGCCGTAATCCTGCCGCACCTTTTACCACTTCAACGCTACAACAGGAAGCATCAAGAAAACTTGGTTTCAGCCCTAAAAAAACAATGCAACTTGCTCAACGCCTTTACGAAGGTATTGATATAGGCGGAGAAACAATCGGCCTAATAACATATATGCGTACCGATAGCGTAAATTTATCTAACGATGCGATTACCGCTGCTCGAGATTTCATTGAGAAAGATTATGGTAAACAGTATCTCCCATCATCTCCACGCTTATATAAAAGCAAGGCAAAAAATGCCCAGGAAGCCCACGAAGCAATTCGTCCAACCGATGTTGTACGTACCCCTAAAGCTATTAGTTCTTATCTTGATGAAGCTCAGCTTAAACTTTACGAATTAGTTTGGAAACGTACCGTTGCAAGCCAGATGGAAAATGCGTTGTTTGATCAAGTAGGCGTAGACATTGTTTCCCAAGACAAACAGACAATTTTACGCGCAACCGGTTCTACACTTATTTTTGACGGATTTTTAAAAGTTTACCAGGAAGGTAAAGATCAAGAAAATAAAGATGAAAAGAATACCGAGGAAGATGAGCGTTTACTCCCTCCCCTTTCACTAGGTGAAGAAATTAAGATTAATGAAATAACCCCTGAACAACACTTCACCCAACCACCACCAAGATATACAGAAGCAAGCCTTGTTAAAAAACTTGAAGAGCTTGGGATTGGGCGTCCATCAACTTATGTTGCATTGCTTCAAACCCTGCAAGATCGTGATTATGTCCGGATTGAAAAACGCCAGTTTCATCCAGATCAACGCGGCAGACTAGTTACATCTTTTCTGAGCCATTATTTCCCAAAATATATTCAGTACGATTTTACTGCAGCCTTAGAAGAACAGCTTGATGATATATCTGGCGGAAGACGCAGCTGGCTTGATGTCATGAACGCTTTCTGGGCACCTTTTCACGACACAGTCAAGCAAGCGGAACCCTTAAAAATAAGCCAAGTATTGGATGATGTTCAAAAAGATCTTGAATCTTCCCTATTTGATATGACGAAAGAAAATCCGAAAGCGTGCCCAACATGCAGCGAAGGTCAACTTTCCTTAAAGCTTAGTAAGTTTGGTCCTTTCCTAGGATGTAATCGCTATCCAGATTGTAAATACACAAAATCTCTCAATGGTTCCGCCCAATCTGAAGAAGGCATGCAAGAAGCTAATGATATTATTATCATTGGAAAAGACCCAACTCTTGATGTGGATATTAGCGTTCGTAAGGGTCCCTACGGACCTTATCTCCAGTGGGAAGAAAAAGATGTAAAAAAACCCAAACGCGTCAGTATACCCCCTGGGTTTGATCCTTATGCGATGCCTCTGGAGCAGGCTCTTAAATTGGCCGCGATGCCATTGATGATTGGTAAACATCCAGAATCACAGAATGATATTTTAGTTGGTATTGGCCGCTTTGGGCCTTACCTAAAGTATGATGGGACGTTTACGTCGATTCCTAAGGCTTATAATTTTATGGAAATAACCCTTGAAGAAGCCGTCGCCATCATTGAAAAAAAACGCAACGCTCCTCCAAGACCAGGAGGATTTAAACCAAAAGCAAAGGCTCAGCCAGCGCCCAAGGCAGAAACAAAAGAAAAGCCAGCAACGAAAGCAAAAGAAGATACAAAAACCAAAAAAAGAAGTAAGCCTGGGGAATAAACAATACTTTTTCTAAATATCAGATAAATCGACATTACTAATATGGTTCCTAGGGTCAATGCCCTAGGAAGACTATGAAAAAAGTATAAGCTTTTATTTTTTCCCTACACGAAGCTTTGGTAAGGTCTTGATTGCCTCGCCGACCGCATCAACGTTTTTACTAGCTTCATGATTTTCTTGCTGAATCCTTTGATAAAGTTCTTGGCGAAAGACTGAGGAAGTACTTGGATATTCGAATCCAAGTTTGACAATACGTCCATTGATTTCTAGAACCGTACAAACAATATCATCATTTATAATTATGGATTCTCCAATTTTACGACTAAGACTCAGCATACCTACACATTTTTTACATCTTTAATAAAATCTTAAACAAATTTTTTTATCATATATAGTGGAGATTGAAGAAATTTTTGTTAATGAGTTTTTTTGACGATAAACTTTCGCTCTTACTGAATCACCGAATGACCTGGCTAAATGCCAGAGCAAATCTAATGGTCGGCAATATGGCCCACGCAGATATTAAAGGTACTGTAAGAAGAGAAATGAAACCCTTTAAAAAAGTATTGGAAAGACATCATGCGATGCCGAACAAAGACGGCACGCAAGTCAAAATGCTAAAAATAGATTCCAAAGACATTGTAAAAACAAAAACCGAAGTTTCTCGGGAATCTGAAGCACTTGAGATGTCGCATAACGCGCTCGAACACGATGCGATAATAAATACTGTTAAGAATTTTCATCAATTGGTAAAAACCATTTTAAATATGTCGCAGGCTGGGTAACGATTTATGCATAATCCCGTAATTCCAACCCTTGGTCGCGCTCTTCATATAGCAACCTCTGGAATGATTGTGCAGAATAAACGCATGCTAGTGATTTCGGAAAACCTAGCGAACGCCGGCGTTAGAAATCCAGCACCAGGGGTTATGCCCTACAAGCGTCGCGTTGCTTCTTTTAAAGCTGTCTTTGATAAAAAAACTCGATCAAATATAGTAGAAATTGGCAAAATTCACTTCGACAAAACCCCTTTTACAAAAACATATGCACCCGAAGACCCAGTGGCTGATAAAGACGGATTTGTCTACGAATCAAACGTTAAACCAATTCTTGAAATGGCAGACATGCGCGAAGCTTCTAGAAGCCACGAGGGTAATCTGAGAGCATACGAACGCATTCTAGCAATGCTGCAAAACACAATAAATCTTTTAAAGAATAATTAGTTCCACTTGACCTTTGTGAGCTTCCCTCTCATATTTTATGAAGTTAATAAATGAGGGGCTTAATATGACAACATTAAAGGGATCTAAAACTGAGCAAAACTTAAAAGAAGCGTTTGCTGGAGAATCACAAGCGAATCGTCGCTACCTTTATTTCGCGCAAAAAGCGGATATTGAAGGATATAATGACGTTGCAGCCGTATTTCGTTCAACAGCTGAAGGTGAAACAGGGCACGCCCATGGACACCTTGAATTCTTAGAAGAAGTTGGGGATCCAGCAACAGGACTACCTATTGGCGAAACAAGTCAAAATCTTAAAGCTGCAATAGCAGGAGAGACCCACGAGTATACGGATATGTATCCAGGCATGGCTAAATCAGCCCGCGAAGAAGGTTTCGAAGAAATTGCGAATTGGTTCGAAACACTTGCAAAAGCGGAAAAATCTCACGCTGGCAGATTCCAAAAAGCTTTGGATAGCATGGCTTAATATGACTAAACTTCAGCCCGTTCGAGGGACCCGTGATTTTCTTGGCGATGTAGCAAGATGTATTGAATACATTCAAAATACAACATTTTCCACCGCTTATAGATTTGGATTTGAAAGAATTGACACGCCAATTTTCGAATACACCGGGATTTTCAAACGGGCTGTAGGTGAAACCAGCGATATTGTTGGCAAAGAGATGTATACCTTTTTAGATAGAGGAGGTGAAGAAATAACACTTCGTCCAGAGGGAACAGCTCCCGTCGTTCGCGCATTGATCTCTAATAGTATGACCCAGCAGCTGCCTTTAAAATATTGCTACTATGGCCCTATGTTTCGCTACGAAAGACCACAGCGCGGCAGGTATAGGCAGCTACACCAATTCGGTGTGGAATTTTTTGGAATCGATAACCCTCATGCGGATATCGAAGTTCTCGACCTAGCCCAGCAAATTCTTGACCGATTAGAAATTAGCGCCAATTTGCATATAAACACGATTGGCGATTCTCAAAGCAGAGAAGCATATCGCATCGCTCTTATTGATTATTTTTCAAAATATAAAAATGATCTTTCCCATGACAGCCAACAACGCTTATTAAAAAATCCTATGCGCATTCTTGATTCAAAAGACGAGAATGATAAACGTATTGCCTGTGATGCTCCAAAAATATCAACATATTTAACTTCATCTGCAGCAGTTTTCTTTGAAAAAGTTTGTGCTGGTTTAGAATCAATTAATATTAAGTACACGCTTGATCCGACATTAGTCCGTGGCCTTGATTATTACACTCATACAGCATTTGAATTTAAAACCAATGATCTTGGATCTCAAGACGCTATTTTAGGCGGTGGACGTTACGATGGACTCGTTGAGCAAATGGGGGGTCCATCCATACCAGCAGTAGGTTGGGGCATGGGAATTGATAGAATTGCATTACTCTTAGAAAAAAGAGACTTTAAAAAATCTTCTCAAATAGCATTTGTTGTAATTGGAGATTATTTTTCACAAGCCATTCAACTTGCTAAAATTTTCCGCGAAAAAGGAAAAGCTTGTGACGTTATCTATAAAACAAATCCAGGAAAAGCCTTTAAAGAAGCTGATAAACTAGGCGCTAAATTTGCTATTATTATTGGTGAAGAAGAAATCAAAAATGATTTAATTAAAGTAAAAGACCTTAGTCTTCCACTTGGTCACCCCCTAAAAGAAAGAGAACTAAAAACTAAAGAAGTAGTTGAGGTGTTATGTGAACAACTTTGAACTAGTCGTTGTAAACGAAAAAGAAATCATGTGCGATGGACCTTCTGAAACTCCTGCCATGGGCCATCCAAGAATATACTTGCACATTCAAGCGAATGACCGTATTGATTGTCCATACTGCGGTAAAGTATTTGTTTATGAGTCTCCAAAAGATTGATTTCACCTGCATCTTAAAAAATCGTTCAATTATCGCAATATCAGGAAACGATAAGGAACCTTTCCTTCAGGGAATTGTCACTCAAGATGTAAAAATTCTTCAAAACCAACCGATTATTTATAGCCTGATGCTCTCGCCTCAGGGGAAATTCCAATTTGATTTTTTTATAATTAATCTCAAGGACCTGTGGCTCATTGATATTGAAAGCCCCCGTGCCCAATCATTTTTACAAAAACTCCAGCTATTTAAATTACGTTCAGATGTTGATATTAGAATGATTGATTGGCAAGTAGGGGTGAGTTTAACAAAACAAGTTTATGAAAACTGTTTTTTAGATCCACGCCTAGAAGAGCTCGGATACAGATATTACAGTCAAAAAATAGATTTTAGTCATCAATCTGCATATGAGAGCCATTGCCTAGCTCTTGGTGTTCCAAGAGGTGCTACCGATATGATTGTTGATAAATCAATTCCCTTAGAATGGGGAATGGATGAACTTAAAGCAATTTCTTGGAATAAAGGTTGTTACATGGGACAAGAATTAACCGCACGTTCACGCTATGTTGGGCAAATTCGCAAACGTTCTTTTCCCATTAGCTTTGAAAATCCAGGAGAACATACTGTGGGTGATAAAATACTATCAGGCGAAACAGAAGTCGGAGAACTTCGAGCAACCAAGGGCTCCTTAGGAATTGCCTTGTTAAAACTTGAATCAATAGGAAAAGAACTCCATATAAACAATAACTTTATAAAAGTGCATCAGCCTCATTGGATGGTTTTGCCTGGTTAAAATGCCAACGGTTCCCGCAAAGTTTAACGGACTTTGAAACACCCTATGCTGCAATTTTTAAGCATCCGGATATAAATTTAGATTATGTGCAGTACTCCAAATAGAAAAGCTCAAAAAAGTAGCCATTCTTCTAAAACATATCATTATCCTAAGGGCAGACATTTGCCTACTATATAACCACCTCGTCTGAAAATTCTCAGTGGGAGGAGCTGGCGTACTGCCCTCTGGCTTTCCTTAATCAACAATTAATCAATATTTAATATATTAAAGTTTAAATATAAAAAGAACAAGAATTTAAATTAATTTCTATGAGATTTATATTTAAAAAAATCATTTTTTTATTTTTTACAATATCATTAAGTCATGCATCGTCAGAAAGAAATAGCTTTTTTAACCCCATTCATCAACATCCTGAAGCTTTCAAAAATCAGAGATATCACAAAAAAAGTTTTTGGCTACCTCACCTGAATGCGCACAGTCCGCTGATTCAAAATTTGAAAAAAATTCCTCTTAGAAAAGAGGTAGACCTAAGCCCTGCATTTCCTGCTCCCTTTAACCAAAAAGAATTTCCTTCATGTACTAGCCACAGTCTTATCGCTAGCGTGCTTTACGAACTTATAAAACAAAATTATACAACGCCTAAAAAAGCGTATCGTGTAGATAAACTTTCAGTCCTTTATTTACACTATAAAGCCCATTCATACGATGAGAACATGCCTAAAGAAAATCCTAGTGGGGTCGATATAAGGGATGCTGTTGAAGTATTGATAAATCATGGTATCTGTTTGGAGTCGCTTTATCCGTATGATCAACATATTGAAAGGAGTATCACACCCCAAATGGATGAATCAGCAGCAAAATTTAGATTTACAGAATCTAAGCTTGTTAATGAAGGTGAGGTTTCTTCTATTCTTGATGTTGAAAACATTGCGTCCTTAGAACCAACCCTAGAAAATATAAAATGCATATTAAATGCTAATTGCCCGGTTATTGGTGCTATGTATGTCTTTAATTCAACTTCATCAGATACAGCCTTAAAAACAGGTATTTTCCCAATGCCTGCTGAAGATGAAACCTCTCGAGATAAAGCACATGCGATTGTTATCGCGGGATATGATGATTCAAAAAAAGCTTTTTTAATACATAATTCATGGG
The DNA here is from genome assembly GCA_903874955.1 of uncultured Alphaproteobacteria bacterium. Taxonomy (GTDB): domain Bacteria; phylum Pseudomonadota; class Alphaproteobacteria; order Paracaedibacterales; family CAITNM01; genus CAITNM01. Next base: position 23,954 of record CAIQTY010000003.1, on the reverse strand, counting down.
GCACCGAACTCGGCACTAAAGCAAAAAGTAACCACAAAGGCTATTTTTTATTACCTTATGACTATGTTGATGCTGACCTTACTTTTGACTTATACAAAGTTGGGCATATAGACCTTCCTGACATGCAAGCCCCTTTTTATAAGTGGACCTACGAAAATAATCCCTTTCAAAGTTTTGGGAATTCAAACTATTTTTTCGCATCAATTAATAGCCTTAGATGCATTAGAAGATTAATAGGACAGGTATTCAAGCGAAAATAGGAAGTTATGTAGGTTAGGATAAATTCATTCAAACTCCACCCTTGATTTTATAGTGACCCTTTTAAAAACCCTAAAAACCGTTTAGAAATAAGGAATTATATAAAAAAGTTCACCTATGACTTCGGATTATAAAGACACGGTTTTTTTGCCTAAAACCCAGTTTTCCATGAAAGCCAACCTTTCAGTGCGCGAGAAAGACTTTCTAGCGTATTGGCAACGAATTGATCTCTATAATATTTTGCGGCAGCAGTCAAAGGATGCTAAAAAATTTATTCTCCATTGGGGTCCGCCTTATGCAAATGGCCACCTGCATTGCGGCCATGCTCTGAGCTATGTTTTAAAAGATTTGGTGAACAAGACTTATCAAATGGCTGGGTATAACGCCCCCCTAGTACCTGGTTGGGACTGCCATGGATTACCGATTGAATTGAAGGTTGAAGAGCAATATCGTGCCCATAATCAACGTAAAGAAGATGTAAGTGTTTTAGACTATATTGAATCATGCCGGGCTTATGCTAACAAATGGATTCATACTCAATCGCAGGAATTGCAGCGTTTGGGCGTGGTTGCTGATTGGAAAACTCCCTATATTACCATGGACTTTAAAAGTGAAGCCCAAATAGTTGCTGAACTAGGTAAGTTTTTAATGAATGGTGGCCTCTACCGTGCACTTAAACCGGTGATGTGGTCTGTAGTTGAAAAAACTGCCTTGGCTGAGGCTGAAGTTGAATACCATGATCACACCAGTGATGCGATTTATGTTGGGTTCCCTATAGAAATACCAAGTGTGGAAATTCTAAAGAGTGCCCATGCGGTGATTTGGACCACAACACCTTGGACGTTACCAGGTAACAGAGCAATCGCCTACGCCAAAGATGATACCTATAGCGTTATCGAAGTTATCTCGGGCACCGAGCTTGTTCCTTCTGCAAAGCGTTTATTGATAGCCAAAGATCTTGTAACTGAAGTAACTAAAGCCTTAGGGATTGAGAACTATGGCTTTATCGGTCAATTAAATGGGTCTGATTTAAAAGGAACAATTTGTCGCCATCCTTGGCACGGCCTTGGGTATGATTTTGATGTACGCCTGTTGCCGGGTGATCATGTCACAACTGATGCGGGTACAGGGCTTGTGCATACAGCCCCTGGTCATGGTATTGAAGACTTTATTGTGGGGCAGCAATTTGGCATAGAGGTTCCTGAAACTGTGCAGGGCGATGGAATGTATTATCCCCATGTTCCATTATTTTCAGGAAAACACATTTTCAAAGTTGGCTCAGAAGTTTTGGAAAAACTCAAAGAAGTTGGTAGCTTGCTGCAAGCCAATAAACTGGTTCATAGCTATCCGCATTCTTGGCGTTCGAAAGCGCCGCTTATCTATCGTGCGACTTCTCAATGGTTTATTTCTATGGATCGGAATGATCTTAGAAAAAAAGCAATGCACGAAATCGACAATGTTGAGTGGTTTCCTTCTCAGGGTAAAAATCGCATCTCTGCGATGGTGACTAACCGTCCCGACTGGTGCCTATCGCGCCAGCGCACCTGGGGCGTTCCAATTACAATTTTTGTTCACAAAGCAACTGGTGAAGCGCTGGGAGATGAAGCTGTCCATCAGCGCATTGTTGATACTGTTGCTAAAGAAGGAATTGCTGCTTGGCACAAATACGACAACGCCCACTTCCTTGGCGATAAGTACGCAGCAGATGATTTTGAAAAGGTAAAAGATATTTTAGATGTTTGGTTTGATAGCGCATGCACCCATACGTTTACCTTAGAAAATAATCCCGATATGGCTTGGCCTGCTGATATGTATTTTGAAGGATCGGATCAACACCGGGGTTGGTTCCAGACTTCTTTGCTGCAATCTTGTGGTACTAGAGGTAAAGCACCATTTCGCCAAGTTCTCACCCATGGATTTGTACTTGATGAAAAAGGCTATAAAATGTCTAAGTCTCAGGGTAACGGGGTTGATCCTCAGCAAGTAATCGATACCATGGGCGCTGACATGCTACGCCTGTGGGCCGCAAGCTCTGATTACACAGATGATGTACGTATTGGCCGCGAGATCTTAAAACACCATGAAGATGTTTACCGTCGTTTTCGCAATACCTTGCGCTATCTATTAGGTGCACTGGCTGGGCATGATCTTGAAAATGAAGTTGCTTATGAAGACCTACCGAATCTTGAACAATGGGTATTGCATCGGTTGAAAGATCTTGAAAAAAGCCATCAAAAACTTTTTAAAACCTACGATTTTTCGGCTTTTTATGCTGAATTGCATACCTTTTGTGCGACTGACTTATCAGCTTTTTACTTTGATATTAGAAAAGATAGCTTGTACTGCGACGCCCCCAAAGATTTGAAGCGCCTATCAACACTTACGGTTATGCATCATGTATTCATGCACTTGGTCCATTGGTTGGCACCCGTTTTAAGCTTTACAGCTGAAGAGGCATGGCATGCGTATCAAAACACTGAAGAACCAAGCAGCATTCATGTTCAGCAATTTCCTAAGGCGCCCCGTTTGTGGGACAATCCGTCCATAGCAGCAAAGTGGGAAGATTTGCGAAGCATTCGCAAAGTCTTAACGGGTGCGCTAGAGCTAGAACGCGCCGCGAAAACGATCGGATCAAGTCTTCAAGCAAGTGTTATCATGTACGTCAATTTAGAATGGGCAAGTCGTTTGGATTCTATTGATTGGGCAGAATTGGCGATTTCTTCACAATTTGTTATTGTCCATGCACAAATGCCTGCAAATGCGTTTACACTAGAAGACGTAAAGGGCATCGGCGTGGTTATTGAACTTGCCGAAGGTCAAAAGTGCGCACGCTGTTGGAAAATTTTACCTGAGGTAGGAGCGCAGCGTCACCAGGATTTATGTAAACGTTGTGATGGGGTAATTCATGAACACTTTTCAAAAACGGAAACTGCCTAAAGGCGGCAGTATTATTGTTGCTTTTCTAGCTTTTGTAGTTGATCAACTATCAAAGTTTTGGGTCATGGAAACGATTGGTCCTGGTGAAATTGTTGATATTATTCCGTGTTTGAATTTTGCATTGGTGTTCAACCCTGGCGTGACATTTGGATGGCTTCGGGCTTATTCAAACTTCCATTATATGTTACTCGTATCGGTAGTGTGCATCATGTCAGTGGTTGTAATCATTTGGTGGGTTAGAGCTGAAAATTTGATTCAACGCTTTGCGACCGCAATGATTTTAGCGGGTGCTTTAGGCAATTTAGTTGACCGTATTCGGTTTCGCGCCGTTGTTGACTTTATTGATTTTCATATTTTTGGCTGGCACTGGTATACGTTTAATTTGGCTGATTCAGCAATTGTTCTAGGGGTCGGGCTTTTGCTGTTAGACAACTTTTACAAACCGAAGAATACGTTTGTGTAAAATGAGCTTCCTGGAAAGGAAGCTCTGTAAGCTTTAGAATCTAACAAATGAATTTGATACTATCAAATTTTGAACTTCTGTAAATTTTATTTGTGGATTATTAAAATCAGTTATAGTTTGTCCAACTTTTACAAATTCACTACCTACTGGCATCAAAAATGCTGAAATATTTAAAGGTCTGGTTTTGTTATCTTCACTAACACCAGAATTACTAATATCGGTATATTTACAAAAACTAAGCAACCTATTAATCCACATTTCTTTACCATCTAAATATATTAGCTTGCTGAAAGGAACTTCTGGATATAAAACATACGCATGTACTATCAGCGCCAAAATTTGTTGTTGTGCTTCATGGACTTCTATCAAACCAGATTTAGCTCGTTCAGCAAGTTCAAATATTCTGTTGTAACCATTTCCTTCAAATTGATGAGCTGCAATGCGTAAATTATCGATATTTGCGTTAAGTACCGCTATTTCTAGGTTATGGTTATTGCTCAACACTACTTTTTGTTGGATTTGACTTTGAAGTTCGCGAATAGCAGACATGTAACCTTCTGCATTTTGCCTTTCTTTTTCCTCTAAACTCTCTATTCTCTGTGCAGTTCTTATAAGCAGGTTATCGAGATTATTTTCATTAGGGTCAATGATTTTCGCTAACTCTATTTGGACGCTATTAAGTCTGCTCTCTAATGTAGCTTTTTCATTCGCTAAAGAAGTAACTTTTATTTCTAAGGTTTGTAAGTTTTCTTGTAGCTTTCTAATGCTTCTATCGCGTTGTCTATTTGCTTCTTCAGCTACGGAAGCATGCGTAGTTTGAGATAACAAGTTATTAAAACGTTCCTCAGTTATTCTAAGTCTGGCTATTTCTTCATCGCGCTGTTGAAGTTGATTCAATAAGTCACGTGATAGTTTGGATTCTTGTCGAATTTCATCAGTAGCAGCGCGAACTTCATGTGCTGCGACAAGGCTGCTTGACGCTGCTTCACGGGAGCTATTTGCTGCTTCTCGGCTAGCTACACTTGCCTCGTTCGCGCTACGGGCAGTTTGAGCATTCATACCAATAGACCACCATAAAGTGTCAATAGCCATTTTAGTTAATTTCCCAAAAGAAAAGTTTTGTGACCTTACAACCTGAGCATTTTCATCCGCTGTACTCTGAGCATTCGAACAGTAACCTGCTGAGACAAGCAGGGTTATAAGTAATATTTTTTTGAGCATAAAAAACTATCTAAATTGTTAACAAAAGAAAATCTATTAAAAATTCACAAAAAATGCAACTATTTATAAAAAAATATGGATTTTCTTGTTATTTTCAAAAAATCAACCTTATTGCTGGATCTTATCAAGACCTAGGAAAACTAATGGGTTGGCCCTTCTATAATCTCTTTATGACTTGATCATGGAGTCCAGTAAGTAGTATCTATCTGAATTGCCCCTAACATCTGCGTTGTAGGGAAACTCTAGCATTTACGATCGTGTCATCTGAAAGTAAAATCATCTATCAATATATGCTCAATGTTCCCTTGAGTAGGCAAGTAGATGCCCCTCAAGTCAATTTAAAACATAATTTTGAACATAAAAATAAATACCTCAACCAAATTTTTGCACAGGAGCTGATAAAATGCTCGCCCCCTTTATTGTTAAATTTTTATGATTTAAGCTTGTAGTAGTGTTACTCATAATTTTTGGTTTTTATGTCAGCCATACGACGAAGTGTATTTATTTCTTTTTGCTTTATTTGCATTATGATTGGCATGTTTGTCGGCTTGTTTACTCAAGCAAAAGCAGCATTTCTAACAAATATCTACTTAAATGGCACAATATTGGCTCTCTTCTTATTCGGATTATTTTATAATGGATACCTATTTTATTTATTAAGAAAAGATTCTATATGGTTTTCATTTTTTGAAAAATCACGAGATCATGAAACGAATGTACCTAAACCAACAGCATTAAAGCCACTACAACAATTATTTCAGCAAACTCGACCAACAAGTTTTATGCTGCAAGCAACATTTGGAAGCATTCAAAATCGCTTTGAAGAAACCAGGGATATAAATAGATATGTCACTGGCCTTTTAGTTTTTTTGGGACTTCTTGGAACTTTCTGGGGGTTGTCACACACGGTAACTGCAATTTCCGGAGTAATTTCAAATATTGATTTACAAGCCGGAGATATTCAAGATGCCTTCAAAACTCTAAAAGAGGGGCTTAAAGCACCACTTACTGGTATGGGGACTGCTTTCAGCTCGTCTCTTTTTGGGCTGTTTGGATCACTTGTTATTGGCTTTATCGATGTTCAATATAATAAAGGTGTGCAGGGGTTTTTCTTTTTTATAGAGGAAAGAATTCATCTTGGAAATCTCAGCATTGGCGGCATTGAAGGACAAAGCGTCGGTCAAACTTATTCGCAAAGTATTTTTGAACAAGCAGCGGAAAGCATGCAACTTCTTTCGCAACAATTACAGCGCGGCGAAGAAAATCGCCAACAATATATGCGTAACCTAACAGAACTGACAGAAAAATTAAATTTATTAATAGATCAACAAAACCAACAATTAACAGCGCTACAAAATGTAGCACAAAGCCAATTTAATATGCAGCAGCTACTTACTCGCCAATCTGAAGTCGCTGCAGATACAACTAAATATTGGCGCAGCTTGGATGCTCAGCTCGTTAGAATTAACGATGATCTGACAACAGGTCGCCACCAGCTAAGCAGAGAACTGTGCGAAGAAATTCGCACAGTTGCAAGAATACTAGCCGCGTTGGGCGAAGGGCGTGACGCCGCCTGAAGGTTTTTAAGAAAAATGATTGATTACATTATTTTTCTTGCCCTTTTTACCCTTGGAGGACTTTTAGTAGTTTGATCTTCTTCAGGTTCACTTTCTTGACTTGAAAAAGAACTTGTTGTTTGGGAAAGAGACCTTGTTCTGTTGGATTTTCTCGTTATCAACTGTATACCTTCAGAGGAATGACTATCACTATCTGTCGAGCCTTGACTTTTAGATTTTGAATGTGAATTATCTGTGATTTTTTCATCAAAAATTAAGCGTGTACTATCCTCCTCAGATAATGGTTCTTTAGTGGTTTCTTGGTCATCTTCGCTAGATGTAAATAAGTTGCTTGATGTAGGTTTATACCCAAACCATTCAGAAATTTCATCTACATTACCACGATATTCTGATGTCCATTTAATTACTCTTAATGTTTCTTCACTGAGATCAACATTATCTGGTTTTCTTTCCAATGATTTTTGGCACAATTTTAGAATTGCAAAAAATGCTATTGCTTTGTTTACATAAGGGAATTCATTCGCGCAAATAGATCTATCAACCAAAGTATCACTTTTAGATCGGTGGTATACTTTATGATCTTTTTTGTGCAGCCAATAAGGAAGGTATATAATTGTTCCTTGATTTTGGAAAGCATGATGTAGTTCCATCGTTCCACTACCAGACTTGGGATTTTCCCCATCCAACATTCTAATAGCATTGTAAGAACCGTATTCTATAGCTCCAGAAAGTGTTTGAGTTTTCTCCCTCCATAATACAAATCCATATTTTGGTTCTAAAAACCACTTTGGTACATAAAATCTATTTCCAAAGTTTGTCTCAAATATAACGGGAAGATCTTCTGGTTCAAAAGTCTGTTCAATAATTCTGTAGTCTTGCTTTACAAACGTACCGGGTGATAACTTTCCGATAGCGCCTAAAAAGGATTCGGTTTTTATTCGGCAATAGGGCGTAAATTTAGCCGGTGTATCGCCACCAGCTTGACGTTTAGAAGAAAGTAAAAAAACATCTTCAGCTAGTTCTTCAAAGAGTTTTTTAATTTTACAAACCTCAATATTTCTCTTTTCTACTGATTCTGGATCAAATTTTCTATGTATGTTTTGAAGCTGTCTATAGCAATGATTTTGAATTATCATTACTTTTTCTAATTGTTTTATAGTCAACCGTGTAGGCGCATTATTTCGAACGGGGCTCAATAGGTCAGCACTATAGCCGCAAGCCAAAAACACCAACAACAAAAATATTTTTTTAAAAAGGGAGGAGGTAATCATATATTTCTTTAAAAGCATTAATATAATTAATCTATATGCTAAAACAACGAAATATTGTCAATATATTTTAATTTATTAAAATTTTAATAAATTATTGCTATTTTTACTCTGAGTTTGATTCCTCAATTTCAAAGATGCTTTCCATAGGCTTTACTATTTGGCTAAGCTGTACCTAGTTAAATTTAAAATCAGGCTTAGTAATGGCGTATAATGTAACCTTAATCCCTGGTGATGGTATAGGACCTGAAGTCACGACATCAGCTCGTGAAATAATTGATGCTACAGGCCTTAAAATAAATTGGGAAATTTGTGAAGCAGGTGCAGAAGTTTTTAAAAAGGGACTTGCTACTGGCGTCCCCCAAGAAACAGTCGATTCTATCAGCAGGAATAAAGTCGCGTTAAAAGGCCCTCTTGAAACGCCTGTTGGATTTGGTGAAAAAAGCGCCAACGTAACCTTAAGAAAAATGTTTGAAACCTACGGTAATATTCGCCCTGTTAAAGAATTTCCAGGAGTAGCCACCCCATATAGCGGGAGAGGCATAGACCTTGTCATAGTCCGTGAAAACGTTGAAGACTTGTATGCTGGTATCGAACATATGCAAACCCCAAGCGTTGCACAATGTTTAAAATTAATATCCAGAAAAGGTTGTGAAAAAATTGTCCGTTTAGGATTTGAATTTGCCAAAAGTCAAAATCGCAAAACGATCCACTGCGCAACCAAAGCAAACATCATGAAATTTAGCGAAGGTATGTTGAAGCGTACCTTTGAAGATATTGCAAAAGAGTATCCAGAGATTGAGGCACAACATATCATCGTTGATAATTGCGCCCATCAGTTGGTTAGAAGACCAGAACAATTCGAAGTGATTGTAACAACAAACATGAATGGCGACATTTTAAGCGACTTATCGTCTGCATTAATTGGAGGACTTGGTTTTGCTCCTGGAGCTAATATCGGCGACAATGCATGTATTTTTGAAGCAGTTCATGGTTCAGCACCAAAGTATGCGGGGGAAAATACAATTAATCCCATGGCAGTTATTCTATCAGGCGTAATGATGTTACGTCACCTAGGAGAATTTAAAGCTGCGCTTGATATTGAGCATGCTTTGTACGTTACCTGCGCTGTTGACAAAGCCCTTACACGCGATGTGGTAGGTAACACAAGCGCAACGCTAACAACTGATTTTACTAAAAAGGTTATCGGCAACTTAGGTAAACGTTACGAAGCTGTTAAGGATCGTGACTACAAACCACTAGTCGTTAATAATTCCAATATTCCAGTTGCACCCATTACTCCTAAAGAGCGATTTGTAGAGGGTGTTGATATATTTTTCGAAACGACAAAACCAATCGGTGAGTTTGGAAAAATTATGGAAGAAGCTGCAGCAGAAGCATCATTGAAACTAAAACTTATTACCTGCCGTGGCATGAAGATTTATCCAACAACCGAAAACACAACGACAGATTTGATTGATCAGGTACGTGTAAGATTCATCGGATCAGGCCCTTTAAGCGATGCTATGATACAAAATCTAATCGCAGTCGTAAGCACGAGAGGTTCATGGTCACACATCGAAAAATTGCATGTTTTTGACGGAAAGCAAGCATACACCAAAGCTCATGGCGAAGATTAATTTTTAATATTTAAAGATCAAAGTGATAAAAACCCAGTTTAAGCTGGGTTTTTTAGATTATACTAATTTTTAAAATTTCAGATAAAAGATGCTACCACTGGACTTCATGGTCAAGCCATAGAGAAACCAGAGGGAGCTAGACATCAATTTCCCTCTGGTTTGACCAGAGGGTCCAGTAAAACTTAACCATTTTTTACTTAGGTATACTTATTCTGCGTCTGTAGCTTTTTCTACAACTGGAGCTGAAGGAGCCGCTTTTGGTTCAGCGCGGTATGCTCTTTCCGCGATACGCGCACTCTTACCACGACGATCGCGCAAATAGTATAGTTTAGAGCGACGAACATCACCACGGCGAACCACTTCAATTTTAATATTAGGTGAATAGAGTGAGAAAACGCGTTCAACGCCTTCACCATAGGAAATCTTGCGAACTCTAAAAGTAGATTTCAAACCGCTATTTTTACGACCAATAACAACACCTTCAAAAGGCTGATGACGCTGACGTTCACCTTCAATAACTTTTACAAGGACTTTTAAAGAATCGCCTGTACGAAATTCAGGAAATTCTTTTCCTTCGGACAACTTTTCTAAATGAGCTTTTTCAATTTGTTGAATAATATTCATATACACTTCCTTCTTATTTTTTACCGGTCTTTTGATTGGCTATATAGTTTTTCCAAATATCAGGTCGACGGGTCTGCGTTGTTATTTCTGCTTCTTTTAAGCGCCATGCGGCAATCGACTTATGGTCGCCAGAAAGCAGCACATCCGGCACGACCGTATTATTCCAAATTTGGGGTTTAGTATACTGCGGGTATTCTAATAAGTCTAGTTCAAAACTTTCATTGGTAGTTGCTTCGGATTTTTCTAAAACACCAGGCAGAAGCCTCACGCAAGCATCGAGCATCACAAGTGCGGCGAGCTCTCCCCCTGATAACACATAATCACCGATACTTATATCTTCAAGTTCATGATTTTCTCTCCAATAGTCCAGAACACGCTGATCAACCCCTTCATAGCGACCACACAATATTCCAAGCCCATCAGGGTAGTCAGCCAACCAGGAACGAATCATTGCTTGAGTAAGCGGGCGCCCCTTAGGCGATGCATAAATAAGCTTCGATTTAGGATGTAGGTTAGCTGAAAGGGCGGCATGAACAACATCAGGGCGAATAACCATGCCAGTTCCACCACCATAACTTGTATCATCTACTGTCTTATGCTTGTCGGTAGCATAATCACGAATATTAACGGACTTTAAATTCCAGATCCCCTGCTGCATCGCTTTACCAGCGATTGATTGCCCGAGAGAGCCAGGAAACATCTCTGGAAAGAGCGTATAAACTGTTGCTTGCCACATAAATTAATTCCCACCAATTTTATCATATGCATTCACAATGCTCGCCCCTTGAACTTTACCCTCTACCCTAGCATCCTCACTAAAAATAACTTCTCCGTTGCCTGATTCAAAAATTATATTTCCTTCTATAATCGTTTTACCCTTAAGATATATCTTTTGGGATTCATCTTTAGTTTTTTTTACAAAAATATTCTTTGCTTTTGAATTTGTTAGGATGCATTGCCAGGATGATGTTTCAATATCTTTAAAGCTACTTTCAGAAACTTCAAGATTACCACCAACTTTTGTATTTCCATATACGTTTATTTTAGTACCTTTTAAAGAACCGTTTACTTCTAATTCATTATAAATATTTTTTTTTACAATACATGCTTCCATTTACTTCACCTTTTTAGGCCTGAATATCTTTACCTGTAAGGCTACCATTAATGATGAATTCTTTACACTTTAGCAAATCACCTTTGACAGAACCACTTACTGAGAAGGTCTGTTCAATAGTTAAATGATTAAAGTCAAGTGATCCAGCTATCGTGAGAGAGTCATACGACACTTTTTTCAGTTTAGCGCTACCCGTAATCACCTGAGCATTAACTCTGGCATCTGACATGCTTAATAAGACTAAAGTGATAATTAAGCTTATTTTTAAATTATTCATTATATTCAATAGTAATTTTTTTAGAATATACCCCTAAATTAAATTCTGTGCAAAATACGACCAACAAACCCCATACCATGCTCTATATTTTTTGCACTACCTCTGTAATTTTCTTACATGAAATCAAAAACTACTCCATATTTAAGGAGTTAAATCTTCTGAAAATTTATATTATAAATCTATTCTATTGACATTTAACGAAAAAATACCTACATACTTATTTGAAAATAACTTGAGGATATTTTAAATGACTAAATATAGACTAATACAATTTCTGTTGCTTGCAATAATCAGTCTTCCAACAATAAATGCTGCATGTGACGGAACTCTAATGGAACGCTATGGTCTTCGTCTCACTAAAAAATCCGAACCGATGAGTCAGGGAGAGGCCGATCTCCGAACACGAGTTGTCAATGCTGTACTTATCGCTTATGAACATCTAAACAGTACAGCAACGTTTCATGATAACTGCAAAGATCCAGTAAAATTACCCGGAGGTTGCTGGAAAGAACTAAAAGCAATCAACTTAGAAACGCGCGAAGAATACTCTATACTTTTTCCTAAAGGAAGCACCTTAAAAAAATCAATTAATAGCGTTTTTGAATCCAATGAACCATATTCTATTGATTGTCAATGGGCTAGTGACTTTGTTTCTTTCATTGCGCTAAATGCAGCCATACCAAATGAAGTAGACGAAATATTAAAACGTAAAGAAGATGAGCTTGCTATATCCAGAAGTTTTAGCCGCCGCTTATTAGCATCTAGTTCTTGTTCAGCTGTGGGTTTTAAGCCAGGAGATTTAGCTTACATTCTTGGACACCCTGATTACAAAACAAGACATCCTTACGGTTTATATAGGGCAGAAAACCTTTATTTTGTTGGATACAAAGATGGAGTTGATATTAAAGGCAATGCCGCAGAACTCAAAATGTATATGGGATTCGGAGAATTTTTTAAGGATGGACCAAAAACGGCCGCAGATGTCCAGCTTCACCTCACAAGAGAGCACATAAAAATGTCAGAAAATGCACAACTTAAATCAAAAGAAAAACAACTTTTAGATATGTTTCGTGGTATGGGCATTGAAAGTTTATCTATAGGTGAGCTCGGAGAATTCCCTGCTGAATTAAATGAAGGAGAAATTTTTAGTGATATTCGCAAACAGAAAACTATATTTACTCTCCTAAACAGCGATCTATTCAAATAAACTTACCTTAAGCAGTTTTCCTTCATAAAAAGGAAAACTGCTCCATATCTCATCTATTCACTCACCAGTTTTTATATCTAATTTAACTGATTCATAATGTGCATATTGTGTCGGGTTAAGCATATTTTCCACGTACAAGCCTGGTTGTTGAAACTTACCAGTGTGTGTTGCAATAACTTCATAGGCGATTTTAAATCCATGCTCTTTCGTCGGTTGCTTCCAAGATGCAATATACCGATCATGACGTTTTTGAACTGCAGCACTATCATTTAAATCTTTCAGCCAGTCATAGTTTGACAGAGTATTGGAATGGGTAAATCCGCATGGAAGCCAATCGGAAATCAACCAGTAACCTTCGTGATTTGTATCATCGATATGCCCTTCAAGAACGATAATGATCCTTTCCCCAAGAATAATTTTTTCTGGATTTACTTTTGAACCATCTGGTTTATAGAAAGTTCGACTTACTTTTATACCACTTTCTTTTTGAGGAACATGTTCCGATCCAATTCCGTAAGCATTTACAAACAACCACAGTGGATCATCACCATAATTTTCAATCGTAATATCTTGTAAGGGGTCAAGCTTATATGACAAAGAATGTTTTTCAATAAAAGAAGCCTTGTTGATATTGACCTTTAATTCTTTTGAAGCAGCAGAAATAGAATCAGCATTTGCTTTTAAAAGCATCGCTAGAGTTTGAGTATTGAGACGCGTAATATCCTCGTTTATTGATTTGTGAATAATTTCTTCAAGCGTTTTCATCACTTCACTAACACACTGAATATTTCCAAACTGAGATAAATGAGCGCTAATCATCACAGCATTTTCAAAAGAAACGCCCTTTTCAATTTCTGTTTTTATGTGTTTAATCCCTTTTTCAACTCTAGCTAAATCTTGAATGCTGGCAACTGCCGAGATGAAAATACTTTTTCCAACGACTGTGTCGCATTTTTTAAAATATTCGTCAAAACAATATCGAGTAGTAGCTGTATCTATTTCCTGCTCACAAGCACATATTTTTACAAGCCAAGCAATATCATCTGCTTTTTCTCTACCTTGTTTGATTTTCCAATCAATCGAATTTATTTGGCGTTTAGCAAAATCCATAGCATTTTTAATGAGTATCTTTGGAACATTTAGTCCGGCGTTTCTTGCATATAGAAGCATCTCTAACGCGTATGATGTAATATTAAGATCATCTCTATCTCTTTGCCAAATTCCCCAACCACCTGTCGAATTTTGCCGTTCGTTTAATAATTCAATAGCTTCATAACTAATGCGTTGGTACTCAATACGCTCGGAATTTAATGCATCATCCTTACTTCTTTTCACGCCAAACACACCAGCAAATCCTTTACTGATAGTTTGTTGGTTGCAACCGAAAGGATAATTTAAAAGCCACTTATGGATTTTTCCAATATTCCAAGGACCTTGATTGGTTAAAAACAAATCTGCTTGAGCTTGAAAGGCATGTACTCCCTTAAGAACATCCTCTAATTTTAGGTCAATGCTGGTTTTTGGTTTGATTTTGTGCATTTGACTAATCAAGGCTGGCTGGTGATCAGATCTCACTTCTACTGAAGTTGAATGTTTATAATCAATTCCTTCACCCTTTGCTTCGATTTGTACTATTCCCTCACCAAGTTGCTTAGCATTTGCTAAAAATGAAATGCGTTTTTCTTCTTTGGGCATTAGACTTACTGTTTGCTTTCGCGAGGTTGATTTGAATGCTTTCTCAAGATTAATGGATATTTGAAAATCAATCTTTTTCTCCGTTGTATTTTCAAGACGAACGTTTAAATCAGTTTCGTCCCCTATTGTCAAAAATGAAGGAAGATTCGTATCAACGATCAAATCGTCTTTTACAATAACGTTGCCACTTTGACTTCCAGTTTTTCCATTTGCAATAGCTACTGCATATACCCTTAATTTTCCTGAAAATACTGGAATATCCATTATAATTTCAGCTTTTCCATTCGAATCAAGATGAATATCACCGTCAAAAAAGCTTAAGACTTTGTCGTTGATTCTAGGAACAAAGGCTCCTCTTCTGAGCATTAAAGAGTCACCACCGGAGCGCATATCCATTAGCTCTGCGTCAACTGGATCAATTATATGACTATAGAGATCGTGCATTTCAAGGCGGAGCTGGCGTTGACCAAAGAAATATTCTATAGGATCTGGAGTTTTGAAATTGGTAAGCCCCATAACGCCTTCGTCAACGATAGCAAGCATTAACCTGGCATCTTTATTTTTTAAATTTTCAACTTGAACTGGAACTTTTAATTGAGTTTGAGGTTTCACAATTTCAGGAAGATCTAATTTAACGTTTAATGTATTTTCACTGGGATCAATCTGGATCCATTGCACACCAACAGCACGTTTTGCATGTATTCCTGGTATTTTTTTCTCCAACGGTCTCACAAGAGAAACCATTACATAAGCCCCACTTCCCCAAGTTTCATGAGTTGGTATTTTCAGTACATTTTCACCTTTTTTAAGGTGAACAGAATCTTTAAGTTGAATGTTGTTTAGTCCAGCAATGATAATGGCCTCTCCTTCAAAAGGAGAATAAACCCGAAGAATTGCATTTTCTCCATGCTTTGTCGCTTTCATTTCTGGAATAATTTTTAAAACATCAGGACGATCTTTTTGGTTGCTATATTGACTGCCAATTCTATATTTTGCGACTGTTGTGCCGCTTTTTTGCTTTATTTCGATTGCGTAGGAAGCTGAAAGATCACCTTTAAAACTTAATACAGTAGCGCCATCATTTTTTGTTACAA
Source organism: uncultured Alphaproteobacteria bacterium (assembly GCA_903874955.1). Classification (GTDB taxonomy): domain Bacteria; phylum Pseudomonadota; class Alphaproteobacteria; order Paracaedibacterales; family CAITNM01; genus CAITNM01. The sequence goes on along the minus strand of CAIQTY010000003.1, from coordinate 8,579 downwards.
TGCCTCCTTTTTTAAGAGGTTTGTCGTTATATACCAATTGGTAACTCCATGAACCATGATCCTTGTACCACTGGTAGTTAGCCTCACTTTGATAAAAAGTATATTCAAGGTCATCAGCAGCAACTAGTTTACCAGAACTATCAACAGCAATAACTTCAACTTCTATATTTTCAGAAGAGTGTTCAGTTTTTTCTTTTAAACCAACGATGTAGGGCTGAGTTAATAGAATTGCTGATGTAGATGCTTGCTGAGATGATGCAGTATCTGTAAGCCTTGCCGTAAAATCAATCCGCAGTGCCTTAGAACAACTTAGATCAGTTGGAATATCAACTTTTAGCTCTGCTTTGCCATCTTGAATAATTTCAGACGTTCCTGTTAAAACCTGACTAACAAAGCTCTCTTTATCTAGACCAAAATGAAAATCTTTCCATTTCTCAAATGGGGTATCATTCGGTGAAATTTTTGCTTCAAGAATGGTCTGTCTATCTTTGACAGAAGCACCATACAAATAATACGCATTTAAGTTACAAGAATGAGAGCTACCCAGCTTTGCAATAGCTTCTGACGTACTTAAAGTCATTTCCATTTTATTAGGACTAAAATCATCAACCCTAAAATTTGTGCTTCCTACAGATGGCTTGGTAGGATCAACAAAAATTTCTACTGACCACATTCCAATTGGACAATCAGCAGGAATTCTATACTCCGTGCTGTATGTGCCTAGGGTATTACCCTTTAGCGTTTCACGCTTAATTTCAGTACCCTTAGGTGATTTAAAAATAACAGTAATTGGCGTTACAGGGACTTCTTTACCTTGTCCGTTGCGCAATATAACAGCAACGTTAACTTTTTCATCGGGCCTGTATATCCCACGCTCGCAAAAGACCATCGCATCATAGTCATCATGTATGATTCTTCCTTTAACACCTCGGTCGCTGAAATCAAAACCTGCACCAGCTATACATAAAAAGCTAAACCCAAGCGTTTCATTTTTAGCAAAAATAGCTACTGGTTTTTTTCCAGCTTTTCCATTCAATAATTCTTTTGGAAACTCAGCAAAACCATCTTCATCAGTCGTTGCTGTGGCCAATACATCATTGTCAGCGCTAATGAGTTCAAGCTGAATATCTTTTAAAGATTTGGCGCTTGAAAACGCTCTTGAATGCACCAATAAAGTTTGGTCACTATGAACAGCTGTGAGCCCTATGTCAGTTACAATAAACCATTGGTCAGCCTCTTGAGCGTTGTAATATTCGAGAACACCTTTTTGTCTGACTTTTAGAACATAGATACCGGGCTTTAACTCTGGAATAATTTTTGTTGCTTCAATATTTTTTGTGATTGTTTGATTGGGTTTGGCCTTACCGTCAAAGTCTAAAGTTTGTGAAAATATTTCTTCCGCGTTACCTAAGTGATAGGAACGTCGCATTAAGTAGTTTAGGTTATTAATTATTCCTCGATCGGGAATACGATACAAAGTCGCTTGAGCCTTATCTATATTGATAGTTCGCACTGGTAATCGGATTTTTTCCTGTTTGGGATAAACATAAGTACTTCCAGGAAAACTAATCCTTGAATTTAAATCTTTTACAAGAAAACCTATTTCTTTTTTTTGATCTGTTTTTTCGTCTAAAGCACTTGTCACTCCTGATCTCAGTTTGACTGTATATTCTATACCTGCCTGAAAGCCAGAAATAGATATTTGCGAACCATTCACTTGAATAAAACCATCCACTTTTGGAAAAATTTCTATATAATTTTCTGGCTGATCAATCTTTAGAGGTTGAGAGAAATTAAGGCGCAATATTGCACCCTCTGGTGTTTCCTCAACCTCCTTATTTATATATTTAAACTTTAAAACATCTTTAAACCTTGGGTCTTGTTCTCGCAGTTTTTCAATAGGATAAAGCTTATTTAATTCATCTAATACAGCAGCATTTATTCTCCATTTTTTTTGATTTAAATAAAGCATTAAGGCTTTCGCTTTTTCTAAATTATTTTTACTTTGTTGAAAAGCGAGGTATGAAGCTTTTTCACACAAAAAACTATAATCATATGCTTTATTAATATTTTCAGTTGCTTTAAGGGCAAATAGGGCTATTTTGATTGAGTCATCTGCGGTTTTATCAGGATAGGTTAAAAGGGTTTTTGCTTTTAATAATAATTTTGCCCAAATTACTTTTGTTGAAGTTTTTGGCTTATCATGATTTTGTAAACATTCATCTAGTTCTTTTTTAGATTTTTCATATTCAGCTTTATCGATTGTTGAAAATTCTTCAGAAATCCCTGAAAGATATTCTTCAAGAGAGCTAGCTTCATATTCTTCAAATTTAAATTCTGCGTTGAGCACATGCAAAAAACCAAGTGCAAAAAATGCAAAAATTTTGTAATACATTGAAAGCCGTGTATTTTAGTTTTGCTTATCTAAGACCTTAGCACGATGATTCCAAGTTAGTGCAAAGAAAAAAGCACTAAGCAAGGCACAAACTGTAATACACGCAAAAGCCGAATCCCAGCCAGAATTATCAACAACTAAACCAACTCCAACGCCAGTTACAGCTGTACCAAAATAGCCAACGGTTCCTGTTAGGCCAGAAGCAGCGCCCGCTGCTTTTTTAGAAGCAAAATCTGCAGCGGCAACTCCAACTAAAATCTGAGGCCCTGTAACCAAAAAACCTATAAGCATCATGCCCAAAAAATGCTGCCATTTTTGGTCAATCGGCGCTTTCCACAAAAATAAAATACTTAAAGACAAAACAACCATGTATAAAAATCCTACACGACCTCTTCTGCCCTCAAATAATTTATCAGAAAGGTAACCAGCAATAAGGCCGCCAAACATACCGGTAATATCAAACATCGCTGTTTGCCAACCTGCTTGCTTAAGACTGCTTCCCTTGAATTCACTTAAGAAAGTTGGTGCCCAAGTCATCACAAACATACGAACAATGTAAACAAAGAAATTTGCTCCACACATATACCAAACAAGCTTATTGCCAACAACTTGATAAAAAATTTCTTTGGTAGTTAGTTTACCATCATCAACCGCATGGGCTTCGACTAAGCCATGATGCGCTTCAATAGATGGAAGCCCTAAAGATTCAGGTGAATCTCTTAAACGATTTAACAAGAAAAGCGCAAAACATGCACAAAAAACACCAGGCACAAAAAACACATAACGCCATCCGTAGGCAGACATAATATAGGGGGAAATTATAACAACAGCGGCTGCCCCGATTTGATGAGATGTATTCCACAATGCCCATTTGGTGCCAATTTCCTTAGGACTAAACCAATGGGTCAATAACTTTGCACAAGGGGGCCAGCCCATCGATTGAAAACACATATTGATTGTGTAAAGAACAAGCAACATCCACCATGCGGAACTAAAACCAAGACAAAAGCTTACGATTGCCGAACCAAGCAACCCAGCACTCATAAAGTACCTTGCGTTACTTCGGTCTCCTAAAAGTCCAGTTATACCTTTTCCAAGACCATACAAAATGGCGCCTGTAGAGATAATGATTCCTATTTCTGCCTTGCTATAACCAAGTTCAGATTGCAGATAAGGGATAGCCATTGTGAAATTTTGACGAACGAGATAAAAAGCCGCGTATCCTGCCATAATCGATAGCATAATCCTGCGACGCCAATAAGAATATGTCCGCCCTTCTGCGCTGACAGCGCCAAGTTTTTGGCTCATCGTTTTCTTAGAGAGATCGTCTATATGTGTTGCTATAGATTCCACTAAATTTTAACTAGCTCCTTCTAAAGCTAAAAAATCGCTTAATATTTACAGAATATCAGAAAGTATATTTTTTATAAAGTTACCAAATATTGGCAAGGCAACTACAGCACCTCCATTGCCAAGATTCTTTGGTTTTAAAAACCCCACAAAAACGCCAATAACTAAAGGATTTGAATCTTGGTAAATTGTTCCAGGGATGCTTAAACTACCGATGAACCAAGCATCTTTATTATCGTTTGTTGTCCCTGTTTTCCCTCGGATTTTTACACCAAATTTCTGCTCAAGAGGGTAAATAGATTTTCCTGTTCCATATGTAATCACTGCTCTTAGCATTTCTAAAACCCCAAAAACCGCTGAAGGTGAAGCAAGACTCTGATAATTCGTCATGGTACTAATGGGAATTGCAGCAAGCTCTCCATGGTTTTCGTGACTTAAAGAAGTGGCATTTTTGTTCAAATCAGAACTTTTTCTTTGAGTATATGCAGTATAAAACTTAGGCTTCACATGATAACCTCCATTAAAAATCTTTGCATAGGCACTCGTCATTCTAAGCAGCGTTGTCTCTTTAGAACCCAAAATAATTGAGGGATGTTTTGGCGTTTGGTCATATATCTCAAATAATTCCGATATATCTTGAATGTGTTCAAGACCAGTACTCATCCCAAGATTGATGCAAGCTAAGTTGTAAGAATAAGCCAAACTATTTTTAACTGTTACAGATCCATTGATTTTTCTATTAATATTTTTTGGTTTATAAATCTCTCTGCCATTATTTAAAATCATTGTAACGGATTCATCTTGAATAATGTCATTTATATCCACACCTTGCTCCAAGGCAGCAAGATAAACGAAAGGTTTAAAGCTAGAACCAGGCTGTCTTAAAGCTTGGGTAGCACAATTAAAAGAATTCGTTTCGGCGCTCCATCCACCAACTAACGCAAGCACTTGACCAGTTGCAGCTTCCATAACAATAATCGCACCAGTTATCTCAGGGATTTGCCTGGGATAGGCTTTATTGTCCTTGATTTCAACTAATATAACATCGCCCTTATTCAAAGGAAGTTCAAACGACCAACCAATCATATCAAGAGGAAAAGACTTATTGTCTTCAGAAAAGACAATTGGTTTTTGATTTTCAAAATCCACAACAACTTTTTTAAAATTCTCAGGACAATCATGAACCAACACTTGTTTTAAAGAATCAAGTTTGTATGGAGCTCCTAAGTTTGTAATTGGTCTATAGAAAATTTTCTGCTGAAGATCATATTTTAGCAGGCCATCACGTAGTGCTTTTTGAGCAGCGTGCTGAAATTTCATATCCATACAACTAAAAATCTCTAACCCAGCGGTTATATTAAGGTGCGGCAATTCGTCAATAAGGGCATTTCTTAAAGGTGTTACATAATAATTATAGTTATGAGTGTTTTTTTCTTCAGCAAAAAACTCAATTGGCTGATTTATTGCTAATGACGCTTCTTCACTTGAAATGTAACCTTGTTCTAATAATCCAGAAATAATTGAATTACGCCTATCTTTAAGTTTTTTGATATTTTTTGAGATACTTAACTGAGCAGGCGCCTTAGGTAATGCAGCAAGCACAGAAGCTTCCGCTGTTGACAAATCTTCAGCACTTTTACCAAAGTATTTTAAGGAAGCAGCCTGAATACCGTATGCTCCATTTCCCAGGTAAATATGATTTAAGTAAAGCTCTAAAATACGATCTTTAGAAAGCTGACGTTCTATTGAGAGAGTTGCAAAAGCTTCACGAAATTTTCTTAAAAAGCTTTTTTCATTACCAACCAAAAAGTTTTTTGCTACTTGCTGCGTGATAGTAGAGGCACCCACTAAATTTTGTTGAGATTTTTTTTGAAAAATATTTTGAAACAACGCACGGAAAATTCTTGCTGGATCAATACCTGGATGGTAATAAAAATTTTTATCTTCTGCCACCAAAAATGCCGCTATTACTTTTTCTGGAATATCTTCTATTTTCAAATTCACTCGTTTAACAGGTGCAAGCTCTTGGATAAGTTGAAAATGCCTATCATAAATTCTTGTAATTTCTGGGGCTTGGTAATCATGTAAAAATTCGGAATTTGGGAGACTGGGTTTTACATGCCAGTAAACGCATAAAAGCGATCCTACAAAAATAACTCCACAAATTAGGATTGCTATGCTTGCTTTATGTAAAACTCTAAAAATAGCATTATACATTTTTGATTAGATCAGCCTTGTTAAATAGCCTGAAAAAATTTTCTGTAGACGCTTCAGCAACTCCTTCAAGCGAAAGCCCCTTCAGCTCTGCGACCATTTTGGCAACAAAAAGTGTAAAACCAGGCTCGTTACGCTTACCACGATTAGGAATAGGTGCAAGAAATGGAGAATCTGTCTCCACAAGAAGCTTATCGAGAGGAACATATTTTACAACTTCGCGCAAATCAGCAGCAGTTTTAAAGGTTATAATTCCTGAAAAAGATATATAAAGCCCCCTATCGAGCCCTTGCTTAGCAAAATCTCGCGATCCGCTAAAACAATGGAAAACTCCTTTTGTGTTTTGATATTTATCCAAGCATGAAATGGTATCATCATCAGCATCACGAGTATGAATAATTACAGGCAAATCAAGCTCAATTCCTGCACTTAAATGCATATTGAAGCAATCGATTTGAGCCTCTTTTTCACTATTATTGTAAAAATAATCAAGACCCGTTTCCCCTAATGCAACAACCTTTGGATGCTTTACATGATTTTTAAGCTGACTAATAAGCTCTGGGTAATGATAATCCTTGCTGTCATGCGGATGCACACCAACACTACAAAAGATATTTTCATGATTTTCTGTAATAGACTGCAAAGCTAAAATTTCAGACAAACGAGTATTAACTGTCAGCATATATTTTATTCCATTAGCGTGAGCTCTCTTAATAACCTCATCAAGGTCATCTTTAAACTCAGGAAAATTTAGGTGACAATGGCTATCGACAAGCATTAAAGTTTACTAATAGTATTTTCTCTAATCTAACGAAATTTAAAAGGCAGCGCTATGGCACAATATTTATTTACAAGTGAGTCAGTATCAGCTGGACATCCTGATAAAGTCTGCGATCAAATTTCCGATCTTATTGTTGATCTACATCTTGAACAAGATCCACACGCAAGACTTGCCATAGAAACCCTAGCAACCACTAACCGAGTCATCATCGCTGGTGAATATCGTTCAAAAGCAACTATCTCTGACGAAGAAATAGAAACTGCCATTCGTGAACTCATTGCTGAAATAGGATACGAACAAAAAGGTTTTGACTATAAAAAAATTGAGGTCTCTAATTTTTTGCATGAGCAATCAGCTGATATTGCTATAGGCGTTGATGCAACAGAAAATAAAGACGAAGGCGCTGGAGACCAGGGAATTATGTTTGGTTATGCCTGTGACGAGACAGAGTCTCTAATGCCTGCAACATTGTTCTATTCTCATAGAATTTTACAAAATCTTCATCAAGCTCGAGTGGAGCAATTTCAAGATATATTAGGGCCAGATGCTAAATCACAAGTAACACTTTTGTATAAAGATGGTAAGCCTTTTGGCACCAGTAAAGTTTTGGTTTCAACCCAGCATTCAGCTGATGTGTCTTTAGATAAAGTGCATGAAATCGTTCTTCCAATTTTAGAAGCCAGCCTGCCTAATGGCTGGATGCCATCAAAAGAAAATATACTCATCAACCCAACCGGACGATTCGTAATCGGAGGCCCAGACGGAGACACCGGACTTACTGGACGAAAAATCATTGTCGACACCTACGGCGGCGCAGCACCCCATGGTGGCGGTGCGTTTTCAGGAAAAGATCCGACAAAAGTTGATAGATCTGGCGCTTACATGATGCGCTATTTAGCAAAAAATATTGTGGCATCAGGGCTGGCAGAACGTTGCACCTGCCAAGTCTCTTATTCTATAGGACTTGCAGAGCCTTTATCACTTTATCTGACAACTCACCGCACAGGTAAAGCAGATGATCAATTCATTTTAGATTGGATACTTGAAAATATCGATCTTCGACCACGTGCTATTCGTGAACGACTTAATCTAAACAGTCCTATCTATTTAAGAACTGCTTCCTATGGTCACTTTGGAAGATCACCCCAAAGTGATGGTGGATTTTCTTGGGAAAAAACTGACCTTGATGAAGAACTGAAAAAGCTAATATAGGCTTGTTACATTGAAAAGGTTTTTTAGCGAAACCTTTGAAAACTCCGCTTTATAATCTCCAGTTGTTCATGTGTACGAAGTTCATTGAAACCTAGACTTATTTGATTTATCTTACCTAACCTAGATAAAAGAGAATTTCTCGCGTCCATATTAGAACTATTCATATTTTCCTCAAGCCACTGTATTTGATCATTGAGCGTTTTAGAATATTTTCTAATACAAATAACATAAGGATTCAACCTATTCTTCGAACGATTATTAGAGTCAACGTCTTGAAATTGCTTCTTAACTTCTGAGAGAGTGATTAAGTTTTTTTTTGCAATTTCTAGGGTTTCTGCAGCTGTGATTGAATCAGTATCTAGATATTGTAAAAGTCCTCTCGATGAAGAAAATATATTTTCGCTGCAGATCAAGCATAATAAAACAATCCGATACATGGATACACACTTAAAATATCATCAACAATTATATATTAACATAATATTATATATTTTTTATAACAAGGTATTTCTTATTTATTCGTATATTTCTCTTTTCAACCACCCTTAAATTATTTCTTATACAAAGTTGATTAATATATTTGATACTAATAAATGAAGACTTAATTTTTTTTCTGTTTCAGTTTGT
>CAIQTY010000002.1 GCA_903874955.1 uncultured Alphaproteobacteria bacterium | reverse complement strand
ATTTATATATTAATATTTCATTTTTAAGAAACACTTTTGTAATTTTAAATTTCTTCACTGTTTCAGAAATTGCTAATTTGACTTTATGAAAATACATAAACTGGAAATCTGCCCAATTGGTCCAATCCTAAGCGGCTGTATAATTTTATGGACGAAGTCATATTTTGAACGATAATTGATGAATATCTCAATCGGTGTTGCGCTGCTTATAAAGCTTATCTATTGATTTAATTTTTTTAAGTGTTGGATTTAGAAACTTGAACGCTAAATTTTGAGAGAGATCAGCAATAGAAGAAATTTTATTGCATGGAGCGAATTTACAAGCAATTCTTTTTTAGTAGTAGCTGCCTCAGGTAGTGAAAAAACTTTCTTATACCATTTTCTGTCTTGGGGCTATCTGTAGGGTCTATATCTCGAAAATATAGCTACGTTTTCCTGGATCCTAGCTCAAGGCCTAGGAAAACTTCTGGGTATCTCCCCTATAGTCTTTCTATGTCTTGACCATAGAGTCCAGTGAGTAAGATCATTTATCTGGAATTTTTAGAAAGTGGTATCTGATCCATAGGGGCTTTTTAAGGCCCCTCTCTTTTTGGTTGAATTTACTAATTACCATGTTTTTTAAGAAGTTCTGATAATTCCTCAGCCTCAAGTTTTACGGATATATCAGAACTCTGCATACCTGCTTGTGATGCAATGATGGCTTCAGAAAAACCTTGACCTGTCTTAAGAAGTTTCTTTAATAAGCTTAATGTTTCATATTGTACATTTTTATCAGAATTTTCTATCCCTATTTGTGCTGCACTTAAAGCTTCAAGAACTCCCTGACCTTTCTCAACAAGGATATTGAATAACCTCAAAGCAGCTAACTGCACATCTTTATCAGAATTTTTTATCTCTATTTGTGCTGCACTTAAAGCTTCAGGAATACTCAAATTTTTGTTAACAAGGGCATAGAATAAATATAACATGACAGTCTTTACAGAATCATTAGAACTCTGCATGCCTACTTGCGCCGCGTTAGCGGCTTCAGGAAGGCCTTGATCTCTCTCAATAAGAGCTTCAAATAACTCCAAAGCAGCAAACTGTTCATTTTCATCAGAATTTTTTATCTCTATTTGTGCTGCACTTAAAGCTTCAGGAATACTCAAATTTTTGTTAACAAGGATCTTGAATAACTCCAATGCATTACATCGTTGAGCGGGTTCACTGCTCTTCATTAGTTCTCTCGCCAATTGAGTTGCCTTGGTGTTATATTCTTCAACTAGTATCTCGAATAAGGCAAAAATATCTTTCTGCATTAACGCTTTATCACCTGATTTCTTAGTAAGGGTCATGAGTAGGTCAAAAGTAGTATCATCCCGATAAAAACTCTTGATCCTTGTTTGCACCACACCTAAAGCTTCAGGAATTCCAATATCTTTTTCAATAAGGGCCTCGAATACGGATAAAGCAGCAATCTGTAGATTTGGATCAGAACTCTTTATCCCTATTTGCGCAGCACCTAAAGCTTCATTAACACATATTCCTCTCTTAACAAGTTCAATGAATAAGAATAAAGCAGCGCTCTTTACACTCTTACTAGAACTCTCAATTCCAGCTTTCGCTGCTATAGAAGCTTCAGTAACGCGTATACCTTTCTTAACAAGTCCAATGAATAAGAACAAAGCAGCTCTCTGTTCATTCGGATTAAGGCTCTGCATCAGTTCTGTCGCTAATTGAGCAGTTTGAGTAATGTTTATGTCTTTCTCAATAAGGGCGCCAAATAAATACGCAGCAGCACGCTGTTCATATTCTTTAGAACTATTGATTGCTGCTTGCGCTGCTTTAAGGGCTTCAGAAATGCCCTGATCTTTTGCAAAAAGATTCCTGAATACTTTCATAGAATCAGTAATTGTCTCCAAGCTGTAACAATTCTCTATCCATGTTGTAAATGCTCTGCTACGTTTACCTTTGTTAAAAAGTCCCGTGAAACGTTTCAAGATTGAGGAACGCTCTCCTCCATTTGCTATACGGACACACTCTTTAAAAATACTGAAATATTTCTCCAAGCCATCGTCTGTTAGATCATTTTTTAGAATCTCTAATGTTGTCGAAACCCCACTATCGTTTTGAGACAAAGATAGAATATTTCCATTATATTCTTCATCCACAAGATTCCTAATATGCTCCCAACGATCATTACTATTTGCTCCAAAAATATTGATGATCATCTGACCTTGCGCGCCATCCGTGTTACACTCAAATTCAATTGTCGAACTATGATTTAAAAGGGGAACATTGTAATTGAGGATAATTTTCTTGCCACGAAATTCTAAGCTTTTTAATTGTGGCTGGCTAAAAAATCGTCCACCTTCAATTTTTGCTATTTTACGCATAAACGTCGAGGCGTATTCATTGGACTGCACTTTATTTTTTTTAAGGAGAAGATAATTCAACCTAGATAAAGTGCTTAGTTCATTTTGGTGTATTGTGGTGAATATATCATCACCTGTTTTAGTAGGGCTTATTCTCCAAAGTCCATCGTTGGTTTGGATATTGCCAAGTATTTGCTCAATAGCATTAAACTTAGGAGATGGATTCATCATTTGGGAAAGGTTAGCGTTTTTATGCATATCCCAATGCTCGAATCCCCAATTAATTCTCTCAATGAGACTTCTAGTACATTGCCCGTGGATTTTATTGTCGATAAAGGCATATTCTGTTTGCTCACGATTTTTCAGGCAAAGTATAGTTTTTAACAAACTATAATTTTCTTGCAATAATCGTTTAAAACGAGCAACTTGGGTTTCTTGTGATGTCTCAGCATCACTTTTATCACCTTTGATATATATGGTGCTACCAGTCAATGATTTGATACTTAGGTCTACGCAATCAACCAGTTCATCGAGACATTTCAACCAAATAAGTTGCGCCAAGTAAGGTTGTTGATCAACATCAGAATCTATCTGTGAATTTTCCTTAAAAATCTTATAGAGTTTTGCATGGGAAAATTTTCCGAGCATCGCACTAAACAAGGGAAGTTTTTGTTCAAAAGTTTTCGGGTCAGCGAAGCTTTCTTTATCCCAATTTTGAACTTCTTGAAGCAGTTCAGCAACATCTGCCAAATGACTGTCATTATCCTTAAATTCTTTGAGTAATTTTTCACAAATTATTTTCGAATCGTGATTACAAGAAGTGTCAGTCGCAATATTATAGAAAAAACTGTTGAGCCAAACCGGTAATACTTTATATTTTGCAAGTATGCCACACATTAGACTGAATCTGTTTTGAGTTTCTTTATCTAAGTTGTCTAGATTCTTAATAAACCCAATCCATGCATCCTTTACTTCCCTATTTTGAGCGTACTCAGCTAATTTCATATATTGGATGCTGCGTTCATCCTTCATATTAGGAAATGTTTTATTAAGCTGGTTTTCGGGATTTATTATTTTTTTCTTCAGCATAGCTCCTTGAACAACAAGTAAATCCAAAGCTTTTTGGCGTAAAAGATATTGCGGGTCACCCTTATCTAAGCCATCAATCCCAATACTGTAGTATTTAAAGCATGCTAATAAATTACCTTGCAAAGCAGCAAGTTCGCGATTGTCATGGTACTTGATATTCTTTCCTTCCTGTATTTTAGACCTAGCTAATTCAGCAACGCTAATTTTGTGTAACCCAAGCCATGAACCATCAGCCGTAATTTCATTAATCGGGTAACCGGCAAACCCTGGTTTGATACATTTAAATATATCATCTGTGTTAATACGGTCCTGATTCCAGATCACAATGCCTTGTTGTGGACTAACCAAGATTTTTTGATTGATTGCTAAATTTTTAATTTGCTCGATATTTTTTATACAAATTACCGGCAAGCTTACCCCCCTGAATACCGTTGCCGCATGGGATGTGGGAGCAGCCATTTCTTCGACCAGAATATATTGAATATCTTTATCAGTTTTCTGTTCTGACATCTTTAAAAAGATTTTCAATGCATCAAGGAGATTTTTTTCAGCAATAATGTTTGTTTTGTTAATGACTCTGACTTCCTTATGGCCAGTACCAATAACTTTACCTTTAGTGCTTTTTTCAGCATCCAAGGGGCCTAATACTTTCAAATCAATATAACTTCGTTCAAATTTTTTTGTGTCATAGGTGATTGGGCGATTTTGTACAATATGAATTTGTTTGCCCAACACAACAAATTCTATGTCGACCGAATACCCATAAAAACTTCTCTCTAAATAACTACCAAAACGTTTAAGAATAAGAGCAGCTGTTTTATCGAGGCTTGGCTGTATAATCTTTGCTTCATCATTAGCAACAGAAATTAGCTTCTCACCTGTTGAAGGATCTGGCACCAAGCGGTTAGATTTTTTAACAAAGTGCGGGTACACTACATCAAAATCATCGATACGCAATTGGTCACATGGTAACAGGCTGTTAACAACTGCTTCACAATGGCCATAGGTAAAATCAAGTACTGCAATACCACTAAATTTTCCTTCAACATGGGTTTCTGGATCTTCACTAAAAAGCACCCCCGAAGTAGGAACGCCAGAATCAGTCTCACCGACCATGACTTGTAAAAGGACAGGCAAATACAATGCTGTGCTTTCTTTTTGATCTTCTTGAGAAACAGTTTTTCCCAAATTTTGCTGTGCAATGGACTTATCACTAAAATATGAAAGTAGTACCTGGACCATAGCAGACCAAACTGCCTGATTTTTCGGATCCACATTGGCGATTGTCTCATTGCCTCCGGCATTAGCCATTTTTGTCGTGTCTTCACGGCCGGTAGAGCGCACCATAATTTTGTTATGCTGTGTGTCACATTCTTTTAAAAACGCAGATAGCGCGCCGTTCATTTTTTTATCGATGAAACTTACAGCTGCGTTTCCATCTATTTCCAAGAGAATTTCTTTAAGCTTTATTACAAAATCTTTAGGATTGGCATTATAACTTTGGCTAAGGTTAATTCCGGCAGTATTGTTAATCAATTCCACCATAAAATCTGAAGGAATACCGGTGAATTCGGGAACTATTAGGGTATATTGATTGTAAGGGTGATTTTTATTAAATATGTCACATGCTTCTTTAATTTTAGCCAAATTGGCAGTTTTATAGCCATATCCCCCATTGATTTTTTCAGCGAGGGTATATAAATCATTTTGAAGCTGGGCTTGAGATGATTTTAATAATTCTTTTTTTTGCACTTCTGTTTGTTTAGGTTCTTTATCTAAAACAACCTCTGGTATAGATGAAGTAGATGAGCTAGGTGAACTAGATGACCAATATTGGCTAAAAATTGTTAAGGCAAAAAATATAGATAGCTTTAAAAATCCACACATAAAAAATAAATATTTGTATTTATAATTCACTATGTGGATTTATTTATTAAAAAATTCTTAATTGAGGAGCCTCTTGCAAAAACAAAAATGTATAGTGAATTAACGAGATTTTTGGATTAAAAATTTTGCATAGGAGGTTATGTCTGCTAAAAAAGCATTGAAAACAACACGAATCCAGTTCCTATACAAGATAAAGTAACACGCGCCTGGATTTCAAGTCAATTATTTTTGTTTACACATCCAAACGAGCTCAAGGCTGACTTATCCATAAAGCACGAAGATGTTTTGTCGGTGCTTGACCGCCTTGAGTTCGAGAGATTTATTCCGATGGTTTACGCATCTCAAGGTCGTCCCAAAGAAGATCGCTGTGCCATTCTTCAGACTCCGTAGAGGGGGGTATTAAATAAAATTTCTTAATTACTTAAAATATGGATTGCTCATTACAAAATAATTATTTATAAAAAAATTATAAATCAACTTTTTTTTAAAGGCACCAATATAAAAAACCCTATAATTCTAGCTTTGTTGTCATCAGTCAGTGCTTGGCAACTTGCCGCATCCGATCTAGGTAGTGATGGCAATCTAGGCTCTAGCTCTAGCTCTTCAAGGTCAATGGAAATAGACCACTATACTTTTGAAGAAAACACGACAGATGAACAACTTTGTGCGTATGTCACCCAAAATCGAGATTTGCAAGGTTTGGATATTTCAAGCTGCAAAAACCTTACCGATACATCACTTCATGCGATTGCGGGACTCACTAGACTTACAACATTTAAATCAAGCTCTTTCTGTCCTTTCACAGAAAATGCCTACATACAGCTTTTCAGATCTTTGAACAACCTGACATCTCTTAGGGTATGCCTATCGTATTTTGATATGAAATCTCAGGTACACCACTTCAAGAGCGATCGAGTAATCGCAGCTCTTCCTACAACGCTTGAAACACTTTACCTGTATGGTCTTGGGGGAATTTCAGATGCTAGGTACAGCCTTCTTGGTTCATTGCCATTAAAGGATCTTAGTTTGGTCGATGCAATTACACTTGGAAACGATGGACTTGAGGGGATTAGCGGGAATACCCAGTTAGAATCCCTATATATAAACGGCGATGATCCAATTGCTAGAACGAATTGCCCTTTAAATGATGAGGGATTAAGGTGCTTGATGAAGCAGACCAAATTACGCAAATTAAACATTCAGGGAACTAGTGCTTCTGATAAAGCAGTCGCAAAAATTAAACAGGCACTAAAAATAGAATATTCTGAGAATCGACAATAAGTACCACAAGTTTTTGGGTTGCTGACAGATTTTAATAGGGGGTATTTAACCTTTATTAAAACCTGTTTTGTTAATTAATGAGCAGCTCCAGAACTTGCATTTACTGAGGTCTTTGAGCTGCTGGCCTATGGGCTGCTGGAAATAATCTACATATCGCATCGGCCAAAGTGGCCTTGTCGGTAATATCATACATTTTAACAACTTTCTCGTGCTGTCCACGATTATCAACTTTATAAATTGGACCCCCTATAGCATCAGTTAAGAACTCGCTGTTAGCGCGTCTTACATTTTCTCCAAGTCGGTACAGTCTATTATCATCCTGATTGCTGAATATTGCCTGCAAGCTTGGTAAAACAGTGCCAACTGCTGGTCCAACAATTCCTGCTGGCGCAATTGTTACTAATGATACTAAATTTGAAAGGTCTCGGGCCACATCATCATCCTTTGCAGCTGGAACTAAAGGGCCTGCTTCTGGGGCGTTGTGAGGGGCGTCTTTGCAAGAGTGTTCCTGTTTTGGGATCCAACCAAACCAGGTTATGCCGTGTACGGGTTTGTTGGAAAGCTTCAAAATTGGTCAATTCAGACGCTTTAAAAGCTGGTTCTGAGCCAAATAGGGTGCTTAAAACGAATGGTAGTAATAGTAGTTTTGAGATCATCATAGGACTCCTAAAAAGTGAATACTATTTAGTGCACCTAAAAAATATAAATAAAAAATCAATAATTATAGAAATTATAAATTATTATTTTGAATAAATCCGGTTAATTTGTAATTTTAAATTGATATCAAGGTTTCAATAATTTTTTTAAAGGCTGCAAATGTTGCCAGATCTTTATCTAAATGGGGATTATACTCAACAATCTCCAAGCCTATGCAATTAGGGTCAAATACAATCCCTTTTAGAGATTGCTCAACAGCTTCAAGTTCTATGCCGCCATCGGCCGGTGTTCCTGTGCCTGGGCAATAGGAGGGATCTACCCCATCAATATCAAAGCTAACACCATAAGTAGAATGTTGCTTGAGAAGTTTATTTCTGCTTTTGGTGAAATGCTCAAATGCATCATAGGAATAGCGTTTGTGATGGTACGCAATTTCAACCTGGAGTTTTTCTAAAAATTGTTGTTCTTCAACCTCGTAGCTACGTATACCAGTTTGAATAAGACTAAATGGTTTTAGAGTAGGAGGAGTGTTTGCAAGGTTTAAAAATGCAGCATCTCCTGATCCTAACAAGGCGCTTACGGGCATACCATGGGGATTATTTGATAAACTTGTTTCATAAGTATGTGCATCCATGTGGGCGTCAATCCAAATGAGGCCGAAATCCTCACCTGCATTTTTTACTCCGCTCCAGGTTCCCATAGCTAGGGAATGGTCTCCGCCAATTACCAGAATAAAATTGCCTTTTTTAATCTCACCTTCAACTAAATTACGCAGCCAGGTTGTAGCTTGCAAAACGTTGTTTTTTCTTGTTTTAACTGAATGATTGAAACTTTTTTCTAACGCGCTCAGCTGCCATGCAGCATAATATACAATGCAATTAAGATCAGGATGATCAATTATAGGTTTGAGGATATTTTTTTGAAGAACGTTCAAAGCTCCATCTGCGGTTGCAAAATTTGCAGCGCCCCAACCTGATGCTGCTAAAATAATTGAAACATTGCGCATGATCTATTTATTTTTTGCTCTATCTCTTAATGCTAGAGAAGCTTTATAGGTCGGTCTATGGGGTTTGTGTTAAATACTTATTTTAGAAAACAAGGTCTTAATCTTGGCCTTCTAGAGTCCTTCGGTGGCTTGGGGGTGTTTTTCCAGAAGATTCGAAAATTTAGTTCTAAGAAAATAGCGTATATCTTTCAAAACAGGAGCATTCAATAGCTTTCTTTCAAAAATTGTAAGGTGCTTTCTTAAATACGCTGTTAGGGTTATTGTTTTTCTATCATTTTTTCTATGGTGCCATGATAAGAATTTTGTGGATTGGTCATGTCTTAGGATTTTCACCCCTTCTGGATATTTTAAATAGGTTATGTTCAGCAAGGCCTGATCGTGCAAATGATCCCCTGGACCATAATTATTGCCCGTTATCAAATCTTTTTCACAGCACAACTTAAACCATTTTTCAATAAATTCTCTTGCTGCAGGAGTGTTTTTTATAACTATAAAGTTTGCCAAAATTTGCTTAGTTTGTTTTGCTATTGTTAGCGGAATTTCAAATTTTTCTAAAATTTTTTCTTTTACGATAGAAGACATTGAGCCATCAGCTGGACCACCTTCTGCTATCATCACATCGTGAAATTTACTTAAGTTAAATATTTCATCTAACTCTCCGCAAAGGCAGAATCCAGCATCAAGGTAGATAATAGTCGCATTTGCAGGTGTAGATTTCATGGTTTTTAAAATTATCCATGGCTTCCAGAGCCAATACCCAGCGCCACATTTCTCATTTAAAATTTGTCCATATTTTTCTAGGAAATCTCTATCCAACAAATTCCTTCGGTAATTAATAAAATGATCCACCCCCTTGTTCAGTGCTGAGTAGACTAAAAAGTTCTGATTTTGATAAAAAATTTCTGGTCCGTCTGCGTACGATATAAGATAAACAGAATCTTTGTGCTGTGAATTTTTCAAACTTGTATATGGTTTATCAAGGATTGGCTCAAGTGAAATATCTTGAAAAACATTAATAACTGTTAAAACGTAAAATAAATATCCAAACCCAATAAAAATAAAAAATTTCAAAATAAATTTGATTGTCTTTTTATCCATTTACTTGAACAACAACTTCATCAACATGGGCAAAATTCAGGACTTGCCTTGCTTTTTCTTCTAATAAATCAACATCTAAACTGTCTGGTCTAAGCAAATAAGCTTCTTTTTCTAAAGATTCTTTTTCTTGAGTCAGATCGTTTAAAATACTTTCCTGCTCTTTTAACTTTTTATCAAGGCGTATCCATGCCAACACGCCACGTTGGCCCTGGAAGATATGGTAAGTAAAGTACACGATCATTGCTACGATCATGACAGGAAATATAATATGACGGAGTCTACCTCCCATGAAAATCCTTAATTTCTACAAAAAGAATTGGGCTTTTGCCCCTAATTCTTCTTCAATTCTTAATAATTGATTATATTTAGCCAATCGATCGGTTCTTGACAATGATCCTGTTTTGATTTGTCCCGCATTAGTTGCAACAGCAATATCAGCAATTGTACTGTCTTCTGTTTCTCCTGAACGGTGGGATAAAATCACACCGCAGGAAGAAAGTTGTGCAAGCCCAATTGTTGCAAGCGTTTCAGTCAGCGTACCTATCTGGTTCGGTTTAATTAAAATAGCGTTAGCGGCACCTCTTTGAATACCCTCAGCTAGACGCGTCACATTAGTGACAAACAGATCATCTCCAACCATTTGGGTTCCTGGTAGTTCCTCTGTTGCCATTTCCCATGCTTCCCAATCGTTTTCGGCAAAACCATCCTCTATTGAATAAATAGGGTAGTTTTCGCAAAGGTCTTGATAGAATTGGATCAACTCGGGGGCTTTAAAGCGTTTGCCTTCACCTTTGAAATTATATTCACCATTTTCATATAATTCTGTAGCGGCTACGTCTAGTGCAAGCATGACTTCATCTCCAGGTTTATAGCCTGCTGATTCAATGGCTTGAATGATAAGTTCAATAGCTTCTTTTGTGTTCGCTAAATTAGGGGCAAAACCGCCTTCATCCCCAACTGCTGTAATTTGGTTGTTTTTTTTAAGAATTGTTTTTAAATGATGAAAGATCTCAGTTCCCATCCGAAGTGCTTCACTGAACGAGGAAGCTCCGTAAGGCACAATCATAAATTCTTGAATATCAAGTGGGTTATCAGCGTGGGCGCCTCCATTGATGATATTCATTAGGGGAACAGGCAGACGAAAAGCTTGAAGTCCGCCAAGGTAACGATATAAGGTCTGACCATAATAATCAGCTGATGCTTTTGCGCATGCCAAGCTTACCCCTAATAGGGCATTTGCCCCAAGATTTTCTTTATTTTCAGTACCATCAAGTTTTATTAAAGATGAATCAATCTCGGCTTGGTCTGCTGCATCATAGCCAATAAGTGCATCAGCAATTGCTGTATTAACCGACTCTACAGCTTTTAGTGTACCTTTGCCCAAGTATCGCGTTGAATCACCATCACGTTTTTCAACTGCTTCAAAGCTACCCGTTGATGCGCCACTTGGAACTGCTGCTCTGCCAAAAGCACCACTTTCTAAAGTGACATCAACCTCAACGGTGGGGTTTCCTCTTGAGTCTAAAATTTCACGTGCTTTAATATCTGCAATATGCGGCATTGATGTATCACTAAACTAAAAATTTTGTCCATTATGCCTAGTTTGCTGAGTCTAAACAACTCTGTTGCCTAAGAAAAATTTGCTAAAATAACAAAATAGCGTAAGAGGTGTAAAATAAATTACACATCCCTTGATGATTTCCAGCCTACTTCTATGGGCTGGTTTTTATAACTGCATTAGGAATGACTGCCAGAGGCAGCTTGCAGTTTGATTCGATCCCGCCCAACGGCATTTAATAGTCTTGCTGCTTCGCGGTCACTATTTTGACTTTTTAAATGTTCTATTAGACGTGTATAACTACTTATTATTTCATCGTTAGAATAATTCTCTATATTTGCTGGATGATTTTCATTCACAAGACACAAAGAATCTTTTAGGGCCGCTGCATCAACAGTATTTCCTTGTGCAAGTGTGCTCATTATTAATGTATCAGCGAAACAACTAAAAATAGACGGTCTTGAATGGTTGTACCAATTTTCCGGTTGAAAATCTCTTCGTGCTTGACTGATTTCTCTTGTGCCATCTGATTTAAGAATTCCCAAGTAATCTTCATGAAATGATTTAACATTATTGCGAACACACATTAGAATAAAAATATCAAATGGGCTATATTTTTCCCAGTATTGACTATATGATCCTAATTCCTCTAAACGCTGTTTAAACCCTGCTTGCATTTCGTAAGGGAATAAATCTTTTAGTGCTGAAAGTTTGGCTTTATTCTTTTCGATAAACCAACCCATTTCTTTTACCGCTTTGCTAGGAAGGCCGTGCAGTACATGCGGCCTTTTAAACTGCTGTTGAACATTGATTTGCTGATTATTATCATCTTTGTTCCAACCAAAATACCCTTGATGCAGCTTCTGCATAACATTGATCCTGCCATCATGGTCGACCTGCAATAGCATGTCCGCACCATCTAACAGTGCAAAACCTAGTAAATACCATAGTACAAAATGCTGAGCGATTGCTTCTTGATTTAGATTTTCTTGAAAATACCTTTGAATTTCAGCTTGAAAGCCCGTGTGTCCAGCCACTGGTCGATTGTTGTTATCAAAAGTATAGATAGGTGAAAAATGTTGCATGTTGATGCAACCAGTTGGCTCTTTAGCGCCAACTTTTTCATGGGTATAATTTCCTACAAAATTGGTGAATACATTGTTGTTGGCATTTGAAGAGCTACTGCCTATTAACGGAGCATCTTCTCTATTTCCAACCACGTAATCAAAGCCTGCAGCTTTTAGTGCACAAACTAATACTTTTTTGCTTGGGGGAGTTTGATCCGAAGAGCTCTCTGAAGACCCATGTACAGTGCTTGCTAGACAAAAAATCGAAGACAACAGCACCAGTAAAGGTACCCTCATTTTGATTGTTTTATTTTGTTTATTCATGATAACGTATCCTTTTTTAGCAATAATGTTAATAAAATCTTTAAATAGTTATTAAATTGCCAAAATAAATGCTTAAAAGCAATTAATTTATTTAACGATTTCCATCTATGCTGTCAATACGCCCCGAAGGTATGCATTTTTAAAAATTTTTAAAGATGCTTTGCTTGAAATAACCTTGAGATCTAATGGAATTAACATCTCAAGGTAAAGCATTTTAATTTTTGCTATTTAACTAAGGCTTGTGAGTTTGACTTTAGTAAACACCTTGTCAAACTGTTCTTTTTCAGATATTTCAACCTTAATATCCTTTGCTTCTATTGTCTTTAGCTTAGAGGGCTTTTGTTTCATATTATCTATAAATTGCTTAAATCCGCCCTTGTTAATAAGTTTTCCACACCCTTTAAAAACTAAATGTTCAATGCTAGTTTCTTTCATTTTGATAATGTCAATAAATCCCTGAGGAGCTAAGTCCATACAATTTTCAAAATGCATAGCAATAAGATTCGGCACTAAATCAAGCACTTTTTGATCTATTTTTTGACTGGGGTTTAGTTTTTCAAATAAAATTCGGTACCCGGTTTTACCCTTTACTAACTTTTCTTTTAATTGCTTTTCAACTTCAGGAGGTGGAGCAGACTTAAACATTTTTTCAAGTTCCTCGTACTTGATCTCTATAGAAGTACAGTCGTTTTCTTCCATTCCTTTTACGGCGTCAGCATCTCCTTTATGTTGAGTAGGTGAGCTCCCATAAATATGTGCTCCGCAAATTAGTAATGCTACTAATAGTGATTTTAGTTTTCTATTTTTCATATTAAAACTCCTTTGTTAACAACTATAATATGCAATAAAAGAGTTAATGAATTATTAATGCGTAATATTAAAATATAATTGCGTTTTTTTTAAAACAGTCTTGCTGAAAATATTTCTGCCTCATAGGCTAAAGAAAAACAGTTAATAGAATTTCAATGGCTCACGTTTCAACCTGGTTAAAATCTTTAATAGTTGCCGTAATGTTAATGGTGGTGGTAGGTGGAGCAACACGGCTTACCCATTCTGGACTATCGATGACCCAGTGGAAGCCCCTTCATATACTGCCGCCATTCACTGAAAACGACTGGGAAATAGAATTTAATTTGTATAAACAAAGCCCAGAATATGTTCACGTGAATAAGGGGATGGCGTTGCAGGAATTTAAAACTATTTATTGGTGGGAATATGGTCACCGATTACTTGGGCGTATTGTCGGTATTTTGGTTTTATTGCCGCTGTTTTTTCTCTTTAAACATCTCCCCGGTTGGCTAAGAGGACGTATTGGGATTGTTTTTGCTCTAGGGGGGCTGCAAGGCATCATTGGCTGGTGGATGGTCAAAAGCGGGCTGAAGGCAGGCCCGGCGGTTAGCCACATCCGCTTGTGTATTCACCTTGTCATGGCATTTATTATTTTATCGATTCTTGCAATCTCGCTCTGGCGTTTTCAAAGTAAGGAATTTAACAAACTTAATCCAAAAAATTTGGTGCTGCTTGTGTTAATTAGCCTAACGATTATCTATGGCGCCTATGTGGCAGGACTTAAGGCTGGCCTTATGTATAACACCTTCCCTTTAATGGAAGGTCAGTGGATTCCATCTGAATGGAATTTTTATCATCCCCTTTGGAAAAATTTCATGAATAATCCAGCGATGGTTCAGTGGCTTCATCGGGTTATTGCTCTTATAACTCTATCATACAGCCTATTTTTATGGGTAAAGTATGGAAACGTCTATCGTTTGCTTGGAATTAAGCTTGTTATCCAAGTACTGCTCGGAATTTCTACCCTGCTACTAATGGTACCGCTTAGCGTTGCTCTAATCCACCAAGCATGGGCTATGGTAGTATGGTTAGTAGCGCTTAGAACGACTTTGGTCAGGCAATAGGAGGGTTATGAAGGCTCTTGGTTTTTTTGTAAAATTTTTTTTGGTCTTTTGTTGGGGGATTTGGGCTTCTCAATTTTCAGTTCCGGAAACTTCAAAACAACAAGAATTTACTTACTCTAATGTTAAAACCGCTGATAACATAACTGTTTCGGTGGCCCGGTACTGTGGAGTTGGGCGCCACCATGAATCCCCGAAAAAAATGATCATTCTGCCGGGTAAAACTTGTAACGATGCTTGGAAAAAGTTTATCGCTCTTAAATTTGTCTCCCATGGTTTTGATGTGTTTGTGCTTGATTTTCGGGGGCAAGGTAGGTCTCAGCGGCTGGTGCCTAACCCACAAATGATTCATGTTGATAATTTTAATGATTATTTGCTTGATCTAGAGGCTTTGGTATCAAGTAAACCTATCAAAGGCATGCCTATCTATCTGTACGGCCATTCGATGGGGGGCTTGGTAGCATTGCTTGCTTTGAAAAAAAGTAAAATCAATTGCACTGCAGCAATTTTAGAAGCACCGATGATAGGCATTAACACTTCACCCGTTCCTTCTTTTTTAGCGCATCCGCTTGCTTGGTTTACGGTGAAGGTACTAAAAAAAGCAAAAGATTATTGCATTACGCAATCAGACTATAATCCCAAGAAAAACGTCTTCAGCGATAATAAATGTAGTCATTCCGAGGAATTATATAATCAATTTATTCATCTTCAAGAGCGTGATAAAACCATGGTGCCTCGCGGACCAAGTTGGGGATGGATCTTCGCATCTTTTAGAGCAATTCGCGAATTTTTAAAGGATTTAAAACCACAGGATACCTTGAAAACTAAGATTTTTATAGGAACAGCTGGTGACGACAGAGTCGTTGATACAGCCCATAACGAAAAAGTTGCCTTATCATTTCACGCAATTCATAAAGTTTATGCTGGCGCTTGGCATAGTTTGCAACACGACAGTAAAATCACCAGAGAAGCCTTTTTCAATGA
The DNA here is from genome assembly GCA_903874955.1 of uncultured Alphaproteobacteria bacterium. GTDB lineage: Bacteria > Pseudomonadota > Alphaproteobacteria > Paracaedibacterales > CAITNM01 > CAITNM01. The sequence goes on along the minus strand of CAIQTY010000002.1, from coordinate 34,242 downwards.
TATAGCAGAATTTTTAAACAATCTTGATAGGTTCGCTAAAAATACAAGCTAGCTTGGCTTGACAGAACTAAATAAAATTTGTTTAAACTTAATTACATTTTCTTAGTGCTTTTTTCCGAATGTGGTGCTCTTTTTTTGCTAAAGTGTTTCTGGTTTCTTTTTCCCTGTTGTATGGGGTTAATAATGGTGCTGATGCGGAAACAGAACAGCTGATTAGGCGGCAAAATACGTCTCAAATTAATAAAGAACCTCTTGAAAATTTTACTAAGCATGAATCGGCTTTATATGAAAATGATTCAAATGGTTGCTCTTGCAAAGGGATATTGGTTTTTTTTCGCACGATTACTCTTTGGGTTAGCCCATACCTAGAAAATGATAGTGAAACAGAAAAGCTTGAAAAGCTCGCCCTAAGCGCAATCTACGGATGATATGCCTCAGCAGGGGGTTGGCAAGAAAAAATGCAGAGTTAAGATAGAAATTCTGTTATTTGAAAAGCAATTTTTTTACATTTTTTAGGGATATATTATGAAATCGATTAATTTTTCTAAATTTTTTCTCTTTGCATTTGCAGTGCTTCATGTTCCAATGGTCTACGCTCAACCTCCTTCTTGTAAACTAGATGGTAAAGACTGTCACATTGCCAACGTTAAGGTCTATGTTCAAGAGCCTGAACCTGTCGAATTTAAAGAAGACGATGGTGGTGAAGTTAAAAACTTGCGGGACAGTTACTGCGGAACTTTGCTGCGCGAGGGGGTATTACTCGCTAATGAGTTTGCGAGAGAATTTACAAATGCATTTAGGATTCTTGCAAAAAAAGATAGCAAAGATAAAGCTGAAAAAGAGAAGACAATTCGGCAGTCTAATCCTTTTAAACAAGGTTCCTATGACGACAATTATGTCGACGCACAAATCGCATTATGGACCAGCTAAAACTGTTTTGATGATTATACTTTTGAGCACGCCACACTTATTCAAAGTGGCACAGAAGAGGAAAAATTAAAAAACATTAGGAATTGTGCAGCAATAAAATTGAGGTGCCATCTATTAATTTCAAGTGAATATATGTTAGTTTCTAGTCAGAAATTTTAAATTCTCCTAGGTGCAAAGTGCAAAAAATTTTATTTCTGATCCTCAGTTGGATCGCGCTTTCAGCTGCTCCGGTGGCTAAAGATTTAAAAACTATTGTCACGGAAAAAAAACCTCTTTACATACTGTGTGTTCACGGTTCAGCGCTCAAAACGAATGTTGCCATGTTAAGAACGACCGATGGTAAAGCGATTGAGGTCTCTTATAAAAATTCTAAAACTAATCATTTTACCTTACCTGGGCCAAGTACGGGCCTGCCTTTTGAGCAAGCAATTGCTCAAGTAATTGCAGATTTTATTGAAAACGCTGAAATTCAAAGAGAAACTGAAACAACTTCTGTTAGAGATGTCCTAGATAAAACTGTTATTTATGCCGGATATGCAGGAGCAGGAACCCCCGATAGGCAAGAGCTAGTTGCTGATGCAATTAGAGATAAATATCCAGCTTTAGATATCCTTGTGACATCCGATATTGCCCTTCTGAAAAACTGTGCCGATCAAGGAGTGTTTTTAATTGTCGATGCTGGATCAATTGTGTATCGAAAATTAGCCGGTGAAGAAGTTAGGGCAGGTGGGCACAGTGCTATTTTGGGCTCAGATGAGGGTAGTGCCGTTGTGATAGGCTTGAAAGCCTTTCTTGCAGCGGTGGATATTGAAGGAGGCGTATTTCATGACACTAATTCGAGGAAAAAATTTAAGGAAGACAGCACTAAAGAATTTTTTGATGCTATAAGGAAAGCCATACCTTCAGAAAAACAAAAAATCTTGGATGTAAGATATGAAATTATTCAAGATTTAAAGCAGGGAAATACAAAGAAAGTTGTTGATTTGTTGCCAATAGTTTTGAAACTGGCTTATGAGAATAAAAACTCTGTTGCTCTTTACATTTTACACGAAGCAGCTAAAGGTCTTGCGGATAGATTATTTGATATTACCGTGGGTGAAAAACTAGAAAAAAATTTCCCCCTATACATATATGGTAATGTATTTCAGTCAGAACACTGGGAAAAGTATCTTGAAGCTGTGCTAGGCCTGAGGCTGAGTCGTAGATTTGAAATTCACAATGTGGCGTCAAAAAACATTGCTCTGGAGGCAACTCTTCATCAACTGAAGGATTGATCTTTCTGTTATTTGTCGTGTTTTTAAATTTCACATATCCCTCAGAGCTTTATCTGAGGGATATAGTTTTCTCGAGTCCATTTTCATTGATTGTAAGTTCTAATCAGGCTAAACCTATAGCTGGTATCAAGAGGAGAGATCGTGTCTTTAGTATTTAATTTACAAGGGTTTATTGAACAGTGTTTAAGGGAAATTACGCGGGGCATTAATACTGATAAGGTTGTATTAGAGCCAACTAAGGATCCATCTCATGGAGATTTAGCCAGCAATGCTGCGATGGTTTGTGCCAAAGGTGCTGGAATGTCTCCTCGTGATCTGGCTGCACTGATTATTCAAAAAATTCAAACCAACCCTGTGATTTTGAAGTCTGAAATTGCAGGTCCAGGATTTATTAATTTAACGCTTAAATCTAATTATTTGCAAAATGAACTGAAAGAAATTTTGGCTCTTCCAGGTATCTATGGTTCCAATTCATTAGGGAGCGGAAAATCTGCCCAGGTAGAATATGTCTCAACTAACCCGACAGGGCCTATGCACATCGGCCATGGGCGCAATGCCGTTCTTGGCGATACAGTTGCTGGTTTATTAGAAAAAGTAGGCTATAAAGTTGCGCGAGAATACTACATCAACGATGCAGGCGGACAAACTATAGCCCTTGGAAGGTCAGCTTACGTTCGCTATAAACAAGCCCTTGGCCATGTGATTTCTGATGATGATTTTGACCAAGATATGTATAAAGGTGATTACCTTTTACCGGTGGGTGCTGCGTTGGCCAAGCACTATGATGAATCACTCATTGGTAAGCCTGAATCTGAATGGCTAGAACCGGTTCGGTTATTTACCATCGATGCGATGATGGATTTCATCCGAAGTGACTTGAAGCTTTTGGGTATAGAAATGGAATACGCATCAGAGGCTGCACTTAATAAAGAAGGTTGGGTAAACAAGGCTCTCAACCTTCTAGAAGAAAAGGGCGATGTTTACCGCGGCGTTTTAGAAAAACCCAAAGGCCATCAGGTTGATGATTGGGAAGAACGCCCTCAAACCTTATTCAAAGCAACTGCCTATGGTGATGATGTCGACCGCGCGTTGCAAAAGTCAGATGGGTCGTGGACCTATTTTGCCGGTGATGTCGGCTACCACTATAACAAGGTCAGCCGGAAATTTGACCTGTTGGTTAATATTTTGGGATTTGATCACGTTGGTTATGTGAAGCGGATTACCTCAGCCGTTAAGGCCTTAAAAGCTGACCAAGCGTACACTATTAAAACTTGCCAGATGGTCAATTTTTCCGATAATGGACAACCGGTCAAAATGTCAAAGCGGGCTGGAACGTTTGTGACTATTGAACAATTGGTTGAACGAGTAGGGCGAGACGCGGTAAGGTTTATGATGGTGTCGCGCCACCAAGATATGGTGATAGATTTTGATTTTAATAAAGTAGTTGAGCAATCTCGGGAAAATCCGTTGTTTTATATTCAATATGCTCATGCCCGCATTCATTCTGTCTTGCGTCATGCAAAGCAACTTTTTGGTGAACTGCCACAAACGGATTCACTGGACTGTTTAGACGATGAAGCTGAGCTGACCCTAATTAAAGGGCTAATTCAATGGCCAAGAGTTGTCTTTTCTGCAGCCCAGCACTTAGAGCCTCATCGGGTGACAAATTACCTATACGATTTAGCCAGTCTCTTTCATAGCCTTTGGAATAGGGGAAAAGACAATACCCAACTACGTTTTATTGATGAGCAAAATCCAGCGCACACAGCTGCCCGTTTGGTACTGCTTAGGGCGACGGTTTGTATTCTCGCTGAAGCCCTTAATCTTTTGGGCATTACCCCTGTGGAAGAGATGCGTTGATGGAATTTAGGAAATGAAATTCCCAAGCCCACTCGTTTATGGAACGCTGATTAAGCGTTATAAAAGGTTTTTAGCCGATATTCGGCTTGATAGTGGCGAAGAATTAACTGCCCATTGCCCAAATCCGGGGGCGATGATGGGGATAACGTTACCGGGCCTTCGTGTTGCCCTCTCAAAAGCTTCAAATCCTGATCGTAAGCTTAAATACAGCTGGGAAATGGTTGAGGTTGAGGGTACCTGGATTGGGGTGAACACGAGTAATCCGAATCAGATTGTAGCTGGAGCCTTATCCCTTGACTGTATTCCTGAGCTTACTGGCTACAAAAATGTAAAAGCAGAGGTCAAATACGGGCAAAATTCTCGTATCGATTTTTACCTGACCGACGGGCCAACCCAGGCATGCCTCGTAGAGGTTAAAAATGTCCACCTTATCCGTGCTAATAATATGGCGGAATTTCCAGATTGTGTTACCGCAAGGGGCGCTAAGCATCAACTAGAGCTCGCTGAGCAAGTTAAAAATGGCATCAGAAGCGTCGTACTTTATGTAGTGCAGCGGGAAGATGCCCTCACATTCAAAGTGGCTGATGATCTTGATAAAGCCTATGGGGTAGCTTCTAAAGCCGCTGCCGAGGCTGGAGTTGAAATGCTTGCCTATAGCTGTAATATGGATCCGGATGGGATTAGGTTGAAACGGCGCTTAGAAGTTTTTTAGTATTCATGGGTAAACTTCTCAAACTGTTTTGAAATACGTTACGCTAATTGGAGTTTTTCAAGTATACTTTCAAAAAACTAAAGCATTCATGGCGTTGTTAAAACAGCAAGCTTTCGAAACTCTTGATCAGTACATTTCAGGGTCTAGGGTGACCATTATTGTGGCTGTTTCAGGCGGCGCAGATAGTTTGGCTTTAACGCTGCTTGCAAAAGAATACGCTAATGAAAAAGGTTATTATCTTCAGGCCGTGACGGTTGATCATAAACTGCGTCCAGAATCAACTGCAGAGGCAAACACAGTTCATCAAATTTTAAGTACCCTTGGTGTATCGCACCACACCCTTACCTGGGACCATAGTGAAAATATTAATCGGCGCCATGAACGTGCACGGGAGGCTCGCTATAGCTTGTTGACTCAGTTTTGTAAAAACTATTTAAATCCATTTTTGTTAACGGCGCACCATCAGCAAGATCAAGTCGAGACGATTTTAATGCGATTTTTAAAGGGCTCCGGGCCTGCAGGGTTTAGGGGGATTCAGATGATTCGATACGAAGACGCTGTTCCTATAGTCAGGCCGCTTCTTGAAACGCCTCCAGAGGTCTTAAGAAATTATTTAAAAGATCAAGGTGTTGCTTGGATCGAAGACCCATCTAACAATGATAGCCATTACGAACGAACGCGCACAAGGCAGTTGCTAGGCCATATTAAGGACCTCGGTTGGAGCGAGGAGGGAATTCTAACTACAGCAGCTAAAATGTATGGATTGCATGAAACCCTGGAAAACCTGACAGCAGGATATGCTAAGGATTTTGTTATTGCTAATGACCCCTTAACGATTAATCAAACAGCGTTTTTTGCTGCTCCTTCTCAAATTCAAATCGAATATTTAAGGCAAGCAATTTGGCAAGTGGGTGCCGGCAATTACCCCAAACCATACGCCACAATCGAGGCCATTCTTGACATGCTAAAAAAGCCAAAAGTAAATGGTTATCAGGTTGCGGGATGCATTATTGAAGTTTCCAAAAAAGCTATTTCAATAAAGCAAGATATGGCTGTAAACATCAGAGCTCAACTTATACAAAAATAAATTCAACATTTGAACTTGTAATTTATCCAAGTTCCCGCTATAAATAATTCACCTTATCGCGGGGTAGAGCAGCCCGGTAGCTCGTCAGGCTCATAACCTGAAGGTCGTTGGTTCAAATCCAGCCCCCGCAACCAATTATTTTTTCTCCAAAATTAGTATAAGGTTTTTAGCAATACAGTAATAAGTTGGATTGCAAAAACCTTTTTCAGAAGATATAAATAGTACATCGCCGTTGTGGCTCAGTGGTAGAGCACACCCTTGGTAAGGGTGGGGTCGAGAGTTCGATTCTCTCCAGCGGCACCATTTCAAAAATCAGAGGTGCAGCTTTCATCAACTTTAATGACACAGAAATTTTTAACGCAATTGACGCTGAATTGGTTCGTCAACAAAACCAAATTGAACTGATTGCCTCGGAAAATATTGTAAGCCAAGCGGTGCTTAAAGCCCAAGGGTCAGTGCTTACAAATAAATATGCAGAAGGCTATCCCGGAAAGCGTTATTATCATGGCTGTGAGCATGTTGATGAAGTCGAAAATATTGCTATTGAACGTGTGAAGCGTCTCTTTGGTTGTGAATTCGCTAATGTGCAACCCCATTCAGGCGCTCAAGCAAACCAAGCTGTTTTTCTTGCCCTTTTGAACCCTGGTGATACCGTGCTAGGCATGGATCTTAACGCCGGTGGCCACCTTACCCATGGATGCAAAGTTAACCTGTCTGGCAAGTGGTTTAATATTGTTTCTTACGGGGTTGATGATCAAACCCATCTCATTGATTATGATGATGTTGAGGCAAAGGCAATTGCTCATAAACCCAAACTGATCATCGCAGGAGCATCGGCTTATCCACGTTTTATCGATTTCCATAAATTTAAAAAAATTGCGGATAAGGTTGGGGCTTTTCTCATGGTTGATATGGCCCATTATTCTGGGCTGATTGCTGGCGGGGTTTATCCAACACCTGTTCCTTTTGCTGATGTTGTGACCTCAACTACCCATAAAACCCTTCGTGGGGGCAGGGGAGGGATCATCCTTACAAACCGGGAAGATCTTGCTAAAAAATTTAATAGTGCTGTGTTCCCTGGCTTGCAAGGTGGCCCTTTAATGCATTGTATTGCAGGCAAAGCGGTTGCATTTGGTGAAGCTTTGCAGCCTGAATTTAAAGACTATGCTTTTCAAATTGTTAAAAATGCAAAAGCTTTAGGCGAAGTATTGGTTGATGGTGGAATTGACCTGCTCACTGGCGGGACTGATTGCCACATGTTGTTGCTGGATTTACGCAAAATCGGTGTTACCGGAAAAGATGCGGCGGATGTTCTAGAACACGCACACATGACTTGTAACAAGAATGGTATTCCTAAAGACCCTCAGCCACCTACAATTACCAGTGGCATCCGTTTAGGAACTCCCGCGGGGACGACGCGCGGTTTTAAAGAAGCTGAATTTCGCCAGGTTGGTCGAATGATTTTAGAGGTCTTAAAAGCTACGGTAGATGGAGATGCAACATCTGCTACCCAAGTTGCTAAAGCAGAGGCACTGGAATTGTGTGAACGGTTTCCTGTTTACGCACAATAATATAAAACTCCTAACTTACCTTTTAGGGTTTATTGTAAAATTGTACTTTTATTGTCATTTTCGTATCTTGAAAGATCGCATCTGAATTTTTTCTTTGCATTAAAAAAGTACTATAGAATAAATTCATTTGTATACTCTTTTTAAGATCATTTAAGCAGCTTTTTGATGGTTACAAAAATCATCAAATAAGCTTTTGAAGTGTATCATTTTCTATAAATGAGACTTTTCGTTGTTCGTATTGCTTTTTGAAAAAAATATCCGCTAGCATTAATAAAGGTTCACAAATCAAGGTATCCCTATGCTAAACGTTGTTGCTGCATTGTTTGTTGTGTTTGGGCTGATTGGCCTGTTTGCCCTGGTCCTGCGGTATCTTCATCAATCGGGGAGGCTTTCAAGTACGCCTTTTTTTAATACCAAAATGACTGGCGTGATCATTGAACCACCGATTGTGATCGATAGTAAAAGACAAATTCTCAATATTACCCATCGCGGGCAACGCTATGTGATTATGTTGGGTCCAAATAATGATATTCTTCTTGAAACTTCTCAGGCGGCCCGTTCTATCGAAACCGTAGAACTTGATCGCCAGCATGTTTAAATCTAAGCACTTCAGGCATTTTTTTTACGTTGCTGTGCTGTTGATGCTTTTTAGTCATATGCCGTTATCGGCAGACAGCTTTACGTTAAATCTTGGTGATTCTGGCGGTACTTTAATTGGCAGAATGATCCAGCTCAGTGCTTTAATGGCCCTGTTGACTCTTGCGCCATCGGTGATTGTCGTGCTGACCTCTTTTACCCGAATTGTGGTAGTTTTTTCGTTTTTGCGAAATGCTTTGGGAACGCAGCAATCTCCCCCAAATATGATTTTAATCAGCCTTGCCCTGTTTTTAACAATTTTTATAATGGGGCCTGTTTTTAATAAATCTTATCAAGATGGGGTAGCCCCGCTTATGGAAGATAAAATTTCATATGAACAAGCTTACGATAAGGTTTGTTCTCCTTTGCATGTATTTATGCGTAAAAATGTGCGGGAAAAGGATCTGGAATTATTTATGAATCTTGGCAAGCAAACCGATATAAAATCTGCCAAGGATGTACCGATGCGCATTTTGATTCCAGCTTTTGTAATTAGTGAATTACGCCGGGGCTTCGAGATCGGCTTTCTAATTTATCTTCCTTTTATTGTCATTGATATGGTTATCGCAAGCATTCTGATGAGTATGGGAATGATGATGCTTCCTCCAACGCTTATGTCGATGCCCTTTAAAATTATTTTCTTTGTTCTTATTGATGGTTGGAACTTACTTTGTGGTAGTTTGGTCAACAGCTTTACTATGTGATCGTATCTTTTGTGTGTGATCGGTGAAAAAAGTCTCTGATTTTATGCAAAAATTCATCGACTAAGGTGTTTTTTTCCTCATGTTGTTGGCTTTTTTTGAAATATTGCTGGGTTGAAATAATTTTATTGGCAATAACTCTTGCGAAATTCTCGTATAATTGAGGATTTTCATGAACCAAAGAACTGATGATATCTTTTGTTATTTCATAAGTTACGACCTCGGTTTCACTTACAACGGTTGCGGTTGTTTTTTCTCCGGTTAATAGAGACATTTCACCAAAATAATCACCAGGATTTAAAATACTCACGACTGCATCTGGGGCATCTTCCTGCTTAACATGTACTTTGGCTAATCCTTTTTCAATAATATACATGGAATGCCCTTCTTCCCCTTGGGAAACAATCGCACATCCAGGCTTGAAAATGTGACGCGCCATGTTAGATAGCAAAAACATCAGTTCTTGATTACTAAGCTCATCAAAAACAGGAACAGCGCTTATAAGTTCTAAACGATGGATTTTTTGTTTTTCAATTTTGCCACCATCAGTTAAATTTTGGTCTATGGATATATTCATTTTATTCGAATCATAAAAATGAAGTCCGGTTGCATTAGCGTGTCTGAGCACAGCCGTATTTAGGAAATGCTTAACTTTACCAGGGCCATTTTTTGTAGGATCAAGATAGTATTTAATTTTGTAAACTGCACCTTGTTCACAAGTAACTCTTGATAGTCGTACTTTAGGGGGATGAGTATTTTCTAAGTACCCCATTTCTTTTAAGTAAAGCACAGCGTTTGTTAGTATTTCTGAAATTAATCCATCATTTTGAGATGGATGAAAACAATACATTTGTTCAAATTCAGAAATAACAGTCGGTTTTGATAAATTCATCATTGCGGTACCACTAACCACACTATTTGGTATACAAACTTCTGAACCTTCAGGCGTTGTTATAGTCGTTAGTCGCCAGCTAATGTTAGTAACACGCCCCATAACAAGGGAATTTTTAACATTAATTTGAATGAAGTCACCAAGAGTAAATGAACTGTCTAAGTTAATTAGAATTCCTGAAAAAGCATCTAAAACTAAACGTTGTACACCCAGCCCAATGATAACACCAATGCCACCCAATGTTGCTAGGAACCCGACAATCGATTTCCCAAAGATCATTCCAATGATGATGAGAATTGAAACTGTATATACACCAAAAGAAATGCACTGTACCAAAAGAAAAGGTACCAATCCTTTGAGAATTTTATAAACAATAAAGTCCCATATAAAAATCCGACACAGGGAATTAATAGTTTTGGCAATCATTAAAATTACAAGAGACTGTATAATGATAGGTTTTGTGATGACATATTGTTTAAAGGCAAACCCACCATCATCAATCCAATAGATGCCAAATTTAATAAAAAGGTAAAATGCAGCCCATAATCCTACTAAGCGCGCAAATTTTATCCAATTAATGGTGCCGGGAACGATCATTTTAATTTAATTTTTGTATTAATTGATTCCTCTATTATGAATTTTCATTCATTCCTCACTAATAATTAATTAACAAAGAAAAATTAACCTAAAAAATATTATTGTGTTTTCATGGAAATCGGCTCTGCTAGCTAGTTTTAAGCATCCTCACGTATTTCAATTTTTAGTGTTTTTTGCTAGCTTGTCATGAGGCAACAACCATGCAAAAATTTCAACTCGAATGCTAATCATTAGTTAAATCGATGATACCTTTTCCCGCAATCAATCCTGTTGCTATCAAATTTGGCTCTTTGAAAATTCATTGGTACGGCATTGCTTATGTGATTGGGATTGTTTTTGCGTGCCACTGGGCGCACCGATTAATTAGGCGTTTTAAATTTTCTATTGCTCCTAAGCTATTTGACGATTTTTTGCCTTATGCGGTTGTAGGAATAGTGGTTGGGGGCAGGTTAGGTCATACAATGCTGTATGATACAAGTTATTACCTGAATCATCCTCTTGAAATTATGCAAGTATGGCAAGGAGGTATGTCGTTCCATGGAGGTTTGATCGGCGTTATTGCAATGGCAATGCTTTACACAAAACGTAAGGGCGTAGATTTTTACGAATTAAGCGATTTGTTAGCTTTAATATCGCCTATAGGGTTGTTTTTTGGGCGCCTTGCTAATTTTATTAATGCGGAACTTTATGGGGTTGAGACGAATCTACCTTGGGGCGTGATTTTTCCTAACCAATTGACTCCAAGGCACCCAACCCAGATTTATGAGTCGTTCCTCGAAGGTTTGGTGCTTTTTGCGGTTATAAATCTTGCATACCAATATTTACCCAGAATGAGACTTCGTAAAGGCGTAACAGGGTGTTTATTTTTAAGTTTATACGCCCTCTTTCGCTTATGCGTTGAACCGTTTAAAGTACAAGAGGTGGTTGTGCAATTGGGCACCCATAACATGGGAGTTGGTGTTGTTTTATGTATGCTAATGCTTTTGCTAAGCATCCTTCTGCTGATGTTACGCCTTCATGCTTGCAAGAACACATCCGCACATGTGGTCCAATTACCGTAGAGCAAGCTCAAAAGCTTGCGCTTTATCACCATGAATTTGGGTATTATGTTCACAATAACGTAATTGGTTCCGGGGGCGATTTTATTACAGCACCTGAAATTTCTCAGCTTTTTGGAGAAATGCTTGCATTTTGGTGCATTGCTCAATGGCAAGAGGTGGGGTGTCCTGAATCATTGCATCTTATAGAGCTTGGCCCTGGAAGGGGAACTCTGATGCACGATATTTTGCGCATAGGTGAACGGCAACAGGGATTTTTAGAGAGCCTGACAGTTAGTTGTGTAGAAATTTGCCCATCCTTGCTTATTCAACAGATGCAGACTTTAGAAGAATATCCTTTTGTGTGTTGGTACAAAAGTTTAAACGAGGTTCCTGCCGGAGCAGATTTTACGATTGTGCTGGCAAATGAATTTTTTGACACTCTTCCTATTCGCCAGTTTGTAGGGGGGCAAGAGCGTCAGATTCGCTACACTGACATGGAAAACACCTTAATTTTTTCTCCCCCAGGTAACCCAAATAGTATAAAAGAAAGCTGCCCTATGGCGGAAGAGATTATGAAAATAGCGCTTGAGCAGCTTAGTCCGGGGGTTGGACTTATCATTGATTATGGTGATGACACGCCTCCTGAGTCTCGCTTTGGAGACACCCTGCAAGCCGTTTTTCAACATAAACCTGTTAAGGTTTTGGAGAGTTTAGGGTTTGCTGATTTATCCCATCAGGTCGATTTTCATAGCCTTAGACGTCTTTGCCCAAATCATCGTTTTCAACCGCAAGGCAATTTTCTCTTAAAGTTAGGAATTGAGCAGAGACTGGAAAAATTAATGGCGATTGCGACTGCTGAACAAAAATTTAGTCTAACGACAGGAGCGACCCGTTTGGTATCTCCCACTGAAATGGGGCAAAAATTCAAAGTTCTTGAGATTTTTAAAAGGTAATTTAAAATGCAACACGTTCCTTACCAAGCATCAGATCTGTTGACCCATTCAAGCATAGTTCATGGGTTTTTTGGACGTGTTGGTGGTGTAAGCGATGGCGATTTTGCAAGCCTTAACATTAATTTGCATAATGGTGATGATGAACAAAACGTTGTGGAAAATAGAGCACGTATCGCACATGCAATGGGTATTGAGCTAATTGTTACGCTTAGACAAGTTCATAAAAACGACGTGCTGGTGGTTGATGAGAAAACAGAAAATGGTCACCAGATGGATGCCATGGTAACCAAAATCCCGGGGCGATTGCTCGCTATTCAAACGGCTGATTGCACACCGATTTTATTAGCTGACCATGTTTCAGGTGTTATAGGGGCAGTTCATGCAGGCTGGCGAAGTGCCGTTGCCGGTATTGTTGAGAAAACTGTACAGGCTATGGAGAGCCTAGGAGCAAAAAAAGAACATATAGCAGCAGTTGTTGGACCAACTATTCATCAAGCTAACTATGAAGTAGGACAAGAGGTTTTTGATGCAGCTAATGCTCCCGAGTTTTTTGCTTCATCGATCCGCCCAAGCCATTACTTTTTTGATTTGCCAGGCTATGTGTTGAGTCATTTAAAACTCAGTGGAATCAATACGACAGAAGCTTTGCCATATGATACCTATGCTTTAGAGGACCAATATTTTAGCTACAGGCGTTCCTGCCATCGTCAAGATTCTTCTTGGGGTGGGCAGCTTTCGGTAATTGGATTGCGATAGGGTTTTGAACAATTTCTAAAAAAATAGGGGCATATTTTGCGTGCTCCTAGATTATTATTATACCAATTTCTAAAAATTCCAGATAAATTATCTTACTCACTAGACTCCATACTCAAGCCATGGAGAAACTCCGGGTGGGCCCGTCAGTTTCTCTGCGACTTGATCATAGGGTCCAGCAAAACTGAACTATTTTTTCACGATACAGACCTTACAGATAGCCCCAAAATTTATAGAAAATGGTGTTAATTAAACCCCATCTTTTTTAGATCTTCTTGGTTCTTTAAAATTGAACTGAGGTATGGGTGGTGTGTGCTTATCTTTAATGCGCGCCTATAGGCTACAGATTCTTGTTGAGCTAAATCCCTATCTGTTGCATTCAACCCAAATTTGTTTTTGCTCTGTCTAATTTTCTTATAGGTCAACGCCAAAAAATAAAATGAATTTCCTGCGGTTTCTGCTGGGCAACCCGCTACTTGTGATGCATAATAAAGATTATGAATAGCTGCATTAATTTTACCTTTAGCGTCATAAGCCCTTCCTAAAATTTGGTAAGTTAGTGCTTCTGTGTTTGGGTCTTGATTTTTCCATTGAAGCCTTGGTTCTAAAGTGCTATCAATTCTTATTGTCTCACCCAGGCACCTTATTGCTTCATCTGGCGCATGTGTCCCAAAGTAAGATGCTCCCAATAAGAATTGTGCTCTTCTCTTGCCAAGATCAGAAAGTTTAGAAGAACCATCAGAATTTGGTTTTAGTGCTTTCTTAAGATTCTTAATTGCATTGCTAAAATCACCGTTCTTGAAAAATTCATCTCCAGCACTAAGTAACTGTTGGTCTTGCTCATTTCCTTGGCTTGGATTAGTTGAAGTTTTTACTTTGTCTCCTTTATCATTATTTTTAGAATTATTAAAGTTTTTAAGAAGGTTTTTTATTTGTTCGAAGCTAATTGGATTGAATTCTTCAATTACTATTTTACTTTTTTCCATAACGCCCAAATAGTATGATCTATATGCTCCGGTTAGTAAGTGGTTGCCATCAATTCCTTTTAAATCTAGTAACTGGCGAGTTTTATTAAATAATTCCTCCACATGGAATTTATATTTATCTGCCGTTGTTAATAATGGCTGAATATTCATGTGTGATTTTATAATATACATTAATAGGCTTAATAAAGTTTCTTCTTTAGTACCAGTTAATTTTATCCCTTCCTCACATTTTTCAATTACTTTTTTATACACATGAACTGGTCCTTTAGGGTGATCAGGAGCTTGTTCCAAACATGCTATTATCCAAGTTAATAAGGTAGTTTCCCTTACAGTATTTATTGAATATGCAATTTGGTATGCCTTCTCAAATGCATTATCCGCTGCTGTATAATTTTTGGTAGAGTTGTATAGGTTTCCTAGATGTATCCAACGATATATTAATTCGTGTTCAATTACTCTGAAGAAGTTTTTATCCTTTGTATTTAGTGCGGCTAGTTTATTTATCGCAATGGGTAAAATATCAATTGCTTGTTTGGCATATGATATATCCCCTGTATCTGTATAGAGTCTATGATTAATCATCGCTTCATGGTTAAGCAAAAAAGCGAAAATTTCATTGGTGCAATTAGCTTTCTCTCGTTCTTTTTGACAATACTTTATTGCTTCACCCCACTCACCCTTATCCCAGTAGAAATATACTCGGTGAGGATATATTATCATTTTAATACTGTCGTCTAGTCGGTCCATTGGGTTTAATAGCCCTGTAGCCTCTTCGTATGTGTTTAAGCCGACAGAAGATATTGAAGATAATGACGATGAAGTCCCTCTAGGCAAGTTTTCGTATCGAGGTACATTTGAGAATGAAATAGCTTCTTCATATAAAGGTGGAGTTTCCTCTTTCTGAGATGACGAAGAGGATGAAGAATAATATCTAGGTGGTGGGTTTTCAGGAGAGGATGAGGAACTCGATCCAAATACTCCAAACCATGACACAATTAATGCCGTATTTAATTTTAAGGTAGTGCTTAATCTTAATTCCATTTTCAGCCTTTTGCTCAGGTTTTTTGTTTATTGCATCGAAATTCATAGCATAATTAATAATAAAAAATTAATATGTGTGTATATTAGCAATAATATTATTTTGGCGAGATGGATTCTTTGGTTGCACTAGTTGGGTGCAAGCTTGCAGTTTTTGTTTTGTCCTCCTAATATCAATTCACAAAATAAGACAATCAGAGAGTAGCTTTGCAAGATAATTTTTCATGCAAACTTTTGATAGCAGATCTTCGAATTTGGGTTCATCTTGGCTGCAGTGAACAGGAAAAGTACAATCCTCAGCTTGTTAGTTTTACTTTAGAATTTAACTTTAAGTCTTCACCCAAAGCTGTTGCTAGTGACCAATTGGATGATACGATTTGCTATTTTGAAATAGCTGAGTGCGTTAAAAAGCTATGCCAGCAAAAGCAATTTAATCTGATTGAACATTTAACAGCAGAAGTATATATCGCTATAGAAAAGGAGTTGGGCGAAAAAAGGAACCTGATTTCTCATTTCGATGTAACTCTATCAAAGCTGCATCCTCCGATTCCTGGGGTTCATGGCGGTGTGTCATTTAGCTACACTGGAAATCGTAAATAGCAAAACCATGATATATATCAGCATTGGTTCAAACCTTGGAAACCGTTTTAATTATCTTCGAAGGGCGGTTGCTCTTTTAAAAGAGAGCTATTTGAATAATGTAAGCTGCTCGATTGTTTTAGAAACAAATTGTATTTTACCAGCTGGAGCACCTGCGAAATGGAATAGACCCTTTTTGAATATGGTGGTTGCAGGGGAATGCGATTTATCGCCAGATTCACTTCTTCAGGGCCTCAAAGATATCGAGCATGAAATGGGACGGCCAGTGGCTTATGAGCGGTGGTCTCCAAGAATTATTGATCTTGATATTTTGCTATGGGATAACATTCATCTTGATAATGATCACTTAACGATTCCCCATCCAGAAATTCACAATAGACCCTTTCTGATGCACCTGCTGGAGCTTATGGGAATTGATGAAAGAACCCAACAGGTTTTGCAAAATTCGCCATATCTGCCTGTGAATTGTTTCACAAATAGTTTTACTTTATCTCCTAGTCTTGTCGGAATAGTGAATATAACCAGTGATTCTTTTTCCGATGGAGGACTTTGCTATGCGCCAGATAAAGCTATTGAGCAGGCCATTAGTCATGCAGCAAATGGAGCCGTTGTTGAACTAGGCGCACAATCAACCAGACCAGGTGCTATTATTCAAGGTCCAGAAGCAGAATATCAAAAGCTCAAACCCGTGCTCGATGGCCTAGAACCATTTATGAAAAATGGTGAAATGATTGTGAGTATCGATACTTTTCGGCCAGAAGTGATCGATAAAATTTTGAATAATTATTCAATTTCTTGGATTAATGATGTAAAGGGTGAGTTGAGCGACGATATCCTAAAAGCAATTTCCAGCCATAAGTGCACCATATGCCTCATGCATTCCTTGGGGGTACCTGCACAAAAGGATATTTTGATACCGTTTGATGAATCACCAATAGACGTTATTAAAAATTGGGCGATGAAAAATATAGAGCGATTTCTTTCGTTAGGCTTTAGTGAAGAGTCAATTATTATTGATCCAGGTATTGGGTTTGGAAAGTGTGCCTTGCAAAGTATAGAGATTTTTCAAAATTTGGAAGCTTTAAAAGATCTTAATATCAAAGTGCTTGTTGGGCATTCTAGGAAGTCTTTTATGCAGGCTTTTTCTGTGCATCCAGCAAAAGATCGAGATACCGAAACTCTTGCTGTTTCTGAATTGATTGCCTATAAAGCCGATTATTTGCGTGTGCACAACGTAGATGACCATATGCGGTTTTTCACAGCCAAGCACGCAATTAATGGGGCTGTATGAATATTACCGGTATTATGGCTGCAGGCCCAGATGGCCTTATTGGCAAGGGGAATGGGCTGCCCTGGAATTATCCAGATGAACTCGATCATTTTAAGCAATCCACAAAAGGTCATGTGATTGTGATGGGTCGAAAGACCTTTCAAACAATGCCCGATCAACTTTTTAAAGATAGAAACCTAATTGTTTTTTCAAGAACATCCTTGCTGAGTAATCAAAATGACCATCCGGTGGTTAGGAATTTAGAAGAATTTTTTCCTTTGGTAAAGTCTTACCCTTTGCAAAAAATTTTCATGATAGGGGGAGCAGAAATTGCCCATCTATTTTTAAGTGCAGGGCTGATAAAAGATTTTCTTTTAACCAAAATTCACAAATCTTATTCAGGAGATGCCTACCTTGAGCTTGATTTTTTAAACGATTGGCCTGAAGAAATCATAAAGGCAGCACCCGATTATACGATCACCCATCTTAAAAACCCCAACTGGAAATATCATGAAGATTAGCCCTATTAAAACCCGCAAGATAACGCTGAATGAAAGCTTAGAACCCATTTTGGATCAGTATATTAAAACGCTTAAATCGGGTGATATTATTTCAATTACTTCAAAAATTGTCAGTGTTTCCCAGGGGCGTGTTGTGGCAAAAACATCTATACCAAAGTATGATCTGATCACTCAGGAAGCTGATTCTATTTTACAAACAGATAACAATCCTTACGATCTTTACTTAACTATTAAAGATAATATCCTTATTTCCTCAGCTGGTATTGATGAATCAAATGGTGATGGGGTTTATATTTTATACCCTGAAAATATCCAAAAAGTTGCTCACGCCGCTTGGCAATATTTGCGTGCTAAGCATTCTATAGAGAATCTGGGTATTATTATCACCGATAGCCACACAACCCCCATGCGCCGCGGGGTCACGGGTATTACTTTAGGCTGGTGTGGCTTTGAGCCCTTATATTCCTATGTTAATCAGCCTGATATCTATGGAAAACCCTTACGTGTCACCCAGATTAATATTCTTGATGCACTTG
This sequence comes from uncultured Alphaproteobacteria bacterium, assembly GCA_903874955.1. GTDB lineage: Bacteria > Pseudomonadota > Alphaproteobacteria > Paracaedibacterales > CAITNM01 > CAITNM01. The sequence continues at coordinate 16,285 of CAIQTY010000002.1, read as the reverse complement.
CAACTGCGGCGGTTTTTGTAATGGGCGAGGGGGGCGAGCAAACGCCAATTGCCGTAATAAGTGATGCGCCAAAAATAACGTTTGTGAATAGGTCTCCCACTGCAGAAGAAGAAAAACGTGTAGTCATTTCAATGGAAGAAGATCTTTATGCTCCGTTGTTGTTAAATGCAAAGTGGCAGAATTTTTAACCTTCGCAAGCCCGGTTTAAGCGGTCATTTATTGCCTGTCCGACTCCCTCATTGGGGATGGGGTTCACCCCTATTGATGAGAAAGAAGTGTTATCAAGCTGGTGAAGATAGTTAAATAAATTAGCAGCTGCTTCATTTAAATTTCCTGAAATGCTTAGGTTAAGGTCTGCGCCGGGACAATCTCCAAAACCCAGCAGGGCCATTTTAGGCTCTTTTTCAAGGATATTCATTCTCAAAGGGATTTTGGGGGCGTAATGCCGCTTCAACATACCAGGTGCCTTGATTGCATCCCCATGGTAAGCTAATTGAACTTTGCCAAACGGTTTTAAATCATTTTCAGTGACAGCACCTAACCTTAGAATTTTCATCTCATCATTTGTGATATCAAGTATGGTTGACTCAAGTCCCACCTCACAAATTCCTCCATCAACAACGGGTATATCCCCCAGACTTTTAAGCACATGATCAGCCTTAGTTGTGCTTAGGGTATTAGATTGATTAGCACTTGGTGCTGCAAGGGGAAATGACAAATGATTTAATATATTTAAGGCAATCGGATGGTTGGGCCTTCGAACAGCAACAGTTTCAAGCCCTGCAAGGGCTAAAAGCGAGAGAGGATGATTATTTTTTAATTGTAAAACAAAACTAATAGAGGCGTGTCTTTTGATCCAAAATTCTTCCATGAGTTCTATTGAAAACTTAGAAACATATGCCCATTCCTGAACCGTTTCAATTGAGGCCACATGTATAATTAGGGGATTAAATTGGGGACGATTTTTTAAAGCATAAATTTTTGCAACAGCTTGATCACTGGTTGCATCGGCTGCAAGTCCATAAACTGTCTCGGTTGGGATTGATACGACATTTTTCTTTTCTAGGTATTCTATCGCTAATTCAGGTGTGATAATCGGCATTTAACACATACACATTTTCGTATAGTCCTTTATAGGGTCTATTTTTAATCAAGGGAATAGTACTGCCGGCTTGTTGCGTTTTCAAGGGGATAACTCACTCTTTCTGATTCAATATTTACCGAACGGGCAGGGGCGCCAGTGTCTAATGGGTAGTAGACTCTTTTTACACTAGCAAAGGGTGTAATTTCGTGTTTGGGATTAACTGACGTCCTTTTAAGTTTCGATTCTATATCTTTAAGATCATCAAATTCTAGTACAGTCTTTTTCAGATCAGGGGTTGGCATCTTTTTATTTTGCGATGTTTTTACCCAATTATTTAACACCTTCTGTTTATACGCATTATGATGCTGTGGTTTTGCGGAATGGTAATGTCCAATTGCTAAATTCCAGCTTTTGTGTTGCAGAAATAGTTGTTTTAAAAATTTTGCCCCGTAGGCAATGTTGATTTGCGGGTCAAAAGCTTCCTCAAGGTTACGAAAGGCATTGGGGTGGTAGTGCAAATTTACTTGCATAATGCCTACATCAATACTTTTGCATCCACGAAGTTGGAATTTTTCTACAGCTTTAATAGCTTCTTGTTTGGTTTGAAATATGTAGCCTTTACCTTCAACATTTATTGTCCATGGCCAAGGAACTATTGATCCATTTATGTATCGTCCAGATTCTATGTTAGAAACGGCGCGCAGTAATCCCTCAGGAATTTTTTGAGCATTTTCCTGGATCCTCATAAATGTATCGAATTGTGGATTTGCCATAAGTGATAAAAAACACCAATACAACCCAACGAAAAACTTAAGCATGAATCCTCCTTAATTGCCCTACACTGCAAAAATCATGCCAATTTAATAAAAATCATAAAAAAACCATATTTGTAAAATATATATGAGGATAGTTAGAGCTATATATTTAATCATTAATTTCTGTGGTTATTGCTTAGGTTATTGCTTAGGGTAGAAGTTTTGTCCTGTGTATGGTTGATTTTGCATGAGATAGGCATAAGGAATCTGAGGATATTGCTGGTTCATTGAAGGATACACGTTGTTAAATTGATTAGGTTGCATTTGGTTTTGTATCAGGGGTGAGGGATAATTATAAATAGGCATATATTGTTGCTGATTATTAGGCACACCATAGCCATTATAACTATTTTGTGCTGGTCCTTGATTTGCAGTATTAGGAGCTTGCTGGGTGTTAGGGTATGGCATATTGAATTGTGGAAGTTGCGCACCCGGGGGAATCATACCAGGTGGAATAAACTGTTGGGTCATATTATTCATGCCATTATTAATACCGTTTTGCATATCTTTTACTTGGCTATCCATTTGATTTTGTGCAGTATTCATTTGACTCTGCGCAGCATTAAATTGGCCCGTAACGTTGTTAACATTGTTGTTGAAATTACTTTGCGCACTATTTGCTTGATTTGTAATGTTATTAAAATCACTACCGAAATTATTTTGTGCCGTGTTCATTTGATTTTGCGCAGCACTAAATTGACCGGTAACGTTGTTAACATTGTTGCTAAAATTGCTTTGTGCACCGTCTACCTTGCTTTGAATAGAATCTAAGCCTTTGCCAAAACTATTTCCAAAATTCAGGTTATTTCCAAAACTACTTATGGGACCAAAAAAATTTCCATAAACAGGTGTATTGAGTAGAACAAGAACAATTAAATTGAATAACAGCACAGTCATTTGAATTTATAATATTTTAAACTGTAATTTTAATTTAAAGTGAAAAAATTAATAAACGGTTAAAGTTAACCTGAGTTCGGGATTACTATTTTCCGCTGAAGTGAATCCATCATGTGGATGCTAGGCTCAAGGCCTAGGAAAACTGCTGGGTTTCCCCCTACTAGTCGTCCGCTGACTTGATCAGTAGGTCCAGTGAAACGAATCTATCATGGGGGTCCTAGGGTTTGTGCCCTAGGAAGACTCTATTGGTGGTTAAGCATCTATCTGGTTTTTTAAACTCAAAAATTTATCTTTTCAATGTTTGATTTTTCATATTAAATATTTAGTTGTTATTTAGTTCATTTTAAATCTAATTTACGATTTATTAATTATTTATTTAAATAATAAAAATACAAGCCTTGAAAGAAATTGTTATGTTAAAAAAATTTTTTTTATTGAACCTGCTCCTCAGCCTACCAATGAATGACTGCTTTGCCTCAGCATCCTCTCCTTTTACTTCTTCGGCTTCTTCAGCCACTTCTTCGCCATCAGCGCTTTTGACCAAAGCTTCAGAATTTATGAGTCTTATGGTCGCAAAGATTGACGATACAAAAGCTACGGATGAGCAAATACAACAAATGATCGACGGCTGCATTACCTGCGGTATCGTGGACAGGCTATATAGAGCAAATCCCAGACGTTATGAAGTTTACCAGAGGTTGCCTGAACATAAAAGATTACATGTTTTACTGGCTCATGCATTTTATATGATTGGATATAATAATTATAGTAAAGACGCTGAACTTACAGAAGGGCTCATCTCCTCTGGAATAATGCTTGTAAAAAACTTTAAGGAGGAATTCGCCTCTATATGCAAGCTTATGAGTAACGATGGTAAAATTTATGACTACAAAGATAAACTTGAAGATGTCATTAAACGTGCATCAAAGCCTCTAAGATTTGATCAGTTTACAAAGTCAGATGTTCACGTTGATATTCCTGGTGGTACAATTATACCATTTGATATTCCAAAAAATGGTTATGGTCGGCTTGTGACTATTCAAAATGACTTTTTACAGCTGCTTAGCGAGACTCCTGTTTTAAGTGAAAATGAATCGGCTCCTGAGGTTGCCTATATTGCTAAATTAAAACATTTGGAGCCGCTTGAAAGTAATGATCCAGAATCAGCCTACATACGTCAAGCGTACATGAATATCGCAGAAATGGGGTCGAGAAATGCCGAGATTGCAAGATATAATGTGCCAAACACAGTTCACCATAGAATACTTACAGATTTTTGGAATAGAGATTACACTCGCTTTCTAAACTATCAAAAATATGTTTCAAGCGGACACAGTGTGCTGGGTATAGCTGCCCAGGAGAGAGTGAACTTGAATCAGGCAAGTGGTTCTGGCGGGGCTTATTATGGTAATACACACAACATGACGTCATCTTCAAATTCGACATCTAGTAATGATTCATCAGTGCCGCCTCCGCCTCCGCCTCCTAACTCTTATGGAACTAACAAAACTTCTGCGAACACTGCTCATAAACGAGGATCCTCTTCTAATTCAGGGCAAACAAGTAATTCCAATAAAAATTCTTCTTCTGGAGGTACAGTAGTCAGACCCAATCTAGATCTATCAACAATTGGTAGTGTTCGTTTACGTCCAACATCACATTCTCCCTCACCATCAGGAAATACAGTCAATAGTGGTGTACCATCTAATCCCCTTAATCACCTATATGCTCAGGGCAAAACAGTGAAAGAGAGAAAGTTAAGTGAGCAAATGGAAAATTCAGCTGCGTCTAAAGATCCTTTAAATTTTGATAGTTTTGAAGACATGACAAAACTAGGTAATTATGCCGACTTCGAAGACGTTCAACAGCTTGTTTCCAAAATCAGAGTTGATTATGACCTAGAGAATGATTTTTCGATAACTTGGAGCGATGTTAACCCCTTTAAAATTACAACTGAAGACAAAGATAGCGAAAATGTCAAAAAATATAAAACTAAATGGAACGAAAATAGACAAAAAGCTATAGAGCTCAAAGCTAGACCTTCAGCATCTGGCAAAGTTCCTAAGTTAAAACTACTAAGTAGAAGTACAAGTTCAACAGTTACTAATACACCCAGCAATTCAGCATCAACAACTGATACATCCAACAGCAGTGCTTCGGAAGTAGCTGCTAGAGATGAAGGACCAGTAAATGAAAACCAAGCAAAAGAAATCTTTGAGAAAATTAATAGTTGGTTCTCTGACAAAAGCAAAACATACACAAGGACGGAAATACAACCTAAGAAAGCAGAATTAGAAACTTTAAAGAAAAGACTTACTTTAGGTCTTGAGAATGGCATGATTGGGGCGGTAAAAGTAAATAAACTACATGTTATAATAAATCAACTTATATATCGCATGGATTAGATGCTTTGATTTGATCTTACAGGCTTTAAAAACCGAAATTGCTCGGGAATACAAACCCAATGAATAGGAGAATTTCCTTAAAAACACCCCCCCCCCTAACCAGGCTTCAATTCTTGGTTAGGCCATAAATCCGCTCAGCAATATAGTATTTACAATAAATGCTATACTACCACTTAATCAGGGCTGATGCCCAGGTGAGGCCTCCACCCATGGCTTCGAGAACCACCCGGTGATTTTTTTGAATGCGACCATCAAGTTGTGCTTCCCAAAGGGCGAGGGGGATCGTTGCCGCCGATGTATTAGAATGCCGGTCAACGGTTACGACCATTTTTTCCATGGGTATTTTAAAATGGGTGCTGATGCCTTCAATAATTCTGAGGTTTGCTTGATGGGGTACGAACCAATCAATATCATCAACAGTGATGTTGTTATTTTGAAGCACAACTTCGACCGCTTCGCCAATAAGCTTGATGGCAAATTTAAAAATCTCACGGCCTTGCATGCGCACATGGCCTGCCTGATTTTCAGAAGCGGATACGGTATCAACGTACAATAAATCGTAATGATTACCATCTGAAAACAAATGGGTAGATTGAATACCCCGGTCATTATCCCCATGGGTTGCGGGCACGCCTTCTAATACTAACGCACCTGCGCCATCGCCGAACAGCACGGCGGTTGCACGGTCGGTCCAATCAATGATTTTTGACATGGCATCGGCGCCTATCACTAAGGCACGCTTAGCCATGCCGGTTTTGATATACTGATCAGCAACCGAAAGGGCGTAAATAAAACCAGAACAAACCGCGTTTACATCGAATGCAAACGCCTTATTTGCGCAAAGTTTTGCTTGCACACGGGCGGCTGTTGCGGGGAACGGGTGATCTGGGGTAACCGTTGCTACCACGATTAAATCAATTTCCGATGGGGAAATTCCTGCATTGTGCAGGGCAATTTTTGCAGCCTCTGCGGCCATGTCAGAGGTGTTTTGATGCTCTGCTAGGACATGGCGCTGTTTCATACCAGTGCGTTCAACGATCCATGCATCAGTTGTATCGACTGTATGGGCAAGGTCCTCATTGGTAATACATTTTTCTGGTAGGTAGCCACCCACTCCGCGGACAACGCTACGGTGCATTATTGAATTCCTTCAAGTCCAGTTTGAAGGTCTGGGATGACATTTTGCTTGATCATCTCATCGGCGACTTTAAGAGCGTTCGCAAATCCAACGCCATCGGTTCCACCATGACTTTTAATCACGATGCTTCTAAGGCCGAGGAACATGGCGCCGTTATAAAGTCTGGGATCGACAAAGCGCTTAAAGTTTGCAAGCGATGGTTGGGCTATCATGGCGCCAATTTTACTGAGCACGGTGTCGCTTAGACTTTTTTTAAGCTGACGAGCAAACAACCTAACCGTACCTTCAATTGCTTTGAGCACAATATTTCCTGTAAATCCATCAGTTACAACGACATCAACTGTTGCTTTGGTAATGTCGTCCCCTTCGACGAAACCATGAAATTTGACTAAAGGGTGGTCCCGCAAGAAATTTGCTGCACCCTGAACAATTTGGTTCCCTTTAAGATCTTCACTGCCAACATTTAGCAGGCCAACACTTGGTTTTTCAATGTGCATAAGCTTTTGCGCGTACACAGAACCCATCACGGCAAATTGTACTAAATTCTCAGCGCTGCAATCGATATTTGCACCTAAATCCAGCACCAGGGTAGAGCCGCTATCACTTGGTATCAGGGCAGGGATAGCAGGGCGGTCAATGCCATCGAATGTTTTGAGAATAATTTTAGATAGTGCCATAAAGGCACCAGTGTTACCCGCTGAAACAACTGCGCTGGCTTGACCTTGGTTTACTGCCTCAATCGCCAGTCGCATGCTTGAACGACGCATGCGAATCGCATCGGTTGGTTTTTGCTTACCGGTAATCACTTCATCCGCATTTTTGATGGTCACGTATTTTTTTATGTCATCAGTCAGCAGGGGGGCAATAACGCTCTCTTGACCAAAAGTCAAAAAGTTAACATCTGTATTTGGATGATCTTTTAAAAACTCGGCGATGCCATCAAAAACGATTTTAGGGGCTCCGTCACCCCCCATGGCATCAATGGCGATGCAGGTTGTCATGCTATGAAACTATTCTTCTGTTTCAAGTGCTGCATTTTTAAGTTTTAATACTTGACGTCCTTTGTAGTGACCACAAGACGTGCAAACATGATGCGAAAGCTTAGCTGAACCGCAGTTAGGGCACTCTTGAACGTTCACCGGCGTTAAAGCATGATGAGAACGGCGCATGTTGCGGCGAGATTGGGATGTTTTTTTCTTTGGAACAGCCATTGTACGTAAAGCTCCTTGCAGCCTTTTGTAAAAAATTTATACTTATTGCAAATATATACCGAAAAATCATACTATTCGCAAGGCTTAGTTAATCAATTAAAGTGAGAGCATAAAAAAATGAGCAATAATATTGAGGGATTTGTTGATCTTCCGACATGGGATTTAAGCGATTTATACCAAAGTTCTAGCGATCCAAAAATTGATCAGGATTTTAAATCAATTGAAAATCAGGTTGATAGCTTTGTTAAGAGCTACTCCAAGGCATTTGATAAAGACCTTGACGGATCGGCCCTAGTTCAGGCGATTGAAGCTTATGAAAATATCAGTGAAAGCCTTGGCAAAATTATGACTTTTGCAGTGCTGAATTATTATGGCGATCTAAACAATGCAGATTACAGGGCGTTGTATCAGCAGGCACAGGAAAAAGTTTCCTTATTGTCAGCTAAAATTGTATTTTTCACGTTGGCTCTGGCAAAACTCAGTGCTGATGAAATTGCCAAGGCGATCGCTGTAACACCAGAACTTCGAAAATATGACCATTGGCTCAAAATTGTACGCCAATATCAACCGCACCAAATGAGTGAGGAATTAGAGCGCTATGCGGTGGAAAAATCAGTGACCGGCCGTAATGCTTGGATTCGCCTGTATGATGAAACCTTAGCTTCTATGCAACTTAGTTTTGATGGGCAGTCTCTTCCCCTAGAAGCGGTTGTTCACAAAATGAGCGACAAGGACGGTGATGTTAGGAAACGTGCTGCCCATTCTTTGAATGCAGGTTTGCAGGGCCAATTGCCTTTGTTCACTACCGTCACCAATGTGTTGGCCAAAGATAAAGAGATCGACGATAAATGGCGCAATTTTCCAAAATCGGATAGTAGTCGCCATTTGGATAACCAAATCGAGCCTGAGGTAGTTGAAACTTTAGCTGATTGCGTGCGTCAAAATTATACTAACCTATCCCACCGCTATTACGCCCTTAAGGCAAAAATGCTGGGGCAAAGTCGCCTGGAATACTGGGATCGTAACGCGCCGCTACCGATTGATGATGACGCGCATATTTCATGGCCGGTCGCCCGTAAGATGGTGCTTGATGCCTATTCCAGTTTTTCTCCAACGATTGCTGGAATTGCTGAGGAGTTTTTTGACAAAAACTGGATCGATGTACCAACCCGCCCGGGTAAGACATCTGGTGCCTTTTCCCACCCGGCTGTGCCAAGTGCACACCCTTACATATTGCTGAATTACCAAGGGCGCCGGCGTGATGTGATGACCCTTGCCCACGAACTTGGCCATGGAGTCCATCAAATGATGTCACGCGCTCAGGGGTATTTATTATCCGATACGCCGCTTACAGTGGCTGAAACCGCCTCAGTTTTTGGGGAAATGCTGACCTTTAGGCATTTGCTAGATGGTTGCCAAACCGCTGATGAACGCAAAGCCCTGCTGGCGGGTAAAATCGATGACATGATCAACACCGTGGTGCGGCAAATTGCATTTTATCACTTCGAACAGCAAGTTCATAAGGCACGCCGTCAGGGAGAATTATCGCCGGATGATTTAGCCAGTATTTGGCGCCGCACCCAAGAAGAAGCGCTTGGTGGAGCAGTGAATATCGACCCTGTCACCGAGAGCTTTTGGGCCTATATCAGTCACTTTATCCATACTCCATTTTATGTGTATGCCTATGCCTTTGGCGATTGCCTCGTCAATTCCTTGTATGCGTTTTACATAAAGCACCCCGAGGGGTTTGAGGGGAAATATATTGATTTATTAAAAGCCGGCGGTAGTAAAGGCTATCAAGACCTGTTACAACCCTTTGGATTCGATTTAAAACATGAAGCCTTTTGGCAGGGAGGCCTGCAAATGATTGCAGACCTGATTGATGAGCTAGAGGGATTGTTTTAACCCATTAGCTGATAACTGGGTTCGATGGCTCTAACAACATCGTAGCACTGAGGAACGATAGAATCGTAAAATTCTAGAATAGTTTGGTGACATACAATCGGCGACATTGATGATTCTGTGCCAAATGATAGCAGTCGTCGTTCTTCAGTTGGGTGAAGTGTTGGATAAAATGGAGTTTCCGTCGGTATAGGAGTTGGCGATGGTATGTTAACTGGCTTATTTTGTCCGTATTTATAGGCAATAGGCGTTACAATAGCTGTAGTTATTAAGGCTGCTATTATTGATGAATATAATATGCAATGCCATGGATTTTTGTTAATGTAAAACCTTGTTTTAGCAAGGTATGAACCTTTATTAGATTGGCTATTATGCTCATTACTGAAATTGCAAGAGCGAGATGAAGGTATTAAATTTTCGATATCGCTCTCTTGATTAGGGCCTTGGCAAGAAATTCCATTTGTAGAGGAAGAATGGGCCGTGAAGCAAAATATGATATATAATACCGATAATAATTTTTTCATTATCCTAACCTTTCATCTGAAGTTTACTGTTTGTTTTATTATTTTAAAAAAACTATTAATTAAGCATTAATAAAATATAAAAATGATAGATTAGCAGATGTGTTGATTGCGGTGTGATACACGAGCATGTTTTTATGCTTTAGTTTGGGGAGGATTTATGATGGTGTAATCCCGAGGGCCGAAGCCCTAGGAACATTATTGTGATTTGCGAAGTGTTTTTATCGTCAAGATTTTAAATAGACGTCAGCTACATTTTTCAGCATTACCATCGCTTCTTCGTAGGGACGTTGAAAACAATTGCGACCTAAAATTGAGCCGAATCCACCGGCTGCAGCTATGGCTCTTGCGTCATCGACGACACTATCGGCGCTCTTCATTTCCATACCGGAAAAAATAACGATTCTTCTGCCGTTAAAGCAGGCTTTAACCACAACTTTAATACGATCTTCTATGGTTTTAATAGGAATGTGATTTTTTTCATAAGCTTTCTTATTTTCAGGATGTTCTAAATGCTCTGTCGGGAGCTTAACTTTTATAACGTGCGCTCCCAGAAGAGCGGCCATGTGCGCACCATAAGAAATGATATCAATAGCTCGCTCACCTTCTTTGGAAAAATTTCCCCTTGGGTAAGACCAAACAATAACAGCAAGGCCTGCTGCTTTTGCTTCTGCGGCTAATTCTTGAAGTTCTTCAAATTGCTCAAGGCTTGCATCAGATCCAGGATAGATTGTAAAACCTATAGCGCTACATCCAAGGCGCAGTGCATCATCTACACTAGCAGTGATTGCTTGATCAGGTTCAACATCTTTGCTCATTAAGCTGTTTGAGCTATTTATCTTTAAAATAAGGGGGACTTGCCCGCAGTATGTTCCAGCTCCAGCTTCTAGCCAGCCTAAAGGCCCTGCATAGGCGGATAGACCTGCATCAATCGCTAATTTGTAGGGGTAGTGGGGGTCATAGGCAGTGGCATAATGAGAAAAAGATCGGTCGGGACCATGCTCAAACCCTTGGTCAACAGCTAGGACAAGTAATTTTCCCGTGCCGCCTACGCGTCCATTCATCAGAATTCTTGCTAAGTTTGTTTTGCTTCCTGGATTATCTGCTTCGTAATAACTTAGGATTTTTTGAACTTTTCGAGTGATGCGCATGATCTATGAATTTGACAACTTATCCTCGAATTCTACATTAAAAGAAGTTTCTCATAAAGCTTCCAGGGCCAATTATACCTGTTATTTTATCTGCAGAAAATTAACCTTTGTGCTACAAATGGCTAAAAGCTTGATTTATTTATATTTTATGAATTTTAAAAATTTTATTTTTGTTGTTGGTGCAGTATTTTTAATGGGGTGTGCATCAACCCACGAGCAACTTTACGAAAAAAAACTTGCATTTTATTCCTATATTGCTGGTGGTGTTGAAGATAGTTCTCCGAGTCTTGAATATCAACCAGATGTTTATGCAACGCCGGCGAGTTGCCAAAAAGTGGTAACTGCTTTGCTTAGCTATAAGGTGCTCGGGAGTGAGTATCGATTTCAAACACAATTGATGGCCGCCAAAAAATACGGAAAAATTCATGATTTGGTAATTCGTTTTTCAGGAGATCCAACCCTAACGTCACAGGATTTAATTGACCTTTTAAATATTGTGAACGCAAGAAATATCCCCGGGACTATATTTATAGATGCTTCTGGGTTTAAGACGCCGCCTTATTCCCCTAATCTTGTGATCGATGACATGGGAACGGCTTATAGCACACCGGTTTCTGCCAGTAGTTTAGATCAGAATCTCATTGCTATTGATATTACGCCAGGTTTCTACATAGGCCAAGCGCATATTGAAAATGATGCGGGATATTCAATAGATTCAAATGTTATCACCAATGACCAAAAATCAAAGGTCAGCATTAAGCAAGATGGAAATGCGTTGAAGGCAACCGGGAATATTCATATAGCAGGTCCAATCATTACATTGAAAAAATCACCAAAAAATATTGAAAACTTTATTTTAAAAAAATTCAAAAATATCTTAAAGGCAGTTGAAATACAGGGCAGGGTGGTTTATCTGACGGATTCTAGCAAGTTACCAGCTAAGCTTGAGCAACTCGGGAGTCACTTCTCAAAGCCGCTTAGCGTAATTATTCCTCCCGCTCTTAAGCGTTCAGACAATTTGGTATTTGACTCGCTTTATTTAAAGCTAATCCACATGCAGGGAGACGAAATAAATGAATGGCAAGATGGTGATAAAATAATTAAGCAGCTTTTAAAAACGCATTTTTTGATTGATATGGATGGAGCGTTGTTTGTTGATGGTTCGGGGCTTTCTCGTTATAACCGTGTGCAGCCGCGCCAGCTTTTTAAGCTTTTACAAAAGGGGTATGAGGTGAAAGATTTCGTTGCTGCACTGCCGTATCCTGGTGAACAGTTGACTACCCTTGCAAACCGCAAAGGCCTTCCGTCTAGTCTCAGGGCAAAAACCGGGGGCATGTCTGGGATAAGTGGTTTATGCGGTTATGTTGGTTCAGATGCCTCAAAGCAGGTGTTTGTGGTCATCGCAAATAGTTTTAAACCACCAATTTCTGAAACGACCTCTACGATAGATGAGTTTATTCTCGATTATTTTGGATCGAATGATGATAGTGCAAAGCAGAATATTGTGCTATAAGTACAAAATGTTACATTTTATTAAGACTTCGCTTCATGGTACTTCCTCTGATTGGTATCCCGCTGGACTATCTCGATACAAAAGACGAGCCTGAAGCCGCGTGGTATTCGAACTACCCATGGTATGCAACGCGTTATCGATATCATGATTCTCTCGCTAAGAAGGGAAGTGTTCCATGCTTTATAGGCTATGAACATAGTTTGATACCTGAGTATGTCAGCCGTTTTGATGGTTTAATTATTGCTGGTGGTCACTTTGACCATGATCCTGAAATGTACGGACAGCATGAATTTCACAAAACCCTAAAGCGGCGTTCTGTGCGCAGCCAATTTGAAAAGGCTTTGCTGGAAGCTTTTCTTAAAACAAGAAAACCTGTCCTTGGAATTTGTGGTGGTCACCAATTAATTAATATTTTATATGGTGGAACTTTATTTCAAGACCTGACTTCGCAGTTTAAAGACGATATTAAGCATACTGAGACTGTTCCACCCACTGAACCGGCTCATGGGCTTGAAGTGGTCGGAGGGACAAACCTTCACAATTGGTTTAATCAACGTTCCACGCAAATTAATTCATCGCATCATCAGGGGATAGATCAGTTAGGCAAACGGCTTGTAGCTAATGCTATATCTGAAGATGGGCTGGTTGAGGGGATCGAAGACCCAGACCACCCGTTTTGTTTGGGTGTGCAGTGGCACCCCGAATATCTTTTAGGCCCTCTTGACCACATTATTTTAGAGAAATTTGTACAGGCATGTCATCCAACAAAATAGTATTAGAAAAAATTCGTTTAAATAAATTCATAGCCTTATGCGGAGTTTGTTCTAGAAGAGATGCAGACCGCTATATTGAACAGGGACGTGTTTGCGTTAATGGTAAGGTTGTTGCACAACCCGCACCGTTGGTTGATGGCAGTGAAATTATTACTGTCGATGGGGAGCCGATTCAAGAAGTTAGTGAAGTGAAAGTTTGGACTTTTTACAAACCAGCCGGGCTTGTTACTACGCATAAAGATGAACAGGATCGCCTTACGGTTTTTGATTACCTAAAAGAAGAAGGATTGCAAGAACGCGTTATTTCTGTAGGTAGGCTTGACCTTAATTCAGAGGGGCTATTACTGCTTACCAATAATGGCGAATTTGCGCGATTTGCAGAATCTCCCCAAACCATGTGGAAACGGGTTTACCGAGTAAGGGTTTTTGGCGATATCGCAAATCTTGATATTGAAGAATTGAAACAGGGTATAACGATCGACGGTGTTAATTACCGTGAAGTGGAAGTTGAACCAGAGAAAGATTTTGCTCATACAGGACAAAACGCATGGCTAAGAGTGGTTTTAACTGAAGGAAAAAATCGCGAAATTCGCAAAATTATGGAATATTTTGGTTTGCAGGTGAATCGTTTGATTCGTATTCAATATGGTCCCTATACCTTGGATAATCTAAAAATTGGTGAATGGAAACAGGTAAGCGTCGAGTCATGACACCTACCTGCCTAGATTTATTAAAAGTCTTTAGCTGTTCTTGCTAAAAGATCAAGAGCTTGCTCAGCTTCTTTAAACAGGTCTGGGTACTGAGCAAAAATATGGATGGTTTTTTCGGCAAGTTCAAAATTAATATTTTTAGCTCCAGCAGCCTTTGCTTTTTCCGTAAACTCTTTTGAGTAAGCTGTTAAAGGATCAAATTCTGCTGCAATGATTAGAGTAGGAGGTAAAGCTTTCAGAGTTTCACTTGAAGCAAGAATCGGCGATACTTTTTGATTTTTTGCTTGCTCTTTGAAATCTTTACCTAGGTAGCCTTTTATGTAATTATTAACACTACTTCTAGTTAAGAAATACCCATCTGCGTTGCGATCTTCTGTTTTTTCAGGAATTTGAAGATCTAACGCAGGGTATAGAAGTAATAAACCATCAGGCGCTTTTTGCTGTGCTTCAATTCGCTTAATAGCTAAGGCAGTTGATAGGTTTCCTCCTGCGCTATCTCCTGAAACAAGTACTTTTACATTTTTTCCTTTGTTTTCTAAAACCCATTCAAATGCGTCTTCAACATCGTTAAGCCCTGCTGGGTAGGGGTTTTCAGGCGCAAGTCTATAGTCAACAGCAAAAACAGAATACCCGGTTCGCTTGCTAATTTCTCTGCAGAGTTGGTCATGGGTTTTTAAGCTCCCTCTACTCCATCCTCCTCCATGTACGTACATGATAATTTTTTTAGTATCAGTTCCTGTGTAGTGGCGCAGGTTGATGTCTTTTTTATCTCTGTTTTTGATTTTTATTTCTTCAATTTTTATATCAATTTTTGATTTTTCGAACATGTCAGAAAGTTCTTCGTATGCAACTCGCCCTAACAATGCTAGATTGTTTTGGTCTTTTTTCGCTAATTTAGCTTTTGCACCTAAAGACAGTGGCATAGTATTTATAAATATATTCGCTCCACATGAAACTTCAGGTTTTATGATGAATGTATCAATTTTACCTTTGAATTGATCAGGAAGCTCGCAGACTTCTGCATTAACAAGGTTACTAATAGCTAAAGCTAGTATGATATATATACTTTTAATGTTCATAGTTTTATCCTTTTAATTCTTAAAAATTTCTGCTTTTCGGAAACCGTCTTCAAACAAATCAACATCTTCAACAAAATAATCAAAAAACCCTTTTTGAAGTCCAGGCTCAATAATATTGAAATCAATTTTGTGCATTGATTCGTGATTTATAATTTTATTTTCTATTAGTTTGTTTAATAAATCTATATTATGTATTTCTGAAAATATACTGTTTAGAAATAGCATTTTAAGTTTAAAGTCTTCCACATCAAATGTATTTTCCATTGGTTTTAAAGGTTTCGTTATTGGCACAACAGTGACAAGAAAAAGCTTATCCATTGTTTTTAAGGGTGCAAGAAATGGATTATATTGATAGGCTCCATCTAGCATTCCTTTATAGGGACCAAATTGAACAAGCTGCAGCGCACCTTTTATTGCTTCAGGAGAGATCTCTCTCACAGAAAAGTCATCGTTCTCACCTATTTTAAAACGTGTATCCTTAAGCCTTTTTTGCCCAGCAGGGTTCAAAAAAATAACAGCTTTGCCGGTATCGTAATTATATGCATTGGTAATAATCGGAATATTAGATTTGCAATAGCGTTCAGCTATATTTTCAAAATATTCATCTTTAATCTGGGACTCCATAGTTTGTGCTGGTGACAAAATATTGATAAGTTCAAAAGGATTTGAAAAATCACTTATTGAGCAATTTTGGAGGCGCTTCCACATAGGTACATTCTTGAATATTCCTGGCATGCCTTTTGTAACGTATTTGTAAAACAGCAACATACCCTGCATTTCTTTACTTACAATGCTCTTTGTATAATGTTCGTTACCGTGTTTGAAAAGGTTTTCTAGTTTTTTTTCATCTTCATCTAAATAATGAAAAAACGTTGATATTGCTCCACTTGTTACTGAAACCATACTTGGGACAATTTTTTCTTTTCTAAGATAGGCAAGTATTCCAGCTGAAAAACTATTCATGCCACCAATCCCTTGTAGAGCAAGAGCAAAATTCATTGATATCTTCCATAAAAAATACAGAATTAGTGTATCATATCAATAACCTTTTAATTTTTTATTAATTTTATTTATTTTATATATTAT
>CAIQTY010000001.1 GCA_903874955.1 uncultured Alphaproteobacteria bacterium | reverse complement strand
TACAAGAAATTCAGACTCAGATAAAGTTATTATTGCTTTGTTCAAAGGAGCAAGATTACTTAGTGAACTTGGTGCAAAAACAATAAAATCAAAATAAAAACTTTATAGTAAGCACAAACTATACTGTAATCTAAATAAAACTAAACCAGAGGTAACCCCTCTGGTTTTTTTTACCCCACAACAAGGTACAATAGTACCATGCCAATGAAGTCCACGCTCAGACTCATTCTTAAGATTTTTCTTGCATCAATTCATTAATTTCGCTATAAAATCCATAAGGTTTAACAATATGGAAAAAAGTCATGAAAACGACTCAATCAATTAGACCAGAGGATGTCAAAAAGCAATGGCTCCTGGTTGATGCTACTGATTTGGTAGTAGGAAGGTTAGCCAGCATATTGGCAAATCGTTTGCGCGGAAAGCACAAAGCATCGTACACACCACACGTAGACTGCGGCGATAATGTTGTCGTAATCAACGCTGAAAAAGTGCATTTTACTGGTAATAAATTGCAAGATAAAATTTTCTACTGGCACACAGGCTATGCGGGTGGAATTAAAGAACGCACCATGGGGCAAATTTTAAGCAGTAAGCACCCAGAACGCGTTTTAATTAAAGCCGTTGAGCGTATGGTCCCACGTGGACCGCTTGGACGCCAAATTATGCGTAATCTTAAAGTATATGCTGGCTCTGCCCATCCTCACGAAGCACAACAACCAACCGTGTTAGATGTTGCTGCCATGAACTCAAAAAATAAGAGGAGCTAACCCATGTCCGATAAAAAAGTAGGATTAGAAGACTTGAAAGCTGCTGTTGCCTCAAGCACTGTGGCATCAAACCATAACGCAAGTGTTGAAGCTACCGTGAAGCCTATTGTTTACGAGAAAAAAGTTGATGCGCAAGGCCGTGCCTATGCAACAGGTAAACGTAAAAATGCTGTTGCTCGCGTATGGATTAAGCCTGGCCATGGTAAACTGCTTGTTAATGGCAGAGAAGGGGCGAAGTATTTCGCGCGTCCTGTTCTGCAAATGTTGATTGGTCAACCATTTCATAGTGTTAACCGCCATGCTCAGTACGATGTCTGGTGTACGGTTGAAGGTGGTGGACTATCTGGTCAAGCTGGTGCTGTGCGCCACGGAATCAGTAAGGCATTAGTAAACTTCGAGCCTGAGCTTCGCTCACTGCTTAAAACAGGTGGCTTCCTTACCCGTGACAGCCGCGTAGTTGAACGTAAAAAATACGGTCAAGCTAAAGCCCGTCGTCGTTTCCAATTCAGTAAACGTTAATTTCACGTTGTCCTGCAAAGAAAGCCCAGAACATTCTGGGCTTTTGTTGTTTAATCTGTAGAACAGGACTTTTCAAAAGATTTTAAAATCATTGGTCATTATCGTATTACTTCAGAAGTTATTAAAAAGCTTAAATCGCTTTAAATAGTATATTACTCTATTAACGCTTGCAATATTAGTTTATTAGTAGTATATGAGATAGATAATTACTGCTATCTGCAAAATACGCATGTAACATTTTAAAATATTTATGACTCTTACTGTGCTGTTACGACTTGCAAATACAGACTTATCAGCTTCAGCCCAAAGTAATCCTAGTACTGAATGTATAAAAAGCCCAACAGCAGTAACCCCTAGTCAAGCGTTATAAATTATCGCTAAGTGAAATTTCACAGGAAAATATAAATGCTTTAATGCCTGCCATTGCAAGCAAAGAAATTGGTCGGGAAGTAAATCTTTATAACCCTTTCGATGGGCGCAAATTCCTTAAAGCAATCGCAATAAAAGAATCAGGCAGTTTAGATGCACTTGGTATTTTTCATGTCATGCATTTTTGGCGCCCAATTGAAATTATGGATGCTTTAAAAAACATCAATACTATGCTTAAAGTTGGTGGCGTACTCACCATGACCATCTCAGATTGTACTACTATCTTTAGTTCAGAATATCGAAAGCATGCTGATGAAAAGCCTTGGATCGGTAGTTGTTTTGCGACACCTCTATTATCAGAGTCTTTTAAATATATAGAAGGTGCTTCGAAAGGAGAAATTGTTACTGATCTACCTTGTGGTGCCTTAATGGAGTTATTAACTGCCTATGGATTTGAAATTGAACATGCTAAATCCTATGCTGATTTTTATCCTCAAAATCTCTCTAACGAACGCATAGATTTTATTGAATATATAGGTGCCAGGGCAAAAAAAGTAAGAGAACCTAACCCAGAATTACTTACAAAATGGCAAACACACGCTGAGATATGTAAAATAATTGAGGACACAAAACATTCACATATATTATATGATGGATCTATGGACGCTACAGTAGATGCTCATGAAAAATTCAAGAAGGATCAAAAGCTCCTTAATAAAGATCGCCGCATGAAATTATGGAATTCTATCAAACAGCCTGGCTAAATAAAGGATAATGAGACGGTATCTTAAGATATGGATATCGATTAATAACCACCCAGACCTCTGCATCGCTTTAACAAACGCTATGGGGAAATATCCTAAACCATATTAAGGGCTTGGCGTACTTCTTTTAGGTGCGCAGACCCAACTGCATTTGCCGTATCTGAGCCTTTTTTTAAATACTGCAACAGGCTTGTTTCATCTGCCAGTAGCTCGAGCATTTTTTCCCTAATGGGTCCGAGGTGAGCAACAGTCGCATCCGCCAACTTTAGTTTGAATTCTGAAAATAATTTGCCTTCAAAGTCTTGGCAAACCTTTTCAAGGGAAGTGCTCGTGAAAATGGCATATAAATTTAATAAATTACGTGCTTCTGGGCGATTTTGCAGTCCATCAATTTCCCCAGGAATTGGCTCTGCATCGGTTTTTGCCTTGCGAATTTTAAGTTGGATGGTTTCATTATCATCAAGCAAATGAATGCGTGAATAATCCGATGGATCAGATTTACTCATCTTTTTGGTGCCATCGCGAAGGCTCATAATGCGGGCGGTCTCCCCTTTGATGATTGGCTCTGGATGGGGGAACACAGGTGCACCCACATAATTATTAAATGCCTGGGCAATATCGCGGGTTAGTTCAACGTGCTGTTTTTGGTCTTCACCAACTGGAACATGAGTGGCTTTGTACACCAAAATGTCTGCGGCCATCAGGGCAGGGTAGACAAACAATCCTGTCATGGCTTGGTCTTTGTTTTTGCCGGCTTTATCTTTGAACTGGGTCATGCGCGATAGCCACCCCATTGGCGTAATACAATTAAAATACCAAGCCAGCTCGGTGTGGTAGGGCACATGGCTTTGCACAAAAATATGATTTTTAATTGGGTCAATGCCACTGGCAATGTAGGCTGCAGCTATCGTTAGGGTGTTTTTGCGCAGGTCTTTCGCATCTTCCGCCGTGGTTAGGGCGTGTTGATCGACAATACAAAACAAGCATTCATCCACCTGATTGAGCATACTTACCCAGCTGCGAATCGCCCCAAGGTAATTACCCAAATGGATGTGACCGGTTGGCCTTATGCCTGAAAGAATGCGGGTGGTCATGATCGTCTTATCTCCTCAAAAATTTGCCGCGTGACGGATATTATTCATCTGGATCCTAGGGTCAAGCCTTAGGAAGACTGAGTTGGTGTTATTCATGTTGCTAGCCTCCCACCTAGTCTCCCTCTGGCTAGACCGGAGGGTCCAGTGAAACCATTCATTTTATTATTTCCTCATACAAATCATGCCAATCTGGATTTTTGCTTTCAATCAATTCGATTTTCCAAGCTCTTTTCCATCTTTTAAGTGATTTCTCTCTTTGTATCATGGCAGCTGCATCGTCAAGTATTTCAAAATGAACGAGTTTATTAACGTCATACCGAGAAGTAAAGCCTTTCATTAACTGTTCTTTATGTTGCCATACCCTTTTAATGAGGTCATCTGTTCGTCCGATATACAAAGTGCCATTTTGTTGATTGGTTAGGATGTAAACATAAAAAGGCATACAATCACTGGATCCTAGGGTCAAGCCCTAGGAAGACTGAGGTGATGTTATTCATGTGGCTCGCCTTCTTTTAGTCTCCCTCTGGCTAGGTTGCCCATCAGTTTCCCTCACGGTTGCCTCCCACCTAGTCTCCCTCTGGCTAGACCGGAGGGTCCAGTTTTGTAATTTCATTTAAATCACTTTCAAAAAGACACCGTACTGATTACACAAATCAATCACCCGATTAAATTCCAGAACCTGGGTTGTATGGGCCGAAATCGCAATACCACTTAAGCTGCAGCGCCGGACTTCTTCAACTGTCTCCGCGCCGATTGTTGGTAAATCCACGAGCGTCGACTGATTTCTTTTGGCAATTTTTACCAGCACCCCACCTTTTGGCTTTCGCTTCAAAGGTCCGCATCGTTCAATAAGCTTTTGCGTGCCTTCAATCGCTTCAACCCCAAGAATGAGTCCTTCTTCTACAACGCAAGCTTGGCCTACATCGGCTCCTGATAGGCAGCTTAATACGGTTTGCCCCCGGGCAATGTCTCGCAGATCATCCTCTGATGGCATCACTTGTGTATGTATCCCTGGTTTTAAAACTAAATTGGGAAGAAATTCCCTGGGGCTGATAATTTCAAAGCCTTCTTGGGTTAACAGTTCGGTAATCCCTTTGAGTAAGGTATCATCGCCCCCAAAGGTTTTAACCCCCAGTTTTTGCATCCAGCGCAGTCCCACCGTATCAAAACTTAATGATGAAAAAGTTGGGCGCGCGATTCGGCCTGCAAAAATAAGCTGTTTGACCCCATGGCTTTTTAAAAAATTTAAAATTTCCCCAATTTTCCCAAGGGTTGTGTGCAGACATGGGGTATGGTCATCGTGAAATGGGTGGCCAGCTCCTTTAAAGGTTATAACCACTGGTTGCAGCCCTAAGGCTAATACCTGATTCCACACCATTGAAAATAAAGCCCCTGAACCGGCAATAATGCCGATGGGTTGACTTGTTTCTAAACGGCTTTTGGCTGGCATAGGGAATTCGATTTTCCATCCAAAAAGTCAAGCAGAACGCTTACATCGTTATCGTTACTGTATTTTGAACGAAGTCCATCGAATCGTTCACTTAAAGGCTGCTCGGTCCCCATCATAAAGAGGCCCATATAAATGTCTTGCAGCTTTTGAATGGCCTCGCGGTTAAATCCTCGGCGCTTCATACCAACCAGATTAAGGCCGTTGAGCCAACCCCGTTCGCCGACAACAACCCCAAAGGGAATAACATCATGTTCAACGCCGGCCATACCGCCAATCATCGCATGGTCGCCAATACGTACAAACTGCTTAACCGCAGCTAAACCACCAATAATGACATAATCACCAATTTTAACATGGCCAGCAAGGGTTGCATTATTGGCCATCACCACGTGACTGCCGATGACGCAATCATGGGCGACATGACTTGATACCATAAATAAGCAATGATCTCCCACCACTGTTTGCATGGCATCCCCTGCCGTGCCAGGTTGAATGGTGACATATTCACGGATGGTATTGTTCGCCCCAATAATGGTTGTTGAAGGCTCTCCATTGTATTTCAAATCCTGGGGTGGGTGACCAATCGATGCGAACGGATAAATCTTGGTTTTTTCGCCAATTTTCGTAATGCCGCTGATGGAAATATGAGAGACGAGTTCCACATGATCTTCTAAAATTACATCGGCCCCAATACTACAAAATGGACCAATATTAACCCCAACGCCAAGTTTGGCGCCAGGGGCAATTATGCTCGATGGGTGAATTTTCATTTGTGGGTAATCATCGCTGTAAAGATTGCTTCATCTGCCAATTCATCGCCAACCCAGGCTTCACCCTTGAATTTCCAAATATGGCCTCGGGCACGTTCTTTGACGACTTTAAGGTGAAGCACATCCCCCGGAACAACAGGCTTTCTGAATTTTGCACTGTCAATCGACATAAAATAAACGATGTTTCCGGGTTTTTCGCCGCCGTTTTGCACGGTCAGGGTTTTCATCACCAGTGCAGCTGCTGTTTGCGCCAAGGATTCGATAATTAATACCCCAGGCATAATCGGGTGATCCGGAAAATGCCCTTGGAAATACCACTCGTTTAACGATACGTTTTTAACGCCCACAGCCGATTCGCCTAAATGGACATTTTCAATTTTATCAATCAGTAAAAAAGGGTAACGGTGGGGGATAAGATTTTGAATTTCTGTCAAATCTAAAGTGATGCCAGAGGATTCGAAGTTAATAACGTTGTTTTCAGCCAAACTCATAAACGCCTCAATTTTTGTTATTACTATACTGACTTGGTGATCCGTTGGCAATTTTTCAAGAAGAATTTTACAGGATTTAGCTTTTCCAAAGTTATTTTTTCATAAATGAATTTACTTTTTATTAATAAGTTTTTTGCAATCTTTAGTTGTAACTAAATTTTAAAAAAGGATTTTTTTTATGAATAATAAAATCAATAAATTGCTGATGATGCTGGCCTGCGGTTTAACCATGCAAGCGCATGCAGCTAATAACGTACTTATCGAAGCCGATGCAGCTTCTTCATCAGCTCGTAAATATGGATTAGGATGCAACTGGAGAACGGCCGACGATCTTAAAACGATTAGAGCTCTCGGAGTAAACCACCTAGATAAAAGAAACAAAATAATTAAAATCTTATCGGCGGTTTCCAAATCAACACCTTCTGTAGATTTTAGCAGTGGTTTTCCACCTGTATTTGACCAGGGTAACTTGGGTTCGTGTACATCGAATGCAACTGTTGGTGCGGTTTTGTATGAGTTAATCAAACAAGGTAATGCAGTTGCAGCAAATTGTGTGGAAACAGGTGCTAATGGAAAACCAGGATCCGATATGCTATCTAGATTATTCCACTATTACCAAGAACGCTTATTACTAGGGACTGTAGGACAAGATTCAGGAGCAAGTCTTGTTAATGCTATTCAGGTATTAAAGAATAAAGGTATTTGCCATGATTCCTATTGGCCATACGATATTTCAAAATTCGCTGCACCACCTGCAGCTGTTGTTAATGGTAAGACCGATGCAAGTTCATACGAAATCGCAACAGTAGTTCCACCTTCAGCTTCATATAAGTTCATCCCAACGACAACTGTTACCCAAAACCTAAGTGTTATTAAAGCTCTTTTGGCGGCAAATACTCCAGTCATGATTGGAATTGAGGTTTATGATACATTTCAATCGGCCCCAAGAGGAGCTGTTCCAATGCCTTCGAGGAGAGATATTTTTCTAGGTGGTCATGCAGTTCTTTTGTGTGGTTATGCGGATACTAATAAGGCTGGTACTAGTGGAACGTTTAAATTTAGAAACTCATGGGGGACTGGTTGGGGCAATAATGGTTATGGAACCCTCCCTTACAACTACATAACGAGTAGTTATACTCATGAACTATATCAGGTTGGTACTATAACTGCTCCGCATACTGTTGCAGCAGGGTCCGTAGCGTCAACTCTAGCAGCTGCGATTAAATCACCAGCAGCAGGTATTGATCAAACTACATCAACCCCAGTTTCAACTGTTAACTCAAAAAAACAAAAATCTCGAGCTTCTCATAATGATTTTGATGATAATGCCGTTCTTATTCAGGCCTATAAAAACAAGAAGCGTCGTTACCATTAAAATGCTTAATAACAGCTAAACTTCTAAGTATTTATAATCTCCTCGTAGCATTTGCTGCGGGGAGAATTTTATGTGCATGGGTTCAGGGGAAGTCATATGAATGATGCAGCTGTTTTCATTAAACAGAATTTAAAAATACTAACCCAACTCATTTCAGACTGGAAAATTCTTTAAGAAATTCCCCCCCAGCTAATACCACCATCAATTGTAATGACCGAACCGGTCACATAGCGAGATGCTCTGTTCGAGGCGAGGTACAAAATGGTTGCATCCATATCGCTTAAATCAGGGATAAAATTTAAAGGAATTCTGCTGGTCAGCTTTTCCCCTAGTCTTTCTAACGACCCCTTTGACATTTCAGTTGGGAAAAAACCTGGGCTGATTGCATTGATGCGAATTTTGTAAGGAGATAGTTCACCAACTAACCCTTTGGTGATTTGTAAAACAGCGGCCTTTGACGCATTGTAGGCAGCGCTAGTAATACCGGGCATTGAATCGCCGTTGACGCTGCCAATATTAATAATCGATCCTTGAATTTTGTGATTTCTCATTTGGGTCGCAATCACTTTAGTGACATGCCACAGGCCAATTAGGTTGATTTGAATGACTTTTTCAAAATTATGTTGATGGTCATCATCAAAAACAGAAGTTAACTTGGCGATGCCCGCATTGTTAACGAGTATATCGATGGGGCTGATCGAAGAAAGGCATGTTTTAACATCAGCTAATTGGCTGATATCTAATTCTAGGCTTTCAGCAGAGCCACCACTGCTTTTAATAGTATCGACTAAATTATCCAGGGCATATTTGTTTCTTGATGCAGCAAGTACGTGCGCTCCTGCTTTTGCTAGGGCTTTTGAAATTTGCTGGCCGAGCCCACTGGATGCACCTGTGACCAGGGCTGTTTTGTTGGTTAAATCAAACATATAAACACCTTCTTATAAATTTTTACTTTCCTTATCTGGTAAAAAACCACCGACTTGGGCATCCCATAGGGTTTTGTATAAGGTATTTTTGCTGAGTAATTTTTGATGGGTTCCATCTTCAACAATAGCGCCATTATCAAATACCAAAATACGGTCCATGTGCAGTAAAGTTGATAAGCGGTGGGCAATAACGATAGCGGTTTTTTGGTCCATCAGTTCCCACAAAGAATCTTGAATATCATTTTCGGTTAGGGAATCGAGCTGGGATGTTGCCTCATCCAAAATTAAAATCGGGGCATTTTTAAGCATGGCGCGGGCGATGGCGATGCGCTGGCGTTGACCCCCAGATAATTTCACTCCGCGTTCACCAACCAGAGACTCATATCCCCTAGCAAGTTTCGATATAAACTCGTGGGCATGGGCACGTTTTGCAGCTTGCATAACCTCAGCATCGCTGGCATCAATGTCGCCATAGCGGATGTTATCCATAAGAGACCGGTGAAAAAGCGAAGGATCCTGTGGGATCATGCCAATATGCCTTCGAAGGGAATCTTGGGTTACATGCTTGATATCTTGATCATCAATACTGATATGACCACTTGAACAATCGTAGAGCCTTAAGATCAAGTTCACAAAGGTCGATTTACCTCCTCCGGAATAGCCGACCAGGCCGACTTTTTGCCCTGGTTCAATGCTGATGGATAGATCGTTAAATAAGGGTTCGGTGCCCTTGTAGTGAAACCTAACTTTATCAAAAATAATTTGTCCTTTTGGAACCTTAAGGGACTTGGCATTTGGGATATCCGTAATTTCAGGAATACCTTTTAGCATGTCTAAAGCTTGATCAACGGCGCCCCAATTAACGGTAAATTCCCGCAATTGATGGGAAAGCTCAAAAAGCTTTTCGAACATTCGAAGGTTGAGCATAAACACCAGCGCAAAATCCCCTGGGGTGATGACTTTTTGGTTTTGCAGGTGGATTAGGAAAAATAAAAAACCTAAGGTATAAACTGAAACAATAATTCCCTGGA
The DNA here is from genome assembly GCA_903874955.1 of uncultured Alphaproteobacteria bacterium. Taxonomy (GTDB): domain Bacteria; phylum Pseudomonadota; class Alphaproteobacteria; order Paracaedibacterales; family CAITNM01; genus CAITNM01. The sequence goes on along the minus strand of CAIQTY010000001.1, from coordinate 4,586 downwards.
CAAAATAAAAATTCATTAGAAAATAGCCTTGTTTTTTGGTGCTTTCTATATAGTCACCAGAAACATCATGCAGCCTGTTCATTTCAAAGTCAGAAGCTGCAAATAATTTAGCATTCAGCATATTTGTAAAATAGTCGGCTAAATGACCAAAAATTTTTGATTTTGATTGCGCATAGCGCTTCATAAGCGGCGTCACTTTTTTAATGCCAAAAATAGTCATTAACGAAAAAACAATCATCCATAACAGCAGCGCTAAAGTGAAGAAAATATGTACTTGGGCAAGCAGCACCAAGGTTATGAGGGCGGTTAGAAAAAACTGCACAAACTGGTATTGGGCGGTGAAGATAATGTTAAGAGTCAGGCTAAATGCGTCGTTTATTTTTGCAACAATGCTGCCGCTGAGATTGTTTTGAAAAAAACTATAGGAATAGGCGCTAACCTTGCTATCTAGGGAAGCCGCTAGGTTTGTGCGGTAATAACCGTTGAATGTGCTGGCACACCAGTCACTGAGTCTCCAGGCCAGTACCATCAGAAACTGAGAAACCGCGTAAATGCAAACGAGCCCCCAAATATTACTTGAACCAGGGGTTACCGCTGTGTTAATCAGTTCTTTTACCAAATACGGTCTAAGATTGGCATCAATTGCAATCAGGAAAATAGCAAAAAATATTCCCCATAAATATGATCTGTAGGAATTTGCGCTTTGTAAAATGAACCTTAAGGTTTGCATTGATCGGTCCCTGATTTTTTTGATTATTCATTTTTTTCTTCAATTACATCGGCCCCACGAATAGCCATTAAAATGATCGCGATCGGGAAAAATAGGATAGCCCAAAAAATCACCCAGCCCCACGATCCATGGTAATTTAAATAGAACGTTGAGTCATTTTTGATGAAGTGGGCATTTTTGATGAACAAGAATATTCCAAGCGGTGGCCAACAAATTACGAAAAAAATTAACCAAAATAAATTACCTGTATAGCGCAGGGGATAGACACGTCTTGTATTAACAATTCCCATAATTTTTGTATTGTATTTTTCTTTGAATATTACCTGAGTGTTTCTACAAAATCCAATCTTTTGAAATTAAGTCTATAGGTTAAGAAAACATGGCTTTGTCAAAGAGCTCTCTTTCCCAAGCTGTTTGCGTAATATGTTCTGTATAAGGTAAATTATTAATATAACCAGATTAAAATTTACTTTTTATTATATATTGTCAAATACAATTAAATTAATAAATTCAAATAAAAAATGTAGATATGTCAGTTGATATGGATATACCTATCCTGGTTGTGGATGATTACAAAACTATGCGCAGTATTGTGCGTAGTTTGTTGTCTCAATTAGGCTTCAATAACGTTTTAGAAGCCTCAGACGGTGTTAGAGCTTTGGAAATTTTAAAGAGCCAACCGATTTCACTTATTTTATCGGACTGGAATATGCAACCCATGAATGGGTATGAATTCCTGTGCGAGGTTCGAAAAGTTAATAAAAAAATTCCATTCGTGATGGTGACTGCAGAAAACACCCAGGAAAATTTTAAAAAAGCTTTAGAAGCTGGGGTCACTAACTACATCTTAAAACCATTTACAGGCGATACCCTGAAAAAAAAGCTGACCATAGTCTTAGGTCCGTTTTAGTAACGTTGAGGAGTCGCTGTGTCACTAAATGTGGATGTTAAAAGCTCTGTAAAAAAGCTCTATCAGCTGATGAAGGATCTGAAGCTGAGCATTAAATCTTGCAAAGACATCAATAGTGCCCAGGCTCACCTTGGGGGGATTCTTAATGATCTTGAGGTGGTTGTTTCAACAACAGAACTCGAGGTTGAAAAAATTCTAAGCCAGGTTGAGATTTTAAATACGATTGCCTCAACATCCCCTGCGGAGATTAAAAACCAATTAAACCAAGCTGTTCAAGCTATCTGCGAGGCTTGCTGTTTTCAAGATATTAATGGACAACGCATCACGCGGGTTGTGACTTCTTTAGCAAAGATTTCAGAATATTTTACCTACCTTGAAAAAAACGCTAGTACTAACAGCCATGGGGAGCATTTTTCCTTTTGTGATAAGAATGCAAAGAATGAGCTTTTACAGGGTCCAAAAGCCCCATCGGATGTTAATCAACAAGAACTTGCCGATAGTTTTTTTGATTCTAAATCTTGATATAACTTTCTGTCTGGTTACACCAAAATCACTCAAAGCTCCAGGCCTGTGCCTTAGAAAAATTAAGGGATATACCCCCCTCTAGTCTCCTGCTGACTTGATCAGCGGGTCCATGGCATTTCATCGATATAATTCCTTTAAGTGTTAATTAATTATTTATAATTAAATATGATTATAAAAATATATTATTAAAAATTTAATTGGATTTATTCATGATCATCAACTTTTCATCTTGGCCGTTAAGAGCCCTATGTGTTTTTAGCCTTGGTGCACCTTTTGCCCTATATAGTTCGGATGCTTCCCCTAGTTCATCATCACCTAGTCCTGCAGCTGCTAGCTCACTTAGCTCTCCAGGACCAATCGACCGAATCATTGGCGGAGATCGTCCTATGCCAGCAGTAACAAAATTTCTACCAGCTGAAGCTCTTTTAAATTTGAGTAAGACGAATCGCGAAATAAAAGAAATTACCATTGAAGAATCTATCGAAAGATATATCCAATGTATAGTGAGTGACCAGCCAATCCCTCTTGAAATTCAAGTAATGGTGGAAGAAATACAAGAGCCCACTAAATCTAACATTGCAAATTTGAAGCTGCATTTTTTATGAAATCCAGGAATCAGGCTGACCATATCAGAGCTGATTGGCTTTTCTCTTTTCCATATTTCAATCACATCAAAAAGGTCTCGTGGCCTTGTGCGCTCTTATAGTGCTCTGGTCTTTTCGATAAATAATTCTTCCATTGTATAGGACTGAACACGAGCATCTATAAATTCAGTAGTATCCGTATAAGGGTGAAAAATTGACTTGAAAACAGGATCAAATACTAAAACTTCATGTTCCGTCAAATCAAACTTAATACGTGGCCATTGTCTAGGAGCCAATGGGCTGACAGGACCTTTGTAAAAGATTTTTCCTTGAACAATAGTTTGTCCAGCTGGGTTCTTGATGGTTTCAAATAAAGTGCGGCTGGGGTCAATTTCAATACCACTTTCTTCATAGATACGCTTGATAATCTGGTTAAATGCATTTTGTATAAGGGAGACGTCTAAATGGTTTTGGTTTAAAACTGTGAAGTCCAAGTCCTCGCTGAAGCGATAGTTTTCAAAGTAACATTTTTTAAGACACGTACCTCCCTTAAAAACCCAAGAGTTTTTGAGAGAAGGGTGTGTGCTAATGGCATTTAAAATCCACCCTAGTAAGTAGTCTTTCTCTATCATAACTGCAGCTAAGCCTTGCTTGTTAGCGCGCGCAAGAATTTCTTCTTTTGGAATCATAAAGAGAAGCCTGTTGGTATAAAAAGATTCCAACGATCAATGAGAGTAGGGGAGGGACTATCAAATTCAAGTAAGCTGTGCCCTTTCGTAAGGCGTGCTTTTGCTAACGTACAGATTGGGTGATCAATTCCCAACAAAAGTTCACTAATGTAGCCAATTCTTTTAAAAAGAGCCCTGTTTTGATAAGGTTCTGCTGCTTCTTTGAATAGTTCCAGATTAAAGGCTTCTGTCAAATAGCACCGAAAACATTCAATGACGTGGGTAATACCTGCACCACATTTAGGATTATGGAACATATCCAAAATTGTTTTATGTGGGTTTGAGATTGGAATTTTTTCTTGATCAACCCAAAGTATTTCTGTGCAATTTAGGCTTTGTGACCTGAATAAAGCATATGTAAACTTTTTCAAATGAACCTTGGGACGCATGATACGTGCTGTTGTTAATACACAGGTTGATGAAAAAAGTTGATCGGTGAATCCAAAGTGGTGAGCAGCAGACCATCCACCGATATAATGTTCCGGAAATATTTTTGGTAAGACAATCCAAGGATTTGAAAAGGCCTCGTCTCCAGTTGAAAACCTAGAGTGGACAGGTAGATAAAAACCCCGTTTGATTCGCACGACTATATTTTGTTCAACATAGCGAGACAAAGCTTTTGCTGTATCTTTTGCACCGAGATCAAGAAAATGCGCGGCTTCTTCAACCGTAAAAATGCGTCCGGTTACCAAAAGTTTGTGAAGTTTATTTGTCATTTTTAACATGTATCATATATATCGTAGTTCGCAAAAAAAAGGGAACTACTATGTATAAAATGTATGTATTTCTGCTTTGGGGACTTATTTTATGGGCAAGTTTAGAGGTATGAAACTAACTGTGAAGAAATCAATTTCACAGCTGCTTTACAGTTTTTTTGATCCCGATCGAAAGCTCTAATATTACTTCTTTGTTGTTATGTGGTTGATTTAGTGGCTTCGGAATTAAGGCTAGGACTTATAAGATTAAATTCTTTGAGCAGCTTATATATAGTAGACCTGCCAATCTTGGCTTGTTTTGCTAAGGCGGTCGCACCCATTCCACTGATGTAGAGAGAGACTATTTTTTCTCGGTCAATTTTGCGCTTGCGACCAAACTTTATGCCTTTTGAC